>JBEKVI010000042.1:0-42082 GCA_049514215.1 Burkholderiaceae bacterium
CAGTGCGATCATCACGCGCTGGCGCATGCCTCCGGAGAGCTGATGCGGATATTCATGGACGCGGCGTGCAGGCTCAGGAATCTGCACAAGTGCCAGCATCTCGGTGGCGCGCGCGAGCGCGTCACGGCGACTGAGTTTTTGATGGACCTCGAGGGTTTCCGCGATCTGGCGTCCGACCGTCAAGACCGGGTTTAGGGAGGACATCGGCTCCTGGAAGATCATCGAGATGCGATTGCCGCGGATGGTGCGCATGGCCCGTTCGGAAAGCCCCAATAGATCGCGGCCCCGGAAGCGGACGTGACCTTCATGGTGGCCCGGGGGTGTTGGCACGAGCCGCAGGATCGACAGCGCCGTGATGCTCTTGCCGCACCCGGATTCACCGACGATGCCCAGGGTCTCCCCGGCGTTCAGAACGAAGGAAACACCGTTGACCGCACGTGCGCGCCCATCCAAGGTAGAAAAGGAGGTCGCAAGGGCGTCCACTTCCAGAAGCAAAGCGTCGGGTTGTTCGCTGGAAGGGGAAGAGGGATGGGCCACGGGGTCGGTCAGAGCTGGCGCGCAAGCCGCGGATCCAGCGCGTCGCGCAGGCCGTCGCCGACCATGTTGATCGCAAGCACGGTCGCGGCGAGAAGGAGGCCCGGGTAGACGATGATATGAAAGGCCACCGCCACATAGTTGCGTCCCTCGGCCATCATGTTGCCCCAACTCGGGGTCTCGGTCGGTATTCCCACTCCCAGAAACGAGAGTGCCGCTTCGATTAGGACCGCCGACGCCGCGACAAAGGTCGCCTGAACCAGGAGCGGGGCCAGCATGTTGGGAAGGACATGACGCCAGAGTATGGTCGGCAGTCGCGTTCCGACCGCGCGTGCCGCCTCGACAAAAAGCTGCTCGCGCAACGTCAGGGCCAGGGAACGGACCAGTCGAACCATGCGCGGGACCTCGGGAACGGTGATGGCGATGATGACGGTCAGAAGGCTTGCACGCGTCACCGCCATGAGAGCGATGGCCAAGAGCACCCCGGGAATGGCCATGAGGCCGTCCATGACGCGCATCACGGGTTCGTCGGCCAGGCGAACGAATCCCGCAAGGAGCCCGAGAAAAATACCCCCGACGGTCGCCAGCAGCGCGACCGAAAGACCCACGATGAGTGAGACACGGCCTCCCCAGAGCGCGCGGCTTAAGACATCGCGCCCCAGGGCGTCGGTGCCGAAGTAGTGATTCAGCGAAGAGGGTTCGAGGCGCGTGGCCGGATCGATATCCTGCGGATCATAAGGTGCGAGCACGGGCGCTGCGATCGCCAGGGTCGCGATGACGATCAACATCACGATCCCCAAAACGAGGGTCGGATTGCGCCACACGAATCCAAAGGGGCCCTGCCGCGCAAGTTCCGCATCGAGCGGGTCTGCGAGGCTTGCCAGTGGCGGGGCCGAAGCGGGAGCGGATGCGCTGGCCATGACTAGTAGACGATGCGGGGATCGAAGAAGCGGTAGCTCAGATCGATCATGAGGTTCACCAGCACGTAGATCGCAGCCGAGATCAGAAGAACGCTCTGGATCACCGGATAGTCGTGGCGCTGGACCGAGTCGATCACGAGTCGGCCGATGCCGGGGATGGCGAAGACGGTCTCGGTCACGACGACGCCCCCAATCAAAAGCGCGATCCCGATGCCCACCGTCGTCGCAATCGGTATGGCCGCGTTGCGAAGGGCATGTCCAAGGACGGCAAGCACGCCCAGGCCCTTGGCCCGGGCGGTGCGGATGTAGTCTTCTTTGAGGACCTCGAGCACCGTTGCGCGCGTCATGCGGGTGATCAGCGCGATATAGACCAAGGCCAGGTTCACCGAGGGCAGAACAAGACTGCGCAGCCAAGAGCCCATGCCCGCTGAAAGCGGCACATAGCCTTGGACCGGCAGCCAGCCGAGCTTGATGGAGAAGGTGAAAATGAGAACGTAGCCCACGAGGAAGACGGGAACCGAGAAGGCCAGGACCGCAAAGAGCATCACAAGGCGATCGACCCAGCTGCGCGCGCGATAGGCCGCAAGTGTTCCCAAGGGCACGGCGACGATGAGGGTGAGCGCCATCGTCAAAAACGCGATCGACAGCGTCGGTCCCATGCGCTGCGCGAGAAGTTCGGTCACCGGAACCTGGGTAAAGATCGAGGTGCCCAGATCCCCCGTCAGGACGTGCCCAATCCAGATCAGAAACTGCTGCAAAAGGGGCCGATCCAGGCCCAGCGCTGCGTGCAGCTTGGCGATGTCCTCGCCCGTGGCCAAGTCGCCCGCGATGAGCGCGGCCGGATCCCCTGGCGCGAGGTGGATCAGCAGAAACACCAGGACAGCGACCACGGCCATGACGGGAAGCGTTGCCAACAGCCGGCGCACGAGGTAGGTCATGCGGACTTCCCTATGAGGCCCATGCCGCGGGACACAACCCTGGGCCCGTTCACGCTACTTGTCGAGAAGCCAGACCAAAGGCAGTCCACCCCAGAGCTTTTCGTAGCCTTTGATCTCCTTGCGAACTGCGAAGGCCGGCTCGTACTGCCCGGTGGGAATGTAGGGTACGGCCTGAAAGGCGCGCGTCTGGAAGGCGTCCAGCAGCTCCTTGCGCTTGGCGGGTACGGTTTCCTTCAGCCACGCGGTCCGCAGTTCGTCGAGTTCCTTATCGCAAGGCCAGCCTGGCAGGGTGTTGCCGCAGGCCGCGCCCAGATAGGCGCTATTGATGGGCGAATTGACGTCGAATCCCCCGGCCACCGTGGAGTACACGTTCCAGCCCCCCGACTCGGGAGGGTCGCGCTTGGCGCGGCGCGCCCCGATGGAAGCCCAGTCCATCGTCTGCATATCGACATTGACCCCGATGCTGCGCAGCGTCTGTGCTGCGATGAGCGCTTCGGCGTTCAGGTAGGTGACATCGCTGGGCACGAGGAGAACCACTTTTTCTCCCTTGTAGCCGGCGTCGGCCAACATCTGTTTGGCCTTGGCCACGTCGGGCGTCCGATACGGCTCGGACCCGGCCGCGGTCTCGTTTGGCCCGCCGCAGGTGAAAAAGCTCGGACAATAGGCCATGCGCATATCGAGCGGGAATCCCATCCCGGCCATGAAGCGCTCCTGGTTCACGGCTTTCAAAAGCGCCTGGCGGGCCTTGGGATTGTTAAATGGGGGAAAGAGCTGATTGAGAACGAGCCAGCCCTGCCAGGGTCCTCCCGAGCCGAGCTTCACGTTCGGATCGGCGCGCAGGGGGGTGATGTAGTCGGGTGGGACGATCTCGACGAAGTCGACCTCGCCTTTTTGAAGCGCGGCGATCGCGCTATTGGAATCCGGAATATAGAGCCATTCGACGCGGTCGAAGGTGATCTTCTTGCCGCCGGAAAGCGCGTTCGCGGGTTCGGTGCGCGGGACATAGTTGGGATTGCGTACGAACACCACCTTGTTGCCCGGCACCCATTCGTCCCGCTTGAAGATATAGGGTCCGGAGCCCAGAACCTCGGTGATCGGCGAAGTGGTCGGAAGCTTGGCGATGCGAGCCGGCATGATGACGGGGGGAAAGCCCGACGGTTTGGAGAGTCCCTCGAGAACGAGTCCGAAAGGCTCCTTTAGCGTAAGGGTAAAGGTGTGCGCATCGACAGCCTTCCATTGCGCATCGGAGATCGCCGTCATCGCGCGCCCGATGCTGTCGCGTGCCGTCCAGCGCTCAAGCGATGCGACAACGTCGTCGGCGGTCACGGGCGAGCCGTCAGAGAACTTGAGATTGGGTCTGAGCGTGAAGGTCCAGAGCTTGGCGTCCTTGGAGGTCGTGTACTTGTCGACCATCTGGGGCCTGGGCACGCCGTTGCTGTCCTGGCCGAAGGGCATGTCATAGACCATGTAGCCGAAGTTGCGCGTGATGTAGGCGGTCGTGAAGGTGGGGTCTAGGATCTTCACGTCGGCGTGGGCGACGATTTTGAGCGTCTTGGTCTGCGCGAGCACGGGTGCGGCCCCAATCAGGGTCAAAAGTCCCGAGACCGCGAAAACGAGCAGGGCACGCATTTTTCTTTGCATCTTCGCTACTCCAGTGGCAGGCCTGTGGGGAAACGGGGATCCAGTTGAGAGGCCGAACTAGTCGTCCAGCGGCCACTTGGGACGGCGGATCCTCCGATAAGGCAAGGTCGCGAGGTCGACGGTGACGGCACCTGGCGCCGAGGCGTAGATCACGTGTTTTGCCACCTTCGAGAACGAAGCATAGAAGTGCTGGGACGACTTTACTACGATGATCTTCTTTTGGGCGAGATCGCATCCAAGCTGGGTGAACAGATCCGTGCCCATGGCCTGGTTTCGCAGAGTGATGAGAACAATCTCGATACCGGCCGTCTCCACGAGCGCGCAGTCGCCCAAGGCCATCGGCGTGTTGGCAAGTCCGGTCATGACCATCTCCGCCCTAAGCGCCTTGACAGTACACACGAGATCGATCGGCTCACCTGAGAGGGGACTGATCTTGCCGCCGATGCGAAGCGCCACCCGCGCGCCCTCGCCGGCGTCGAAGGCGATCCGGACCGCTCCCGGGTCCCAGAGCGGTCCCAGGGCCACATTGGTGATGCCGCGCTCGATCATGCGCCTTAAGAGAAAGGTCGAATCGCCGGCGGCGCCGCCTCCCGGATTGTCGGCCCCATCCGAGATGACAACGGGATGTCCCGCGAAAGCCAGTGCTTCGTCGAGGGCGCCGTCGATGTCGGGCTGTTGGATGCGCAGCTGCTCGCGCATACCGATCAGTTCGTCGGCCAGGCGGCGCGCAAGCGCCTGGGCCTGGTCGGCATTGCCGTCGGTGTAGACCAGTACCTTGGTCCCCATCTCGGGAACGTCGCCCCAGGCGAAGCCGTGGGAGATCGAGATGGACAGCACGCCGTCGTGGCCTTCCATCGCCTGCAGCCGATCGACGAATCCGCGGGCCGGCTCGCGCGAGGTGTGCACCGAGACGATCATCGCGCAGTCGACGACTGCGGCGACAGGGTGGATCTGGCCCTCGACTTTGGCCGCACAAAGATCGACGAGTTCAAAGGCACGCTCGAGGATGTCGGTGTGCGGATACTCCTTGAACGCGATGAGCAGATCGGCGTTGTCGACCATCGCGGAGGTCAGATGGTTGTGCGGATCGAGTTCGGCGCCGACGACGACCTTGGGGCCGACCATCTTGCGTACGCGCTCGAGGAGATCGCCCTCGCAGTCGTCGTATCCATCGGCGACCATGGCTCCGTGCAAGCCGAGCAAGACCATATCCACGGGCAGTGCTGCCCGCAGGTCCGAGAGGAGTTCATCACGCAAAGTCTCGTAAGCATGGCGCGTGGTGATACCGCTGGGCTGCGCGCCGGCGACGACGCCTTCGACGAGGTCCCACCCCTTTTCGCGGCCGCGCTGGCGCGCCGCCCAGAGCGGTCCGGAGAACATGGTGAGCCGGTTTGGATGCTCTCCGGCGCGATAGTAGCCGCGGTCCTTGAACGAGGAAAGGCCCGTGGGCATGGGGGCAAAGGTATTGGTTTCCGTGGCGAGGGATCCGCTAAACACGCGCATGATCAATAGGTCCAGGTAAGGAGTTGGGTCGCGATCCAGTCAAGATTCAATCGGGACCCAAGGTGCGCACGGCCAAGGTGCTCAGACGCTTCGGACTGAGCATCGCTTCCGTGAGGCCATAGTCGGCGATGTGCTGGGGAATGGGAAGGCCGCGCACGAGAGCCGCACAGGCCTCGCCCATCGCAGCCGACGTCTGGATGCCATAGCCACCTTGGGCTGCCACCCAAAAGAAACCGGGGGCCTTCGGATCGAATCCGCCCACGAGATCGCCGTCGGCGACGAACGAGCGCAACCCCGCCCAGGTCCGCGTGGGCCTGCGAATCCGCAGCGTCGTCATCTCCTCGATCCGCGCAATTCCGGTCGCGATATCGAGCTCCTCGGGTTGCACATCCTGGGGCTCGACCAGATCGACGTTCGCTGGCGATCCGAGGAGCATGCCGGCATCGGGCTTGAAATACCAATCCTCGGCCACGCTCATGACGGCCGGCCAATGCGCTATCGCCACACCCGGCGGGGGCGCGAAGATGAATGCCGATCGGCGCCGCGGTTCCAGTCCGATCGGGGAGACCCCGGCCAGGCCTGCGACGCGATCGGCCCAGGCTCCGGCGGCGTTGAGGACCACGGGTGCGACGTAGGCCGTCCCGCCCGCTTCGATCGTCCAGGACTCCGCGGTTTTGCTCATCACCCTTACTTCCGCATTGCCGATGATCTGGCCCTTCTCGGCGCGGATTCCGCGCAGATAGCCTTGATGGATGGCATGAACGTCCATGTCCTGCGCGTCGTCCTCGAAAGTCGCGCCGAGGATTTTTTCGGTGACGAGGACGGGGACGCGCTCGAGTGTCTCTCGCTGCGAGAGCAAGGCCGCACGCGGACTCTGGGATCGCAGGATCTCGAAATGTTCGAAAAGCAGCTCCTTTTGCTCGGGCATGGCGACCATCATGGCGCCCCGGGGGGTCAAAAGCGGGTGGTTCGTGAATCCCGGAGGGGGCGTAGAGAGGAACGCGCGGCTGGCACCTGTGAGCGCTCTGACTTGGGCGGTTCCATAACTTTCCATGAAGAGCGCAGCCGAACGCCCGGTCGAGTGGTAACCCGGTTGCGACTCGCGTTCGAGCAGGACAACGCGGCCGTGCGGCGCCAGCCAGTATCCGACCGATGCCGCTGCGATTCCGGCTCCGATCACGATGAAGTCGGCGTGCTCGCTCATGCGGCCGCCTCCAGTCGGACACGGTTACACCTTACGGCATGAGCGATGGGCCCGTTCCCGAGAACCGGGTGGAGGAGATGGGAATGGGAAATATCCGGGAGCAAAGTGCAAACGAGTCTAAAGAAAAATTTGCATATCTGCAAATTTTTCGGCACCCTCTAGGAAGATGATGGCCACAGCCAGGGTTGGAACGCCGCCAGAAAACCTGCAGGATCCCCGCGGGGGGCGGATGGAGACAAAAGAGTGACTGTCGCGCAGAAGACCAAACCACAAACGCTCGATCGCGCTACCTTCGGCAAGCGCTTGCGCGCCGCGCGCAAGGCACACAGGTGGACGCTCGCGCAGGTGGCCGCGCAGTCTGGGGTATCGATTACCACCATTTCGCGTGCCGAACGTGGTCAGCTCGCCTTAAGCTATGAGAAGTTCTCGGCCCTGGGACGCGCGCTGGAGATGGATCTGGGCGCCATGTTCTCGGGACAGGGTGAACCAGTGGCGCGACTGGATCGACCCATCGTGACCCGTTCCGGTCAGGGGGTCAGCTATCGTGGTGTCTCCATGTCCTACGAGTTTCTGGGTACGCAGGCCGTGGGCAAGCAGATGAGTCCGATCCTAGCCACGATCATCGCGCGCAAGATCAACGGACCCGAGGATTACGCACGCCACGACGGCGAGGAGTTCATCTACGTGCTAAGCGGCGTCATCGAGGTCCACTTCGAACACGGCGAGGCCCTGCGTCTTAAGCGCGGCGATTCCCTCTATTTCGACAGCCGCATCGGGCACGCGTATATCAGCCTGTCGCGCGCGCCGGCCCAAACCATCGGCGCTTGCACCAGCGAGAGCAATCTTATGAAGCTCGCACGCAAGCGGCGCGTGACCTCCCACGCCAAAACGAAGGGCACGGGGATGCTCGCCTAAAGCGCGCTTTACTTGATCCGCCGGTGCGACAGCTACCAGTGCCAGTCGGGCATCTCGCGCTGGGCGTGCAGTTCGGCATCGCTTTGGGCGTTGGAATTGACCATGGCGATTTCGCTTCCGAACTCGATACAGCTTCTGACAGCCTCGCGCAGCCTCGGATCGGCGCCCATTGCCTGCGCGTCGGCTGCCTTCAGAAAGAGTTCGACAAAGCGCGCACGCTCGGGCTCGGTGATCTTGCGGCCTCGATGGACCTTTACGATCGCAGGAAAGCCGCCGAACTCTTGCGTGTAGCGCTTGGGTCCCCCGAACACTTCGCCCAGGAAAGCACAAAGATGCTCGACGTGTGTCTCGACGGGATGGCCGAAGACGGGCGTGAGGATCGGATCCTCGAAGATCGACGCATAGAACTCGGCCACGACGCGATGCAGTCCATCGGCGCCTCCGGCGCGCTCGTAGATCGAATCGGTGTTGTCCTCTGATGACATGCAAGAGCTCCAAGAAGGCGCAAAGAAGAAGGCGCAAAGAAGAAAGCGCGTATGCGGCCCTAAGCCGAAGGTAAACGAGTCGGCCTTGATCGGCAACACGGGGCAAGGCGGCCAGGGGCCTAGCGCCTTCCGCCCGCGAGTTTTCTGGAATCAGGATGACCTCGAAGCTGCGCCATGGCGATGCATCCGAGGAGGGGACCTCCTGCCAGGGTGCTGAAGGCACCTGCCCAACCGAAGCGGGAAACGAGAACAGGCACGAGGTGAATGCTCACCAGCGTCAGCAAGAATCCGGCACAGGTTTGGGCCGTAAGGAGCGTGCCCACGGACGCGGGTGCGGACAGTTCAGCAATGCTCGCCGAAAACTGCGCCGAATCCGCAATGACGGTGATTCCCCACAAGATGGCGATGGGCGCGACGATCCACACTGGGCCACCGAACGAGAGGCCCATGACAACCGCGCAGGTTCCGCTGGCCGCCATGGCGCCGATGGTGACGGCGGTGCGACCCAGGCGGTCGGCCAAGACACCGCCGAGCCAGGCTCCGACCGCGCCCGCTCCGATCGCCGCTGCCGCCAGGATTTCGGCGTCTCGCCTGGGTTGCAAAAGGGCCCTTGCCAGGAAGCTCGACTGCAGAAACACAGCAAGCCAGGCCCACATCGCGTAGAGCTCCCACATATGCCCCAGATAACCGAGATTGGCCAGACGGATAGCCTTGTTGCGCCAGATCTCGGCAAGCGCGTCCAGGTTGATCCGCGCTGCGCGCGTCAGATTGGGTCCGACCGTACAGGCGAGGATCGCGATTCCCGAAAGGCAGGCCAAGGACGCTGCAATGCCATAGACCGCGCGCCAGCTCCAGCCGCCCACCGCGGCCAAGCCGTGCGGGGCTGCCGAACCGAGGGTCAAGGCTCCCACCAGGATCCCGATGAGAAGACCCAGATCGCCTTTGGCCCAGCTCGCGGCGAGCCGCATGCCGACCGGATAGACACCGGCCATACAGGCGCCTGTGACAAAACGCAGGATGATGACGGCCGGGCCTACGGGCTCCAGAAGAGCGAGGCACCCGGTGGCGAGCCCGGCCGTGAGCGCGGAAAGTGCGAACAGGTGACGGGGATCGTAACGATCGGCCAAGGCGAGAAGGGCGCTCGAAATCGTCCCGAACACGAATCCGGCCTGCACGGCACTCGTCAAAAGGGTGATCTGCCAGGACGAAGCCGTATGGGATTGTTCGATGATGCCCACAATGGCCGCAGCGGAGAACCAGACGCTCATGCCCCCAACCTCGCAGAGCACGAGGACGATGAGAGAGCCGGTTTTGCCCAAACGGCGCGCCCGAGTCAATGCGATCTCCGCAAGTGCTCGACCAAAAGCGGCTGATCCGAACTCTTCAACGAGATTCTGCCGACGCGGCAGAGGTGTCGCCTTGAGCGCGCTGGCGGGCCGCAGGATGGCTTGCCGGCAGGCGCGCGTGCCCGAAAAGCTTTTCGCGAAAGGTACCCGCTCGGTACTCGGTCTTGAATGCGCCACGCTCCTGCAGGATGGGAACGACCAACTCGATGAAATCCTGAAAACACTCGGGCACGACCGTGCGTGCAAGATTAAAACCGTCGATGCCGCTCTCGCCCGTCCAGTCGATGAGCGCATCGGCGATTTGTTCGGCTGATCCCACGAGGGGAGCTTGACGGCTTCCGAGCCTGAACTGCTCGATGAGCTTACGCTTGGTCCATTGCGGACCGGCCGCACGCGTCATGGCCTCGACGTTGGAGACGATGGCCTGAGTTTTTTCAGTCTGGATGGGCTCGTCCAGATCATAGCGGGCAAAGTCGATTCCGAGCGACGCCGCGGCGTGCACCAGCGCGCCTTCTTCGCTCGCGTATCGTTGATATTCGGCGTATTTTTCGCGCGCCTGCGCCTCTGTGCGAGCGGCGATGACGGTTGCACCCAGGAAGATCTTGATGTCGTTGGCCTGCCGTCCCTGAGCTTCGGTGCGCTGGCGAATATCCTTGACGATCGCTTCGATCGCAGGCTTGGCTTGACCGTTCAGAAAAACGCATTCGGCATGCGTCGCCGCAAACTGTTTACCGCGCGCGGACGCTCCAGCCTGGTAGAGGACAGGGGTGCGCTGCGGCGAAGGCTCGCACAAGTGCATGGCATTGAGCTCGTATTGCTTGCCATGGTGATGCACAACATGCACTTTGGTCGGGTCTGCAAAAACGCCGGAGCTGCGGTCGCGCAGGATCGAACCATCTTCCCAGCTGGCCTCCCAGAGTTTATAGACCAGCTCCATGTACTCGTCGGCGAGATCGTAGCGGTCGTCATGCGCCATCTGGGTGTTCAGGCCAATGGCTCTGGCGGCGCTGTCGAGATATCCCGTGACGATATTCCAGCCGATTCTCCCGCGCGTGAGATGATCGAGAGTCGACATGCGCCGTGCAAAAAGAAACGGTTGCTCCATGCTCAAGTTCGCTGTCACACCGAAAGACAGGTTCTCGGTCACCGCGGCCATCGCGGCAATGACAAGCGTCGGATCATTGACCGGCACTTGCACGCCCCCGCGAACGGCTGCATCAGGATTTCCACCATAGACGTCGTAGACGCCCGCGACGTCGGCAAAGAAGATGCCGTCAAACAAGCCCCGTTCCAGAAGCCGCGCGTAATCGAGCCAGTAGTGAAGGTCCAGATAATCAGAGGATCGATCGCGCGGATGGGTCCACAGGCCCTGCTGGATATGTCCGGGGCAGACCATATCAAAGGCGTTTAGAAGAATATTTTTCGGCATCGTTCGCCCTCGGTCTCGCATGACGGACCTCGATTCTATCGGTTATGGGTCAAGAGGAAACCGTGAATCGGGCGGGCAAATTAAAACGCGGCCCGAAGGGGCCGCGAAGGCGTGGGAGAATTGGATTTACGCGGTGTCAAAGGTGCCCTGCGGTCCTTTGACACCGCGGTTCTAGGTCATGGAACGCAGGTAAATGAGCTCGCGACATTCACGTTACCCGAGCCGTTGTATTGCGGCCAGGTCGGATACTGGCACAGGGGCCGGGTACGGCCCGGCACGCCGCTCGTATCCGTCACCACCTGATTGACCGGTGCAACCGAAAGCTGGACCCAGTTCTCAAGCGCACTGAGCGAATCGTAGGTGGCGTTGAAGGTGGAACTGACGGCATGCTGTAAACCCGGGATTTCGTAGAAGCGTACAAAATTATTGACCGTGTCTTGCCCCATGGTCGAGACAAGTCCGTTGTAATAATTTTCGGTGGCCCGCGTGCTCACCGTCATATCGACCGTGCCGTGCAGCATCAGCAGCTTTCCGCCTTTTGCATTGAAGGCCAACAAATTGGTGCTGTCGGCATCGAGCGCGGACAGGTTACTGATTTGCGTCTCGTAGGTTCCTGCGCTTGCCGGATCGAACGTCAGTGAGTTCAGATTCACGTTGTTGGTGACGGTGTAGCGCACGAACTGGTCCGCGATCTGGCCATCAAACATCATGGTGGATAAAAGCGGATAGGCGGGCTGGACCGTGCCTAACGCCAGTTCCGTGACGGTCGCCTCCAAAGGGGTGGTGTTGCCCTGCCCCAGATCGGCTCCCCAGACGTTGTAACCCGGGTACTGGGTTTCGCCGCTCGCGAGCGCATAGGTGAAAACGAGCGGCGTGTTCATGGTATTGAGCGCGGTGATCTGGGCGTCCGAAAGACAGGTGTCGCCCGTGTCAGCCCCACCCGGACAGCGCAGGGCGACGCCGTTGTAGACGGCCGTCGACGGGTTAAAGGCCGTGTTGCATCCGGCCACATTGCTGATGAGCCCGTCGGTGACTCCGTCGAGGGAGTCGCAGGTTGCCATGACCGCGTTATAGAGAAGGGCGCGCTTGGCGGTGTCCAGATAGGCGTCTGTCCCTGCAAAACCCTCGGTGACCCGCAGTTGCTGCAGGCTCAATGTCGTGAAGTCATAGGCCGGGTAGTAGGCGATGACTCCGCTCCAGTCTTCAGGCCAGCGTTGGGCGACCGTCAGGGCTTCGCGTCCGCCGGTCGAGCCGCCCGCAAAGTACGCCTCGCTGACCCCGTTGACCGCGTAGCGCTTCTTGACGATATAGAGCGCGACGTCGTGGACCTTCTTGAGGGCTTCGCCCATGAAGTTCGCGTAGGCCTCGGTATTGGTCGAGAACGACCCGTCGAGCGCTCCCAGGGCATTGGCCTGGTGGCCCGAATCGCTGGCCGCGACCGCATAGCCCCGGCCTACCGGGACCTGCGCGGTCGTGGGTCCATTCGGAACGTTGCCCGCCACGTTGGGGATCGTTCCGTCAAAGCCGCCGCCGCCCAGCATCATGAACTTGTTGTTCCAGTGGGTCGGCAGCGCGAGCTGAAAGTCGATGTTCGGAGCACCTGCCGTCGCGGGCGCGATCTGACCCGACACGAGGCAATATTCGCCAATCGCGGTCGAGCCACTGCCACTGGCCGCAACGATCGATGAACTCGTCACCACGGCACCTGTTGTCGGCAGGCCAATCTGCGAGGCGGGGATCTTGATGCCGTTAACTTCACTGCAGGTGATTGCCGTGATGATTTTTTCTCCCGGCGAACTGCTGCTGCCACCACCTCCGCCTCCGCAGGCGGTCAATATTAGTGTGACGACCAGCGCAGCCGCGGGCATTACGCGCTGCGACACCGTCCGATTCAAAAAGCCCATTGTTGTCTCCAGTGTAGTTTTTTTGAATGTGGGCAGGCTCTACAGCCGACCCATTGCGCCATAGCTCAAATGATCATCAAATCTCACGCAGCGAACGTCAGGCGGACGTTTGCGGCGCAAGCCCTATGCCCAATCCGAGCCTTCGCTTGTCCATCGAAGTCGTTAACGAAGGACGCCGTGCCGACCGTGAGCTCGGTCCACTTTCCTCTTGCGCTAAGTGGTCGAGCGCGACCCGATGCGCGAAGCAACTGAAGTCAAGCGTGACCCGACAACGGACGACCATCGCATGCGAGCCCACGCTGTGGGGATCAGTCGAGGAAGGGGCAAGCGATGCGACCGTAAAAGCGTTAGCGCAAGGCGGCTGCGATTGCGGGAGTCGGTCGAGGTGATGCGTGCTTCCTCTCCGAGCCAACTCGCTCATGTTACAAATGGATCTTGCGGATCTGTGAGTTAAACTTCGGGCTATGCCCAGCTACGGCGCGCTTGTAGAGACCGCGAGTGTTCTTGCACGCAAAGTGACGACATACCGGATCAGGTCGATCGCATTCATGCCGGTCACCCTGCCTGTCGCGTTTCTTGTCCTCCAGTTTCTGGTTCTGTTTTTTCTGCCCTCGGTGTCGGGGCCGGCCGCCTATATTTCCATGGTCGCCGGACCCCTGCTTGCCGCCGGCTGCATGCTGTGGCGCGCGCGTCTCGAGTCGGGCGGTGCGCGGCTGGGTTGGCGCCTTTTGGCGCTCGCGCTCGGCTTGTGGGGACTGGGTGCGTTCGTCAATCTCTGGCAGGAGTGGATCCTTGGGCATTCGGCCGAGATGTATCGCGAAAGCATGCTGGCATTCGCCATTGCCACCGTACCGACGACCTATCTACTGGCCAGCGACTGGCGCCCGATCGGGCGCTATCTGGTGCGCAGCATCGACGCGCTCATCGCTCTCACGCTGGGCTACGCGTATTTCCTTCTGACCTGGTCGATGATTGCACCGCGCAGTGGCCCCCAGGAAGCGGGAACGACCTATCTGATCTGGCTGCTCGATGCCCAGAACCTTTACATCGCGGCGTGCTCTCTGATTCGCTGGTATGGCGCCGAGGACAGCTCCGAGGCCAATTTGTTTCGGTCGCTGTCGATATACGCCCTGGTTTATCTTGGACTCGTCTTCTACAACGACCACTTCTTGGCCGGCGACCCGGCCATCGGCCCGGAACTGAGTTCGGCCATCACGATCTCGTTTGCTCTTCTTGCGACCATGGCATTGCGAAACCCGGAAGAGCGACCCGGCCGACGAGCGCACCTGAGCATCGTGCGCAGCGTGCGTAGCGCAAGCCCGATGATCCTGGCCGGCGCACTGCTGATCATCGCGCTGGCCCTCATCCGCATTGACTACAGCCTGGGGGCCGCCGGAATTCTGATCTCGGTGTTTGGATACGGTCTGCGCAATACCGTGACTCAGGTCAGCCATATCGAGCGCGAGGATTCGCTGCAGAAGGAACGCACGGCCCTTAGGGCCATCGCATGGACCGATGCGCTCACCGGTGTTCCAAATCGCCACTTTCTCGACGAGGCGTTAAAGCGGGCCTGGCGCACGGAGCGGCACACGGGCGAGCCGCTGGCGGTGCTCATGATCGATCTCGACTATTTCAAGCTCCTCAATGACCGCTACGGTCATTCGGCAGGGGACGCGTGCCTGCGCGATGTGGCTCGCGTTCTCCAGCAATCGCTCGTGCGCGCCCATGATGTGTTTGCGCGCTTCGGCGGAGAGGAATTCATTGCCCTTTTGCGCGATACCGATGCCAATGGTGCACAGGCCGTGGGCGAGCGGCTGCGCGGCGTGGTCGAGGCGCTGCGCCTGGAAAACCTCGAAAGTCCGCTGGGTGTGGTGACCGTTAGCGTGGGCGTCACGAGCGCGGTGATGGATGACACGCTAGCACCGATGCGCCTGGTGGAACTCGCCGACAAGGCGCTCTATGAGGCCAAGCGCTCGGGGCGAAATCAGGTCCGCTATCTGGCGGTCGTGGACTAGATGAGCACCTGGCCCGGTTCGACTCGGACCCTCAATTCCGTGATGCGCTTCCCCGGCATCGGTTCGCATTTCATCCTGAGTTGCGCGCCCGATCGGAACTTTAGGCCGGTCTCATCGCTCTGTTCTAAATTGAAAACGGTCCGTCGTTGTTAGACGCCCGGCGCCAATCCTCTGGACGTTTTGGGTTCATTGGGGATCCCAGTTCAGGCGATTGCCGCCTTCGGGTTTCGTTCTACATTCTGGAATACGCGCGAATGGCCGCATCGCAATCGGGGGGAATGTAACTTGCTCTCCTTCGAGCCACCCAACGCAAAACGAGAACTATGACAGAGCCTCAGAACCCAGACGGGCCCGCGGGGAAGGACAAGGCTGTCGGATCGGGCGACAGGTCCCAAAGTGACGCTCCTGCATCGAAGCCCCCGGCGAGCCAGCCCGATGAGGCTGACAACAAGGCCAAGGCCCAGGACGCTCGTGATGAGGGCCCGAAGCGAAAACCTCCGGGAAAGAAGCCGCTTTTCATCATCGCAGCCGTGGTGGTGATCCTGGCCATCGGTGCGCTCTTCTACTGGCTGGGACACCGAAACGAGGCGACGACCGACGATGCCTACACCGACGGCAATGTCGTCACGATCGCCCCCAAGGTCTCGGGCTACGTCGTCGATCTGCGCATCAACGATAACGTCTTTGTGCATAAGGGCGACCTCCTGCTCAAGATCGATCCGCGCGATGCGCAGGCGGCTGTCGAGCAGGCTCAGGCCGCGCTCGAGCTCGCTCGCGCGCAGCTCGAAAGCGCGCGTTCGCAACTGGCCGTCGCCGAGGTCCAATTTCCGGCGCAGCTCGCCCAGGCGCGTGCCCAGGAAGCCTCGGCCAAAGCGAACCTCATGCAGGCCGATGCCACGCATGCGCGCCAGCACGGCGTGGATGTACGTGCGACGACGTTGGAAAACATCGATGCCGCCGATGCGCAACAGACCAGCGCGCGAGCCAACGTGGCCAATGCCCAGGCCCAGGTCAAAGTCGCCAAGGAGGTGCCCGAGCAGCTGCGACAGGTGCGCGCCGCGGTGGCCGAGCGCATGGCTCAGGTGGATCAATCCCAGGCCCAGCTCGATTCGGCCAATCTCACTTTATCGTACTGTGAATTGCGGGCCCCCGCCGACGGCTGGGTGACGCGCCGCAACGTCCAGTTAGGTTCCTTCGTCCAGGCGGGCACCGCGCTGTTCGCGCTCGTGACCACCGAGATCTGGGTGACGGCCAACTTCAAGGAATCGCAGCTGGATCGCATGCGCGTGGGCAATGCCGTTCGCATCGAGGTCGACGCCTATCCGTCTTTGAGGCTCTCGGGCCATGTCGATTCGATCCAGCTGGGCAGCGGCTCGCGCTTCTCGGCATTTCCCGCTGAGAACGCGACGGGCAACTTCGTCAAGATCGTCCAGCGCGTCCCGGTGAAGATCGTCATCGATCACGGCATCGATCCGAAGGTCCCGATCCCCCTCGGAATCTCGGTGACTCCGATCGTGAATCTGCCGTGAGCGACGCGCAGCCAACCGCGCAACCGGGCCGCTGGCGCCCCAGGGCCAACCCGTGGGTCATCGCGGTAACGGTGACGCTGGCCGCATTCATGGAGGTCCTCGATACGACCATCGTGAACGTCGCCCTGCCGCATATTGCCGGGACCGTCTCCTCCAGCTACGACGAGGCGACTTGGATTTTGACTTCCTACCTCGTGGCCAATGGCATCGTGCTGCCGATTTCGGCGTTTCTCGCGCGGCGCTTTGGTCGCAAGCGCTATTTTCTCGTGTGCATCGGTGCGTTCACCGTCTGCTCGTTTCTGTGCGGGATCGCAACGAGCCTTTGGCAGCTCATCGTCTTTCGGGTCCTCCAGGGCTTCTTCGGCGGCGGACTGCAGCCCTCGCAGCAGTCCATCATCCTCGACACCTTCCAGCCTTCCGAGCGCGGCAAGGCGTTTGCGGTCACGGCGATTGCGACTGTCGTCGCACCCGTCCTCGGGCCCACGCTCGGCGGCTGGATCACCGACAACTTCACCTGGCGCTGGGTATTTCTCATCAATGTTCCGGTGGGCGTCCTCACGGTGATTGCGGTCATGCAATGGGTGGAGGATCCCCCCTGGGAAAAAGCCACGGCGCGGGTCAGTACCGATTTCATCGGCATCGGCCTTATCGCCCTGGGTCTGGGGTGCCTGCAGGTCATGCTCGATCGCGGGGAAGATGACGACTGGTTCTCCTCGCCTTTCATTCGGACTTTCGCGGTCTTGGCCGCTTTGGGCATCGTGGGCGCGGTGCTATGGCTTCTCTACGCCAAAAAACCGGTATTGGACCTGCGCTGTCTTGCCGACCGGAATTTCGCCTTGGGCTGCGCGACCATCGGCACGTTTGCCATGATCCTCTACGCGAGCGCCGTGCTCATTCCCCAACTGGCCCAGCAGCATCTGGGCTATACCGCCACCCTGTCCGGTCTGGTGCTGTCTCCGGGGGCGATTTGCATCGTGCTTCTCATCCCGCTCATCCAGCGGGTCATGCCCTATGTGCAGACCCGCTACATCCTGACGGCCGGCTTTTTTCTCCTGGGCGTGGCGCTCATGTATTCGCACACACTCGTGCCGGATATCGACTTTAAGACCCTGGTCCTCATGCGCAGCGCCCAGTCGATTGCCATCGGCTTTCTTTTCGTTCCGGCAAGCACGCTCACCTATCTGACCCTGCCGCGCTACCTGAACGGGGACGGGGCGGCGCTCTTTACGATGTTTCGCAATGTCGCAGGCTCCATCGGCATCTCCTTGTCGACCGCGCTCATCACGACGCGAACGCAGGTCCACATGGCCTATCTTTCGGAGCATCTGACCCCCTTGTCGTCCGCCTATAACAACACGCTTTCCAGCATTGCCGCTGCCGTCAGGGATATCGGACAAACCGTGGGCGACCCCATCCAGACGGCGATGGGAACGATCTACCAGTCGCTCTTGACGCAGGCTGCGATCCTCGCCTATCTGGACGTTTTTGCCGCCTGTGCCCTCTTTGCCTGGGCATTCATCCCGTTCACTTTCCTCTTTTCCCCGGTCAAGGCGGCCGGGGGCCCGGGCGCGCACTAGCATGGATCCGCGGATGCCCTTCTTGATGCGCCTTCGGATTTTCGGAGGTCTGATTTCGGCTGCGGGCCTGGTCGCGTGCACGGCCGTCGGTCCCAACTTCGAGACTCCGGCGTCGAGTCCTCCTGGCGGCTGGCCGGATCGTTCCGCAAGGCCGGCAGAACCACCGGACCACGAAGGCGCGCGGGTCTCGGCCCTCGACACCCAATCCGATCCGGATCCGCGCTGGTGGAAGACCTTCAACGATGCGGTCTTAGAAGAGCTGATCGAAAAGGCGGTCAAAGGCAATCTCGACCTGAAAGCCGCGGTGCAACGCATCATCTCGGCACGCGCCCAGGTGCAAGAGGCGCGTGCCCAGGGCCTTCCCCACCTGGACGGCAATGCGCGCTATACACGCGAGCAGCTTGGGGCCAAGGGGCTCCTCGAGGAACAGGGTTCCTCCTTCGGCAGTCTCACCTCGTCGCCCACCGCCCAGTCGATCGAGAAGGAGATCGAGCAACCGGTGAGTCTGTTTCAATGGGGATTCGATGCGTCCTGGGAGCTCGATCTGTTCGGGCGCGTGCGGCGCACGACCGAGGCCGCCGAGGCACAGAATCAAAGCGCGATCGAAAGCCGCAACGATGCCCTGGTATCCCTGGAAGCGGAGGTCGCACAGACCTATCTCCAGCTCCGGGGTGCCCAGGTGCTGCGGGATCTGACCCAAAGGCAGATCGACGACGCGCGCGAGATCTTTCGGTTGACCGACAGCCGCAATCGCTACGGATTGGCGAGCCGAACGGACGTGGAGTCCGCGCGCGCGCAGTTAAGCGCCGTCGAGGCGAATCTGCCGCAGTACGAGAATCAGATCACCGCTGCCGGCAATGCCTTAGCGGTGCTGACCGGGGAGATCCCGGGAAGCCTGGATGCGATGCTCGAGAGCCACGACGGTGTGCCGCCGGTGCCATCCGTCGTCCCGGTGGGGGTGCCGGCGTCACTGGCCCGCAGGCGACCCGATGTACGGATGGCCGAGGCCAATCTCCACGCGGCGACTGCCGAGACGGGCGTGGCAATCGCCGGGCTCTTTCCGGATATCTCGTTGTCGGCCCAGGACGGGTTTCGCGCATTCAAGCCGCGATATCTCACTCGCTGGGACAACAACTTCTGGTCCTTGGCGCCCAGTATTTCACTTCCGATTTTTCAGGGAGGCGCACTCGAGGCCAATGTCAGGTCGGCCAAGGCGCAGCAGGAGGGGGCGCTTTTGGCCTACGAAAAAGCGGTTCTCACCGCACTTCAGGATGTCGATAACGCCCTTTCGGCCTATGCCAACGACCAGAGTCGGCGCGACGCGATCCAGACGGCGGTGCTCGCCAATCGCGGCACACTCGACTTCGCCCAGGACGGCTACCGCCATGGCCTGACGAGCTTTGTGACGGTGCTCAACGCCGAGCAGCAGCTAGAGCAAGAGGAAGCACAGCTTGCGCAATTGAACGCGCAGGTCAGTATCGATCTCGTGGCGCTCTACAAGTCTCTGGGCGGGGGCTGGGAGAACGACGCCAAGGGTCCGATTCCCGCCCTCGGCAGCATCGGCGATGCCGGAGTTGCCCCGTAGCGGGCGATTTATCGAAAGACGATGGTTTTGTTGCCGTTGAGCAAGACGCGCCGTTGGACGAACCACGTCACCGCGCGCGAGAGGACCACGCTCTCCACATCGCGGCCAGCGGCGGTCATCTGTTCGGCCGAGTACCCGTGATCGACGCGGGCGACATCCTGCTCGATGATGGGTCCCTCGTCGAGATCTTCCGTCACGAAATGGGCGGTCGCACCGATGAGCTTGACGCCCCGCGCATGGGCCTGCGCGTAGGGCTTTGCGCCCTTGAAACTGGGCAGGAACGAATGGTGGATATTGATGCAGCGGCCGGCCAGAGTTCTGCACAAAGAAGGCGAGAGAACCTGCATGTAGCGGGCGAGAACGACCAATTCGATCGACTCCGAGCCGATCAAAGAGAGCAGCCGCGCTTCCTGAACGGCCCGGTTCTCGTTGGCGACGGGAAGGTGGTAGAAGGGCAGGTTGTGGGCGCGCGTTAAGGCCTCAAAGTCGGGATGGTTCGAGACCACGCCGCGCACGTCGGCGGCTAGGAGGCCCGAGGAATAGCGATAGAGAAGATCGTTTAAGCAGTGACCAATGCGCGAGGCCATGAGCAGCACTCTTGGGCGATGATGGGCGTCGTGCAGTTGCCACTGCATGGCGAGGTGCTGGGCGACCACTCCGATGCGCTTTTCCAGTTCGGAACGCTCAACGGCTCCGCCTGAAAAATGGGTCCGCATGAAAAACATGCCGGTGTCCCGGTCGGCGTGCTGGGCGCTGTCTTCGATGTTGCAGGAAGCCTCGGCAAGCAGTCCGGAGATGGCATGCACGATGCCCACCCGGTCGGGGCAGGCGAGGGTCAGAATGTATTCTTGAGTCATCGCGGAGTATCCAAATGGGCACGAGGGCGTGGCAATGAAGCGGTTGCCCTTCTAGGAGAGGGCGAAGACGTAGTACTTGCGCACGGTCTCAAGGACTTCCCAGGTGCCCTTTAAGCCGGGCTCCACCACAAAGACGTCGCCCGCCTTCAGCTCGACCGGAGACCCTCCTTCGGGCGTGATGACACAACGACCCTCGAGAAAATGGCAGTACTCCCAGTCCGCGTAATCGATCGCCCATGTGCCCGGGGTGGACTGCCAGATGCCCATGAGGAGCTTGCCGTCCGACGAGGCGTAGCTGTTGAGCGTAATCGTGTGTGGCTCGCCCGCGATGGCGCGTCCAGGCCAGGGCGAGTCGACTTCGATGGTGGGGCGGGCATCGCGCTGCAAAAAGAGGTGGGCTTGGGATTCCATGGGGCAGACTCGCTTCGGATGAAGAACTTACAGTTTGGAGAAGGATGGCTCGCCTATCCCGCACGGGCGCGGCCGGGCTGCCGGAAAGCCCCGGGCGGGCCAAAGGGGGCCGGTCAATTTATTTGCCGCCTTCCAGGACTTCGCGCATGGCGGCGATGTACCAGTCGACATAGCGGCACGCGTCGGTCTCCATGGGCGTATACGGGCCCGGCTCGAAGAAAGCCGAATTCACGCCGGCCTGGTTCAGTTCGATGATCTTTTTGTCCTCGACGCTCGTGTAATCCCACATCCACACCAGATCTTCTTCCCGGTAGTCCTGCCCCGCGATGGCATCGGCGTCGACGAGCCAGATGAGCTCGAATCCCGTCTGGTCGACCGACAGCGGAATGGTGCGGTAGATGAGGCCATAGTCCGGGTAGGCCAGAAAATTCGACGTCGGGCCGACGTCCAGAAACGACAGGCCGCCGTCGTAGGTCTTGCCTCGAAACTCGCCCATGAGAGGTGCCAGGGGCTTGCCGTCCCGGCTGCCCGTCACATAGCCGTCGATCAAGGCCGAGCGCCAGCAATCGGCGCTTTCCTGACCGGGCTGGGCGTCGGCCGCGTAATAGTCGATGTCGGCCAGAGGAAGCCCGAGGACGGCATCGCGCTCGTGCATCGCCAGATCAGGAGCTTCGCGTTGCGCCTCGGGTCGTGCGAACACGTGACGTCGGGCGTATTCCTGATGCGCCGGTCCGCAGTGATAGCACTCCTGGTAGTTCTCGGTGACGAGCTTCCAGTTGGCGCTGATCAAATAATGCCGGCGCGCACCCACTTTCGCACGCGACCATCCGTAGATCCGTGCGGCGTGGCCGAAAGAGGCCTCCACGTTGGCAAACCCCAAGGGGTTTTCGGCGAAGGTGATAAAGAGGACGCCCTCGCAGATCGAAAGGGGGACGCGTTTCAGTCCAAAGTCATCCTTGTTGAACGCCTCGGGCGTCATGCGGGCGCGCACCAATTCTCCGGACAGTCCGTAGGTCCAGGCGTGGTAAGGACACACGAGAAGGCCATTTTTTGCCGTGCCCGCCTTCTCCGTACACACTCTGGAGCCACGATGCCGGCACACATTCAAAAGGGCGCGGATTTCGTGGTCGGCACCGCGCAGGATCACGACCGATTCGCCCGCGAGCTCGACGACAAAATAGTCGCCCGGATGGGGGACCATGCTCGCGTGGCCCACGCAGTGCCAATGGGCCATGGCGAAATGGCGCATGTCGAGCTGGAAGATCGCGGGGTCCTTGTAGAAAGTCCGGGGCAGGGCATAGCCTGGCCGATAGGATTCAAACGCGATTCTGAGACTCTCGCGTCCGGGCCCGGGACCGGTGTACTGGGCGGTGGATTGCGCGTCGTGCATGTCGCTTCCTTTGGGGGCTAACTTGAAGACGTCTTTCTGTGGATCGGAGCGGTCCTTGGCGCCTACCGGTCAGGCGGTGGCGTGGTCTTGCGGCGCTCCGGCGCGTAGAACGGGCGCTCGACGGGCCAGGCGCGCTCCATTCTCCGGTCCCATTTCAACTCACGATGGACGTAGATGTCGACCCAGAATTCGCTTAAGCGAACAAAATGGGGCGCCTCGATCATCGCCAATGCGATATTGCGCTTGCAGGTGGGCGACCACATCGCCGATTTGATTTCACCGACCTGGCGTTCGCCCTCCTTGTCGGCGTAGACCAAAGAGCCGCTGGCGGGTTTCTTTCCGGTGATCTCGATTCCCAAAAGGCGCCGTGCCGAACCCTGTTCCTTCTCTTTCAAGAGCGCGCGCCGGCCATTGAAGTGTCCCTTCTCGAGCGCAACCAGCCAATCGAGGCTGAGCTCGAACGGGGTCGATTCTCGACCGAGCCGGATGGTCTGCGCAGCGGAGATGAAGTCGACATTGGGCAACAGAAAGCCCGCCTCGATTCGCGCCATCTCCAGGGCCTGGTAGCCGATGGCGCGAATGCCGCGAGTCGCGCCGACCTCCATGAGTCGATCCCAAAGTGCCACCGCCGCCTCTGGCGCAATCCAAAGCTCATAGCCCAGATCGCCTGTAAACCCGGTGCGCGAGACCATGAGGGGCTTGTCGGCGAACTGGAAATGACCCATCTCGAACATCTTCAGGTTTTCAACGCCAGCCAGTCCCATCGCTTTCAGTATGGCGCAGGTGGTGGGACCCTGCAGGGCAAGCGCTGCGATCTCCTCGGTGACTTCCTTGACCTGGACGTCAAAGCCGATGGCCGAATCCAGAAACCAGTCGAGTTGGCGCTCGGCGGTGCACAGGTGAAATTCATTCTGCCCGAAGCGAAACACGGTGCCGTCGTCGATCACGTGCCCGGCCTCGTTGCACCAGACGGTGTAGGCGACGCGGTTGATCCTGAGCTTGGAGACGTCGCGCGTAATGAGCCGGTTCAGATAGCGTTCGGCATCGGGTCCCGTGATGTGATACTTGATCATCGGCGTTAAGTCGAATACCGAAGCCGAGTTGCGGATCGCGAAGTACTCCTGCTCGACCGAAGAGTAGACGTCCGGGGTCGAATAGCCTGCCCAAGGAACGAAGGTATCGGTCTCGACGAGGTACTGGCTGCGCTCAAAAAAAGGCGTCGTCAAAAGCGGGCGCAGATAGTGCGCGCGCTGGTTGCTCCTGGCTTGCATCTTAGCTCTCTCCTTCTAGCACCTTGCGCGCCGCGTTCTGTCCGGCCACGCCCGCAACGCCCCCTCCAGGATGACTTCCTGCACCGCACAGATAAAGACCCGGCAAGGGTGTTGCATACTTGGCCGCCTGGGGAACCGGTCGCGTGAAGAAAAACTGGTCAAAGGCCAGGGCGCCGTGATGCCAATGGCCCCCAGAGACGTTGAACTCGCGCTCCAGATCCAGGGGCGTACGCAGTTCCCCAAAGAGGATGTGTTGGCCGATGCCAGGCGCATAGGCCTCGAGTGTCGCCAGCACGTTGTGCATGAGGCGGCTACGGGCTTCTGTCGGATCCGGACCCAGGTCGTAGGGCACGAAGAGGACATTGGCCGAGAGCACATGCTGGCCCTTGGGTGCCAGGTCGGGATCGTTGATGCTAGGCAGACTGATCTCAAGGGCCGGCTTGTCGGGAATCTCGCGGTACTTGGAAGGGTTGTAGGCGAGTTCCAGATAGTCCATCGAGGGCGAGATGAGAAGCCGGCCCGCCTGGGTTATCGCGTCGACGCCTCTGAAGGACGGCAGGGCGTCGAGGGCCAGATGAAGCTTGGCGACCAGGCCCCGCGCACGAAAGTGATCGATGCGGCGAACGAAGTCCGTGTCCAGATGCTCCGGACCCAGGAGCTTTAGGAAAGTCGTCTTGGGATCCGCATTGGAGATGACCGAGCCTGCCGTGATGGTCTCGCCGGACTCCAGCACGACGCCGGTGGCACGATCGCCTTGGACACTGATGCGTGCCACGCGCGCGCCCGTTCGAATGTCGGCGCCCGCCGCGCGAGCCGCCGCGGCCAAGGCAGCCGTGACGGCGCCAAGACCACCCAGGGGCTGGGCAGCGCCCGAAAGACCGGCACGCTCCTCGTTGGCCAATCGGTACAAGAGGGTGAGTACCGTCCCGGGCGAACGTGCCGCGTATTCGGCGCCCAGACTCGCATCCAGGGCGAGTGCTCCTCGCAGCAGCGTCGAGTCGAAGGTCTCGGTGAGAAGATCGTAGGCATTCATGCCGACGATCCGCATGAATTCGCGCATGTCACGCTGGCCGAGGGTTCGCAGCTTCCAGCCCAGCTTGAGCGCCGCACTCCGCTCGCGCCATGACGGCAGCGAGACGTCAAACGGCTCCATCTCCATGGCCTCGCCCATGACCCGGGTAAAGCGCGACATCCGGGCGCGAAACCGGGTGTAGGCGTTTTGGTCTTCCACGCTCACGCCGTCGACCTTGCCCTTTGCCAGGATGACGGGTGCGCCGTCCAAGTTCAGGGCACAGGTCGCAAGATCGCGTGCCGCAAATCGGAGGCCATGCGTTTCGAGCGCGAGCGAATCGATGAGCGCTTTGGGAAGCGCATCCAGAAAATGCGCGCAGGCCGAGACCTTAAATCCCGGAGCGAATTCACGCGTGACCGCCATGCCCCCGACCTCGTTCGCCGCTTCGAGGACGAGCACGCTGCGCCCGCGCCGGGCCAGCAAGGCCGCACACACCAGACCGTTATGTCCGGCGCCGATGATGATGTGATCGTAGGACGCGCTCATGAATGGACCACCCTTTTGAGGTCCCCAAGAATGGTGCGGGCGGCGTTGGCTCCCGGTGCGCCCATGACGCCTCCGCCCGGGTGCGTGCTCGAGCCGCACATGTAGAGACCTTTGATGGGAGATCGATACTGGGCATAGCCGGGGATTGGCCGGTTAAAGAGGAGTTGGTCCATGGTGAGTTCACCCTGGAAGATGTTGCCTTCGGTCAGCCCGACCTCGTTTTCGATATCCCAGGGCGAACGGATCTCCGCATGCAGAATCTTGTCTTTGAAGTCGGGGCTGTGCTCGGCAATCGCGTTGATGACGGTGTCACCGAACGCCTGGCGCCGCTCTGCGTTCCACTCCCCTTCGGCAAGCTTGTAGGGCGCGTACTGCACGAAGACCGTCATGTAGTGCTTCCCGTCGGGCGCCATGGTGGGATCGATGAGGGATGGCAGGAGCATGTCGACGTAGGGTTTTTGCGACCACTTGCCAGCCTTCCAGTCGTCGTAGGCCCGCTCGACCATGTCCAGTGAATCGGTGATGTGCAAGTCGCCTCGGATGCAAGGCGAATCCTTGGGAAAGGCCGGAAAGCTGGGCAGGCCATCGAGCGCAATATTGAGCTTTCCGGAGGAGCCGCGGATCTTGAAGTTCCGGACCGCGTCGACGAATTCACGGGGAAGATCGCCCGCCTCGACCGTATTTAAGAAGGTGCGCTTGACGTCCATGTTCGAGACGACGGTGGACGCCCGGATCTCCTCGCCGCCTTTGAGCACCACGCCCTGGGCGCGTCCGCCTTGCACCAGGATCTTTTCGACTTCGGAGTCGGTGCGTACCTTGCCGCCATGGGCCTCGAACGAGGCACGCAATGCATTGGAGACGGCCCCCATTCCCCCGCGCGCAAAACCCCATGCGCCCACCGAATCGTCAATGTCGCCCATGTAATGGTGCAACAGGACATAGGCCGTGCCCGGCGAGTGCGGTCCGAGTGCGGTTCCGATGATGGACGTGCCGCCCATATGCGCCTTGACGATGTCGCTTTCGAAGTATTCGTCCAGGAAATCCGCGGCGCTGATCGTATAGAAGCGGATCGTGTCGTACATGCGCGCATCACCCAGGCGGTGAAAGCGCTGACCCAGGTAGACCAGTTCCATCAGATCGCGTGGTCGAAACGAGGTCGGATCCGGCGGCGTGCGCATGAGAAGCGGCTTGATGAACTTGCACTGGCGCATGACATCGCGCGAGTAGCGGTCGTAGGCCTCGGCGTCGCGCTTGGAGTGGCGCGCGATTTCGCGCCGCATGGCGTCGTGATTGGTGTAGGTGGCGAAGTGATCGCCGTTGCGCATGAAAGTGCCCCCACCCTCATAGGGAATGACCTGCAGTCCGTAGCGGGGGAGTTCCAGGGCGCGCATGATCTCGGGGCGCAACAGGCTGCAGACGTAGGAACAGTTCGAATACGTGAAATCCCCGTAGAGCTTGGTGCTGACCGCTGCGCCACCGACGAAGCCCTTGCGCTCGAGAACGAGGACATTGAGCCCCGAACGCGCCATGTAGCCTGCCGTGACCAGGCCGTTATGCCCGGCTCCGACCACGATTGCGTCAAAGTGCTTCTCCACTGCGGACCTCGTCATCGTTGGACCTCGCCGCCAGCCAGGGCGGCTGTCTGAGGGTGTCTTTTTGCTATTGTACAATCGTTTAGCAATTTGGTATACGGTTGTTCAATACGGGCCGGAAAAGGCCCGGCGAAGTGGCCGCTGACTTTCGCCGGAAGTGCGCGGATTACGAGTTGACCGCCGCTTCGCCAGGGCATTGTTTGAGTGAGCCGTTGGCCTGCCGACGGTCCGTTCGGAATTCAAATGCGACGCCCATCGCAGGGGCTTAATTCTCCGTGGTGCCCGCGACTTCGGATGCAACCTGATTGCGCCCGAATCTATTTTGTATTACCGTTCAATAAAAACGGGCTCACGACATGGGGATGCCTTGAATTGTCGATGTCCTGGCCCCGGAACCTAGGAAAACGCATGGCCTATCCGTTATCAGCTGCAACCCTCGAATGGCAACGCAAAGCACGCGCCTACGCCGAGGAGGAACTCATACCCTACGAAGAGGAGGCCGAGTTTCACGAGGGGGTCGTCTCGCCCGAGGTCGCGGCCCGTCAAAAACGGCTCGGACTCGAGCTGGGATTAAGCCGGATCGATGCCCCCATCTCACAGGGCGGACTGGCGCTGCCGCTGCTCGATCAGGTCGTGATCTGGGAACAACTGGGCCGGGTCACCAACGCCTTGTGCTGGAGCGTGCCCGAGGCGCATGCATGGATGTTCGAAGCGTGTAGTGCTGATCAGATCGAGCGCTACGTCCGGCCGATGATGGCCGGCAAGCGCCGCGAATGTTATGCCATTACCGAGGCCGAATCGGGTTCGGATCCCAATGCGATTGCGACGACCGCCACGCTCGAGAACGGGGAGTACGTCATTACCGGTGAAAAATGGTTCGTCACGAGCGCCAACAAGGCCGACTTCCTGTTCCTGCAGGCCGTCGTGCAGGACCCCGCGGGAGAGGGCCAGCACGCACTCTTTTTTGTGGACAAGGATACGCCCGGCATCGAGATGACGGACAATCCGCTCTTTGGGCATACCTATTCCTCGCACCATCCGACCTATCGCTTCGAAGGCGTGCGTGTGCCCGAGGCAAACCGGATCGGGCAACCTGGCGAAGGCATGGGTTTCACCCAAAGCTGGTTTCGCCGCGAGCGCCTCATGATCGCTGCGCGCTGCTGCGGCGCTGCAGCGCGCCTGATCGAGATGGCGACCGATTTCGCCCAAAAGCGCGTCGTCTCGGGTCAGCCGATCGCGCAGTACCAGTTGATCCAGGCGATGCTCGCCGACAGTCTGACCGAACTCTGGGGCGCGCGCCTGATGACGTACGAAGCTGCGGCCATGCAGGACAGGGGTGAGCCGTTGCCCTTGGTTCACACGCATTGCTCGATGGCCAAACTGACCGCCTCGGAGATGGCCAATCGGGTTGCCGATCGCGTCGTGCAGATCTTCGGTGGGCGTGGCTATCTGCGCAGCAATGCGGCGCAGCGTTTTTATCGCGAATTGCGGGTCGACCGGATCTGGGAAGGTACCAGCGAGATCCAGCGCCTCATTATTGCGCGCAGTCTTTTGAAGCGAGGCGTGGACACCCTGATCGGCTAACATCGACGACTGGCGTTCCCAGGAGCTGGGGACGCCCTTCCCGAGCATCCGGGGAGTCATCGCGAGTCCGATGCGATGCGTGATGAGGGTGGCCGCCCGGTTCCTGATGCCATGACAAACGAAGCACTGCGCCCCAACAAGACGGCTCCGGCGAACGCGCAGCCTGATTTCGTGCAGATCATCGACGTCTTCAAGCAATTCGGGGGTGCGGTTGCGGTCGACCACGTGAACCTGTCCATCCGCAAGGGCGAGATTTTCGCGCTTTTGGGAAGTTCGGGCTGTGGCAAGTCGACGCTCTTGCGTCTGATCTCCGGGCTCGTCGTACCCGACTCCGGCCGGATCCTGCTCGACGGTGAAGACGTGACCCATCGGCCCGCCTACCAGCGCCCGGTGAACATGATGTTCCAGTCCTACGCGCTTTTTCCGCACATGACCGTCGAGGAGAACGCCGCTTATGGCCTCAAGCGGGAGGGCGTGGGAAAGGCCGAGATCAAGGACCGTGTTGCATCCGCGTTGGATCTCGTGCAAATGGGAAAATACGCGCGCCGCAAACCGCATCAGCTCTCGGGAGGCCAGCAGCAACGCGCGGCACTGGCGCGCAGTCTCGTCAAACGGCCCAAGCTGCTCCTTCTGGATGAGCCGATGTCGGCGCTCGACAAGAAGATCCGCCAGAAGACCCAGTTCGAACTGGGCAACATCCTCTACCAGGTGGGCGTGACTTGCATCATGGTCACGCACGATCAGGAAGAAGCCATGACCATGGCCGACCGGCTCGCCGTGATGAGCGAAGGCGCGATCGTGCAGATGGGAACGCCCAACGAAGTCTATGAGGCGCCGACTTCGCCCTTCGCTGCCGAATTCATCGGCTCGACGAACCTGTTTTCGGCGACTCTGCTAGAAGACGAGTCGCGCCTTTTCCAATCGGCCGATCTCGAGACTGCGCTCGAGGTCAACAACCCCATGAATGCGCGCGCCGGACACGCGGCGCAGATTTCGCTGCGACCGGAACGCATCAACCTGTCGTATCGCCCCAACGGGCAAGAAACCAATCGGGCGGTGGGCAAGGTCGAGCAGTACGCCTATATGGGCAGCTATACCCTCTACTACATCCGTTTGGCGGGGGGGCGCATGCTCGCGGTCGACCTTTCCCGGCTGGCGGTCAGGGCCCTGGAACGCGCTCCCGACTACGGCGACACAGTGCATCTGAGCTGGGACAGCGACAGTCTTGTGGTGCTTGGCTCATGAACCGGACTCGCGCCCATCGCATGCCCCGCTTTTTGCCGCGCGGCCGCACGCTCGTCATCGGCGCGCCTTTCGTTTTTCTCGTGGTCTTCTTCCTCCTGCCGTTCATCGCGGTCTTGAAGATCAGTTTTGCCAGTGTCCAGATGAGCGTTCCGCCCTACAGCCACCTGGTCGAGCTCAAGGATGGGACGCTGCGCGTGGTGCTCAATTTCGAGCACTACGCGTCGGTGTTGACTGATCGCCTCTACATCGGGGCCTATCTATTTTCCCTGGAAGTCGCCTTCGCTACCACCGTGATCTGTCTTTTGATCGGGTATCCCGCGTGCTATCTCATCGCACGCGCCAAGCCCTCGCGGCGTCATCTGCTCTTGACGATGGTCATGCTGCCGTTTTGGACGAGCTACCTTATCCGCGTGTACGCCTGGATCGGTCTTTTGAAGACCCAAGGCACGATCAACGACGTGCTCCTTTGGGCGCATCTGATCGATCGACCGCTTAAGCTCTATCACAACAACTGGGGCCTCATGATCGGGATGGTCTACAACTATCTGCCCTATCTGATGCTGCCGCTGCAGGCTTATCTCGTCAAGATGGACATGACCCTGATCGAGGCGGCCTACGACTTGGGCGCCAAGCCCTGGAAGGCGTTTTTAACCATCACACTGCCTTTGTCGCGGCGCGGCATCATCGCCTCCTCGCTGCTGGTTTTCATTCCGGCCGTGGGCGAATACGTGATTCCGGAAATCCTGGGGGGCGCCAATTCGCTCATGATCGGGCGCGTCATGTGGGACGACTTCTTCGTCGACATCGACTGGCCGGCCGCCTCCACCGCTACCGTTCTCATGGTGCTCTTGCTGCTTTTGCCGATGGCCTGGTTCCAGCGCCTGCGCCAGAGGGAGATGGAGGTTCCGACATGAGATCCGGAAAGATTCTTGGCAACAGCTATCTCGTTCTGGTGTTTCTTTTTCTCTACCTGCCCACGACTTGCGTGGTCATCTACTCGTTTAACGAATCTAAGCTTGTGACCGTATGGAGCGGCTTTTCTTTGAAGTGGTATCGCGCCCTGACCGAAGACGAGGAACTCCTTTCGGCCGCATGGGCGAGCCTCGAGGTCGCTGTGGCCACCGCGTTTTCGGCGGTGTTCGTGGGCACCTGGGCCGGTTACGTATTGAATCGCTACCAACGATTTCGCGGGCGCACGCTCTTTACCGGCATGATCAATGCCCCGCTCGTCATTCCCGAAGTCATTCAGGGACTGTCGTTGTTGCTGCTTTTCGTGGCGCTCGAGGAGGTGGCGGGTTGGCCCCGACGAGGCCTGTTTACGATCTGGATCGGGCACACCATGCTGTGCGTGTCCTACGTGGCGATCACTGTCCAGGCACGGCTTGCGAGCCTGGACGAATCACTCCATGAGGCCGCCTACGATCTGGGAGCCACGCCGCATCGCGTCTGGTTCGACATCACGCTGCCCCTGATCTCGCAGGCGCTGGTGTCGGGCTGGCTCCTTTCGTTCACGATCTCGATTGACGACGTGCTCATGACGGCCTTTCTCTCGGGGCCGGACTCGACGCTACTTCCGATTGTCGTCTTCTCGCGCGCCCGGGTCGGTCTGAATCCCGAGATCAACGCGCTCGGGACGCTTTTCATCGTATTGGTGACCATCGGTGTCGTGGTCAACAACCATTTCATGCTCAAGCGGGAGCGACGTCGCGACCGCGAGATCCTAATGAGCCTTTCGCAGGCCTAGTCACGAGGAGTCAAAGATGAACCCGCCCCACGATTTTGAACAAATCCGAAACGACGACAACAGCCGCTGGTTTCATCCCTGGGAGTACCTGCCCGACGCCGGGCGCGCCAATCGGGCCATCGCCCACCGGGCCGAAGGCATCTACGTCTACGATGAGCTTGGTCAGCGCCTGATCGACGGACCCGGCGGAATGTGGTGCGTCCAGATCGGTTACGGCCGCCGCGAGATGGCCGACGCCATCGCTCAACAGGTGATGGATCTGCCCTACATGAATCCCTTCTCGCTCACGAGCGCGCCGCCGGCCGCGCTCGCGGCCCGACTGGCTGCCTTAGCGCCGGGCGATCTGAACCATGTGTTCTTGACCACGGGAGGCTCAACCGCGGTCGATACGGCCTTGCGTTTCGTTCATTTCTACAACAATCTGAAGGGCCGAGCCGGCAAGAAGCACATCATCTCGCGCGCCAACGCCTACCACGGCAGTACCTACCTCGCTGCGCTCGTAACGGGCAAGGATCGTGAGAAGAACTGGTTCGATGTGGGATCTCCCCTGGCGCATCTGCTGCCTCACGTCAATCCGGCCCGTCGCCCGAGGGGCATGAGCATCGAGGCTTTTTGCGACGAGAAAGTCCGTGATCTGGAAACCAAGATCCTGGAACTCGGACCCGAGCGCGTGGGTGCCTTTATCGCCGAACCGATCCAGGCGTCCGGTGGCGTGATCGTGCCCCCGGACGGCTATCTAAAACGGTGCTGGGAAGTGTGCCGGAAATACGATGTTCTCTATATCTCCGACGAGGTCGTGACCGGATTCGGGCGTCTTGGTCACTGGTTCGCGTCCAAGGACGTCTTTGGGATCGAGCCGGACATGATCATCTGCGCAAAGGGTCTGACCTCGGGTTATCTGCCGCTCGGGGCGTGCCTCGTGTCGGACCGGCTGTTCGAAGAGGTGTCCCGTGAGCGCTCGCGCGGAGCGAGCTTCGGCCACGGTTTCACGTACTCGGGACATCCGGTATGTTGCGCGGCGGCACTAAAGAGCATCGAAATCATCGAACGGGAAAAGATCTTGGAACACGTGCGCGAGGTCAGTCCGCATTTCCAGCGGCGGCTGCGTGCGCTAAGCGAGATCCCGATGGTCTTCGATGCGCGCGGCATGGGCCTTGTGGGGTGCGTGGAATGCACCGTCACGCAGACCCTGGAGCAGGAAGGCAACGAAGAGCGGCTCCTCGAACTCGACACCGATCTGGGTGCCCGAATCGATCGCCACTGTCACGAGATGGGGCTTCTCGTGCGGCCTCTCGTGAACCAGTGCGTCTTCTCACCGCCTCTGGTCATCACCAAAGACGAGATTGACCGCATGTTCGACATCCTTCACGAGGCGATCCTTCGTACCCAGCACGAGATCGAAGAGGAGCTCGGGATCAAGGTCCATTAGAACCACTCACCCCACTCCTATCGTGCGCGACGACACTTTGAATCAAGCATCGAGCCACGCGCGTCTACAGCGCCTGTTTCAGCCGAGGACGGTGGCCGTCATCGGAGGCGATGTTGCAGCCGAGGTCATTCGCCAATGCTGGAAGATCGGCTTTGCGGGCGAGATCTGGCCGGTGAACCCCAGCCGCGCGCAGATCGAGGGCATCCCGGCCTTTCGCGACGTCGACCAGCTGCCCGCTCCACCCGATGCGGCTTTTATCGCGGTTCCCCGCGAAAGCACCATCGAGCTCGTGCGCGCGCTGGCGCAGCGTGGCGCAGCCGGCGTCATCTGTTATGCGTCCGGATTTGCCGAAGTCGGCAATGAAGGCATCGCGCTTCAGGAAGAGCTGGTCGAGGCGGCAGGGTCGATGGCCCTGCTCGGGCCGAACTGCTATGGCGTCATCAACTACCTGGATGGTTGCGCGCTCTGGCCGGACGCGATGGGAGGCCAGAAAGTCGAGCGCGGGGTTGCCATTCTGACCCAAAGCGGCAACGTGGCCTTGAATCTCACCATGCAGCGCCACCACCTGCCCATCGCCTACATGATTGCGGTCGGCAACAAGGCGGTCTCCGATATTCATGACTGCATTGCGGTGCTTTTGGAAGATGAGAGAGTGACGGCCATCGGTGTCTATCTCGAAGGCTTAAGCGACGTGAGGGCATTTGCCGCGGTGGCCCAAAAGGCGCTCCAAAAAGGGGTGCCCCTGGTCGTCTTGAAGGTCGGCTCATCTGATGTCGGCTCCGAACTTGCCGTATCCCACACGCGCTCGCTGGCGGGATCGGATCGGCTCTACTCGGCGCTCTTCGAGCGCCTTTGCATCGCGCGCGCGCATGATCTTTCCGAGTTTCTCGAGACCCTAAAGCTGCTGCACTCCTGTGGCGCGCTGGTAAGCGCGCGCGTGGGCTCGGTTTCCTGTTCGGGAGGCGATGCCTTGCTCATGGCCGATCAAGGCGAGGCCTCGGGATTGACGTTTCCGCCCTTTGGTCCAGCCGTCACGGAGGGACTCAGGAGAACCTTAGGGTCACATGTCGCGCTCCACAATCCGCTCGATTACCAGACCTATATCTGGGGCAACGAGGAGGCGCTTTCGGCCTGTTTTTCTTCGGTGCTGCAAGCCGAGATCGATGTGTGTGTCCTGATCCTGGATTTTCCCGACGCGGCCAACGCGGTGTCGACCGAATGGGACCAGGTGGCTCGCGCCTTCATCACCGCCACGGCCGATTGGGCTGGGGCCGCTGTCGTCGTGAGCACGCTCGCCGAACTGATGCCAGCCGAGGTCGCAGAGCGCCTCTTTGCTGCGGGAATCGCGCCGCTTCAGGGAATCCGGGATGCTGCCCGGGCGATCGCGTCGGCCGCGCGCATGGCAAACTCAAAGGCCCGTGCGCTCGCGAGCCCGTCCTTACGCGCTGCCTCGCCGCTTCCAGCGGGCCCGGCGATCCTACTCGATGAGGCCACGGCCAAATCGCGTCTGGGCGCATCGGGCCTGGCGATTCCGGTCGGGCGTTGCGTGAACGATGCCGAAAGCACCGTTGAAGCTGCCTCCGAACTGGGATATCCGGTGGCCTTGAAGGCGCTTTCCGAAGGGTTGGCGCACAAGACCGAGCAGGGTGCCTTGCGACTGAATCTTCACAACGAAGATGAGCTCCGAGAGGCCCACCGGGAACTTTCAAATCGCTATGACCGGTTTCTGATCGAGACGATGGTGACTGGGGGTGTGGCCGAACTGATTGTCGGGGTCACGCAAGACCCCCAGTTCGGCCTGGCTCTGACCATCGGCGCTGGCGGAATCCTCGTGGAATTGCTGGCTGATTCCGTGACCCTGCTTTTACCGACGTCTCACGAAGAGATCGAGCATGCCCTCAGAGGCCTTAGGGCCTTTCCGCTTCTGAACGGATATCGAGGGCGGCCAAAGGCTTGTCTGGCGGCCATCGTCGATGCGGTCGGCCAGATCGCGGACTTTGCCCTTGCCCATGCGGGCCGCCTCATTGAGCTCGATGTCAATCCACTGATCGTCACGCCCCAGTCCGCTGTCGCAGTCGATGCGGTGATCCGGATGATCGGGGACGAGCCGAGCCTGCCCGCTTCAGGGGCAAGCAGGGCCGAAAGATCCGGAAAGTAAGAGCGGCACCGATCCGTTTTGGCGGGGGTTCAGGCGAACGTGCGCGTCACCAGATCCATGCAGGCCCCCTCTGCCTCTTCTGGAGTGAAGCCCTTGGGATCCAGACACCACTCGAGCCAAAGACCGTCCATGAGCGCGCCCAGCGCGATCGCCGCGCGCCGGGAGTCGATGGTCTTGCCCAGTTTGATTGCGATTTCCTCAAACGCTTTCTGGTAGGTCTCGCGGTCTTGCTTGTAGAGCTCGCGATTGAGCTTTTTCAAGGTCGGTGACTTCCCGATCACGCTCCAAAAACCCACCCAGATTCCGAGGTGGTCCTGCTTGAATACGGTCGGCCCGAAACTGACTCTGATCATGGCGCGCAGCTTCTCTTCGGGGTCCGAGTGGGTATCGAGCAGCATGTCGCGCGTCTGGAATGACCACTCCTCGCACAGCTCCATGTACGACTGGCGGATCAGTTCCTCCTTGGTTCCGAAGTGGTGGTTGATGAGGCCGCGCGAGACCTGGGCTTCTGCGCAAATCCTCCCGATCGTCGTGCCGGCGTAGCCGTATTTGGCGATCGATCGCATCGTCGCCTGGATGAGCGCCTTGCGACGGACGTCGGGCGATTCGCGGTGATGGCGCGTGCGGCCGGGCTTGCGGTCCTTGGCTTGGGCGTCGGAGGCGGTCATGGCCTTTGGGGTTTTTGCGCGCGCCGGTTGCGCGCGTAGAGCGCTTGCGACCGGAGTTCCGTTCTCTTTTAATTTCATCGGGTTGCTCGTTATTATCCCTGAATCAAGGCCGAAGGCGCATCAGTCGTCGGCCTTGAACTCGAGCCAGAGCCGGGTGATGAGATGCAGGATCTTGGGCTCGATGGGCGCGAAGATGAAATAGCTTGCGATGGTGTCGTCCGACGGAAAGATCGTCCTGTCGGACGCCAGATCCGGGCTGACCAGCTCCTTTGCAGCGGGTACGGCCGTGGGATAGGTGATGGTGTCGGTGATGGCTGCGGCAATCTTGATGTCCAGCATGTGATTGATCCACTTGTACGCGTTCTCCTTGTTTTCCGCGTCCTTGGGTATGCCCATCATCGTAAACCACAGGCCGGTCTGGCCCCGGGGCTCGATATAGCGGATTTCGAAGCCCTGATGGGCCTCCATGGCGCGGCGCCGGATAACGCCCGCGTCGCCCGACCATCCCATGGCCACGCACATATCGCCTCCGGCGACGTCGTTTAAGTAGGTGGAACTGAACTGGTCGATGTAGGGACGGATTTTGCGCAAGAGCTCATAGGCCGCTTGGTAGTCGGCCGGGTCATTGCTGTTGGGGTTGCGTCCCATGTAGGCAAGGACCACAGGAAAGACGTCGCTGGCCGAGTCGACGAGGGATACGCCGCAGCGGTGCAGCTGGCTCACGAGCTCGGGTTTGAAGAGCAGATCCCAGCTGTCCAGCCGGGCCTTCTCTCCTAGGACCTCGCGCGCGCGCGTGGTATTTAGCACGATGCCATCGGTTCCCCACACATAAGGAACCCCGAAGCGGTTGCCAGGGTCCTGGCCGGCGAGCTTTTTCATGAGGGCCGGATCAAGGTTGGTGCGGTTCGGGATTTTCGACCAGTCGAGCGGCTGATAGACGCCGGCTTCGATCTGTTTGGCGATGTAGGTCGAGGAGGGATACACGACGTCATAGCCGGAGTTGCCGCTTAAGAGCTTGGCCTGAAGCGTGTCGTCGGTGTCGAGGATGGCGTACTTGATTTTGATGTTTTCGGCACGGCCAAATTCGGTGACCGCTTCCGGGCCGATGAAATAGTCCGACCAGGTGAGGATGTTCAGTTCGCCGCGCGCCCAAGCCGCGCTGGCTGCAAGAAGGAAAATGCCGGTCACGACCGCCTTCGTCGCCAACGCAAGTTTCATCTGCGGATCCTTCTGGCCTCGTCCCCTAGGGACACTGTCTGGGGCGGATGTTTCGCGCCTGTTCCGCGCGCACACTAGCACGGCGCGGGCCGATCTTTTATTAAACAAGCATTCAATCGAGGTCGGTAGGGCGCCACCGCGTCGGTCGCAAGGTAAAAATCGCCCGGCTTCTTACCCGTGCGTGGCGAACGCAAAAAATCGTGTCCAGACCTCTTGTTATCCGCGCCAAAACCGGAGACACTATTAATCATACGTTCATTCAATAGAGAATGGAACCAGGGAGATAAAGTTATGGCGACCCGTGTGCCACTGACAAGCCCGATGCGCGTTCTGGCCAAGGCCTTGCGCGATTTCCAGCCGACCCTGACCATCCTGGCGGCGAGTCTGGCTCCAGTATCGGTGGCCCTTGCGCAGTCGGACGCGGTGCCGGCGGCCTCGCCCAATTCCGGTCCCGCTGCCGCATCGGTCGCGGCGGCCGACAACCCCCCGCTCGTGGAGACCGCGCAGGCCGCGACTCCCGCACCTGCACCTGCACCGGCCCCCGCGAACGGCGCCTCGTCGCAGACGGCGGCTGACGGATCAAGCCAGCTGCAGGAGATGACCGTCACGGCGACCCGGCGCTCCGAGGCCATGAGCAAGGTGCCCATCAGCATTAGCGCCTATTCGCAAGAGGACCTGGACATGAAGGGCGCGAAGGACTTCACCGACGTGGTCCGCTTTACCCCCGGCGTGACCTTAGATGAGAACGGCACCAACAACATCTCGATTCGTGGCATCTCCTCTTCCGCAGGCGCCGGGACGACGGGGATCTACATCGACGACACGCCGATCCAGATGCGTGCGCTCTCGTTTTATTCCAACGATGCTCTGCCCGAGGCGTTCGACCTGGACCGGATCGAAGTCTTGCGTGGGCCTCAGGGGACCCTCTTTGGCGCCGGCGCCGAAGGCGGCGCCGTGCGCTACATCATGGCTCAGCCGAACATGGAGTCGCCTAGCACCTACGCGCGCACCGAGCTTTCGTTTACCCAGGGAGGCGCGCCCAGCTACGAAGCGGGCGTCGCCTACGGGGCTCCCATCATTGAGGATGAACTCGGATTTCGCGCGAGCCTGTGGTACCGCCACGATGGAGGATGGATCGACAACTTTGATACCTCCACCCATGACACGACCGAGCGCAACGCCAACTACGCCGATGACATCGCACTGCGCTTGGCCGTCAAGTGGAACGTGAACGAAAATGTCACGATCACGCCCTCGGTCCTCTACCAGTCGCGCAACGCCAACGATGCGACCGCCTACTGGCCGATCCTCTCCCAGCCCTCGTCGAACTCGTACAAGAACGGCGACCCGGACAAGCTCGGAGAACCCGATCACTACGTCTTGCCCGCGATCAAGCTCGAGGCCGACTACGGCAATGTGGCTCTCATCTCGAACACCTCCTACTTCGAACGCTTCGATCAGGCCGGCTACGACGGGACGATCTACAACCTGAGCTATTTCCAGACCTTCAACAACAACGGGGCTCCGCTGAATCCCGGCTATTACCCGCTTTTGACGAGCACGGGGGTGAACCTGCCGCCTGGCCTCTACAACTACCGGGCGCCCTCGACGGTGACCAACGAACTGCACACCTTCGCTCAGGAGTTCCGCGTCCAGTCCATCGACCCCAAGGCCGCCATCGTGTGGACTGGAGGCGTGTTCTTTTCACAGAACCGTCAAACCAGCATCGAAGAGATCAACGACCCCAACATTGCCCAGCTGTTTCAGACGGTCTTTGCGCCACCCTACAACGTCTACACGAACTACTTTGGCGTGCCGCTTCTGCCTAACAACGATTCCTACTATTCCTACAACTACAGTCAGGATCAGCAATTGGCGGCCTTTGGCGAGGTCACTTTCGCGCTCACGGACCAGTTGAAACTCACGCTCGGGGAGCGCTATTCCTGGGTCAGCAGCAGTTTTCAGAACTATGCCAACGGCCCTGAAAACTTCGGCCAGACCGGAGGTGGGGGAACCCAGCACGAAACGCCGTCCACGCCGAAAGCCTCTCTTGCCTGGCAACCGGATCGCGATGATCTCTTCTACGCCACGTATGCCAAGGGGTTTCGCATCGGGGGCGCCAACGCGCCCATCCCCGCGCAGGCGTGTCCGGTGGACCTCGCAAACCTGGGATTGAGGGAAGCGCCTTCCACTTACGACCCGGACACGGTCAATAGCTTCGAGATCGGCGCGAAGAACAAGATCACCGACGACTTGCGCATCGCCTCGTCGATCTACTACATCCAGTGGCAGGGAATCCAGCAGAACGTGTATCTGCCCATCTGCGGCTTTCAGTTCACCTCGAACTTCGGCAATGCCGTATCCAAAGGCGCGGACCTGCAGCTCGAGTACGCGCCGAACTCGGCTTTGAACTTCGATCTTGCGATCGGATATACCGATGCACGCTATACGACCGATGCGGGCACGCCCAATCACTTGATCGCCCTGGCAGGCGATGCGGTCGAAGGGGCTTCGGTCACGCCCGCGCCGCCCTGGACCGTGGCGCTAGGTGGCCAGTACAACTTCCTCTTTCAGGATCGCAAGTCGTTTCTCCGCGTGGACTACCAATACCAGGGCCATAGCGGCGTTCCCACGGCCAGCGAAGATCCACGCGCGACGGCGAGCTATGATCCCTTGGCATTCACCCCCAAGGCATATGGCTATGTCACGCTGCGCCTGGGCACGCAAGTCGATCGCTGGAACATTTCGACTTTCATCGACAACCTCTTTAATACCCACCCCGAGTTTCCACCTTCGGCCTATCCCCATACCGAGGTCGATCCCTATACCGCCAATCCGCCCGGGGCGGTCATTCGTGCCTACACGCTTCGTCCGCGCACGATCGGGGTCACGGCGAGCTACCGCATGTAGGCGGCGCCCGGATTGATGTTGCGGCGCATCACGAACCCGCTGCCACGATCGAGACGAGTTGCAGGCGCAGCCGGGCCGCGCGCGCGTTTGCGGGATTGCCCCGATGCACGCGACGATATGACTCGGTAAACTGTCCGCTTTAGCGCGATGGCTCACCGCTAGCCCGCCGAGGGGACGATTTTGCAATCCACCGACATCAGCAATCCGGCCTATTTTCACAAGGTCGTCGATTGCCAATGGGCCTGTCCGGCCCACACTCCCGTACCGGAATATATCCGCCTGATCGCCCAGGGTCGCTACACCGATGCCTACATGATCAACTGGCAGTCGAACGTGTTTCCGGGCATTCTCGGACGCACCTGCGATCGGCCTTGCGAGCCGGCGTGCCGGCGCGGGCGCGTCGAAGAGAACAACGGTGCGCGACCCGAACCGGTGGCCATCTGCAGGCTCAAGCGTGTCGCCGCCGATCTGAAGGACGACGTGCGCGCGCGCATGCCCAAAGTCCTGCCCAAAAACGGCAAGAAGGTGGCGTGTGTGGGCGCGGGGCCGGCATCGCTTACGGTCGCGCGCGATCTCGCACCCCTGGGTTACGAAGTCACGGTCTTCGATGGCGAGGCTTTGGCTGGGGGCTTCATCCGTTCCCAGATCCCGCGTTTTCGCCTTCCCGAATCCATCATCGACGAGGAGACCAACTACATCCTCGATCTGGGCGTCGAGTTCAAAGGCGGAACACGCATCGATTCGATGACCGGGCTCCTTCTTGAGGACTACGATGCCATCTTCGTTGGCTGCGGCGCACCGCGTGGTCGCGACCTTGAGATTCCCGGACGCACCGAAGCCGCAGCGCAGATCCACATCGGGATCGACTGGCTGGCGTCGGTTTCGTTTGGACATATTTCCAGCATCGGCCAGCGGGTCATCGTGCTCGGTGGCGGCAACACCGCGATGGACTGCTGCCGCTCGGCCAAGCGCCTGGGCGGCCGCGACGTGAAGGTCATTGTGCGCAGCGGATTCGAGGAGATGAAGGCCTCGCCCTGGGAGAAGGAGGACGCCCAGCACGAAGGGATTCCGATTTGGAACTTCCACGTCCCCAAGCGCTTCGAGCACGACAATGGCCGTCTTCTCGGGATGAGTTTTGAGATCGTGCGCGCTGAGTATGACGGCAAGGGGCGCCGTAACCTGGTCCCCACGGGCGAGCCCGATGTCTTCGTCGAATGCGACACGGTGTTAGTCGCCGTGGGCCAGGAAAACGCCTTTCCCTGGATCGAGCCTGACTGTGGTATCGAGTTCGATCGCTGGGGGCTGCCGGTGCTCAAGGGGGACACCTACCAATCCAGTCTCCCCCAGGTTTTCTTCGGAGGGGATGCGGCCCTGGGTCCGAAGAACATCATCACCGCGGTTGCGCACGGACATGAGGCCGCGGTCTCGATCGATCGCTATCTGCACGGGGAGGACGTGACGGTGCGTCCGCCACCCCTGACCAACCTGTTTTCGCAGAAGATGGGCATCCACGAATGGAGCTACGATAACGACGTCTCCAATGACGAGCGCTTCAAGGTGCCCTGGGCGGCTGCCGAGCGGGCCCTATCGAACATCAAGGTCGAAGTCGAGCTCGGCTTCGATGCGGCGACAGCGCTCAAGGAAGCGAACCGGTGCCTGAACTGTGACGTCCAGACCGTGTTTAACTGGGCCACCTGCATCGAGTGCGACAGCTGTGTGGACATCTGTCCCATGGATTGCATCACCTTCACCAACAACGGTGATGAAACCGAGTTGCGCGGCCGTCTGACGGCGCCCGCGCGCAATGCGAGTCAGGAACTCTATGTCTCGGCGGAATTGAAAAGCGGCCGCATTCTCGTGAAAGACGAGGATGTCTGCCTGCACTGCGGGCTGTGCGCCGAGCGCTGTCCCACGGGCGCCTGGGACATGCAGAAATTTCTGCTCGAGATGACCGACGCGGGGCCTGCCTGCCGCGATGGAGCGATCCCCAAGCACGCCGCTCCAGAGGAGGAGGTCGCGTGAAACCGATCGAAGCCGTCAACGATTTTGTCATCAAGTTCGCCAACGTCAACGGATCCGGCTCGGCGTCGGCCAACGAACTCTTTGCCAAGGCCGTCATCCGCATGGGCGTGCCGGTGAGTCCCCGCAACATTTTTCCGAGCAACATCCAGGGACTGCCGACCTGGTACGAGGTGCGCGTCTGCGAGAAGGGCTATCACGGCAGGCGCGGGGGGGTTGATCTCTTGGTGGCCATGAATCCCCAGACCTGGGACGCGGACATGGCCGAATTGGAGCCGGGCGGCTATCTGGTCTATGACAGCAACCGCCCGATTCCCTCGTCCAGGTTTCGCGATGATGTCCAGGTGGTGGGCCTGCCGCTCACGGAGATCACCAATGCGGCCTATCAGGATGCAAGGCAGCGCCAGCTCTTCAAGAACATTATCTACGTGGGCGCCCTATCGGCGCTTTTGAATGTCGATCCGGCCGTGATCGAGAAGCTCTTTGCCGAACAGTACAAGGGC
>JBEKVI010000043.1:0-44783 GCA_049514215.1 Burkholderiaceae bacterium
GCGCCGGCGCTCTCGGTCATGGTCTGATCCATCAGAGCCCGTGCCCCCTGGATCGGCGGCAGAGCGAATATGGACGTTTCGCGCACATCGGGCCACTCGGCGATTTGGAGGGCCCGCTCGGGCCTGGGATAGATCGAGCTGATCTGCGCCTTGTCGGACACTCCCAGCTCGATTGCCAACGCGGCAACATTCCACTCGAAAATGGTGTTGGACTGGGTCGCGACGGCTCGGATCTGGGGCGGGGACATGATCGCGAGCATGATCACAAAGCCCAATGCGATCTTCTCCCGCGACCGCGGGATCGAGGATTCCAATTTCGGTACATAGAGGATCAAAAGGGCCCCCCAACTCATGATCGCGGGAGTCATATAGCGGCTCGAGACCGCAAGATCGACCCCCAGGTGCAGACGGCCGGCGGCCGTGAGGACAGCACCAGCTCCCACATAGAGCAGGAAAAAAAGCAACGCAAGCGGTAGGGTGGATTGGCGCGCTACGCGAAGGATCTTCCAAGCAAAGAACACCACACTTGCGACCCACACGGCGCCTGCGAACTCCGAAATCCCTCGGTGAATGATCGAATGCTCACTGAGGTGCTCGAACGGGCCGCCCAAATAGACGAGGACGTAGCGTGCGACTTCGAAGGGTTGTCCGCGCACCGTCGCAAAGGGCGAGGTATCGCGCGGCGGCATGTGGAAGTCGTAGAGATACAAGCCAATCAGGGCCGTCGAGAGGATCACCAGCACCAGACATCGCCGCCGGCTCATACCGGTGCAGAGCGCGAAGAGGACCATCATGGGAAGCGCCAGAAGCCCACTTGCGAGCGTCCCTACGGCGAGCACCCCGCACAGGCACGCGCACGCGAAATAGCGCGTCGATAACGGGTCGGACGCGACCGACCGATAGAGCAGGTAGAGCCCCAGCAGGGGCAACAGCTGCGCCATGATGAAGGCGCTTTGAAAGCCCCAGGTCAGGTTCACATGCTGAGACCACGAAAAGAGCCAAGCCACGAGAAACCAGCCCAGATAGGGCATGACGCCCGTGGTGGTATCGCGCCAAGCCAACCAGAAGACGCGGCAGACGCACAGCATCAAGGCATAGTTGAGTGCGACCAAGAGCCATTCCGTCCCCCGGAGGAAATTCAAGTCGATCCAGAAGAACAAGCGGGCCAGGACCGGCCGGTGTTCCACGTGCTGCTGCAGCCATGCCCCAGGATGCCCGGTCTTCACGTCGTGGAAAAATGCGAGATAGCCGTCCCACATGTCCCAAAGAGGAACCGGCGAGTAGGCCCGCACACCGCCTATGATCGCTAGGACGACGAAGACACAGGCAAGCACCAGAAAGAGCGCCGTGAGGCTTGCGTTAAGTGAGATGCCCGGGGCATTGCCTGCGCGCCATCGTCCCTCCAAGATCATAGAACCGCTGCCCCTAGGAAAAGGTGGTCAGGCGCATGGGGCCCCAGGCGAATCCGGAATCGCGCGACTCGCGGCACCCGGTTCGACGCTCCATTGACTCGACCGACTTCTCACGTTCAAAGATTTCCTCGACTGGCCCGCACCGACTTCACCCGGCCCGAGTTTCTTCTCCGATCGCTCAATCCTGCGCCCATGGCTCGTTTCGCCGCTCGGGCGCGACAGGGGCGGTTCGCCAGGTGATGCGGGTTGTTCCTATAATTCGAACGACATACTAGGCAAAACCGGATCTAAGGAGAAGTTGCGATGTACAACATCGAGCAGCATATCGTACTGGGCCGCGTGTCGGATCTGGCGGCGTCCCCCTGCGGCACCTGGCTCGCCCTAGTGGTTCAGCGCCTTGATCAGGAGGGCTCAAAGTATGTCAGCGATCTCTGGAAGGTGCCTCTGGACGGCAGCGACCCCACACAACTGACGCGCGGCGACTCGAAGGAGACCGCACCCCGCTTTCGCCACGATGGTGCGCTCGGCTTTCTTTCGAACCGCCCGGCGAACGAGTTCAAATCAGACGAGGACACTTCCAAACGGATGCAGGTATGGATCCTGCCCGCAGCCGGAGGTGAGCCCCAGCAACTCACGGACGAGCCTTTGGGCGTCATCGACTTCCGCTTCGCTCGGAACGGGGATCGACTCGTGGCCTTCGCTCCGGTCATCCCCGATGTGGCTTACGAGAAACAGCGAGAAATCGCGCTTGATCGAACCAAAAACGGACCGAGTGCCCTCCACTTCACCCAGCAGCCGGTACGGCACTGGGATGAATGGCTGCACGAAAACTCCGACCTTGCAAACACACACCTCTTAGCCTACGAGGCGACCGCAAAAGGCCGGGTCGACCTGACCCCCGGGGCGCGTCGCGAATTCGCCATCGACCCGGCCGTCGATGTATCCGCCGACGGCCGCTGGGCCGTGGCAACCTCTCAAGCCATCGGCAAAGACCGTGAACTCGATTCCACGCTGGTCCTCATTGACCTCCATTCTGGTGCTCAGCGCATCCTCGGGGCCGAGGACAACGTGAATTTCGAATCCCCCGTGTTCTCGCCAGATGGGGGCACGATCGCAGCGATTCGATCGACGCGTAGTCCGACGAAAGTGATTCGACCACTCCTGACGTTATTCGACATCGAAACAGGCCAGCCGCGTGCGCTCGGTGCGCAGTGGGACCGCTGGCCAGGCGCAATCGTCTGGAATGGTGACGGTACGCGCTTGTACTTCAGTGCCGAAGACGGGGGATATGTCCCTGTCTTCGGCATGGACGTGGAACGGGGCATTCTCGAGCAGATCACCGCCTCGGCGCATGGGGGCGCCCACTCCAATCTCCAAATTCTGCCCGATGGCCGCATCGTGGGAGTCCGTTCGACCCTTTTGGATGCACCGGAATGCTTTATTGTCGACGCCCAGCCGCACTCGACGCCAAAGACATTGACTCATCTGAGTGGTTTTGCGGGCGCTCAGGATTGGGCCGAGGTCGAGAGCCTGTCTGTCCCATCCACCGACGGCACTTTGATCCACACTTTTCTTATCAAGCCGAAAAGGACAGAAACGACGCCGCCCAAACGCCTGTCGCTCCTGTTCTGGATCCATGGGGGTCCCATCGGGATGGATCAGGACGGATGGCACTGGCGCTGGAATCCCCTCCTGATGGTGGCACAAGGCTATGCGGTAGCCCTTCCCAACCCCCGCGGCTCCACGGGCTTTGGGCAGGAGTTTATCCAGGGGTTTCAAGTGCTTGGTGACACATGCGAGTATCGCGACCATGGCGCAGTTCACGGGCACCACCGATCATCCTGGGTGGTGGTACCTGGAAATGGGAGGCGAGAACCCCTATGCCGACATGGAACGTTTCGACCGCTACGCTCCGATCCGACAGGTGAAAAATTGGAAGACGCCGGTATTGATCATCCATGGCGAGCGCGATTACCGCTGCCCGATCAATGAGGGACTCAATCTCTTCGAGGCACTCCAGTATCACGGAGTCGAAAGCGAGCTTCTCATTTTTCCCGATGAGAACCACTGGATTCTGAAGCCGCGCAACATCGTGGCCTGGTACCGGGCTGTCTCTGAATTCATCGGTCGTCATTTGCGATGATTAGAGTCCACGATGCTCGCAGCTCAGATACAAATGGGGCAGGCTAAGTAGATTTCCCCGGAGGAATTCTACTTTGGCGTCGAGCTTGTGAAGTAGATGCGCTCACCGATATTCTGTTTATGCAAACCAACCGGTGACGATCATGAGTATCCGCGCAACCGTTCTCGTATCACAGCCCGACGTGTCGATGGCCGCAAATCCTTTGTCGCGCGTCCAGCAGCTTGCCTGGGAACTCGAGGCATCCGGATTCAAGGTTCTAGGCCTAAATACTTTGGGCGTCTCGGTACGGGCGGACCAGTCGCTCTACCAGGCGACGCTTGGATTGGCGATGCCTCTAAAGCGCAACGGAGCGCTGGAAATCAAGGCGCCGGTTGCAAGCCTCGTGGGGCGCGTATCCCAGGTGACCGTGGCAAATCCGCGAAGCAATGAGCCCCGCATGGGCGCCCGCCGTTCGGCTCACTAGGCTTCATTTCATTCACGTCGCTCAAAGCCTGTCAAGCCGGCTCCGACACGGCGTGCGAGATATTCACGCGCGTCTTCCACCCAATCTTGCGGGTGGATGCCCCACGCACGATTTCCACTAATGATTCCTCAGGTTTGCGGGGAACCCGACGATACGGGTAGGTGACCACCAGTTTAGCTACAGCGCCTTCGTGCGACGGGAAGTAAAGCGATGAATCCTAGTATTCTGCTCGTCGACGATGACGCCAGTTCGATCCAGATCATAAGCCGCATCCTCGCCGGAGTCGGCCAGGTGCGGTTTGCGACAACCGGGGAGGTAGCCCTCCGACTGGCGCGTGACTCGCCACCCGACCTCGTTGTCTTGGACGCAGAGATGCCGGGTATGAGCGGCTTTCAGGTTTGCGAGGCGCTCAAGGCCGATCCCTCCCTAACCAACGTCCCCGTAATTTTCGTTACAAGTCACAATGAAGCTGCCTTCGAAGTGGCTGGATTCAATGTAGGTGCGGCCGACTTCATCGCAAAGCCGGTCAACCCGTCCTTGGTCTTGGCCCGGGTGAAAAGCCAATTGCGCAACAAGAAAATGGCCGACGAGTTGCGCCGCATCGCCACTGTCGACGTTCTCACGGGTGTCGCCAATCGACGCCAGTTCGAGCGGTTTCTTGAGGTGGAGTGGCGCCGTACTCGACGGTGGGAGGCTCCGCTCTCAATCCTCATGATCGACGTCGATCACTTTAAGCGCTACAACGATCGCTATGGTCATCCGACAGGGGATGCCTGCCTCCGCTCAGTGGCACAGGCCCTCCTCGGCGCGAGTCTGCGACCCGCAGACTTGGTAGCGCGCTATGGCGGAGAGGAGTTTGTCATCCTGCTGCCTCATACCCCGCGGGCGGGCGCAGAGCACGTCGCCCATGGCGTTCTCGAGGCTGTGGAGTCTCTTGCCATACCCCACGAAAAATCCGGCACTTCCCGTCACGTCACGGTGAGTATCGGCGTTAGCTGTTATGACGAAAATAGTAGGTGCTGGGTATCCGGCTCACCTGCCGCGCGATTCGCCTCAGCTTCGCGCCCGAGTTGCGCCTCGATCGATCTAGTAGAAGCGGCTGACAAGGCACTCTATCTCGCCAAACAGTCGGGTCGCGCCCAAGCGAAGTTCCTCGACATTAGCGACGTGCGCGCACCGCATCTCGGACGCGACATATTCTCACCGAGCCTGAACTCTTGGTCGGTCGCGTGGGCCTGATTTTGGGGGTCGGGGTCGAAAGCGAATCGCTCGCGCCCGGCGCCGTGAGCCGCTCGCCCGCGGCCCGCTTGCCGGCCCTTTAGCCTCGCCAGTGGCAATCGCGATGCCACACACGGTTTTGTCATGCGCAGCCTGTCCTTTACTTGGTGGCGGTACCAATGCCTACCTCGAAGGGAACTCTCATTACTCTGTCGTTCCCGCGCTTCTCAGCCTCAAGTCGTGCGTTACCTAGGTCGGCCATGTCCAGTAGCACCCCGATAGACGCCGGCTCCATGCTTGAGACGCCGGTCGCAGGCTCCCGAGAAAAACTGCGCGGCACGTCCCTCCTGCTTAAGACGGGAGATCTGCAGAATGCGATTTTCAACAGTGCTCATTTCTCAAGCATTGCAACTGATGCCAACGGGGTAATCCAGATCTTCAACGTGGGTGCGGAACGCATGCTGGGTTATGCAGCCGGCGACGTAACCGACCGGATCACGCCAGCCGACATCTCCGATCCTCAGGAGCTCATCGCGCGTGCAATGGCATTGAGCATCGAACTGCAAACGCCCATCGCACCGGGATTTGAAGCCTTGGTTTTCAAAGCTTCGCGTGGCATCGAGGACATTTACGAACTCACCTACATTCGCAAGGACGGCAGCCGATTTCCCGCCGTCGTATCAGTTACAGCGTTGCGTGATGTCGAAGGCGGGATCATCGGTTACCTGTTGATAGGAACCGACAACACAGCACGAAAGAGAGCCGAGGAAGCGCTCCTGAAGGTAGGCGCCCTCCAGAAGGCCATTTTCAACAGTGCAAATTTCTCTAGCATCGCGACCGACGCGCGAGGCGTCATCCAGATCTTCAACGTCGGAGCAGAGCGCATGCTCGGTTACGCGGCCATCGAGGTGGTGAACCAGATCACGCCTGCAGACATTTCGGATCCTCAAGAGGTAATCATCCGCGCGAAGGCCCTGAGCGCCGAGCTTGGAACGCCGATTGCGCCAGGCTTCGAGGCTCTGGTGTTCAAGGCGTCCCGCGGCATTGAGGACATATACGAGCTCACCTACATCCGCAAGGATGGAACCCGCTTTCCAGCTGTGGTATCGGTGACCGCCCTGCGCGACGCCCAGGGTGGCATCATTGGATATCTGTTGATCGGCACCGACAACACGGCGCGCCAGCAGGTGGAGGACGAGCGCAAACGACTCGATCAGCGGCTGCGCGACCAGCACTTCTACACCCGGTCTCTCATCGAGTCCAATATCGATGCCCTCATGACCACGGATCCCCGTGGAATCATTACCGACGTCAATAAGCAAATGGAGGCCCTAACAGGGTGCACACGCGACGAACTGATCGGCGCACCCTTCAAGAATTATTTTACCGACCCGGATCGGGCCGAGGCGGGCATTCGGCTCGTTCTGAACGAAAAGAAGGTCACCAACTACGAACTGACCGCCTGCGACCGGAACGGGAAGGAAACAGTGGTTTCCTACAATGCAATCACGTTTTACGACCGCGACAGGAGGCTCCAAGGAGTCTTCGCCGCTGCCCGCGACATTACCGAACGTCGGCAGTATGAAGAGTCGCTGCGCGAGGCTACTCACAGGGCTGAGAAGGCGAACCGCGCGAAAAGCGAATTTTTGGCGAACATGAGCCACGAGATCCGCACTCCGATGAATGCCGTCATCGGACTGACTAGTTTGCTGGGTAGGACACACCTTGATGAACGGCAGTCCGGTCTTCTAGAAAAGGTCAAGCTCGCTAGCAAGTCCCTTTTGATGGTGCTCAACAACGTACTCGATCTGTCTAAGATCGAAGCTGGTGAATTGATCGTTGAGCACGCCACGTTCAATTTTCGCACCCTACTGAAGGAACTCGACGACGTCATGTCAGTAGAGGCGGAAGCCAAGGGCATCGTTTTCGAAAGTGACGCGCCGGAGGACCTACCGGTCGCGCTGGAAGGAGACCCCACCCGGCTCAACCAGATTCTCACCAACCTTCTCTCGAACGCGATCAAGTTCACCGAACGCGGAAGTGTCACATTGTCGGTCCGCGTCACTAATGCGACATCGCAACACGTGACGCTTTGCTTCATCGTTCGCGATACGGGCATAGGCATCGCCCCGCACGATCAATTGCACATGTTCGCACCTTTTTCCCAGGCCGACGCTTCGATTACGCGCAGATTCGGTGGCACCGGGCTCGGCTTGTCCATCGTGAAGCGGCTCGTGAGCCTCATGCGCGGCACGATCGCACTCGAAAGCGCTCCCGGGATGGGGAGCGAATTCAAGGTAATGCTCGATTTCGAGCCCGCGTCCACGGAGGCGCTCGAGAGCCTGGCAATTTTGCCGCCTCCTTTGGGGGACAAAGGTCTTGACGGGATACGTGTCTTGGTCGTCGATGATAGTGATATCAATCTGGACGTCACCAAGAGCATTCTCGAGCTGGAGGGGGCGAGCGTCGAATTGGCCAACAACGGAGAACAGGCCTTCGAACGGCTTCGTACCGCGCCGACTTCGATCGACCTGGTCCTGATGGACATTCAGATGCCGGTGCTCGACGGCTACGACGCCACACGCCGCATCCGCCAGGAACTGGGACTTGTTAATCTTCCGATTATTGCGCTCACCGCTGGAGCGCTGAGCAGCGAGCGGCAGCGCGCGACGGCTGCTGGAATGAATGACTACCTTATTAAGCCTTTCGACCCGCCATTGCTGGTGACACGCATCTTGCGCTATCTCAAACCTGCCAGGAGTCCTTTTGTGACGCTGGCACCGGACGCCGCGGCAGTAGGCTCCGGAATGCGTATTCTTCCGGACACCCGGCCCAGGGCACAATGGCCAGAAATCGAAGGCATCGACTCGACCGAGGCCTGCGCCCGTTTGGGAGGAGACAGTGATCTGCTTGGGACCTCCTTGAAGCGACTTCTTGATGAGTTCTGCGATCCGGCGTTTTCCCCCGCAGGTGCAACGCCTGTCTCGCCAGCCCTTGAGGCCGGGCGAATGCACAAGTTAAAGGGTTGTGCGGGAATGCTTGGGGCCAACGAGATTCACCGTCTGGCGGGGGAGGCCGAAGGCGCCTATGGCACTGGAAAGCTCGCGGTGGCTGCAAGTCTGTCCGGGGAATTGCGAGTTCAGTTACGGAACCTGAAGCGAAATTCGGCCGGTGTCATTCACGCAGTCCAGATGCATTCCACCGGGATCGCAGGAGTCGCGCCAGGGGATTGCGCCGCTTTGGAGCCTGGCGCACTTGCCGATCTCATCGATCAACTTCGTCGACAAAGCGTTTCGGCGAGCGCAATTTTTCAACGTCTTTCGCCTCAACTGAAAGCAGTTCTGGGCGAAAGCTTGTTCGATATCGTATGCGACCATGTCGGGAATATGCGCTATAGCGATGCCGCGATGGAGATTACGGCCCACGAGGCTTGGGCCTCAACCCTGAATTGAACCTCGCCGGAACCGATATCACTCCGTGAGTCGATGAGACCTCCCGAGTGAGGTCGGTTAGACAAAGGCGCGTGCCGCAGCGAGGACACCTTCTCAAACGCGGGCCGTCGCCGCGCATGTAGTAGTCTGAGGTATTGGTTAGTTCCGCGTGTGAGCAGTCATCAGGCGCGATTCTTGGCCGCGTCGTGAGCTTGGCTGTCTTCCTGAAAAAGAATATATCCCAGTGTCACGACGATTAGAACTTGTGCCCAATTTACCATTTCCGCAGTGCGCCGGCACCGGAACATCATCGGGAGAGCCACGAGAAAAATGCGAGACAGACAAAGCGGTGCCGCGCGGTGACTCAGCGGGGGTCGCCCGATATTATTCAGACAACCTACGGTAGATTCCTGATTGAAATCAGGTCGCGGGTAACGTGGCGTCCCCAGGGGGATTCGAACCCCCGTACTCACCGTGAAAGGGTGATGTCCTAGGCCTCTAGACGATGGGGACTGCGTTTGCCGTACGCGCCCGAGTGATGCGGCGGACGTACGCTTTGAACTTGTTGGTGGAGGTAAGCGGGATCGAACCGCTGACCTCTTGCATGCCATGCAAGCGCTCTCCCAGCTGAGCTATACCCCCAAACAAAGAAGCGGAATTATAGTCCAAAACGGCTGAAATTTGGAATCACCCCTTGCCGATGTGCACCGCCAGGCTTCAATTGAACCGAAGCGGTCTTGCGGGCGGACTTGCGCCGGCCAGACGCCCCGGCCTCTAGCCAAGCGTCTCACGGATGCGCTTGAGAACACGTTCGCGACCCAGCAGTTCCAAAACGGCATCGACAGAGGGGGTCTTGGACTGCCCGGTCGTCGCGATTCGTAGCGGCACCGCCAACTGCGGCATCTTTAGTGCGTGCCTTGCGAGCAGTTTCTGAATGAGAGTGGTAATCGCTTCCCTGTGCCAGGCGATTGTCGCCCCCTCTTCCAGGAATTCGGCGAGCACGGGCACGATGGCACCGGTGATGTGTTGAGTTTTGAGTTCCGGTGCGATCGAAAAGGGCTGGTAGAAAAGAAGCGCGCTCGTCGCCAGATCGACAAGCGTATGGGCCCTGTCCTTGAGGAGTTCGAGCACGCCAGGCAGCGAGCGATCGTCGACGACTCCCCCTAGCTTCTCGATCCGAGGTCGGACCAAGACCGCAAGCCGCTCGTTACTCGTGGCCTTGATATAGTGGTTATTCATCCAGGCCAGCTTCTTCGGGTCCCATTGGGCCGGCGAATGGGAGATGTGGCGGGCGTCGAACCAGGAGACCAAATCGTCCCTTGAGAAGATTTCGGCGTCGCCATGACTCCAGCCCAGGCGTGCCAGGTAGTTGATCATGGCCTCCGGCAGGTAACCGTCCTCCTCGTACTGCACGACGCTAACCGCACCGTGCCGTTTCGACAACTTCACCCCATCGGGCCCGAGGATCATGGGTACGTGACCATATAAGGGAAGCTCGGCTCCCAGCGCGCGCAAGATATTGATCTGCCTTGGCGTGTTGTTGACATGATCGTCGCCGCGGATGACATGCGTGATTCCCATTTCCCAATCGTCGACGCAGACACAGAAATTGTACGTCGGAGTACCGTCGGGCCGCGCAATGATCAAGTCGTCGAGCTCGGTATTCGCGATGGCGATTTTTCCTTTGACCAGATCCTCCCACTCGACGTCGCCCTGGATCGGATTTCGGAACCGCACTACGGGCTTGATGCCAGGGGGAACAGCAGGCAAGGCCTTCCCCGACTCAGGACGCCATGTCCCGTCATAGCGGGGCTTTTCGCCACGCGCGCGCTGAGCGGTGCGCATCTGTTCGAGTTCGACCGGTGTGGTGTAGCAGAGATAGGCTCTTCCGTCGCCGAGCATCTCTGCTATCACCTCGCGATAGCGGTCCATGCGCTGCATCTGAAAAAACGGACCCTCGTCGTAGTCGAGCTCCAGCCAGCGCATCCCCTCCAAGATCGCATCCACCGCTTGCGGAGTTGACCGTTCCACATCGGTATCTTCGATGCGTAAGATGAACGTGCCACCGAAGCGACGCGCGTACGCCCACGAAAACAGCGCAGTGCGCGCTCCACCGAGGTGAAGGAATCCGGTCGGTGATGGGGCGAAGCGGGTGCGAACCGGACTGGGCATAATGGGGATGCGGTCTAACCTAGGGCCTAAGTTGGGCCTGGGTCCGACCTCTGCGCTATGGCGAATTTGGAAGTGAGGATGCGAGTGGCGAGAAGATTATAAGGCATGCGCCTTTTGCATTCACGGCCAGGGCATGGTTGCGCGATAACGCGCGCCCGGTGCAGAATTGACGCCTCAGGGCTCGATTCAGGGGAACCGGTGAAAGTCGGACGATTCGGCGAATTCATGATCAGCGCGCGTGCCATTCCGCAGGGAACGCGCTGGGCGGGCATCTTCCGGATCACGCGCCCCAATCAAGATTGGACGGTGACGCTCCCGTTCCAGGAAGAGGAGCATCTGGAATTCACGTATGGAAGTCGGCAGGCTGCGATCGATGCGGCTTACGCCTACGCCGAGGATCTGATCCGTCACCGCGAGAGGACGGGCAACGTCTAACGCTCCGCCGCCCGCGGGCTATTCTGCTGGCGCCTTCTGATCAAGCAGTCCAGTCAAGAATGACCTTGCCGCTTTGCCCCGATAGCATCGCCTCAAATGCGGGCCGAAACTCGTTCACGGGAAAGTGATGGGTGATGACGGGGTTCAGGTTCAACCCACTCTGGAGCATCGCGACCATCTTATACCAGGTCTCGAACATCTCCCGGCCATAGATACCTCGAATCTCGAGGCCTTTGAAGATGACCTGGTTCCAGTCGATGAGGGTGTTCGGCGGAGGAATGCCCAAGAGCGCGACCTTGCCACCGTGATTCATGTATTGCAGCATGCTCGAAAAAGCGCTCGGCACGCCAGACATCTCGAGGCCGACATCAAAGCCCTCGGACATGTGCAACTCGCTCATGACGTCGGGCAAATTTTCCTCCAGGACGTTGACCGTGCGTGTCGCTCCCATGTTTAATGCGAGCTTGAGCCGGAACGGGTTCACATCCGTGACGACGACATTGCGAGCACCAACGTGCCGCGCGATCGCGGCGGCCATGATGCCGATCGGTCCTGCTCCCGTGATCAGCACGTCCTCGCCCACGAGATTAAAGGTCAATGCCGTGTGGGTCGCGTTACCGAAGGGATCGAAGATTGAAGCCAACTCGTCCGAGATGTCGTCTGGGATCTTAAAGGCATTGAAGGCGGGTAAGGCAAGGTATTCCGCGAAGGCACCCTCGCGATTGACTCCGACTCCCACCGTATTGCGACAAAGGTGGCGCCGTCCGGCGCGACAATTTCTGCACGAGCCACAGGTGATATGTCCCTCGCCCGAAACACGGTCTCCCACCTTGAACCCTTGTACGCCGCCACCCACCTCCACGATCTCGCCCACGTATTCGTGGCCGACGTGCATGGGAACGGGAATCGTTTTTTGGGCCCAGTCATCCCAATTCCAGATATGAATATCCGTCCCGCAGATGGCGGTCTTTCTGATTTTGATCAAAACATCGTTGTATCCGATCTGCGGTAGCGCGACTTCGGTCATGGACAGACCCGGTCCGCGTTCCAATTTGGCCAGTGCTCTCATTATCGCGGTCCTGGACGGCTTAAGTGGTAACGACGGGGATGACCTTCAGTTCCCTACCCACGCGCGCGAAAGCTGCCACCGCGCGATCGATATCGGCGCGCGTATGGGCTGCGCTCATCTGGGTGCGGATCCGGGCTCGCCCCTTGGGTACCACGGGATAAGAAAATGCAACCACGTAGACGCCTTCTTGGAGCAAGCGTCTGGCCATCTCGCTTGCCAGAGGCGCCTCGCCGAGCATCACGGGAATGATTGGATGACTGCCTTCGACGAGATCGAATCCAAGCTCGGCCAGACGGGCTCTGAAGTAGCGACCATTCTCGCTCACTTGAGACCGGAGCGTTGCCCCCTCCTCGCCATCGAGCAGATCCAGCACCTTCAACGAGGCTGCCGCGATACTGGGAGCTAGGGTATTGGAGAACAGGTAAGGGCGCGAACGCTGTCGAAGGAGCTCGATCACCTCGCTGCGCGCTGCAATGTACCCGCCCGAGGCACCCCCTAGGGCCTTTCCCAGGGTTCCCGAAAGCAGGTCGATGCGCCCCTGTACGCCACAATATTCGGGAGTTCCCCGCCCGGTCGCACCCACGAAGCCGATTGCATGCGAATCGTCCACCATGACCAGAGCCCCGTAGCGCTCGGCAAGATCGCAAATCCCCTTCAGATTGGCGATGATTCCATCCATGGAAAAGACGCCATCTGTGGCAATGAGCGTAAAGCGCGTCTGAGTCGCCTGCGCTTCTTGCAGACGCAACTCAAGATCAGCCATATCGTTGTTCCGAAAGCGCAGCCGGCGGGACTTGCAAAGCCGAATCCCGTCGATGATGCTTGCATGATTGAGCTCGTCGCTGATGATCGTGTCTGCCTCACCAAAAAGCGTTTCGAACAGGCCCCCGTTGGCATCAAAGCAACTCGAGTAGAGAATGGCATCTTGCGTCCCGAGAAATCGGCTCAGTGCTGATTCCAGACGCTTGTGTACGGATTGGGTTCCGCAGATGAAGCGCACCGAGGCCATCCCGAATCCATCGGCGGATAAACCGGCGCTTGCGGCATCAATGAGGCGGCGATCATTGGCAAGCCCAAGATAGTTATTTGCGCAGAAGTTCAGCAGATCGATACCATCGGCCAGGCGCACTTGCGCGCCTTGCGGGCTATCGATGACACGCTCTTCCTTGTAGAACCCGTCGGCGCGCAGCGTATCGACGGTTTCGCGCAAGTGGGTAAGGAAACGATCGCGTACGGATGAGGTTTCCACTTGGGGTGATCAATGAGAGAAGTTGTCTTGCGAGGGCCCAAAGGGCAGTCGCTCCAGAAAGGATGCGATTGTGACCCTTGTCAGGCCTCGAAGCAACTTGGCAGGACACTCGACTAGGATTGCGCCCAGGCAGTGCGACTCGAGCGCGCTCCCTCTACAGCAAGTATCCGATGCCTTCTCGTTTAAAAGCGCGGCCGGGTTTCCCGGCCGAACTCGGGTCTTGCAATGCTACGCCGGCTGCTGAACACGCGCAGCCCGGCGCTCACGAATCTTGAACTCCAATTCAGCCCTGGCCTTTTGAAAGACGGCAGTCGTGTGGGGACTTCCGTTTTGAGGCGGCTCGACGCGCCAGAATATTCCGGAGACATACGAACTCTCACTATAGCCCGCCCGGATCTCGCGCATGAGCGACTCGCTCACGGCATTGCCGTGATCGGCCATCACATTGGTCGAGGTTGCGACCTCGGCATCGATGGAGATCAAAAGGAACGTGCGCGATGTGGAATGCAGTGATTCAACGCTCGCGGGGATTCCGTAGCTAACGAGCCGGTCCGAGACGAATCGTGAAAGCGAACGGCGCGGGGATGTGGTCGGTTCCGGCTCGATGGGCGCAAAGATCGTACTACGCGTCAGGTATTCATTCATGGGATGTGCGAAAAGTAAGTGAATGGGCTGCCCGAAGCAGGTGGATGAATTGAACATACGACACTTTTTTTTCCGATTCAATAGGCATCTGAAACCTTAGTTGGCATACAGTCAAAGACCTAGATTTTTGACATTTCGGCTGCTGAAGCGGCAGCGTGCAACGATCAGGGTTTCTGGCTGGTCATGGCTTCACGCTGCTTTTGCGCCAGCTCTTTGTAGTCATAGGTCGGATAGAACTCGGTCCGAAAGGCGCCCCAGGCCGTGTTTTCGAGTGCGACATTGACGTCGCGCAGTTTGTCAGCGGGAACACGGAGGACCACGACCTGCCCGATACCCATCATGACGTACCACGAAACGACCTCGACTCCGGGCGGAGGGAATTTTTCGAAGTAGCCGTTGCGCTGCAGTTCCTTATTGATTTCGCCCAAGGTCTTGGACTCGTCATGACGCAAAAATACCGTGAGAAGCACGCTTGCCTGCGCCGATGGGCCTGCACCGCTGGTGGATTTGGGAGGCGTCGGATCCGCCTGCGCCAAGGCCGGCGCTGGTATTCCAAAGACGATCGAAACTGTCAAGACAACGAGATTACAGATGCTTTTCATCGCGATGACCTCATGAAAGAAGAACTGGGATCCGTCGTTCATCGACGGGCTAGGAAGGCTCGGACGTTTTCCGTTGCCCCGGCCAAGCACGACTTGTGCCGCACCGGCGAAAACGGGCACACTGCCGGCACAGAGGAACCATCGATGGGAGAAGTGCATGAACTGGTCGCAGTATGGCCCGGCTGTGATCGCCGCCTTCATCATGGTGACCCTCATTGACGCCTTGACCGCGGCGGTCTACGGCAGAAAGTCCGCCATGGAGAGCGACCTGGTGCGCGCGGCAGTCCATGCGCATCCCTTCCGATTTTTCATGATCTCCCGGATCGGTGCCGCGATCACCTGTGTGAGCTTTCTCTTTTTTTGCGGATTTTTCGGACTCACTTCGCTGGTTCCCGCCATCATGTTCGCCGTGGGCGGTTGGCTCGCGGTCGCGGCTCCGCTCATCGGCATGGCAGCGCTCTATCTCAAGCTTGGGACGGCGACTGTCGTGCTCCAGGCTCTGGCGTGGCTCGTCAGATTGCTCGCCTGCGCCGGGGCCGCCTATTATTTCCTCTAGCCGGGTCCCGCGAGCATGATCTTTCGGCAACTATTTGACGCACAGTCGTCCACTTACACTTACCTCCTCGCGGACGGGAAGAGCGGGGACGCCGTGCTCATCGATCCCGTCTTAGAGCACGTCCGACGCGATCTCGCCCTTGCCGCCGATCTGGGCGTACGCATCATCGCGACACTAGATACCCATGTGCACGCGGATCATGTCACGGCGGCCGGGACGATACGCAAACGTACCGGCAGCGCCATCTTGATCTCCGGGGCAAGTCGGGCCGTCGGGGCCGACCGCTATCTCGACGACGGTGACCTGATCAATTTTGGCGGGCGCAGTCTCAAGGCGCGCGCTACGCCCGGCCATACCCGGGGCTGCCTGAGTTACGTCCTAGACGATGAGAGCATGGTCTTTACGGGCGATAGCCTGCTCATCCGAAGCTGCGGTCGGACCGACTTTCAGGAAGGCAGCGCGCTTGAGCTCTACCATTCCGTGCGTGACATCTTGTTCCGTCTACCCGAAAGCTGTCTGGTCTATCCCGGGCACGACTACCGCGGACTGTCCACGACCAGCGTGGGCGAGGAGAAACGCTTCAATCCGCGGCTGGGTGGTCAGATCGGCGTGCGCGACTTCGTCGGCTACATGAATAACCTCGGTCTGGCGCACCCCAAGAGACTCAAGGAGGCCGTGCCGGCCAATTTACACTGCGGCGTGTCCGCCTCAGGCACAACGGATCCGATTGAGCCGGCCTGGGCCCCGTTGTCATACTCGTTCGCTGGGATTTGGGAAATCGAGCCGCGCTGGGTCGAAGAAAACCAGGATCGCGTCCAGATCCTTGATGTCCGGGAGCCTTTCGAGAGGCAGGGTCCCTTGGGCTACATTTCCAACTCGGTGTCCATTCCGCTGGGTGAACTTGCCCAAAGGGCGGCGAGCTTGCCAACCGACCGGCCGATCGTTGCCCTTTGCCGCGCTGGGGGTCGTTCCGCTCAGGCAACGGTCATTTTGGGGCGCCTGGGCAGGACCGATTGTGCGAGTCTTAGAGGCGGCATGCTGCGCTGGTGCGCGGAGGGCCTGGCCACCTTGGGGACAAGCACCGAGGCGCTGGACGAAGCGCGCGGGGCAGAAGAGCCCCGCGCTCAGGACTGAAAGACTTACTTATCGGCTTTCAGGCAGTCACTCATGAAGGCCTTGCGGTCGTCTCCGGTTTTTCCGGTTGCGTCCTTATTGCACTGCTTCATGCGTTCCTGCGGAGTCAAAGGCTTGGGCGGCTCCACGGGCTTGCCGCTCAGGCAGGCTTTCATGAAGACTTTCCGGTCGTCGCCTTTCTTGTCTGCTGCCTGCTGATTACAGTCCGCCATCCGAGTCTGTTGCGCATTGTCCGCGGCCAGGACCGAACTGACAGGGGACAGCAGTAAAAGCGCAAGCGCGCCAACGACAAGCCTCATGTTCTTCCTCCACTTTTGGGGGTGCAAAGGGTCGGCCCTAGACGTCAAGAGCACGTTTTGCCATGGTCAGCATGGGCGCCCTTGGCCTTGGCATCGGCCTCGGTCATGTATTGGCCTTCCTTGGTCGTGCCGTAATACTTCGTCCCCTGGCAATGGTAAACATTGGTCTTGGTGTTCACCCAGACCTGTCCGGGACCTCCTCCGACTGCGGGCGTCTTGGTCGTGGCTGCGGCCGTTTTCGTCATCGCCGAAGCTGCGGGAGCCGGTGCTGCAGCTGCGGGGACAGGGGCCGGGGCCGGAGCAGCCGCGGGCGCAGGTGCCGCTGCTGGGGTCGCGGCAGCTGCCGGGGCCGAATACCATTCCTTCACTCCGCCGTGCTTGTTACAAGCCCCCTTTTTGCTGGCGCTTGTCGAGTAGGTGCCATCCTTGCACGCGCCCGTAGCTCCGGAAGGCGCATCAGCGGGCGCCGTTTGGGCCAGGCTCGCGACTGGGACCCAAAGTGCTGCGGTCAAGGCCAGCGGGGCCCAAAAGGACTGAGTCAACTTCATCGATCTTTCTCCTAGAGAGTTTTAGGGTTTCCTGCCTCGTGGTTCGTGGCGACGCCTAGTAGGCGTCAGGGCAGATATCTTGTCAAGTCGCGGGTATAGGGACTTTGCGAACCAGCCTTGGCTAAGGCGCGCCTATTTTAGAGCACAACGGGTCTCGGAAACGAAGAATCGCTGATTTGAGTGTCGATTAGCCCCCTCCAGGACGGAAATTCCGCCTGGAACAAGCCTTCCGGGCCGGTTTGGCGTCGTTTAACCGGCCCTTTTGGCCCGCACGCCGTCGACGATGTCCCCGGGGAGCACGCCCCCCGGACGGCGCTGCGCGCGCTCGGCTTCGTGCACCAGATCCCGAACCCGGACGTTCATCGAGGCCCGGCTACCAACCCGATCGGCCAGGGCGACGACCGCCCCTTGCAGATAATCGATCTCGGTGGACCGGCCTTTCTCCAGATCGTCCCACATGGACGACCGCGCCAACGGATCGATCTGCAGTTGCTTACGCGCGATCCGGTGATAAAGGAAGTCCGGGCAGCGCAGCAAATACGGCAACAGACCCGGAGCGATCGGACCGGCCTGAGCGGGCTTGATGCCGGCGCGCCGCAGGGCCGTCAATGCCTCGTCGATACACTGCGCAAGAACCAGCCTCCATGACCTCAGAGCGAGTTCTTCGGCTAGCGGCAGCCCGCTGAGGGCATTTAGTCCGTTGTTCAGATTGAGGAGCAGCTTGCCCCAGGCCACAGGGGACATATCGGCGTATTCGAGGCAGGAAAGGCCCGAAGATCGCAATGCGGCTGCGAAGTCGCTGACTTTCGCATCCAGAGCGATCGCTCCGCCTGTTGCACGATGGTAGCGTCCGTGTCCCAGCTGCACGACATTAAAGGGGACCATCCCTGCGAAAACCCGGCGGCCCGGGAGTTCTGCCTTCAGGACGTCCACATTGCCCACGCCGTTCTGTAGCGAGATCACGATCGCGTCTTCGGGCGTGAAAGGCGCAATCGAGCGCGCGATCTCCGCGGTCGCGCCGCACTTGACTGTCACAAGGATGATCCCAGCCTTGGCCACCGCCTCTGGCTCACTTCCCGATCGTACCGATGCGCCTGGCACCACGGCCTTGCCGCCATCGCAATCGCTTAGCGTCAATCCGTACTCGGTCAGCTGTTCGACCACATTGGGACGACCCAGAAATCGAATGGGGGTGCCCGCGGCTTGGAGCAGGCCCCCCACGAAACAGCCGATCGAGCCGGCACCGGCTACGACGATGTCGCGCGAGTCCATGTGCGTCTTTCAGGAAGTGCCGCACATAGTAGACCAAAGCCGCACTTGGCTACATTCACGTCGAAGCGCCTGAAAGCCACCAAGAAGTAAACCGCTTCTGCGCGCGCGTAGCTGCGACGAGAGTGCCCCCTTGCTCTGGTGGGGAACTATGAGGCGCGCGCGCGTCCAATCCACGAGACAGATCTCGCTTCGCAGCTAGAGCACTTCTCTTAGAGTCCCCATGCGCAAAGACTCCCACCCCATTCGTTCCCCGCATTGGCAGCGCGGCATGGCGGGCCCCGATCGGGATCGGCTCGTTGCCGAGGCGATCGCCAAGGCAGGTATGATCGAGCACGAACGCATCGCTCGCCGACTGCGAAGGGCCTCTCCTGAAGATGCCGTCGTTCTCATTGAGGCCGCCAAGCGCGAGCTGGCGCAGATGCGTCTTGCGGGCCTGGCGCCGCGCGAGGATCTCGATTGGTGGGACGCGACCTTGGAGCAATCCATCGAGGACATTGCGCAATCCATCACCTCCGACCTTGGATCAAGAGGCGGGCCTTTGCGACTCGCATCGCCCCTGAGGCGCTCGCAGCACGGGGGCCCGGCGCCCGCCCGCTAAGACGAGCGCCGCGCCGCCGGTACGACCAGCTCGACTATTGATTCATGGGAGGAGTGGGGCGCGCTGCCGGGGCCGGCGTGATGACCATCGTGTCGGTCTCACGATATATACCCCCGCCTTGCACGCTGCCGCTTGTGACTCCGGCTCCTTGCATGCGCCTGATGCAATCATCCCTCTCAGCCGGGGGAAGCGGCGTACAGCGGTCGATACGATTTTCGACGAAAGGATGGGGCGCGGTATCGAGCTTGCCCGCCTTTGCCTCATCGTAGGCCGCACCCGCGGACTGCAGGCAAGTATCGCGTTCGGGACCGGAGAGCTCGGTATTGCAGCGCGCCCTCTCCTTCTCGTATTGAGCGCGAGCTGCCGACGGATCGCTAGGATCAGCCGCGTGGGCCGGCCTCGCCCACGGCAGGGCCAAGGCAAGGGAGAGCAACCCAAATGAAGCGAGCTCTCGAAATGTCGGATAAATCCGCTGACGCGGATCGGATGCGGCTGTGAAGATGCTTCGCATGGTGGAGCGCCTTTCATGTTGGGGGAGCATCCGCCCTCAAATGCTGGAGCGGATGCATGCGGCCGACTGTGTTTGCCGTATGGGCTAAAAGCAGCAACGGTCGTACCCGGAGGGCCCGAGGCGTACGGAGCCAAGCGGGATCGCAGGGCATCGCCTGCATCCAATCGACGGCGGCAAGACCCCGGGGGGCCTTATCCGTCGGTTTTACTGCGTGTCTTCGAGGGGGAAGACCTTGGCCAATTGCAGGAGGTCGCGCTGCAATTCGGCGTTAAAGACGATGCGGTCGGGCTGATCCACCCCGCAGGTCAGATCCCGCAACAACTCGATCCCTGCCTGCGTGCCCCACAGGGCATTGATCCTCAGATCCAGTTCCTGGTTCAGGGCGAGCGGAGACTGCGGTGTCTTTAAAGTCAGAGGTTCCTGCCAGCCGACCATGGAGCGCTTGTAGCGTCTTTGAAAGTTCTCGGCAAGCGCATCGTAGACGGGTTTTTTGTCCAGCTGCCGGTAGAGGTCAAAGAGCATTAACCAAATCATGGTCGCCGAAAGATCATCACGCAACACGTACTCGCGCAGCAGCGCAACCGCTTTGGGCAGGTCCTGAGCGCGTTGCATCTCCTTGGCGCGCTCGACGACTGAGGCGAACTGGATCAAACGAAACTGGACCGAAGCGGAGTCGGTCGCCCCACTGCCGCCCGCGCCCGAATCGATCCCACCGGTATTTTTGAGGTCCACCATGCGGTGCGACCCGCTGACCTCGGGAGCACCCTTGTCCTCGGTCTTGGTAAGGTTTAGCGCCGGCAGTTCGAAATCGAGCAAGGTAGCGATGTCTGGAGAATGGTCTTGCAAACTGCTCACGGGTTCCGTCTTGGTCAGATCGATATCCAGAATCGGTTCGAGCTCGCGCTTTTCCTTGGGCGGCTCCGGCGTCGCGGGCGTCAGCGGTGCGATCCCGCTGCCGGACGCCGTGAGCGACTTGTCGCCTTTCTCGGCCGCCGCCTTGTCACCTCCCGCGCGTTCCAGTCTGACCGCAGAAACCAGGGGTAGCACATCACTGGTACTTGCGGCCTGACGCGCGATGGCCGCCGCTTCCGCACGCGCTGCCGCGGCGGCGTCGATGATCGAAGGCACTCGACCTGACCCAGACGCACGCAGATTGGATCCCGCCGAGGAACTGGTCAAAGGCGCGGCCACGGGAGGAGCAAGCGGAGGCGCCGAGGGCGGCTGCACGGTCGGCGGCGGAGGCGATGGCGGTGCGACCGGGGGACGGACCAGCGCTGCCGCCCCGCCGAAAGGATCGGAGGCGAGCATTTCGGTCGCCTCGATCCCATCCGTTCCTCGAAGTGGTTCATCAAGCCCTTCGTCGCGCGCGCTTGCCGGGCGCCTTTGACTGGGCCTCGGAGGGGTCGGGATTGGCCCGAGCTGCGTCTGCTCGAACCAGGGCCGTGCAGCGCTCTTGCGTTGCAAGCTGCGATAGCTCCAGGCGAGCCAGGCGGCTAGCGCTAGCGCGATGATGGCCAACAAGGCGAGAAGCCAGGTATAGAGCGTCGTCGGATTCTTACTTTCGAGCTCGCGGTTGCGCGCATTGACTGCGCGCATCTGATCTCGCAGCGCCTCGACTTCGGTGGAGAGCGTCTGGAGTTGTTTCTCCAGTTGCTGCTCGCGCGCAGCCGCTGAGCTTTCCGCAGTAGCGCCCGGCGATCCGGCGCTTCCCGCGGCCGGGCTCTCCGGTGAGGTGGGCGCGGCGGCAGCCGCCACTTCCGGTGTCGCGGGCTGCACCGAGGCGTTCGCGTTCGGGCTCGTGACCGGTGTCGGTGGTGTAGGCGGTGTCACACGCAGCGCGTCCCCCTTGCCGACGGTTGCAGAAGCAACTGGCGAGGCGGGCTTGGCAACGGCCTCAGCCGGAGGGCCGCGGCGCGGCGCGCGGGCGGGGGGCTGGGCCTTTCCCTCCGAGGGGGGCGGGGGCGCCGGCTGCCCAGTCGTTCCTTCGGCGATACCACCGGTCTTGGCACGCGCCACGGTCGATGGCCGCACTGGCGCTCGCCGCGGAGGAGGCGGCGCCTTGGGTGCCGCGACAGGCGTCGCAGGCAAGGCAGCACGGGGGGCTTCAGCGTTGGGCTCCGGCGTGGTGACAGGCACCAGGGGCGGCGGATCCAGAAGCAGCACATATTCGCGGCTCACGGCTCCAGAGCAGCCAGCAGTGACGATCAGCTGCAACGCCGGGTCTTCCATGGCCAGCGCAGAAGTCACCTCGATGAAGATGCCGCGATCGGTCGAGATCACTTGCGATCGCACCGGCGGCAGAACAGGCAAACCGTCGCCGTGCGGCTTTACCTGGACGCATCCGACTTCGTCAATGCTAGCCGCGTTGACCGCCACCCGCATGTGCAGCGGCTCGCCCAAGGCGGAACGCAACTGAAGTGGCCCGAGTCCCAGGGCTTGCGCTTGCGCGCCCCATACAAGGAGCGCGGCACCCAGAATCCATGCCGGAATTGCCGTTGCGACCTGTATCCGAAACCGTCCCCGAGTGCCTAGTGTCGGCGCGCCACAGTATCGTTTCAGAAACAGTCCGTCGCGCCCGGTCCGTGCGGTACTAACCTCTCTGTGCACCCCTTCGCCCCCCGAGAACATAGACGTAACTCTAGGATTTCGCCCTAGATTTTGTAGGATTGTGCCTAATTCTGCCTCTCTTGGACAGGGAGGAATTCACAACATACACGCAACCTGTCCTAATTACCGCATAAGGCAGCCTGCGCGTTGGGTTCCCGTCACACCTGCACGCCCAAACAGCCTTGCGGCGCAACAACTCGAGCACAACCCACAACGGGAGTCAACACTTGATCGAGTTTGCTTGCTTTCTTGGATTCGGGCCGCTACCCACTCTTCGAAACGGGGTGCGTTTCTGCGCACGCATCTCCGCTGCCGCCGAGAAACTGACGCATCCCGCAAGGACGAGTCTTCTCACGCAAGTGTGATTGTGCACCATGGAGCTTGATCATCGACGCGCGCCATGGCATTGCATAAATAAATAAAGTTAAAGCAGTGGCATTTATCGCCTGCCACCTAAAAGACCCGAGCGTCGTGCGCCGCGAGTTCTCGTCACTTCTATGCGGCTCCTGACCCTCTCACGTTAAGGAATAATTCGTCGGGAGTACAAGACGCTTCAGACTGGCGATGCGCCCAGGAGCCCGGACCTGTCGCCGCCTCAGAGTTCGCGCAGCACTCTTTTAAGGCTGGGGAAAACCGGCCGGCTCGGATGAGCGTATTGCGCTCGAGAACCGATCCGTGTTGCCCCATTTTCAAGCGCAAGAGAATGGTGGGTGGTACAGGGTTTGAACCTGTGACCCCTGCCGTGTGAAGGCAGTGCTCTACCGCTGAGCTAACCACCCGGACCCGTGCAAATTATCGCACAAACTCCCAGACACTCTGCCCCGTCAGGGCAATCCACAGCGGGCGAAGGTGCGTGCCATCGCAGCCGCAAGCCATCCAAATTGTGTGCCGTCCAAGACCTGCGAGCTTGTGCTGTCCCAGCTTCGAAGGGGGCTGCGCGGTTGGAAAAGGCCGCCAACGAGGTTACAGAAAATTGCCCGAAAACTGGCAGAATCGGGGCACGCCCGGTGCACACGTTCGGCGCGAGAAACTGGGTGCCTTCACTTCATTCTGGTCATGAGCCTATCTGAGCGGGTACCGCGCGCCATGCTCCTTTTGCGATTCCTCTGGCTGGCCTGGATGGCCGTTCTGCCGTTAGGTCACGTCACGGGACTTCGCAACTTCTTGGCTGTCGTGACCGTCGTCGCAACGCTCGCGCTTCTGGGTGTGGCGCACTGGAAGAAGCTGCCCGCCGGGGTACCCATCCTGTTCTATGTCGTTTGGGCATCGCTCTCGGTTCTGTGGTCAGCCGATCCGCAATTGTCCTTTTCCAAACTACGCAGCGACTTGTTCATTCCCTTACTCGCTTATGGCGGGGCCTACAGTCTCACGTGCTCGGAGCGCTCTCCCAAATGGGTCCTAAGCGGCCTTGCGATCGGACTGCTGTTGCTCGCGGCCATTTCAGGATTTGATCTTCTGCCGCTGAGCCCGCTCGACGACTGGATCGTCGAGGATCAGTTCCTCACCATCTCGCGTCCTCTTCCCGAGTGGTATCCGGGAGTGGGCGATGCGAGCATGTACGCCATTCTCTGTCTGGGGCCTTTGCTGAGCTGGACCTTCTGGAAGGGTCGTAACCGCAGACTGCGCAGCGTTCTGTTCGTCAGCGCATTGGTGCTGGTCGTCATCATCTCCAAAAACCGCAATACCTTTGCCGTCCTGCCCATCGCGCTCATTTCCTTTTTCTTGTGCCTGCCCTGGCGGGATCGCGCGCGCAGCGCGGTCGATCCGAGCGCGGTTTTGATCCGGTCGCGCCTTAAACAGGCGGTCTGGCTGGTCGCGATCGCAACCATCCTCTTCGTTCCGCTCGGGATCGAATTGGCTTCCCGGGAGCGCTTGATACAGCTCACGCACCAGTCGCCTCCCTGGGGACGAGCGGCCCTCACCCTCGCGCAAACGGATGCGCGACCGCAGATGTGGGGTGAGTATCTCAGGCTCGGCATGGAGCACCCGTTCATCGGCGTGGGTTACGGGCGGACCGTGCCGGCGCTGGCCTACGGTACGCGGGAGAACGCGGTTCTTGCGGGGCGCGAGCGGGCCGCCATCTCGCACGCCCACAACCTGTTCTTAAATGACTGGCTGCAATTGGGCCTGGTGGGCCTCGCTCTCTATCTCATCGTCTTTGTCGAACTCGTTCGATCCGCAAAACGCAAGGCCAATGAGAGCGAAGTCGCGGCGATCGCTTTTGCCGGCATCGTTGCGACCCTGGTGACGACTCTGGTTCGCAACCTGTCCGACGATTTTCTCATCTACGCCATGGCCATCGCGTTCTGGGCCTGTCTGGGCGCCCTCTACGGCATGCAAACGCTCAGGGACGGGCCGCAGCGCAGCCTGTTACGCTAGCTCGCTTGGCGCGTTTGAAAGCGCGCGCGTCTCATGCGACCCGATCTCGGCCTTAGCGGATCCAGACCGGCTCGGTTTTGGAGTCGCTTCGGAGAATCTCCAAGAATGCGAGATGCTCGGCCTCCTCTTCAGGACTCGCTTTGAGCACGATCAGTTGTCCCAAGGCAATGGGCGACGAGTCCAGCCCGGCGCCACCGCGCGGCACCTCGATTTCGATAACGAGGTTCTCCTGGCCGCGCGTCATGGCGAGATAGACTTCGGCAAGAAGACTCGCGTCCAGAAGCGCCCCGTGCAGTGTTCGATGGGCGTTGGAGATTCCGTAGCGCTCGCACAGGGCATCAAGCGAGTTCCGCTTTCCGGGATGCAGTTCTTTGGCGAGTTGGAGCGTATCGACGATCTGCGCACAGTGCGTTGCGAACTGCGGCCGGTTCAGTCGCTCGAACTCGGCGTCGAGGAACGCCACATCAAAAGGGGCGTTGTGGATCAGGATTTCACCGCCCCCCACGAATTCGCAGATGTCGTGGGCCACTTCCGCGAACTTGGGTTTGTCCGAGAGAAACTCGGTGGTCAAGCCATGCACGGCCAAGGCGCCAGGCTCGCTGTCGCGCTCGGGATTGACGTACAGATGAAGGCTGCTTCCGGTGAGGCGCCGATTGATGAGTTCGAGGCATCCGATCTCGATGATGCGGTCCCCACTTCGCGGGTTTAATCCGGTGGTTTCGGTATCGAGCACAATCTGACGAAGATTCATCGACTCCCGGGCTGGGCGCCCGCTTTTCTGTAATGAGTAAAGACAACTCGAGGACGCAGTTTCACGGATCTTGTCGTGCGACCTGCGGCAGGGCCTCGAGGACGCCGCGATTGGCGAGCGCGTCGGCGCGTTCGTTCTCCGGGTGGCCGGCGTGTCCTTTGACCCAGCGCCAGTGCACCGTGTGGGGCTGCGCTGCGGCCTCGAGTTCGCGCCACAGGTCGGCATTTTTCACTGGCTCTTTGGCGGCGTTCAGCCAGCCGCGCTTTTTCCAGTTGTGAATCCACTCCGTGATGCCCTTTTGCACGTAGATCGAATCGGTATGCACATTGACTTTGCAGGGTCGCTTGAGCGCCTCGAAGGCACGGATCACGGCCAGCAGTTCCATCCGATTGTTGGTCGTCTGGGCTTCCCCGCCGAACAACTCGCGCTCGCGCACGCCCTGAGGGGTCGCAATGCGCAACAGCGCTCCCCAGCCGCCCGGTCCCGGATTGCCCTTGCAGGCCCCGTCTGTGTAGATGTCGACTTCATCCATGCGCTACTGTTCTTCCATGACGCGCGGGCGCGTCTCTACGCGCTGGATCGGTCCGCGCTGGGTCGTGGGCGCTAACGCGGGTGCAGCCGGTATGCGTTCTTTCCAGGCAGGGCCGACGAGCCGCATTCCGGGAACCCGCTTGACGGCACTGATCATATACACGGCCCCGCAGATAGGCCACCAGCGATCACCGGAATATTCCATGAACCCGAGACGACCCATCCATTTCTCTGAACGAAAGGGCGGTCGATAGCAGCCAAAGCGACCCCGGTTGACCTCGAATCCCAGAAGCTTGAGCCAGTCTTTCAGGCGAGGCAGACCGAGAAACTGTCCCGCGCGCGGCAAAAACGGACGGTCCACCACGCGACCGAAGGTCTGGCGCAGCCCCCAAAGACTGACCGGGTTAAATCCGGTGATCACCACCTGGCCCTCGGGAATGAGCACGCGTTCGACCTCGCGCAAGACCTGATGCGGATCGTCGGCGAACTCCAGCGCATGCGGGAGAACCAACAAGTCGACGCTTTGCGCTGCGAAAGGCAGCTCTTCGAAACTGGTCAAAAGCGACGTGGAAAGCCAGGCCGGCAGAGTCTGGGACTCCAGAGGAAGGCTCGGATCGCCCTGACGGCGCTGGTTCCAGACGGCTGGCTCGTCCGCCGCGAAGATGAAAGGCATGCGGTTGTTGCGCAGCGCCGGCAACTCGAGTAGTCCTACCTGTACCGCATTAAAACCGAAGATGTCGGCGACGACCTGGTCGAACTGAGTCGTCTCCCACTCCAGTACATAGCGCCCTGCCGGGGTTCTGAACCATCGCGACAAGGCTATAATCGAGGCGCTATGTTGTGTAGTCATGCATTGGTTACTTTTCTATGTCGCGTGAAACCCCGGAACTGTCCGTCCTCGCCATTCCTGCGTTTCAGGACAACTACCTCTGGCTCCTAAAGCGCGGCACCAAAGCCGCTGTCGTCGATCCCGGGGACGCCGCTCCTGTGATTGCCGCGCTAGAGCGCCTGGGCCTCGAACTGACTGCTATTGTACTCACCCATCATCATCGCGATCATACCGGCGGGGTAGCGCAGCTTTGCCAGGCGAGCGCACGCGAGTCTTTGCCCGTGTTTGGACCCGCGCAAGAATCGATTCCCGGCGTGACCATTCCCTTGATCGAGGGTGACTGTGCCGAGCTGGCGGAGCTGGACCTGCGCTTCCAAGTCATGGAGGTGCCAGGCCACACCCGGGGGCACATCGCGTACTACGCTAATCTTTCGCCTCACCCGATCCTGTTTTGCGGGGACACGCTCTTTGGTTGTGGGTGCGGGCGACTCTTCGAAGGGACCCCGGCCCAGATGCAACATTCTCTGGCCCGCCTTTCTGCCCTGCCTGGCGATACGCTGGCCTATTGCGCACACGAGTACACCGTCTCGAACCTTCGCTTCGCCTTGGCCGTCGATCCGCACAATCGTGCGTTAATCGAACGCGACCGGGAGGATCGCGCGACGCGTGAGCAGAATCGGCCGACCGTTCCTTTCCGAATCGACCGCGAGCGTGAGACGAATCCCTTCCTGCGCTGGGACGCGCCGGCTATCCAAGCCGCCGCAGAGGCCCAGGTTCCCGGGTCAAAGAGTTCGCCCGCTGCCACTTTCGGCGCGATCCGCGCCTACAAGGACCGGTTCTAGAACAACGCCATCGTCAGCCCTCCCGGGCGCAGGCGAGCGCCAGAGGTGCTCCCGAAGCGCGTGAACCCTGCTACACTCGCCAGCTTGACGGTTACTTTCATCAATTCGTAACATCCGTTTTATTTTGCGAAGGCGACCGATGCCTCGACACCATACGCTCTCCTTCACCCTTGCGCTGACCGTCCTGTCGGGATGCGCCTCTCTCTCCCACAATAATTCCGCCCCGTCCGGCACGTCTTCCCCCCCAGATCATCCTCTCGCGTCGACCGTCGATCCGGCGCAGACCGCACCCCTTCCAGAATCCACCTCCGTCGCACTGAATCCGGTCGAACTCGCCTCGCCGCAATTGCGCACCGTCGATCTGACCGCTCACGCGGACGATCTCTGGGACCGCATCCGGACCGGATTTGCGATTCCGAACATGAGTGCCCCCGAGGTGGTCGAGCAGCAGGCTTGGTATCTGTCTCACCAGGACTTCTTGCAGCGTTCCTTCGAGCGCTCCAGTCACTATCTCTATCACGTCGTCGAAGAGCTGCATAAGCGTGGCATGCCAACCGAGCTCGCCTTGCTTCCATTTATCGAGAGCGCATACAACCCGATGGCCTATTCGAGGGCCCACGCCTCCGGGATGTGGCAGTTCATCCCCACCACGGGCAAGAACTACAACCTGCAACAGGACCGCTGGCATGACGAGCGACGCGACATCGTCGCTTCCACCGATGCAGCCCTGAATTATTTGGAAGCGCTCTACGAGATGCATGGAGACTGGACGCTCGCGCTCGCCTCCTACAACTGGGGGGAAGGGGCGGTCAAGCGCGCCATTGATCGCAACACGGCGGCCAACCGTCCGACGGATTATCTGAGCCTGAACATGCCCGAGCAGACGCGCAATTATTTTCCCAAGCTCCAGGCGCTAAAGAACATCATCGCCAATCCAGGTGCCTATGGCCTGGTGCTGCCGCCGATCGAGAACGAACCCTATTTCGTATCGGTGCCCCGAACGCGCGATATCGATGTCGGCACCGCGGCGCGAATGGCAGACATGCCCGTTGAGGATTTTAAGGCGCTTAATCCGTCGTTCAATCGTCCGGTGATCCTCGCATCGAGCGATGCCGCCATCCTATTGCCGGCGGATCGGGTCGCTCTTTTCGAAAGTAATCTGAAGGGTAATGAAGGTCCTCTGAACACCTGGGCCGCCTACTCCGTGAAGCGCGGTGAGCGCTTGGACCGGGTCGCCGAGAAATTCGGGATGAGCCTTGCGAGCCTTTGTGAGGCCAACGGGATCACCAGCCGCACGCGTGTGCGTCCGGGTCAGGAACTCCTCGTTCAGCATCACGTCGCGCTCGCTGTCCCCCGCCGCCTGCCCGAGGCACAGCCGTTCGAGCCAGCAGAAAACAGGATTCTGAAGGTCAGCTACACCCCTCAAGCCGAGACCCCGCGTCACGCCTCCACGGTCTACGTCGTCCGAAGCGGCGATACGCTCTATTCGATCGCAAAGCATTTCGGGCTGACGGTCGCAGCCATCGAGGCCCAAAACGAGCTTAAGGCCAGTGCGCTGGCCAAGGGTCAAAAGTTGGTCTTGCCGAGCTCGCTTTTGGCGAGCTCCCAGGCCAGTCCCACGAAGGCCAAGTCACACTAGCTCCCCTCGATTCACGCTCCGAAAACCGGGGACCGGGCGGCCTTGGGCGTGTTCGACGGCGCGGTGCCGCCCCAAAATTCCGGCGATTTCTGGAACGTTCGCAAAGCAGTCGAGCGCGCGCTTGAACTGCGGAACGAGGGCGACTACACTGCGCTGGCGTTTCTCATTGGTCGACCCGGATGCCCCAGGCCATGCCCTCCACGCTGATGTTTCTGTACCTCGATGGTTTATGCCCCGTCGCACTGCGCGCCTTGCCCGATGCGAGGAACCGATGACCGCGACTCGGCTTCATGAGGATTTCGGCGTGTTTGCGCGGCTCGTCGCTGCGTTCCTCCTCTTGTCTTTGGCAACAATGCCGCTTTGCGCCCAGGCGGGCGTACTCGGGAGCTGGACCTACGCCTTTGCGATGTACGGCGACATCAAATACCCGGAGGGATTTGCGAACTACGATTTCGTCAATCCGAAGGCCCCCAAGGGCGGCACGCTGACGCTGAGCAATCCGGACCGGCGCGCGAGTTTCGACAAATTCAATCCGTATACCGTGCGCGGCGATGCTCCGCGTGGTGTGGAACTGCTCACCTTTGAGGCGCTCGCCGACCAAAGCGCAGACGAGCCTGCCACCATGTACGGGCTTGTCGCCAACGAGATGTTAGTCGAACCCGATTTCAGCGCGATCACCTTTCGAATCGATCCGGCTGCGCACTTCAATAACGGCGACCCGGTCACGGCACAAGACGTCAAATACAGCTTTGACATGCTCACAGGGCCGCTGGCGATTCCGAGCACCGCGCAACTATTTGACGGGGTCAAGGACGCGGTGGTCCTGGATTCACGGACGATCCGATTCAACCTGAAGACTCCGAGCCGCGATCAGATCTTTCAGTTGGGAACGTCACTCGTCGTTTTCTCGCCCAAGTGGGGAGCCGGCCCGGACGGAAAACCCAAGCCATTCGATCAAATTATCTACGATAAACCGATCGCGACTGGCGCCTACACTGTGGGCCGCAACGAATCTGGGAATTTCCTGGAACTCGATCGCGATCCGAATTATTGGGCCCGCGACAAAGGCGTGCGGCGGGGCTTCTTCAATTTTGATCACATCATCTATCACTTCTTTACCGACAACGCGACGCGCTTCGAGGCGTTTAAGTCCGGCGATTTCGATATGATCAAGGAGTATGGGGCCAGACGCTGGGCGAAACAGTATTCGGGCCCCAAATTCGACGACGGCCGGATCATCAAAAAGGCCTTGCCGGATCGTACAGGGTTCATTCTCGAGGGTCTCCTTTTGAATACGCGGCGCCCGATCTTCCAGGACGTGCGGGTGCGCGAGGCCTTAAACGACTCGTTTAATTGGGAGTGGAGCGGACGTCAGGCGTTCAACCTTCTCGGTCGATTCGATGGCTTGTTTCAAAATTCCCCGTTCGCGGCCTCCGGGTCCCCGAGTCCCGAAGAAGAGAAGCTTCTCGAGCCATTTCGAGCAACCCTCCCCTCCTGTGTGTTTGGCCCGCTCCCGAAGAACCCTCGCACCGATACGAGTCCCATGGCCATGCGAGAGAATCTTCTGCATGCCCGGGACCTCCTCGCCTCAGCGGGGTGGAGAGTGGCTCCGGATGGACGGCTTCGCAACGCCGCGGGGCAGAGTATGGACTTCGACTTTCTGAACGATGATCTCCTCTGGGCCAACACGATTGAGCCGTGGCGACGCAATCTACAAAAGCTCGGCATTCAATTGACCTACCGGGTCGTGGATCCCGCCATCTACTTCGAGCGCCTGCAACGCTTCGACTTCGACGCCATCATGATCAACTATCCGAGCTTTCTTGTTCCACCTGCCGGGCAGGTCGATGACCTGTTTGGAAGCGCCTCTGCGGACGTTCCCGCCTCGGGAAATCTGATGGGGATCAAAAACCCTGCGATAGACGCGGCCTTGGCCGCGATGAAGTCCGCATCTACGCTGCCCGAACTCGAAACGGCCAGTCACGCGCTCGATCGCGTGTTTGTGTGCGAGCACTACGCCGTACCCATGAACTATCGCGCCTTTAATGACGTGGCTTACTGGAACAAGTTCGGCATTCCTGAGAAGGAACCTCAGTTCTTCTCCATCGACGAGGGCTTTGGCACGCTTCCGTGGCCACTGGAAACCTGGTGGGACAAATCTCTCCATTGAATTGCTCGGGGGTTCGCTATGTTCGCCTATATCATCAAACGGATCCTGCTCATGGTCCCCACGTTGTTCGGGGTCCTGACGATCACGTTCGTGATCGCGCAGTTCGTGCCCGGTGGCCCGGTTGAGCAACTCATTGCCCAGATGCGCGAGCGCAGTCTCGTCAGTGGAACCCGTGGCGGCCATGATCTCGATCCCAAGCGAATCGAGCAGCTCAAAGCACTTTATGGGTTCGACAAGCCGCCAGTGGAACGCTACGTCCTCATGCTGAAAAACTTCCTGCGCTTCGATTTTGGCAAAAGCTTTAGCGCCAGTCGCGACGTCTGGGACGTGATCAAAAGCAAGCTCGGCGTGACCTTAAGCTTGGGAGCCTGGTCGTTTCTCGTCATCTACTTGATTTCGATCCCGCTGGGAGTCGCCAAGGCCGTCCGGGAGGGTTCCCGCTTTGATGTCGCAACCACGCTCTTGGTGCTGGTGGGATTCGCGATTCCGGGTTTTGTGCTGGGGGTCTTGCTGATTGTCCTTTTTGCCGGGGGCTCGTTTCTCGACTGGTTTCCGGTGCGCGGTCTGTTCTCGGATAACTGGTCCACTCTGTCATGGCCGGCTCGCATCACGGACTATCTCTGGCATCTGACGCTTCCGCTCATCTGTCTGACCATTGGAAGTTTTGCGACGCTCACCGTATTGACCAAAAACACGTTTGTCGAAGAGATGCGCAAGCAGTACGTCCTGGTGGTTCGGGCCAAGGGCCTCTCCGAGCGGGCCGTTCTCTACAAGCACATCTTTCGTAACGCGCTTCTACCCATCATCACGGGACTGCCGGCCGCCGTGGTCGGTGTGATCTTTGGGGGCTCGCTTCTGATCGAGCAGCTTTTCTCGCTCGATGGGATGGGGCGCCTTTCCTACGATTCGGTCATCCGGCGCGATTACCCTGTCGTACTGGCCACCGCTTATCTCTACACACTGTTGGGCCTGGTCGCACGACTGCTTTCGGACCTAGCCTATGTCGCAGCCGATCCACGTATTCAATTTGGCAGCGCCGCTCGCTAGCGATTTCGGATATCCCCATGATGCACGAATCCGACGAACAGACTCCCGTTGCCGCGGGCCTGACGAGGCCCCTGCCCGGTCCATTGCCAGAGGGGCCCCCCGCGGGCGTCGATAACACGATCCAGATTCACTTATCGCCCAATCGCCGGGCCTGGGCGCGTTTTCGGCGCAACCGGATTGGCTATGTTTCGTTCTGGATCTTTCTCGCGCTACTGGTCGTTAGCGCCATTTCGCCGCTCCTCTCCAACGAGCGACCCTTAATCGCTCGCTACAATGGCAACCTCTATTTCCCCGTGATTCACAACCCCCCGGAAACTACCTTCGGAGGCGAGTTTCTCAGCGCAACCGATTGGCTCGACCCGTTTGTGAAGGAGCAGTTTGCCAAAGACGGGAATTGGGCGCTTTTCACGTTGAACCGCTTTTCGGCCGATACCATCGACTTTCAGGCGTTACCGCCCAATCCGGCCCCCCCGTCGAGACTGAACTGGCTCGGTACTGACCCGGGTGGACGCGACATCCTCGCCCGACTCGTGTTCGGGTTTAGCGTAAGCATCGCCTTTGCCCTGATTCTGACTGTCATCGGGACCGTACTGGGCATCGTGGCAGGCGCCGTCCAGGGTTATTTTGGCGGCTGGACCGACCTCATCGGGCAGCGCCTCATCGATGTGTGGAGCGCCCTGCCTTATCTCTATATTTTGATCATCCTGGTGTCCGTGTTCGTGCCCTCCGTAGGGCTCCTGATCGTCCTGTTCTCCTTGTTTGGCTGGGTGGAATTGTCGACTTACGTTCGCGCCGAATTCTTGCGCAATCGCAGTCTCGAGTTCGTGAAGGCGGCGCGCGCCATGGGCTTTTCAAACTGGCATATCATGCGCCGCCATATCCTGCCCAACTCCCTTACTCCCGTCATCACATTTTTGCCCTTTCGCATGAGCGAGGCGATCCTCGGGCTCACCGCCCTGGACTTTCTGGGTCTGGGGGTGCCGACGTCGGTTCCGTCATTGGGCGAGTTGCTGCGATTGGGCAAAGAGAACCTGGACGCCTGGTGGATCGCGACGATGACGTTTTTGGTCCTCGTCATTACGCTCCTGCTTCTGACCTTTGTTGGCGATGCCCTGCGCGACGCCTTCGATACCCGCAAGTCTTAAGAAAGCGCCCCATGGCAGAACCCCTCGTGGTCCTCGAGAACGTTTCGATCAATTTCGGATCTTCACGAGTCGTCGACCATGTCTCCTTCGCCATCGCACAAGGAGAAAAGTTCGGGCTCGTGGGCGAGTCCGGCTCGGGCAAGTCCGTCACTGCCCTCTCTCTTCTTCGGCTGGTCGCGAACGCGACGTATGAAGGCTCGATGCGTTTTGCAGGAGAGGATCTGCTGCAAAAAAGCGAACACTACATGCGCGGGATTCGGGGCAAGGAGATCGCCATGATCTTCCAGGAGCCCATGACCGCCCTCGATCCGCTCTACCGCGTGGGTGAGCAGATCGCCGAAGTACTCGAGACCCATGAGGCGATGCGCCCGAACGCGGCGCGCGCGCGCGCCATCGAGCTCTTGGGTAAGACCGGCATTCCTGAGCCCGAGCGACGCGTCGATTCCTATCCGCACCAACTCTCCGGGGGCCAGAGGCAGCGGGCCATGATTGCGATGGCGCTCGCCTGCCGCCCCAAGCTCTTGGTCGCCGATGAGCCCACGACGGCGTTGGATGTGACCGTCCAGGCCCAGATTCTTGCCCTGCTCGATGACCTGCAGGCCGAGTTCGGCATGGCCATTCTCTTTATTACACATGATCTGAACCTGGTTCGTCGTTTCACGCACCGCGTGGGTGTCATGCAGCGCGGAAAGCTCGTGGAAACCGGTCTCACCGAGGCAGTCTTCGCTCGTCCCGAACACCCCTATACCCAACGACTCATCGACAGCCGACCCAAGAGAACCGTAACCGAAGTGGCAGCCGATGCCCCGGTGATGGTCTCCGGGGAGAACATCACGGTTGAATTTACCCGGTCCGACGGCTGGTTCAAGCGGGATGTGCTAAAAGCAGTGCACGACGTCGCCCTGACGCTCAAGCGTGGCGAGACGCTGGGGATCGTGGGCGAATCAGGGTCAGGAAAGACGACCTTGGGGATGGCGCTTTTGGCCTTGCAACCCATAGCGTCGGGTCATATGGCCGTCGAGGGCATCACGATTGAAGGGGCCACGCGAAAGACGCTGCGTACCGTCAGAAGGCGCATGCAGGTCGTCTTCCAGGATCCGTTCGCTTCGCTTAGTCCGCGCCTGACCATCGAGCAGATCCTCGATGAGGGTCTCGCCTTGCACGCGCCCGAACTCACACCCGAGGCTCGGCGCACCAAAATCCTCGAGACACTCGCCGAAGTCGGTCTGGATAGCGCGCGCACGGGGGGTGATCTGCTCTCACGCTATCCCCACGAATTCTCGGGAGGACAAAGGCAGCGCATCGCCATTGCGCGCGCGATCGTCATCCGTCCGGACATCCTGATCCTGGACGAACCGACCTCCGCGCTCGATGTCTCGGTCCAACAGCAGGTATTGGCGCTACTGTCGGACCTGCAACAGCGCTACGGCATGAGCTACATCTTTATCAGCCACGACCTGGCCGTGATACGGGCCATGGCCCATCGGATCATTGTCATGAAGGACGGCGCGATCGTCGAAGCGGAGACGACGGAAAATCTGTTTAATGCACCGCGTGAGGACTATACCAAGACCTTGCTCTCAGCCACACTCTAGGCCATGACTACTTGTGGAGCGAGCCGACTGAATACCTCACTTTCAAGAGCTCCTTCGCGCCATCGACAATTCCTTCCTGCACTAAGTGCCATATCGTGAAGCGGCGCACCTTCGTTGTTTCGAGTCTTATCGCTGGAGTAACTCCCTTGGTCGAAAAAACCCACGCCAAACCGAGCGGTCAACGCGAGCGAATCTTCGATCTCGAGGAGAGGACCGTCGAGGAACTTCAACGGATGATGCACGAAGGTCATCTGGATGCGCGCGCGCTCGTGGAAGGCTATCTCGCCCGAATCCAAGCCATTGACCGGGGTGGCCCGCATCTGAATTCGATCATTGAGCTCAACCCTGATGCGCAGGCGATGGCCGCTGAACTCGATCGGGAACGCAAGGCCCACGCCGTACGCGGGCCACTGCATGGCATTTGCGTGTTGATCAAAGACAATATTGCCACCGGTGACCGGATGCAGACCACGGCGGGATCCCTCGCGCTCGCCGGAAGCATCGCCACCCGCGACGCTCATCTGGTCGCGCGGTTGCGCGAAGCGGGGGCCGTGATCCTGGGCAAGACCAACCTATCCGAGTGGGCCAACATCCGTTCGTCTCAATCGACGAGCGGCTGGAGTGGCCGAGGCGGACTCACCCGCAATCCCTACGCCTTGGACCGCACGGCAAGCGGCTCGAGTTCGGGCTCCGGTGCCGCCATTGCGGCAAGCCTTGCGACGGTGGCAATCGGTACCGAGACCGACGGATCCATTGTGTCGCCCGCGTCCATGAATGGTCTGGTCGGAATCAAACCGACGCGCGGACTGGTGAGCCGCGACGGTATCATTCCCATCGCACAAAGCCAGGACACTGCGGGTCCCATGGCGCGCTGCGTGTCCGACGCAGCCGCCTTGCTTTCGGTCATCGCCGGATCCGACCCCGCCGACCCGGCCACGGCACAGGCGCAACTTGAGGACTATGTCGCAGCGCTGCGCCCGGACGCGCTAAAAGGGGCGCGTCTTGGCGTCGTGCGTGCGGTATTTGGCGAGAACCGTCGGGTTAAGGAAGTCATGGAACTTGCCTTGCGCATTCTGGCGTCGCAAGGCGCGACCATCGTCGACCCGGTCACGATCCCCAACGCGGAGAAGTACGATGACTCCGAACTCGAGGTCCTGCTCTATGAACTCAAGGATGGCTTGAATCGCTATCTGGCCCAGTTTGCGCCGACAGCGCCGGTAAAGAATTTGGCAGAGCTCATCGACTGGAACCAAAAGCACGCCGAAGTCGAACTGAAGTTTTTCGGTCAGGAGCTTTTTATCAAGGCCCAGGCGAAAGGCGATCTCACATCGGAGCCCTATCTCCAGGCGCTCGAGAACAATGGGCGCTATGCGCGCACAGAGGGTCTGGACGTTGCGCTACGAGAGCAGAAGCTCGATGCACTGATCGCACCAACCGCGGGCCCCGCGGCGCTCATCGATCTCGTTAACGGCGATCACTTTGGCAACAGCTTTTCCTCTCCGGCGGCCGTGGCGGGCTACCCGCATGTGACGGTACCAGCCGGTAGCGTATTCGGGCTTCCCATCGGCCTGTCTTTTGTGGGGCCGGCCTATTCCGAATCGCGGCTCATCGGCTACGCCTATGCGTACGAACAGGCAAGCAAAGAGCGCCGGCCACCACGATTTGCAAAATCCGTGACGCTCGCGATCTGAAGCCGCCTACTGGTCCTCGTCCATGTTCTTGCGGACTTCAGCGGCGTAGTCGTTAAACGTCTTGATCGCCGCATTCCCCGCATCGATGTACTTTTTCGCGGCCTCTTCGTAATTCTTGGCAGTCCCCTCAAGTCCGGTCCAATAGTCAGTCATGCATTTGCGATAGGCATTGGCGCGTTCGTTAAACCGCTTGCTGTCATTGGGTGTGGCGTGAAAAACCGGCTTGGTTGGCGGTTGCTCACACGGAGCGGGGGGGACCGTCACTGAGTTGGGATCGAAGGTCGCGGCCGGTTGTTGCGCGCACACCATCGAGACACTCGCGCCAAGCGCGAGTCCTGCAAAAAATTTCCAGAATCGAGTCATTCGGGCCCCTCGCAAACCTTTGTTATAGGACGATCAAACTGGGCAATCGCCGCTTCTTCTCGACGCCGCGCGACCAGGCGAAACAGCGCTCAATCCACTTCGACGACTTCGCTGCCCAAAGCGCACCGCGCCCAGGCATCGGAGATCATTTTACCTGCAAATGCCTGACCGACAGGAGGTGCCCCGGGGTTGACGAAGTGCTTCATGAAGGAGCAATCCCCTAAAAAAAACGACCTTCTTTCGAAGGTCGTCTGAAGGGTTTGCGAAACCGTGAAGGCTTTCGCGATCGTTCGAAGTCTAGAACTTGTAAGTCGCTCCAATGCTAAAGAAGCGACCAATGGCACCTTGCTGCTCCAATGCGGCATCGTAGAAGCTGTTTCCGCCACCACCGTAGGTTTCGAAGTCCAGCGGCGAGACGCGATTGAACAGGTTCAAGATGCTGCCGTGAACCGACCAGTTCTTGTCGAACTTGTAGTTGGCATAGACATCGAAGGTCGTGAAGCTATGAACCTTACAATACTCCTGGGGCACTGGTCCGCTGAATGCCGGCCCCTCAAACGAGGCGTTCAGAGCCGCCTGGCAGGTATCCAGCCCTTCGGAGGGATCCGTCACGCTAAACGCGCTGATGTAGTTGACGGTGCCTCTTAGCAGCAGAGGCCCACGATCCCATTGCAGCGTGAACGCTGCACGGTCGCGCGGATTACCCGTATCTCCCGAGATACTTGAAGGCCCGTGCGTACCGGCCAGCTGCACCGACTGCTCGCCCACACCGAACGCCTCTTTGTAGTTAAACGTATAGGTATTGGTCAGATCGGCAGTCAGGCGTCCCCAGTCGGCCAGATCCCATTTGAGCCGCAGATCAAGGTCGACGCCGTTGGTCCAAGTCTGGGCCGCGTTCTCATAGGGGAACGGCACATAGACCATAACCCCAGTGGGGGTTAACCTGTTCACTGTTGTTCCGTTCGGAAGAACGAACGGCGCGACGATCGGATTACCTCGAACCAGCACGCTGTTGAAGTTGCTCAGATAAGTCGGATCCGATTCAGCCGAGATGATCTGGTTGGAAATGTTGATGTTGTAGTAGTCGATCGATGCGCTGATGTTCTTGATCGGCTCCACGATGAAACCCAGCGTGTACTGCCGCGAAGTCTCCGGCTTGAGGTCCGTTCCCGGAACCTGCAGACCAAGGATCGGTACCGCGCACTGGGTCGAGAAATTGCCCGGGGTCGTTTGCGGCGTCTTGCCTGGAGCGGCCGGATTCGGACACAGAATGGGATCGGGCAGACTGGTAAAGAAGAAGGCCTGGCCCGAGGGTCCCGTTTCGGCCGGGTTCGGGGCGCGGAAACCTTCCGACCAGGTTCCGCGGAACGTGAACTGGTCGATCGGCGTGTACTTGAATCCGACCTTCGGCACGGCACTGCTGCCTTCGCCCAGGTAACTATCGACACGACCCGAGGCATCCACTTCGAGGTTCTTCAAGATCGGCGCGTATAACTCGAGGTAGGCCGACTGCACATTCTGGTTGCCGACCGCAAACGCATTATTACCTGGGTACTGGACACCGGACGCGAACGCTTGCGGGGCCGGCGCATCGAGTTCACGGTGGAAATAATCCACACCAACGCCGATGGTCGCAGGACCGCCGGGCAGCTGATAGATATCGTGCGACGCGTGCAGGTTGATGAATTCCAGAATATCCGTGTCGCGCGTTGTCGCAATCGGCGATACCAATGCATTCTGAGCCGGGGTATTCAGGTACGCGTTAAGCCCCAGACGGTACGGGGTGACGGGATTGTTCAAAGCCGCCTGCAGGGCAGGAATGCTGTAGGTGCCAAACGCTTCCTGATCGATCACGCTCTCGGTGAACCCCATCGCAGTCGTCGTATCCCAACCCATGAACGTCCCGGTCAGATCGCCAACCAGACGGTAGGACTGCGAGTCCACACGAGTTAACACCGGTCCGAGATTGGCGAAGTTATAGACCAGATCCTGGGTCGCCCCGGTATTATTGCCGGGATAGCCCGCAGGCACAGTAATGCGGGTTGGCGGCTGGATCAGCGTCGGACCGTTCGTGGCGGAGTACGAAACGATGTTCGGACCGCCCTCGTTATATTGCGTGTTGGCGTAATTGTTGACCTGCTCGGCGTGCGTATCGAAGATCGACGCCTTGATGTTGAATTCCCAATCGCCCGGTAGCTTTTGCGTCCAGGAAGCCAGGGTATCGATGTTTTGCGTGCCCGGGTTTAGCTCGAGACTGGCGTTGTGATACTGACAGCTGCCCGCGTTATAGAGCGTAAGCGTACAACCGGGCAGGAAGCCTGAAATCGCCCCGGAAGTCGGATTGACCAGGTAGCCGGTAATGCTTCCCGCATATCCGCCGTTTAGCGCAGTCGGTACGCCCGGATGCAGGTTGTTGCCGCCTTGGCTCGTGTAATCCAGGTTCGTGATGCCGGTGCGATCTCCGGTGTAGATCGGATCCTGTTTCCGATATTCCAAAGTGACATAGACGTTATGTCCGTCGGCATCCAGATCACCAAAACCCGAGATGATCGACGTGTGGACCGTCTTTCCGTCCCACTTGTACGAGGCCCCAACGTCCGCGGTCGCTTCCGTTCCAATATAGGAGCGCTTCAGAATGATATTGACCACCCCGGCGACCGCATCGGAACCATAAATCGAGGATGCGCCATCTTTCAGCACTTCGATGCGCTCGATGGCCTCGATCGGGATCTGGCTCACATCCACAAAGCTGCGCTGCCCGTCATCCGACAGCGCGTAAGGCGCCATGCGCCGGCCATCAATCAGCACGAGGGTCGCGCCCACGGTCAATCCTCGGAGTGCCACGCCGCTTGCGCCGCTGGCAAACGCGCCATTAAAGGCCTGGCTCAAGGTGCCCTGACCGTTCGCGGTGATGTTGCGCAATACGTCGGACACGTCGGTGTAACCCGAGGCCTTGATGTCTTCCACGGTAATGACTTGGACCGGACTAGGCGTTTCCGTGTCAGCGCGCCGAATGTTCGACCCGGTGATGGTCACGCGCTCGACCGTTTGGGGCTGGGTCGAGGTATCCGATTGAGCGTGCGCCGTACCCAGGCTGGCAAATGCCGCCGCCAGCATGATGGGAAGCTGGGCGCGCTTAAATCGGCCTCTCGAACTCGCGACAGGTGCTTCTCTGGACATAAACACTTCCTCCCAAATGAAACGTCAGAAATCGGATTTGAGCGGTAGCTCGATTACAAAAATGGGCGGGCACGATGCTTTCGGATCACGAAAGTTCCCTCCCATTACATCTGCTGAAGTCTAGCGAAGTTTGTAACCACCCCCCTATTTTTCGTGCGGTTTTTCACGAAAACGTAACTCACGGACGCCGCTTGTTGCATTTTTCCTACAAATGCCAGCGATGCGTGACGCCTGCAATCGGTTGCGGTATGAGAGGCGTTTTGCGCGGAGGGATCGCTGGATGGGGAACACTGCCTAGACCGCCGTACCAGAGGAACGATTGACTTTTTGAGGCGTTCGCCGGGCCGAAAAACGACCCCTACGCTCTCCTCGCTTTGCCCCATTTCGGTGCAAAATCAGGGACTTCGGAATTGTCAAAACCGCGCCGAATGGGCGGCCTTGCAATGTCAATAAAGTGTAACCGGGGGGTTAAGTCGGCTTAGGACGCGGATCCCGTCAGGCGCTAGGGTTTGGTAGCAAGGCGCGGAACTGCGGCAAGCAGGGTGCGCGTGTATTCATGCGTGGGTGAGTAGAGGACATCCTTGGCGGGTCCGTATTCCACGATTTTTCCCCGGTACATCACAGCGACGTCGTCGGCAAGGTACTCGACCACCCCGATATTGTGGGTAATGAAGAGGTAGGCCACGCCCAGTCGGGCCTGAAGCGCCTTGAGCAAATTGAGGATCTGGGCCTGCACCGAGACATCGAGAGCCGATGTCGGCTCATCGCACACGATGAGCCGGGGCCCGACCGCGAGCGCGCGCGCAATGGCGATCCTCTGCCTTTGGCCTCCCGAAAACTCGTGGGGATAACGATTCAGAACATCCTGGCGCAACCCGACTTGCTCGACTAGTTCGTCGAGTCGGGCACGACGCTCCACGGGCTTTAAGTCGGGGCGCAGGGCAATCATGCCTTCTTCGAGGATCTCCAAAACGCGCATGCGCGGGTCGAGCGAGGCGAAGGGATCCTGGAAGATGATCTGGATTTCGCTGCGCGCCCGCCGTAATTCGTTCCCTTTCAGGCGCTCGAGCCGGAGGTCCCCCAGACGCATGTCGCCTGAGATTTCCGCCTGTTTCCGAAGAAGCTGGAGCAGGGCTTTGCCGGTCGTGGTCTTGCCACAGCCCGATTCGCCCACGAGCGCCAAAGTTTTTCCCTCGGCTAACGAAAACGAGATGCGATCGACCGCCTTGACGTATCCATCGAGGCGACGCAGGAGCCCTTTGCGGATAGGAAAGTAGACCTTCAGATCGCGCACTTCCAGAAGCAGCCGCGGCGTGCGCGGGACCAATGGCGCCGACGCCACCGGCACTTCCTTTGGGTCGTATTTCGAGCCGCCCCCGGGGCTGCCACTGGGAGGTGAGACCTCTTGCCAGTGCGTCGCACCTTTGGCGTAGAGCAGACAACGCACGACGTGCTGACTTCGGGTTTCAAAGGACGGGGGTTCGGTGGTCGCACACTCAGGCAAGGCGCTTGCGCAGCGCTCGACGAAGCGGCAGCCGGAGAAGACCGCCGTCAAGGGCGGCACCGAGCCTGGAATGGTGGCCAAAGGCGCATCGCGCGAGGCACCCTCGGGGAGCGCTGCGAAAAGCTGTCGTGCATACGGGTGCTGGGGATCGGCAAAGAAGTCCTTGGCGGGCGCGACCTCAACAATCTGGCCGGCGTACATGAGCGCCACGTGATGCGCCATGCGTCGCACAACGCCCAGATCGTGGGTGATGAGAAGCATCCCCATCTGCAGACGCTCCTGCAGATCGGATAGCAGATCCAGAATTTGCGCCTGGATCGTGACATCGAGCGCGGTCGTGGGTTCGTCGGCGATCAGGAGGTCGGGTTGGGCGGCGAGCGCGATGGCGATCATGACGCGTTGCTTTTGTCCTCCCGAGAGCTGAAACGGATAGCTGTCGATGCGCACTTTGGGCTCGGGAATGCCGACCAGCTCGAGCCATTCGATGGCCATCTGGCGCGCCTCGCGACCACCAAGGTCGCTGTGCGCTTCGATCGTCTCGATGATCTGTTCTCCAATCTTGAGAACCGGATTCAAGCTTGCAGACGGATCCTGGAAGATGATGCCGATGCGGCCGCCCCGTCGATCGCGCATGCGCGATTCGGCCAGCGCCAAGAGCTCCTCGCCTTCAAGTCGCACGGAGCCTTTGGTGATCCGGCCGTTCTCTGGCAGCAGGCGCATGAGCGCCAGGGCGGTCATCGACTTACCGCAGCCGGACTCGCCCACGAGAGCAAAGGTCTCGCCGCGCGTAATCGACAGGCGCACCCCGTCTAAGGCCCGCACCAGGCCGCTTTCCGAGTCGAGCACGACGCCAAGGTCATCGGCCTCGAGCAGTGACGTCGACGGAGGGGCCAAGGCGCTCACTTTGCAGATCCAAGTGCCAGGTTTAGGCGACGCCTAAAGCTGTGCGTTCGCGGATCGAACGCGTCGCGCACGCCATCGGCGAAGAGATTCACGCATAACACCAGGGTGAGCATGAAGACGAATGCGGTCGCCAGGTTCCACCACACCGGGGGGTCGCGCGCCATTTCGGAGCGCGCGAGGTTGATCATCGTCCCAAAGCTAGAAGTCGACGGATCCACTCCCACCCCGACGTAGGAAAGCACCGCCTCGTAGAGGACGATGCCGGAGAATTCCAGTACCAGCGTGATGATCACGATATGCATCACGTTGGGCATGATGTGCCGGCGCATGATCGCCATGCGCGAAGCACCGAACGCCTGCGCAGCCTGGATGTAGTCCAGTTCGGAGAGTTTGAGCGTCTCGCCCCGGATCAGCCGGCACATAGTCGAAAACTCGGTGATCCCGATGATGAGGCAAAGAAAGAGCAGCTTGATATCGGCCCTCTCCAGTCCGGTCTGAAACACATCCGGATTCTTGTCGATGAAGACCTGGATGAGCAGCACGCAGGCGGCAATGAGCAACACCGACGGGACCGAGGAGATGATCGTGTAGAAATACTGGATGAGGTCGTCGACCCAGCCTTTCAGGTAACCCGAGAGGATCCCCAGGATCAAGGCAAAGGGGAGTATCGCTGCGGTGGTCAAGGATCCCATGACCAGGGCCGTGCGCACGCTTTTCATCACCTCGAGAAAGACGTCGTTGCCGGTACGGTCGGTCCCAAAGACATGATATTGCGAGGCCAGGGAGGCGATCACTCCGATCACGGTGCAGACCAGGACGAGGGTCAACAGGACGCTGCGCCAGGGCACATCGCTTCGACCGGCGAGCATCGAGCGCCATGCCTCGTTGACGCGCACGGCCTGATTGCGGGATACCACGGCCGCGCACGCGAGAAACAAGCCCAGACCGAGGAGCGCTCCGAGGATCGCCCCCGCGGCACCGAGGGCCGCAACGTCGGTCACCCAGTCTCGCTCGGGGTCGACGAGATGGGCACCTCCGGCCTTTAGGCGCGCGAACTCGCGCACGACCCGCCCCTCCTCGACGATGGCCTCCTTGCTCAACGAGGCATAGGCCAAAGGCGCCGAATAGCTCTTTTCGCGGGATTCGAGTTCGTGGGCGAGCAACAGGTCCAAAAACGAGCGTGGCTCGGAGTCGTAGTTCGCCGCGTCGATGCGTGCTCTAAAGTGGACCGAATCAGCAAGACCGATTGCGACAAAGACAGCCAACAGGATCGCCGCGCTCATGGGAGCCGGCTGCGCGAAGACCCGCCGCCAAGTCGATCGCAGGTTGGGCGTATGCATGACGTGAACGCCATAACAGACGGTCCCGATGAACACCAGCCAGACAAAAAGGTCGGTCCACAGGAACACGAATTTAGGCATCGGGAATTTCTAGGCGAGCCGTACGCGCGGGTCGGCTAAGGTATAGGCGAGATCAGCGAGAAGGTAGCCGATGACGTAGAGGATGGTCCCCAAAAAAACCATGGTGCGCACGATGGCAAAATCTTGAGACCCGATGGCCTCGATCGTGTAGCTGCCCAAACCCGGGATACCGAAGAACGATTCAAAGATGAGGCTCCCCAGAAACAGGATCGGAAAGACGGTAAACGTGTTGGTGATGATGGGAATGAGCGCGTTGCGCAGCACGTGTTTGAAAAGCACAACGGGCTCGGAAAGTCCCTTGGCGCGGGCGGTGCGCACGTAGTCGCGGCCCAGTTCTTCCAGAAAGATCGCACGATACAGGCGCGCGTCGGCACCCAGTCGCGAGATGAGACTGATGACAATGGGAAGCGCAAGAAACTTCACCAAACC
>JBEKVI010000044.1:0-41353 GCA_049514215.1 Burkholderiaceae bacterium
CGGACCGCTCCTCATCGTCTTGATCCTGGCGATGATGATCCTGCCGATGCCGCCTATGCTGCTCGACCTTCTATTCACGTTCAATATCGCGCTGGCCATGATGGTTCTTCTGGTCAGCATGCATGTCAAAAAGCCGCTGGAGTTTGCCGTGTTTCCGACGGCGCTCCTGTTGACCACCCTCATGCGCCTGTCGTTGAACGTGGCTTCCACACGCGTCGTGCTGCTTAACGGCCACACCGGACCGGGCGCCGCCGGCAAGGTGATCGAGGCCTTCGGTCACTTTCTCGTGGGCGGCAACTTCGCCGTCGGCTTGGTCGTGTTCGCGATCTTGGTCGTGATCAATTTCGTGGTGATCACCAAGGGTGCAGGACGAATCGCCGAAGTCAGCGCGCGCTTCACCTTGGATGCGATGCCGGGCAAGCAGATGGCCATCGACGCGGACTTGAACGCGGGACTCATCAAAGAGGACGAAGCGCGGCGCCGGCGCACCGAGATTGCAGACGAGGCCGACTTCTTTGGTTCCATGGACGGTGCCAGCAAATTCGTGCGCGGCGACGCCATCGCAGGGATCCTGATTCTGGCGATCAACATTCTGGGCGGCATCATCGTGGGTGTCGCACAGCATGATCTTTCGCTGGCCGACGCCTCCCAGAATTACGTGCTCCTGGCCATCGGCGACGGCCTCGTCGCGCAAATCCCGGCGCTCGTGATCTCGATGGCCGCCGGCATGATCGTGAGCCGCGTGGGCCACGAGCAAAACGTCGGAACCCAGCTGGTTACCCAGATCTTTCGCAATCGCAACGCCTTGGGCATCACCGCCGCAATTCTGGCCGTCTTGGGTCTTATCCCGGGCATGCCCCACTTCGCTTTCCTGTGTCTGGCCACCGCCGCCGGCGGACTGGCCTACGCCAAGCCGTCTGTCGAGAAAAAGACCGAAGAGCAGGCCGCCAACGTGGCCGCGGCGATCGCGCCGGTGAACGTGGAAGCGACGTGGGACGACGTCAAGGCCGTCGACGTCTTGGGCCTTGAAGTCGGATACCGCCTGGTGCCCCTGGTCGATATGAACCAGGATGGTGAACTGCTCAAGCGCATCAAGTCCTTGCGCCGCAAGTTTGCCCAGGAAGTCGGATTTCTGCCGCCTTCGGTCCACATCCGCGACAACCTCGAACTCAGACCCAATGGTTACCGGATCAGCTTAAAGGGCGTCGTGGCCGCGCAGGGAGAGGCCTACAACGGCATGTTCCTCGCGATCAACCCGGGCCACGTGGGCGGCAACCTGCCGGGCACGCCCACCAAGGACCCCACGTTCGGCCTTCCGGCCCTGTGGATCGAGTCGGCCCACAAGGAACACGCCATTTCGCTGGGCTATACGGTCGTCGATGCCGGAACCGTGATCGCCACGCACGTGAACCACTTGGTCCAGATGAATGCGGCCGAACTGCTCGGGCGCCAGGAAGTACAACAGCTGCTCGACCTTTTGGGCAAGACCTCGCCCAAGCTCATCGAGGAATTGACCCCAAAGCTGTTAAGCCTGGGCACGGTGCAAAAGGTCCTGCAGAACCTCCTCTCCGAACAAGTTCCGATCCGCGACCTGCGCACCATCGTCGAGGCCTTGTGCGATCACGGCACGCGCACCACCGACGCCTTCGAGCTGACGGCCGCCGTGAGGGTGTGCTTGGGCCGCGCCATCGTGCAGCAGGTCTATCAGAACGAAACCGAGATCGCCATGATGGGTTTGAAGCCCGAACTCGAGAACGTTCTCATGCACGCAGCCAACGTCAAGGGCAATGATGTACCTGCACTGGAACCGGGTCTTGCCCAGACGCTCTTGGGTGCGACGCGGCGCGCCGTGCAGACCCAGGAGAGCATGGGTCTGCCCACTGCGCTCTTGGTCCCCGACCGCCTGCGCGCACCCCTATCGCGCTTCCTGCGCCGATCCCTCCCGCAATTGAAGGTGATTGCGGTTAGTGAAGTTCCCGACAACCGTACGGTGCGGGTTAACGCCATCGTTGGAGCCTAAGTATGAACATCAGACGCTTTATCGCAGCCAATTCCCGCGCCGCCTTGCGCGAAGTTCGTGAAGTGCTGGGTGGCGATGCGGTGATCATCTCCAATCGGCCCACGCCCGAGGGTGTCGAAATCCTCGCTGCTGCCGCAGGAGAGCTCTCCCGACTGGCCGATACGGCCAAGGGTCCGGCGGCTGAACGTCCCGCTGCGCGCCGTGCCGACACCCGGCCTGCCGGGCGCCCCGTCGCTTCAGAACCAGCCGCCGCCGAAGTGTCCCTGCCGGCTCGCCCGGCGAGCGCCTCCGAGCACACGCCAGAATGGTTGACGCAAGCGCAAGTGGTGCGCACGCGAAAGCGCATTGCCACCTTGCTTGAGAATTCCGGCGAATTCGACAGCCGCGATCTGGACGATCAGGCGCTCTTTAGCCACGACACCTCGCCTGACGTGGTCACGACCTTAGGCGCAGGCCCAAGGCCTGCTCCGCGCCACAACGCCCCGGTGCGCCAGCCCGCGCCCGTGCGCCAGCCCGCGCCCGAGGCGCCCACTCGCGCGGCGAATCCTGCGCCCGCAACCGCGGCCCCCCAGCCTGCGCCCATTCAAGCCAGCGTGCCCGAGCCCATCGCCCAGCCCGCCGCGTCGGCCCAGCGCGCGCAGGTCGTGGCCCGCACCGCTCCGGCGCAAAGCCCGATTGCGGCTGGCCTGGTCGACGAGATGCGCTCGATGCGCGGATTCATCGAAGAGCAGCTTGCGAACTTTGCATGGAGCGACAACGTGCGTCGGCATCCCGGTCGCATGAAATTGATGCAGGACCTGCTCAGCGCCGGGTTTAGCCCCCTTCTGGCGCGCCACCTGCAGCAGAATCTGCCCGACGACTTCACCCACGCGCAAGGTCGCGAGTGGGCAAGCGAGGTCCTGCAACGCAATATCACCTGCGGCTCGGCCCAGGAGGATCTGACCGATCAAGGCGGGGTCTTTGCTCTCGTGGGCCCGACGGGCGTGGGCAAGACGACCACTGCGGCCAAGCTTGCCGCGCGCTTTGCGGTCAAGCATGGCGTCGACCAGCTGGCTTTGATCACCACCGATGCCTATCGGATCGGCGCGCAGGACCAATTGCGCATCTACGGCAAGATCCTCGGAATTCCCGTCCAGACCATTCACGATGAGGCCTCGCTTGCGAGCGCATTGACTTATCTGCGCAACAAGAAGCTGGTCCTGATCGACACGGCGGGCCTGGGTCAGCGCGACGAGCGCGTGGCCGAACAGATCGCCATGCTGAGCGGCGGCCAGGCCAAGCGACTGTTGGTTCTGAACTCCACCGTCCAGGCCGAAACGCTTGAGGAGATCGTCGGAGCTTACGCACACCGCGAATTCAAGGGATGCGTCATCACCAAGATGGACGAGGCCGTCAGGCTCGGAGCGGTTCTGGACGTCGTGATTCGGCACCGCCTGAAGATCGAGTACGTCTCCAACGGCCAGCGCGTGCCTGAAGACATCCACCATCCCAATACGAAATATCTGGTACATCGTGCGCTGCGTGAGACTAAGCCCTCACAGGCGTTTGCGTTAAGTCCGGAAGACCACCCAGCGTGGCTTGCCGCGATCGCGCAAAGCGCGCGGGACGTCTCCACCCGGGGGGCAAGCCGTGTTTGATCGCGATCAAGCAGCTGGCCTGCGCACGCTCTTTTCCCCTTCGAGGCCGGAAGTCATTCTCGCCTTGGGAGGCTCGGCCCAGCAGGCCCAGGTCGTTGCCGGTCTGGGCACCGGCATCGCGTCCCAGGGTCGCGACGTCCTCGTCATCGACGGCAGCGCCGGTGAAGTCGCCAAGGCCATGGGTCTTGCGGCACGCTACGAGCTGCGCCATGTCGTCGATGGCGACAAGAACCTCTCCGAGGTCCTCTTAAAGGGCGGAGCGGGGCTGCGGATCCTGCCGGCCATGCGCGGACTGGATCGCCTCTGGCGCTTGGACCCCGAAGGAGCACGGCGCGTGCGTGCCCAGTTCTCTCGCCATCTGGCGAGCGTCGAGACGCTCATCGTCAATTGCGGCCCCTTGGGATCGCTTGCGGCCAACCGGGCCTTTCAAGGCGGAGCCCATGTCGTCATCGTGCTCTCGGAGCACACCGACGCGATCACGGCGGCGTATCGCGAACTAAAGACCTTAAGGCTCGACTGCGGGATTGACCAGTGCGATGTGATTCTGAGCGAGTCCAGTTCCAAGGCCCGCCTCGCGTTCATCAGTCTCGCCGAGACCGCACGGCGGTTCTTGGGGGTCACGCTTAATTTGCAAGGCAACCTCAACCCGAGGCGCTTCACCGCCGAAGGCGCGAGCGTGCGACCCGCCATGCCGGCGGACGAACACACGCCTTGGTCTGTCGAACCAACCGCATGGGGAACAGTCGACACCGGCTCTTCCCATATCCCTTTCACATCCTCAAGGTCAGGCGAACGAGAGTCCGGCCATATCCGATTTAACCAGGAGAATGCTCATGCAGCAGTCCGCTGAACGCGTTAGAAGTCTTACTTATACCGCGTCAGGCACGCTTGACTCGACCCGTTGCGTCACTAGCTACGCGCCAATGGTCAAGCGCATTGCCCACCATATGCTGGCCCGACTGCCTGCGAGCGTGCAGCTTGACGACCTGATCCAGGCCGGCATGATCGGTCTCATGGAAGCCTGCTCGCGCTTCGAGGAGTCGCAAGGCATCCAGTTCGAGGCCTACGCCGGTCAGCGTATCCGGGGCGCAATGCTTGACGAATTGCGTCAGAACGACTGGCTGCCGCGCGGCACCCGCAAGACCCTGCGCGACATTGAAGCCGCCATGCACCGGGTTCAGCAACGCATGCACCGCCCGGCAACTGAACGTGAAGTTGCCACGGAGATGAAGGTGCCGCTGCCGGAGTATCAGCAGATGCTGCAGGATTCCAAGGGCTACCAGCTCTTGCATTACGACGAGCTCTCCGACGGTGACGATGAGTCCTATCTCGAGCGCCATGTCGTCGATACGCAAGACACTCCTATGGACCGGCTCCAGGACAAGCAGTATCGCACCGCCGTCGTGGGCGCAATCGAGAAACTGCCCGAGCGCGAAAAACTGATGATGGGGCTCTACTACGAGCAGGATCTGAACTTTCGCGAGATCGCCTCAATCCTCGGCGTGACCGAGTCGCGCGTGTGCCAGATCCACACGCAGGCCATCGCGCGCATCCGTAGTCAGATGCGCAGCTGGTAGGCGGCTGCGTTCACTTGGCAAAAGGCACCTGACTTATGGATCCGACTACGCTTTTCGGGCTCGTCCTGGCGGCAGCCGGCTTGATCGGAGGACAGCTGCTCGAAGGCGGCAAACTGGGCTCTTTGGTTCAGCACACGGCCCTTGTCATCGTCGTCTTGGGAACGCTGGGCGCAGTCATGGTGCAAAGTCCCTTGCCGGTCTTTCTGAAAGCGGTGCGCATGGGACGTCTGGCTTTTGTTCCGCCGCGGCTCGATGGCAACCAGATCATCGATCAGATCGTCGAGTGGGCCAATGCGGTCCGCAAGGATGGCATTCTTGCCCTCGACTCGCGCATAGAGGGCATCCAGGAGCCCATCGTCAGATCCGGTCTGCAGATGCTCGTCGACGGGTTCGATGGATCGAGCATTCGCGAGGCGCTCGACGTTGAAATTGCAGCCCAGGAACAGGTCGAGAAGGACGCGGCCAAGGTCTGGGAATCGGCCGGAGGCTACTCGCCTACGATCGGCATCATCGGCGCTGTCTTGGGATTGATCCACGTGATGGAAAATCTCGCCGACCCAAGCAAGTTAGGCGGGGGAATCGCCTGTGCTTTCGTTGCCACCATCTACGGTGTGGCCCTGGCCAATCTGGTGTTCCTGCCTATCGCAGGCAAGATCAAAAGCGCCATTGGCATTCATACACTACGCTCGGAGATCATCCAGGATGGCTTGGTTGGCATCGCCAACGGCGAGAATCCACGCCTGATCGCCTCGCGTTTGCGCGGCTATCTTGCCCATTAAAGCGACCATGGGCCGCCGCACACGCCGAAAGGCCGATGAACACGAAGCGGCCGGTCACGAACGCTGGCTCATATCGTATGCGGACTTCATCACCCTGCTTTTCGCGTTTTTCGTCGTGATGTACGCGGTCTCCTCAGTCAACGAGGGGCGCTACCGAGTGTTGAGCGATTCGCTCTCGAGCGCGTTTTCCGGAATCCAGGTTGAAGCGATCAGTCCGGGCTCGATGGTTCCAACGACCCCGCGCGTTTTGCGCCGGATCCAGGCGCCGCCACCGCCCGTACAGCACATGACTCCCGTCCAGCAGGCGCACGTGGACGACGTTGCAGGCCGCCTGTCGAAGGCCTTAAGCTCACTCGTCAAGGAGGGGCAGGTCCGCGTCACGAACACCTCGCGCGGTGTCGCCGTGGAAATCAACGCCTCGGTTCTGTTTGCCCCGGCCCAGTGCGATCTGCAGCCCGCATCGATCCCAGCATTAAGGTCGGTTGCGACCGTGCTTGCGGGCATTGATGACGCTATCCAGGTCGAAGGCCATACGGACAATCTGCCGATAGCCACCAGCCAGTTCCCCTCGAACTGGGAACTGTCTTCCGCGCGCGCCGGGTCCGTGGTGCGCTTTTTCATCGATCATGAGGTCGCGCCCAAGCGACTCTCGGCTGCGGGCTACTCTGAATTCCATCCGGTGGCCACCAACGAAACCGCCGAAGGGCGCTCGCGCAACCGGCGCGTGACGCTCATGATTCTGCCGCCCGAAAAGGACCCCCCTGACGCAGGTGAGTCGGGCGCGACGAGCGCTCGGGTCGGCGCAGCGGTCCCCGCGAATTCCTAGGGCACGAGCGTTTTCAGGTCGCAGGCGGGCTTTTCGCCACCAACGAGCGTCAAGTGGGCCAGCGTGACCGGCAACTTGAAGCGTCGCGGTCCTGCACTGCCTGGATTCACGAAGAGCACTCCGTCGCGTTCGACCGAGCGCGGTTGATGCGAGTGCCCCGAAATGACCGCCGTGATCCCGGCGCTCCCGGGATCGACGTCGAGCTCGGCCAGATCATGTAAGACGTAGATCAGAACCGTCCCGAAGCGCACCAGGGCGGCCTGAGGCAACTCGCGCGCCCAGTCGCCGTGATCGTTGTTGCCGCGCACGGCCGTAACCGGTGCGAGCGCGCCCAGGTCCGCGAGGATGGACGCCGAACCGATGTCACCCGCATGCAGAATATGGTGAGACCCGCGTAAGGCTTCAAGCGCCTCGGGACGCAGGAGCCCGTGGGTGTCGGAGATGAGCCCGATCCGGTAGGGACTCGGGCCCAACTGCGCTTCGGTAAAGGTGGAGGACAGCTGCGCCATCCCGCATCCAGAAAGTGGAAGACACCGCACAGCGTAACCCAAAAAGGCGACGGCTCTACCTTGGCGCTTGCCAGGGGGGATGGTTCGTGCAGGGGAGCCGCGCTGTGCGGCCCAATTGCGAAGAGAAAGCGTCTAAGCGGTGAGGTAGTGCCCGCTCGTGCGCCCGTCGGCTCGGTAAAGATCGTTGCCGCCCAAGGCCTGGCGGAGAACACCTAGGCCGCGCAAGACGCTTGCGTGATGGATCTTTAGAACCGCCGCGTTGCGCTTGTTGGCCCGCTCGGCCGCGGCGTAGCCGCTTTGGATCGCCTCAAGAAGGCGTCGGAAGGGCTCGGAGGTTCGTAGCGACGAACCCTGCGGCGCCGATTTGTGGCAGGACATCCACAATGCGCGCGTCTGGGCCGATACGCCCGACAGATGCGTTAAGGCGTGGCGCTTGGCTTGGGCTAGTGCAACCACCCGGGGCGCATCGCGGGCGACGAGCGCCTCGCATTCCTGCCCAAGCAAGGCCTGCAACCCGCCAAGCAATGTCAATTCGTGCTCGAGCGCATCCGCAAGGCTCGACCGCACCGCAGGGTCGAGGGCGGGTGGGGTGCGCTCGGTCACCACTAGTTGCCCTTAGACGAGGCTGCGCTGACCAGATCTTGCGCACTCGCGATCAATTTGTCCGCGACGACGTGCGTGTTCACCTGGAAACGTCCCTGGGTGATGGCCTGCTTGATCTGATCGACCTTGGCCGAATCGAAACTCGCCGCGTCGGTCGAATCGCCCGATTGCAGTCCGATGGAAGCGGAGCTGATCTGGATGCTAGAGGCAGCAGGCTCAGGGCGCGAGGTTGAGGCGGCCGCGCTTGCGCCGGCGGATCCCGACTTGCTCGAGGTCACCGAGTCGCTAATGGAAGCCGGTACTTTGTTTAATTCTGGATTTACTTTCATGAAGCTCTCCGTTCGTCAGTTCGGTCTTGGCCCTCCTTGAGAGCGGCCAACAAGCCGGTATCGTTGGATATCGGCACACCGAGTGATATCTTGAGCCTCCCTGAAAAAATTTTCACAGTTCGCTAGATCTTGACCTCGACGACGTGGTCTTGAGCCAGTACTCCGGTGATGACGTTGCCTCCGGCCATCCTGACCTGAACGGACTGTCCAGGACTTGCTGCGCCGATCGTCTTGCCTTCGCCGCTGACGGTAAACCCGACGCCGTCATACACGACGTTCACGGCATCCCCGGGTGCGACCCGACTAAGATCCCGAAAGTCGCTGTTATGTAACACCACGCCTTCGGCCATGGGCCGATCGAGCGTCTGCCCGATGGCCACGCCCGCATTCACGGTCAAGGGCGCCAGGTTGCCGTCCTCAGCGCCAATGTCGGCGCTGCGCTGCACCAGATCGTCCAATGCCAGCACCTTCCCCGCAGGCAGTGGGTGCGCCGTGATCCACACCGGAGCCTCGACGTGAATCTCTGCCGGCAGAAATACCTGCCAGGGGCGGCCCTGAAGGCAGCGCACGACGACCAAAGTCTTGCCCGTGTGCCGGGCCCCCGGGGGTAAGGCGGCCTGCAGATCGGGACAGGCGGCCAGTTTCAATCGCGCATCGGGCGCGCCGACCACGACTTTCGCCACCCCACCCGTAGTGCTCGCGCGCTCGGAGGCGATGCCTTCCAGATAGGCGCGGGCGCTCGCCTGCACGGCGGCCGGCGATTCGAGTGCCTCCTGGGCCAGGCAGCTCCCCCCAACAGTGGCGGCAAGCGAGATCACCCACGCGATCATCGTCGCGGCCCTGCGTCTCTGACACGTGCTACCGAGCATTTTTCGATCTCCTTCGATGGATCCTCAAGGCGCCGGTCGTATCGGCCTGACGCCACGATTCGCATTGCACCACGAAGCCATAGGAGTCGAATCGCAGAAATAAGGGGTTTTCGGCCTCTTGTTCAATGCATCGGCAGGTCTTGCCCGGGTCCAGACTGCGCTACATCACCTTATCGGGAGTTCCAGGCGTGAATACCCTTGATTCGACGTTGCGGTTCCAGGAGCAGGCGCTCAAGCTGTCCGGCGAGCGCCAGCAGATGGTCGCATCGAACATCGCCAACGCCGACACGCCTAACTATCAGGCGGTCGACATGAATTTCGCCCAGGCGCTCCAACGCGTGCAGTCCAACACGCCGACGGTGGCCTTGGCCACGACGGCGCCAGGCCATCTCGCGCCTTCGGCCGAGAGCACCCAGATCGCCAACGCGGCCGTCTATAGTACAGCGCCGCAACCCAGTCTGGACGGCAACACCGTCGATATGGATCAGCAACGGGCGACTTTCGCCGAGGCGACCGTGCAGTACCAGGCCGCCTTCACGTTCTTAAACGGACAGATCAAAACGATCATGTCCGCTCTCCAGGGGTAAGCCATGTCGCTGTCTGACGTCTTTAACATCTCGGCCTCGGCCTTAAGCGCGCAATCGCAGCGCTTAAACGCGACCGCCTCGAATCTGGCCAACGCTGAAAGCGCGGGAGGTCCCAATGGCGACGTCTACAAGGCCCGCCAGGTGGTCTTTGAAGTCATGCCGATGGGCCAGGATGGCCAAAGCGCCGGCGTGAAAGTCAACCGCGTCGTCGAAGACAACTCGGCACCGCGGCGCGTGTTCGATCCGCAGCATCCGCTCGCCGACGCCGACGGCTACGTCAACATGCCCAACGTGAATCCAGTCGACGAGATGGTCAATATGATCTCGGCATCGCGCTCGTACCAGAACAACGTCGAGGTAATGAATACCGCCAAAACCCTGATGTCCAAACTTCTCACTCTAGGAACCTGAATATGACCACCACCACTTCGGCGGTTGGCGCAGCCGCAATCACGGGGACGAACTCCACATCCGGCACGTCGTCGACTTCAGCGGACAACCAGCTAGGGAGCCAGAGCTATTTCCTGCAGCTTCTGGTCGCGCAGATGAACAACCAGGATCCGCTTAATCCCATGGACAGCGCCCAGGTCACGAGCCAGATGGCGGAAATCAATACGGTTTCGGGAATTCAGACGTTAAACACCCAGTTGACGCAGCTCCTCGCTTCGGTGAGCTCGTCCCAGTCGATCCAGGATACGGCCTTGGTCGGTCAGCAGGTGCTGGTGCCAGGAACAAGCCTGACGCTCGCCTCCAGTGGCGGAACCGCGCAAGGCGCGGTCTCGCTGACTTCACCCGCTGACACCGTGACCGTCAGCGTCAAGAATTCGAGCGGTGCGGTGATCGACACCATCAGCCTCGGGTCGCAGGCCGCCGGAACCACGAACTTCACCTGGAACGGCCAAGGCTCGAATGGCGCCGCCCAGGCTGCGGGCCAATACACCTACTCGGTGACAGCCACCGAAGGTGGGCAGCCCGTCACGGCGACCACCTATAGCCAGGGCCTGGTCACCTCGGTCAATCCGACTTCCTCGGGCACGAACCTCAATGTCGCAGGCCTGGGCACGTTCGCCGTCTCGCAAGTTCAACAAATTCAGTAACCCCTTAAGGAGCAATCATGGGTTTCCAGCAAGGATTAAGCGGTCTTTCGGCGGCGTCGGAAAATCTGAACGTCATCGGCAACAACGTGGCCAATGCATCGACGGTCGGCTTTAAGGAGTCGACGGTGCAGTTTGCCGACATCTACGCGGGGGCCGAGGCGGCCAGCTCGCAAAGCAGCGCGGGGATCGGCGTGCAGGTCTCCGACATCGAGCAGGACTTCTCGCAAGGGGCGATCACGACGACCAATGATCCACTGGACGTGGCCATCAATGGACAGGGCTTTTTCGTGATGAGCCAAAACGGCGCGAACGTCTATAGCCGCAACGGGCAATTCCAGTTGAACGACCAAGGCGATATCGTCAATGCCCAGGGTGCACAGCTCATGGGATACCAGGCGTCTTCGACGGGCACGATCGTCACGACGGCCACGCCCCAGGCGTTGTCGATTCCGAGCGGCAATCTCGCCGCAAGCAAGACCACCAACGTGACGGCCAATCTGAATCTGGACTCGAGCGCCACGGCCATGACGGCGGCCAACTTCAACCCCTCGGATTCGACGACCTACAGTTACGCGACCTCGACTTCGGTGTACGACTCGCTGGGCAACTCCCACACCCTGGGCCTGTATTTCGTGCCCACGGGCGAAAACGCTGCTGGCGAGAATGTCTGGGACGTCTTCGGAACGGACGACGGCACGGCGGTCGGCGGATCGCCGGCTACGCCCATGGGCCAGCTCACCTTCACCACGAGCGGCGGCATCGATACGGCCAACTCGACCTTCCCTGCAGCCATCAGTCTGCCGGTCAGTGGTGGTGCGGCCACTCCGCTGTCCGTGAACCTCGACTTTACGGGCACGACCCAGTACGGTTCGGCCTCGAGTGTGAATTCACTCACGCAAAACGGCTACACCTCCGGACAGCTTTCGAGCTACAACATTTCGAATGCGGGAGTCATCACGGGCAGCTACACCAATGGCCAGACCCAGACCCTGGGCCAAGTCGCGCTTGCGAATTTCGCCTCCCCCGAGAACCTCGCCCCGGATGGCAACAACGTCTGGTCGCAGACCGCGGCCTCCGGAACGCCCCTGGTCGGCGCCCCGAGCACGGGTTCATTGGGATCGCTGCAGTCCGGAGCCGTCGAGTCGTCCAACGTCGATTTGACGACCCAGCTCGTCGCCATGATCAATGCCCAGTATGACTATCAGGCGAACGCGCAGACGATCAAGACGCAAGACTCGATCATGCAGACCTTAACCTCACTGTAACGATCATGGACCGGCTCATCTATACGGCGTTAAGTTCGGCACGCAGCTTGGTCGAAAGACAGGCGGTTGTGGCGAACAATCTCGCAAACGTGAACACCAATGGCTTTCGGGCCGACATCAGCACGTTCACCGCAGCACCCGTACAGGGAGCCGGGCTTCCCACACGCGTGGCGGTCACCGACACGACGCCTGGGGTAGACCTCAGCCAGGGCCCGACTTATGGAACCGGTCGGGCGCTCGATGTTGCGGTTCAGGGCTCGGGCTGGCTCACCGTGCAAACCCCGGACGGCAACGAAGCGTACACCCGGGACGGCAATCTCTCGGTCGCGGCCGATGGCACCCTGGTGAGCCAAAACGGCCTGCCGGTCATGTCCGATTCCGGACCGATCGCCATCCCGCCGGACACCACGATCACGATCGGTTCCGACGGAACCGTCTCGGCAATTCCGGTCCAGGCTCCCTTGTCGGCGCCCACGCCCCTGGGTCAGCTCAAGCTCGTCAATCCGCCGGCGCAAAGCCTGACCAAGGGCGACGACGGAATGATGCGCCAGAAGGATGGCACAAGCGCCGATGCCGACCCCACGGTGCAGGTCGTCTCTGGAGCCTTGGAAGGCAGCAATGTGAGCCCGGCTACGGCGATGGTCAGCATGATTAGCCTGGCTCGGCAGTTCGACATGCAAATGAAGATGTTAGAAAGTGCCCAGGAAAATTCACAGCACGCAGCCGAACTCCTCACGACTTCGTAACGATTAAGGAATCCCCATGCTTCGCTCTCTTTGGATCGCAAAAACCGGCCTGGATGCACAGCAGACCCAGCTCGATGTCATCTCGAACAATCTCGCTAACGTGAGCACCTCGGGTTTCAAGCAGTCGCGTGCCGTCTTTCAGGACATGCTCTATCAGACCATCCGCGATCCAGGCGCGCAGTCCTCTCAGGAAACCGAAGCGCCTTCGGGAATGCAGATCGGCACGGGCGTCAAACCCGTGGCCACCGAGCGCATCCATACCCAGGGCAGCCTGAACCAGACCGGCAACGCGCTCGATCTCGCGGTCCAGGGCAACGGGTTCTTCCAGGTGCAAATGCCCGACGGCACGACCTCCTATACGCGCGATGGTTCGTTCCAGGTCAATGCGCAGGGGCAGCTCGTTACGGCCTCGGGCTTTCCGGTGCAACCGGCGATCACGATTCCAGCCAATGCGACCTCGGTCACCGTCAGCCAGGACGGGGTGGTCTCGGTGACGACGCCAACCTCGGTGAACGCGAGCACCGTGGGCACCATTCAGTTGGCCAACTTCATCAACCCGCCGGGGCTCTCGAGCACGGGGCAAAACCTCTACCAGGAAACCTCGGCCTCGGGAAATCCGACCGTCAATGCGCCGGGGGCCAACGGTACCGGCACCCTGAATCAGGGCTACGTCGAGACCTCGAACGTCGACGTGGCCGAACAGCTCGTGAACATGATCCAGACGCAACGCGCCTATGAGCTCAATTCGAAGTCGATCACCACATCCGATCAGATGCTCCAAAGTCTGACCCAGCTCTAACCTCGTCCAGAAGACATCGTCATGAAACTCTCTTGTCTCGCCCTCCTCGTTGCGCTCGCAGGGCTGTGCTGCGGCTGCAGCTCGATGTTTCGCACCGTCGAGGTTGCCCAGCCGATGACGGCGAAGCCCGTGGCACCTGCCGCGCCCGCCTCACCCAATGGGGCCATCTATCAGACAGCCAGCTATCGGCCCCTCTTTGAGGATCCGCGTGCGCGCAACGTGGGCGACACCATCACGATCGTCTTAAACGAGCAGATCAATGCCTCCAAGCAGTCCGCCAGTGACGCGTCCAAGAGCGACACCATGACCGCGGCCGTGCCCACTGTGAAGGGTCTGCCGTTTAAGACCCTGCAGGGGATGTCCGTCTCGGGCAATTCGGCCAACCAGTTCTCCGGCAAGGGCGACAGTTCCAGCAGCAACCTCTTTACCGGCACCATCACCGTCACCGTGATCGAGGTCTTGCCCAACAACAATCTGATCGTCAGCGGCGAGCGTCAAATCGGGATCAACCAGGGATCGGAATTCATCCGCTTCTCGGGCGTGGTCAATCCCACAACCATCGTCAACGGCAATACGGTCTCGTCCACCCAGGTGGCCGATGCCCGCATCGAATACCGGGGGACGGGATACATCGACGAGGCGCAGACCATGGGCTGGCTGTCCCGCTTTTTCCTGACGGTTCTGCCCTTCTAGAGGAGTGATCGTGTTCATTCAAGCATCCCGCGCTTTGCGGCAACTTCTCCCTTGCCTGGGTCTGTGCGCGCTCTTTTGCACAGCACCGGTCAACGCGGAGCGCGTCAAGGACCTCGTCGAGATCCAGGGTGTTCGTCCCAACCAGCTCGTAGGCTACGGCCTTGTGGTGGGCTTAGACGGGACGGGTGACCAGACGACCCAGACGCCCTTTACCGTCCAGAGCTTGTCTTCCATGCTCTCCCAGATGGGCGTGAACCTGCCTCCGGGAACCAACCTGCAGCTAAAGAACGTGGCCGCGGTCATGGTCACGGCGTCGCTGCCTTCCTTCGCGCAGCCGGGCCAGGCCATCGATGTGACGGTCTCCTCGCTCGGCAACTCCAAGAGTCTACGCGGAGGCACCTTGCTGCTTACGCCGCTCAAGGGCGCCGACGGTCAGGTATACGCCATGAGTCAGGGCAACATCGTCATCGCAGGCGCAGGTGCCTCGGCGGCCGGCAGCAAGGTCCAGGTCAACCAGCTTAACGCCGGACGCGTGCCGGGCGGTGCGACGGTCGAACGCGCGGTGGCCAGCACCATCGGCCAGGGTGAATACGTCAATCTCGAGCTTCAAACCAGCAACGTCGATGATGTCCAGGCGGTCGCCGATGCGATCAACCGCTCGGTTCCGGGTGCGGCCAGTCCCATGGACGCTCGTGTCATCCGCGTGCGCGCCCCCCAGGGCAGCACTGATCGCGTGCGTTTTCTGGCCAGCATCGTGGAACTCGATGTGACCCTTCCCAAACCCGCAGCCAAGGTCATCATCAATGCCCGCACCGGCTCGGTCGTGATGAACCAGGCGGTCGAACTGGAACCGAGCGCGGTCGCGCACGGCAACCTTTCGGTCACGATTACCAATCAGGCAAGCGTCAGCCAGCCCGGGCCTTTCTCGCAGGGCAAGACTGAGGTCGTGAACAACGCCCAGATCTCGATCAAGGCTGAAAAGGGTCAACTCATGCTGGTTCCGGCGGCGGCGAAACTGACCGATGTCGTCAAGGCCTTAAACGCCATCGGTGCCACGCCCCAGGATCTTCTGGCGATTTTACAGTCCCTCAAGGCAGCCGGCGCTTTGCGCGCCGAGCTTGAGGTCATCTAATCCCATCGCCTCCAACTGACCGAGCACGCACTGTGGCCATCACCGATCCGACCAACGCCCTGAACTACAACCAGATCAGTGATCTGCGTCAGAGCGTCAAGTCCGGCGATGCCAACGCCAACCACAAGGTGGCACAGCAGTTCGAGGGCGTGTTCTTGACCATGATGCTCAAGCAGATGCGCTCCTCGCTCCCGGGCGGTGATCCCCTCGAATCCGACTCGGTCAAGATGGTCAGGGGCATGTACGACGAGCAGATTGCGCAAAGCATGGCCGCGGGCAAGGGAATCGGGCTCGCGAGCGCCCTGGAAAAGCAGCTGAACCGGCCGCGTTCGTCTGCGATCGCGCCTGGCACGGGAACGACCGCCTTGCCGCTGCATCCAGCGGACAATTCGACCGGCTACTCCTTAAGGGCTGCCGACCAGGCCGCCTTGCCACTTCGGTCTATCCAGCAATCCGCCCTGCATTACCGAACGTCCCTGCAATCGCGCTCCTCGAGCGTGCCGGCAGCGTCCACCTCTACCGGATCGAGTGCGAGCAACGACGTTCATGTCGATTTTGTCGAGAAATACAAGGACGCTGCGGTCGCGGCCAGCCAGGCGAGCGGCATTCCCACCAAGGTCATCCTGGGACAGGCCGCCTTGGAAAGCGGTTGGGGTAAGCACGAGGTCAAAGACGCCAGCGGAAACGGCAGCTACAACCTCTTTGGCATCAAGGCCGGGTCCAGCTGGACCGGTCCAACCGTCGAGGCCACGACCACCGAATATGTCAACGGAGTGGCGCAAAAGGTGGTCCAGAAATTTCGCGCCTATGCCTCCTACGCCGAGTCTTTCATGGACTACGCCAAGACCATCGCGAGCAGCCCCCGCTACGCCCACGTGATGGAAGCGGCTCACGATGCGCTCGGATTTGCGGCGGCGATGGGCCGCTCCGGCTACGCCACCGATCCCGCCTACGGTCAGAAACTGGCCCAGGTGATCAGTGGGCCCTTGCGCAACCTGGTATGAGCGCGGGCTCAAGTTCGGCGAAATCGTGCCGATAAGATCGCCTAGGAGAGCCCCATGTCGAGTGGATTAATCAGTATCGGAATGAGTGGACTGGCCGCAGCGCAGGCCGGCATGACTACGACCAGCGAAAACATCTCGAATGTCAATACGCCGGGCTACAGCGAGGAATCGGTCGTCCAGACCGAGGCCGATCCGGTCTTCTCGGGTAGCGGCTACATCGGTCAGGGAGCGCTGGTCACGACGGTCACGCGCGCCTATAGCGAATACCAGCAAAACGAGCTGAACTCGGCGCAAAGCTCGAGCAGCCAGCTGGATTCGAACTACGCACAGATCCAGCAGATCGACAACCTGATGGGGAGCTCGACGAGCGGGCTGAGCACCGCCATGGGCAGCTTTTTTAGCGCCACCCAGACCGTGGCCGACAATCCTTCGGATGTCCCAAGCCGCCAGGAGATGCTCTCCGAGGCCCAAGGCTTGGCCGCCAGCTTCAACAATCTGGGCGGTCAACTCCAGCAGCTCTCGACGAGCGTCAACCAGCAGATCTCCCAAGGGGTGACGTCGGTGAATTCGCTCGCCTCGCAGATCGCGACCCTAAACACCCAGATCGTCGCGGCCACGGGCGGGGGCAACGGTCAGCAGCCCAATACCATGCTCGATCAGCGCGACGAGCTCATCCAGCAGCTCAATGCGCAGGTCGGCGCGACCACCATCCAGCAGTCCAATGGGGCCATGGATGTGTTCGTGGGCAACGGACAGCCGCTTGTGATCGGCAGCACCGCCAACACCATGACGACCGTTCCTTCGGCCGCGGATCCGTCGCAGCTCGAACTGGGCATCCAGTCGGGAACCACCACTTCGGTCATCGGCAACAGCCAGTTGCAAGGCGGAACGCTCACCGGGCTTTTGAACTTCCAGGTTCAGAATCTGACTCCGGCCCAAAACGCCCTGGGGCAAATCGGGATCAATCTGGCCAGCGCCGTCAATGCCCAAAACGAACTGGGCCAGGATCTGAACGGCAATGCCGGCCAGGCCCTGTTTTCGACCGGGTCGCCGCAGGTGCTCGCCAATGCGAGCAATACCGGCACGGCCTCGGTGAGCGCCACGATCTCCAACCCCAGCCAGCTGACGACGGCCAATTACCGGCTGCAATATCAGTCGGGCCAGTATGTCGTCACCAATCTTTCGACGAACAGTCAGCAAAGCTTCGCGAGCCTTCCCCAAACCGTCGACGGAGTCACGCTCAACTCGACCGGTTCGATGGCCAACGGCGACAGTTTTACGATTGAGCCCACCATCAACGGGGCAACCCAGTTTGCAGTCACGGCCACCGATCCCTCCCAGATCGCGGCGGCGTCGCCCGTCGTGGCCAATCTGGGCGCAAGCAACAGCGGCAGCACCGCAGTGCAAAGCCTGGCGGTCGCAGGCCCTCCGCCGGTCAACGCGAACCTGCAAACGCCGGTCCAGCTGGATTTTCAGGTGAGTGGCTCGACCACCACCTACACGATCGTCGATCCAACCAGTGGCACGACGCTCCAGTCCGCCCAGCCCTACACGGCCGGCAGTGCCATTAGTTACAACGGCTGGAATTTGACCCTCTCGGGCGCCCCGGCCAACGGCGATACGGTCTCGGTCGGCCCGAATACCTCGGGGTCGTCCGACAACACGAACGCCTTGCAACTCGCCAATCTGCAGACCACCAATCTGATCGGTGGCACGACCACGCTCTCGGGCGCGTATCAGCAGATCGTAGGCGAGATTGGCTCGCAGACGCAAACGCTCCAGCAGACCAGTTCGGCCCAGGACACGCTGTTCACCCAGGCGCAGAGCAACGTGGCCTCGACTTCGGGCGTGAATCTCGACCAGGAGGCGGCCAATCTGTTGCAATACCAACAGGCGTACCAGGCTGCGAGTCAGACCATTGCGACGGCGAATTCGATGTTCAGTTCGATCATCGGCCTCTTTACTTCACTGCCCTAACGGAGAATCCCGTGCGTATCAGTACCGCTGAACTCTATCAGCAAGGCATCGCGGCCATGAATGCGGATCAGGCGCAGATTGCCCAGACCCAGCAGCAGATTTCATCGGGTCAGATGATCAATGTCCCTTCGGACAATCCCGTGGGTGCCACCGAAATTCTGCAGACCAGCGACTCCCAGTCGATGAACACGCAATACGCGGCGAATCAAAGCACCGCGCAGAACCTTCTGTCGCAGACCGACTCGACGCTAAGCCAGGTCACGAGCGTGCTGCAAAACGTGCGCTCGACCCTGGTCTCGGCCAATAACGGCTCGCTCACGGCAAGCGATCGCTCTTCTTTGGCCACGACCTTGCAAAGCCAGCTTTCGCAACTCGTCTCGCTGGCCAATACCCAAGATGCGCAGGGGACCTATCTGTTCGCAGGTTATCAGGCAAGCTCTCCCCCGTTCACCCAGACGGCGACCGGGGCGACTTATAACAGCGACGACGGGGTTCGCACCATTCAGGTGTCGAGCTCGACTAAGATGCCGGTCGCGGCCAACGGCGACCAGGTGTTTCAGAGAATCCGTAGCGGCAACGGCGTGTTTGCGACGGGCGCTGCGCTCACCAATACCGGCAATGCCTCGATCGATGCCGGCCAGGTCACTTCGCCTTCGAGTCTGACGGGCGACAATTACTCGATTCAGTTTGCCGTCTCAGGCGGCCAGACGACTTACACCGTGACCGACACCACGACCGGACAAACGGTGAATGCGCCAGCCGCAAGCAACAGCTACACGGCGGGCAGCGCGATCAGCTTTGACGGTATGCAGGTCACCGTCTCCGGCACGCCCGCCAATGGCGACAGCTTTAGCGTGGATCCCAGCCAGAACCAGAGCGTATTCACCTCGATCCAGCAGGCCATCACGGCGCTTCAGACGTCGGCATCGAGCTCGAACACCGGCGCTTTGGGAGGTCTTGCCACGAGTTTGCAGAATATCGATCAGGCAATGACCCAGGTCTCCACGGTCCAATCGGGTGTCGGTGCCAATGAGAACACCCTAACGTCGCTCGGGACGATTAACAGCGCGACCAATGTCCAGGACACCGCGGCGATCTCGAGTCTGCAAACCACCAACCTCGCTCAGGCGGCAACCAACCTGGCACAGGAAGAGACCGGCCTGTCGGCGGCCGAGTTGACCTTGACCAAAGTAACGGGCACGGACCTCTTTAGCTACCTGCCAAGCTAGTCGACGAGTCCTTGCTCGATCGCGTAGCGCGTGAGCTCGGCGTTGTTTTTCATCTGCATCTTTTCGAGCAGGCGGGCGCGATAGACGCTCACGGTTTTGACAGACAGGCACAACTTGTCGGCGACCTGGGTCAAGGAATAGCCGGAGCCGATGAGCTTGAGGGTCTGGAACTCACGGTCGGAAAGCGTGCCGTGCATGGGCCCGTCGACGGGACTTTCGATATGGTCGGCAAGCGACTGCGCAAGTTCGGGAGTGATGTACTTGCGACCGCTCGCGATCTGACGGATGGCGGCCACGAGTTGCTGTGGCGCGCTTGACTTGTTCAGATAGCCGGAGGCTCCGGCGCGAATCGAGCGCAGCGCGTACTGCTCCTCCGCATGAGAACTGAGGATTAACACCGGCAGACGCGGCTTTTCCTTTTTGACCTGCTTTAGGACCTCGATGCCGTCTTTGCCCGGCATCGAGACGTCGAGCACCAGCGCATCGGCCGTGAATTCCCGGATGGCGCGCATGGTCTCCGCCGCATTCGAGCCCTCCGCAACACAGGACAAGTCCTCGGAGGCCTCCAGGATGCTAATCAAGCCCCGCCGCAGAATCGCGTGATCGTCCACGACGATTACCCTAATCATGCTCGCCTCAACTGCGTGACGTCCCCGTATGGAATTCCGATCATCAAAGATACCCCACTGCCGGGTGCGCCGCCAATCTCCAGCCATCCTCCTAAAGAGGCAATCCTTTCGCGCATGCCGATGACTCCGAAGGATCCCGCGCGCTCCGCCTTGCCCCCGGGAAGGCCCTTGCCGTTGTCGCGGATCTCGATGGTGAGTTCGCGCTTGCGCCGAAATAAGGTGACCTCGACCTGCGATGCTTCGGCATGCTTGGCGATGTTGTTGAGCGCCTCTTGCAGCACGCGAAAAATCGCCACCGACTGTTGCTCGGATAAGACGGGCTCATCGGCGGGGGGCTCAAAGTGGCAGCGGATCCCAAAGCGCCTTTCGAATTCGAGAAGTTGCCACTGGATCGCAGGCACCACCCCGTGATCGAGAATGCTCGGGCGCAGGGCCTTGATGAGCCGCCGGCTGACGGCCGCGGTCGCATCGACGAGCTTGTCGATGTCCTCAAACTTGGCGCCAATGTCCGCCCGAGAGTCCGACAGCTCGCGTAACTCCGCTTTCAGCCATGCCAGGTCGATCTTGATGCCGGTTAGCGAGCTGCCGATCTCATCGTGGATCTCGCGGGCGATGTCGGCCCTCTGGCGTTCCTCGATTTGCACCATGTGGGACGAGAGCTCGCGCAGGCGCTTTTCCGACTCGACCAACTCCAATTCGGAACGCTTGCGATCGGTGATGTCGGTGATGACCCCGACGTGGCCGCTCAAGTCGCCGTCGGCATTGTACTGGGGCAGCATCTGGCCGATGACCCAAAGCTCGCTGCGGTCCTTGCGCTTGATGCGCGTCTCGAACGACAAAGGCCGCTCCGGATCCTCGGCGAAGAGCTGGGTGGCCTGCTGGGCGGCATCGTCGGTACCGATTTGAAGCGCGATGCGCCAGTCGATCTCCAGGGCAGCCTCGGGGGACAGGCCCGTGATGACGTACCAGTGCTCGTTGGCGTAGATACACTCCTGGCGCGCATTCGTGAGATAGATTCCCACGGGAGACAGCTCGGTGAGTTTCCGAAAACGCTGCTCGCTATCGCGCAAGGCGCGCTCGGCTTCGCGCGCCGCGCGCCGCAGCTCGGAGCGCTCGAGTGCACTCTTGACGGCGGGGCCCAGTCGCGAGAGCTCGTCTTTCTTGACGAAGTCGACCGCTCCCGCCTTTAAGGCCTCGACGGCCGCGGTCTCGCCGATGTGGCCGGAGACCAGGATGAATGGCGGGGCCGGATCCTCCTTTAAGACCATGGCCATGGCCTCGCCCGAGCCAAATCCGGGCAAGCGGTGATCCGACACCACCACATCCCAGCGATACTGAAACAGCGCCTGCCTCAAGTCGGCCGCATTGGACACACAAATCCACTCAAACACGACGGCTTGCTGGAGATTGAGCAAGATCAGATCGCGATCATCCTCATCGTCCTCGATCAGCAATATTCGCAGTGTCTGGGGGGCGATCGATTCAGGTGATGCGCGCATGTCGGTCTAGAAGCAGTGTCGCAAACGTCGGAATAGGGCATTCCCCGCCGCGAGGGACTTAGGGCGCATTCATGCTAGCACCTCCCACCCACTTGTGTACGCCGTAAATCTACCTAAGGAGGAGGCCCCATTGGCGGAAATGCCACGGGTTTAGGGTCCTATTCCGGCTCAACTTTCCTCCCCAAAGGCCGATATTTGCCTTGCAGCGACCGTTCCCGGTTCCACGGGCCGGGGTGCTGCCTCAGAACAGTCCAGCGGGGAACAAATGCTAGGAAAGATGGGTTTGATCGCGATGATCTGCTTAGTCGGCGTCGGCTTTCTCATGGGAGAAGCAGCGCAAGCGGGTGTGCCGGCTATCGCCTGGATTATCGGAGGAGGCGTCGCATTGCTCGGCGCTTGGGTCACTTCATTGCGTCATGTACGCAACGTGACGGAGAAAATGGGCGAGGAAAAGCTCGACGCCTGCCGCATGGAACACGATCAGGAACGGGCCCGTCTCGTTCGGGTCGTCTCCGATTGCAGCGAGGAGTTCACTGCCCAACTGGATCGTTGCCGCTCCGAGCTTGATCGCCTGAGGGATCTTTTGGCCAGTGCGATCAACGGACTGATCTCCAGTTTCAAATCCGTCAATGCGCTCACGAACCGCCAGCAGCTTCTCGCGGTTGACGTCACGCGCGGCAGCGAATCGGGCAAGGGTGGCCAGAGCATCGGGGACTTCGTGCGTAGCACCACCGAAACCCTGCACTCGTTTGTCACGAGCACCACGCAAAGCAGTGCGAAGGCCAATCTTCTGGTGGCCCGCGTCGGCGACGTCAACTCGCAAATCGGCACCGTCCTTGGCATCTTAGGCGAGATCGAGGCCATTTCCCGCCAAACCAACCTGCTCGCGCTCAATGCTGCCATCGAAGCGGCGCGTGCCGGCGAGGCGGGCCGCGGCTTTGCGGTCGTTGCCGAAGAGGTGCGCGGACTGTCGGAGCGGACCCATCAGTTCAGCCAGCAGATCCGAAGCCAAGTCGACAAGATGCATGGCGCCACACGTGCCGTGGAGAGCAGCATCCAGGAAATGGCGACGGCCGACATGGATTTCGCGATGCGCGCCAAGCACGAAGTCGAATCCCACATGAGTGGAATTCAGGGAGTGGACTCGGCGATCTCGGCCGGACTGGACCAGATCACCCATATCGCCGCCGATGTCGAGAGCAATGTCGCCTCGGCCGTGGCTTCGTTGCAGTTCCAGGACATGGCCTCGCAGCTCATCCAGCATGCTCGTCAGCGCTTAGATGGGATGGACAAGGCCATCGGGCAGATGATGGAAGTGGCACGCCCAGGCCAGTCAAAGACCCCCTTTTTGTCCCAACCTGATGGTCCGGTACTCAAGGCAGTTTCCGTCGACGATGTAAAGACCCAGCTTAACGACATGCGCGCGCGTTACGAGAGAAATCCCGTCACGCAAAGCAGCATGGAAGTCGGCGACGTCGAACTGTTCTAAACCCCCTAACTCTTCAAGTACGAGGCTCGCAATGAGTAAGACGATCTTGGCCGTGGACGACTCGGCTTCGCTGCGACAAATGGTCGCGTTCACCCTCAGCCGGGCGGGTTACACGGTTCTTGAAGCGGGTGACGGACAAGAGGCCTTCGACCTGGCCAAGGTGAGCCAGGTGGACCTGGTTCTGGCCGATCAAAACATGCCGCGCATGGACGGACTGACCCTGGTCAAGTCGCTTCGGGCGACGGCGCAATTCAAATCCACCCCGATCTTGATTCTGACCACCGAATCGAGCGATGCCATGAAAGCCGCCGGCAAAGCCGCCGGGGCTACCGGATGGATGGTCAAGCCGTTCGATCCGAACAAGCTTGTGGAACTAGTTGGAAAAGTGATCGGGCAGGCCTGATCATGGAGAAGGGTCAACAGTCGGGCGTGAGCGCGATTGACATCAGTCAATTCCATGGTGTCTTCTTCGAGGAAACTGCCGAGAACCTCAATGCCTTCGAGGACGGTCTTCTGCGGCTCGATCTGCAGAATCCCGACGCCGAGGAGCTCAACGCCATTTTCCGCGCCGCGCATTCGATCAAGGGCGGCAGCGGTACGTTCGGGTTCGATGCGATGGCCAAGGTCACGCACGAACTGGAAACATTGCTCGATCTGGCGCGCCGCAACGAGATGCGCCTGGCCCCGCTGCATATCGACGCGCTCTTGCAAGCCGGCGACGTACTCAAGGCCCAGTTGGCGTTCTACCGCGGCCAGACCAAAACCATCGACGTCGATGTCGTGGCCGTGTGCGCTCAGCTCAATCGCCTCGTGGCTCAGGCCAAGGAGGCGCCCATTGCGGTCGCAGCCCCTATCGTTGCCGCACCGGAGACAAGCGACGACAGTTTCGGCTTCTTCGACGATTTCCCCTCGCCGGCAATCGATGCCAGCGCGGAATCCCAGGCCAAGGCCGCCTCCGATGGCGATGACGCCTACGGCTTGTTTGAACCCCTAATCGAAGCGGCGGTCGTGACTTCTGCGCCCGGTGGGGATGTCCCCCAGCGCCGACGGGAAGATGCCGCACCGGGACCGGTTCCGGGTGGACGTCGCGCGAGCGACCGGCCCCAGCAAGTAGACGCCAGTTCGATTCGCGTTTCAGTCGAAAAAGTCGATCAGCTCATCAATCTGGTGGGCGAACTCGTCATCACCCAAGCCATGCTGACCCAGGCGTCGGCCACGATGGACCGGATGAGCCATGAGACCCTCTTCGATGGCCTAGCCCAGCTCGAGCGCAATACGCGCGACCTCCAGGAGTCGGTCATGGCGGTGCGCATGATGCCCATTGCCAGTGTCTTTAACCGCTTTCCGCGCGTGGTCCGCGATCTGGCCGGCAAACTCGGAAAGGAAGTCCAACTCAAGATCGTGGGCGAATCCACCGAGCTCGACAAGGGATTGATCGAAAAGCTGGCCGATCCCCTAACGCATCTGGTTCGCAACAGCATTGATCATGGGCTGGAGTTGCCCGAGACGCGACTTGCGGGGGGCAAGACCTCGATGGGTACCGTGACCTTGCGCGCCTTCCATCAAGGCGGAAGCATTGTCGTTGAAGTGGCCGACGACGGTGCGGGCCTGAACCGGGAACGCATCGTCAAGAAGGCGCGCGAGCGCGGCATGTCGATTGACGACTCCGCACCCGACGCCGAGATCTGGCCGTTGATCTTCGAGGCGGGGTTCTCGACGGCTGAAGCCGTCACCGACGTCTCCGGCCGCGGCGTGGGCATGGACGTCGTCAGACGCAACATCGATTCCATGGGCGGCAGAATCGAGATTTCCTCTGCGGCGGGCAAGGGTTCGAGCACCATCATCCGGCTCCCCCTGACCATGGCGATCCTCGAAGGCATGTCCGTGTCGGTCAACGAGCAGACCTTCATCGTCCCCTTGGCGCATGTCATCGAGTCTCTCGCGCCCACGGCGGGCGAGATCAAGAGTCTCTCGGGGATGGCCCGCGTGATTCAGATTCGCGGCGACTATCTGCCGGTGATCCGGCTGCAGGACATGTTCGGCCTCCCCGGTACAGATCACGCGGAAGGCGGCATTCTCATCGTCCTCGACTCCGACGGCGTACGCGCAGCATTACAGGTCGACGCCCTATTGGGGCAGCACCAGGTCGTCATCAAGAGCCTTGAAGCGAACTACCGCAAGGTCGCCGGCCTGTCGGGCGCGACCATCATGGGTGACGGCATGGTGGCATTGATTCTGGACGTCCCCGCTATCGTGCGCATGTCCCGCCAGTAAGCACTTGGAGCTCAAAATGTCTTTAACCGCACTCGAATCCAGCAGCGACCGTCCTTTAACGAGCCAGTCGCACAAGGGCTCGGCCATCGAGCCCGAGCATGAGTTTCTGACCTTTACCTTGGGTAGCGAAGAATACGGGATCGACATCCTGAAGGTTCAGGAGATCCGGGGCTACAACGCGGTTACGCCCATCATCAGCGCCCCGGCCTTCATCAAAGGCGTCATGAACTTGCGCGGAACGATCGTGCCGATCGTGGATCTGCGCATCAAGTTCGGCGTGGGCAGTGCCCAGTACGATGCTTTTACCGTCGTCGTGGTCTTAAAGATCCTCTCGCGCACCATCGGCATTGTGGTCGACAGCGTCTCCGACGTCTTGCAGCTGACCTCCGAGCAGATCCGTCCGGCCCCCCAGTTCGGTCAGGCCATGGACACCGAATACCTCCTCGGCCTGGGAGCGCTCGAGGGCAGGATGTTGATTTTGGTCGATATTGAACGGCTCATTTCCTCGCGCGATATGGCGCTTTTCGACGGGGATGATGGCACCGTGGCCAAAGCTTCCGCCGAGGCGGGAGACCAGCATGCGCTTGCGTGACATCAAAGTCGCCGGACGGCTTGCTCTCGGACTGGGTCTCATTATTGCGATTGCCGGAGCGGCGACGCTCACGGTGCTCATTAAGACCGCCCAGGAGCGAGACGACGTCCGCAGCTTCGCGAGCAGCTATGAGAGAACGGTTCTCCTGAAAAAAATCGGGGACGTCTTTCACGAGAACATGTATAGCGTCGCCACCTTGTTTGTCACAGACGATCCGGATGCGCTTTCCAAACTGACCGCGCAGATCAACGCCAACCGGGCCGTCAACGAGGAAACCCTCTCGGCTTTGAAGGCCGAGTTGCACTCGCCCGAAGACGAACGCTTTTTCAAGGACCTCTCGGCCACGCGCGTCGAATACCTCGCCTCCCGCAAGGAGGTCATCACCAAGCTCCAGGAAGGTCAGCGTGAAGCGGCCCGCGCGGTCCTCAACACTCGTTTCGGCAAGGCTTCCGAAGCCTACCGGTCTACCTTGAATCACTTTACCGAATCGGACCATGCAGGCGCGGCGCAAGCCGGGCTGCACGCCGAAGGCGCGGCCAGGGACAGTGAAGTGGTGATCCTCGCCGGTGGCCTGGTCGCCTTTTTCGTTGCTTGCCTGGTCGGTTTAGTGATTGGACGCAGCATCAGCAGGCCGGCCAAGCGCGCCGTACGCTTTGCCGAGGCAATCAGTCAGGGACGCCTCGATAGCGAAATCATCGTCGATCGCGGCGACGAGATCGGGCAGCTATTGCAGGCCATGAAGACGATGCAGGACAGTTTGCGCCTCCGGGCCCAGGCCGATGTCGAGGCGATGCACGCCCTAGCCTCCGTCAAACAGGCCCTCGATGCGGCGAGCACCAGCGTCATGCTAGTCGATGCCCAAGGCACGATCCGCTATTTGAACCGCGCTTTAACCCAAAGCTTCGAAGCAGCAGAAAGCGAGCTACGCCATTTCCTTCCCGACTTTAGCGCAGCGCAGATCTTAGGCCGCGATCTCGAGGTGTTCGGGTCAAGCGGACGCGGAACGCTAAAGGCCCTTGAGAAGACCGAGATTACGCGCCGCGAGAGGATTGAAATCGGCGAGAAGACGTTCGCGCTCACCGCAACCCCGCTCTTATCGGAAGGCAAGCGCATCGGAACGGTCTTCGAATGGCTGGATCTGACCGCCGAATTGCGCGCCGAACAAGAGATCGCGAGCCTCGTGGCCGCCGCGGCACAGGGAGATTTTTCGCAGCGCGTGAACCTCGACGCCCAGCAGGGCTTCCTTCTCCAGTTAAGCCAGGGCGTGAACCAGTTGATGCAGACGAGCTCGCATGGACTCGAAGAAGTCTGTGGTGTTCTGGAGGCCCTCGCCGAGGGAGACCTCACACGCACCATGACAGCCGAGTACGTGGGCACCTTTGCAAAACTGAAGGACCACACCAATCAGACCGTCGTGCAGCTAAGCCAGACCATCGAGAAGATTCGCATGGCCACCGAGGTCATTCATTCGGGGGCCACCGAGATCGCCCAGGGCAATGGCGACCTCTCGAGGAGGACCGAGTCGCAAGCCGCCAGCCTGGAGGAGACTGCCTCGAGCATGGAGGAACTCACCTCGACGGTACGCCAGAACGCCGACAATGCGCGCCAGGCGAATCAATTGGCGATCGGCGCGTCCGATATCGCAGCCAAGGGCGGCGCGGCCGTCTCGCGCGTCGTCGCCACCATGACATCGATCACGGAAAGTTCCAAGCGTATCGCCGACATCCTCGGGGTCATCGACGGGATCGCCTTCCAGACCAATATCTTGGCCTTGAACGCGGCTGTCGAGGCGGCCCGCGCCGGGGAGCAAGGCCGTGGATTTGCCGTGGTCGCAGCCGAAGTACGCAGTCTGGCGCAGCGCAGCGCCGAGTCATCCAAAGAAATCAAGAGGCTCATCGGAGCTTCGCTTGGTACCGTCGAAGAAGGTAGCCGACTGGCGGGCGAGGCGGGTCACACGATGCAAGAGATCGTCCTGGCCATCAAGCGCGTGACTGATCTCATGGGTGAGATCTCGGCAGCCAGTACCGAACAAAGCGCCGGCATCGAGCAGGTCAACCAGGCGATCGTGGACATGGATCAGGCGACGCAGCAAAACGCCGCTCTGGTCGAGCAAGCCGCCGCGGCAGCCGAATCGATGGAGGAGCAGGCGCGCTCGCTGGCCGAATCCGTCAAGTCATTCAAGACCGACAAGGGCGAAGCCCCCGTTCTTGCGCTTAAGGCGCCCCGGGTCGCGCCGCCGGCATCGGCTCCAAAAACGCAGCGCCCGGCCGCGCGCAAGCCGGTGGCCGTCAACGCAAAGCAACCTGCGCTCGCGGCGACAGCAGCCGACGAGTGGGAAGAATTTTAGGGAGACCTGCCATGCAAGCGCTAAGCGTCAGTTCTCTTGCCATGTCTTCGACAGAGGAGCGCGCCGAACCCGAGGGTGAGGAGCGAGGACACACCGATTTTGCCATTTTTGCCAACCGGGCCTCCGGCCTCGGACGCGAATCGGCCGAAATCTTCGGCATTCTCGAAGACTTGGAAGCCGTTTCCAATCGCCAGATCGAAAGCTTTGCGGGCTTGACAGAGCAGGCCGATGAACTGGGCCGAGCCAACACGTCGATAGCGAGTTCCGCGCGCGAGGCCGAACAAGTGGCACGCACCGCTCGCGGTGCGGTGTCGGCGGCGCTGGAAGGTACGCGCGTTCTGGCCGAATCCGTGGGTAGCATGGAGCAAGGCGTCGCCGCCGTGACGCGCGCCCTGACGGGGGTGTCGTCAGCGGCTGCCGAGATCGGCGCGATCGCCTTTCAGACCCGTCTTCTCGCCTTTAACGCTTCGGTTGAAGCCGTGCGTGCCGGCGAAGCAGGCCGCGGCTTTGCGGTCGTTGCCCAGGCGATCAAGGATCTGGCTCAGCAGGCGCAGACCTCGAGCTTGCAAATTGGCAAGACCGTCTCCGCATTGGAGGAGCGCATCGCCGAATTGGCGCGCCGCGCCGATGGCGACGGCGGCGGCCAGGCGCGTTCGGCCACCGACGCTGTCCAAGCGGCGGTGAACACCTTCAACGACTCGTTTGACTCGGTCGAGGGTCGCATCTCGGGTATCGCCAATCTGGCCGTGGCGGGCGCTCAGACCTGCCAGGAAGTCACGCAGGTCTTTGGCAAGCTCAACGACGACGTGACGCGCACCGGAAAGAATCTGAAGATCGCCTCCGAGCGCGCCGGCGAGCTACTGAAATTGAGCGAAGAACTGATCGAAGTCGGTGCCGAATCGGGGATGGAGACCGAAGACAGCCCCTATATCGCCGCGGTTCGCAAAGCGGCCAAGACCATTTCGGTCCTGTTTGAGGCGGCCGTTGAGCGCGGCGAGATCACGCTCCAAGAACTTGGCGACGTCCGCTATGAAGAGATCGAAGGATCCAATCCGAAGCAGTACCGAACGCGCTATCTGGATTTCACCGACCGGGTCCTTCCGGCCATTCAGGAGCCTCTTCTCGAACTGTCGGATAGGGTCGTGTTTTGCGCCGCGGTCGACCGCAACGGCTATCTACCGACCCATAATCGTAAATTTTCGGCCGTCCCGCGCAAGGATCCCGTCTGGAATGCCGCGAACTGCCGCAACCGGCGGATTTTCAACGACCGAACGGGACTGGGCGCAGCGCGCAGCCGCAAACCTTTTCTGCTTCAGACCTATCGCCGTGATATGGGCGGGGGCCAGTTCGTGATCATGAAGGACCTTTCGGCGCCGATCGTCGTGTCGGGTCGTCATTGGGGTGGGCTAAGACTAGCCTACCGCTTCGAGTAGCTCGCGTGCGCCGTCCATCCACCGAATCCTCGGAGTCCTCCGAGCGTCTCGCCGCGGCCGCAGAGTCCCAGGAATTCCTGCTGCGCGACGAAGAGTTCGAGCGTATCTGTCGGCTCATCTACCAGCGTGCCGGAATCACGCTTGCGCCCAGCAAGCGCACCATGGTCTACAGCCGCCTTGCGCGGCGCCTGCGCGCGCTGGGCGACAACTCGTTTGCGCAATATCTGAGGCGTCTTGATCGCAACGAAGCCGATGAGTGGGAGCAGTTTGTCAATGCGCTCACCACCAATTTGACCTCGTTTTATCGCGAACCCCATCACTTCGAAATCCTCCGCGAACATCTGGCCCGACGCAAAAGTCAGCGAAAACTGCGGATCTGGTGCAGCGCCGCGTCGACCGGCGAGGAGCCGTACACCCTGGCCTTTACGGCGATAGAGGCCTTTGGCACACTTCAGCCCCCAATCGAGATCATCGCGACCGACATCGACACCCACGTTCTGGAGAAAGCACGCCGGGGCGTGTATCCGATTGACTCCATCAAGGCCCTTCCGGCCGAACGCGTAGCCCAGTTTTTCCGGCGCGGCGTCGGCCAGAACGCGGGTATGGTCCGGGTGCGCTCCGAAGTCGCAGCGCTCGTGAGCTTTTCCCAACTCAATTTGCTCGACGGGAACTGGCCCATCGGTCACGACTTCACGGCGATCTTTTGTCGCAATGTGATGATCTACTTCGACCGGGCGACACAGCTCGCCATCCTCGAGCGCATGGCGCCGCGTCTTGCCCCCGACGGTCTGTTCTTTGCGGGCCACTCGGAGAATCTCTCGCACGCTAGAACACATCTTCTGCCTCAGGGCCAGACGGTGTACCGTCTGGCCCCTGGCGTGGCCCCTATGCCGGCTCGCGCAATATGAGGAAAGCGATATGAATCCGGGCGCTGACACTACGAGGGACTTTTCGGGTCAGAAGATCCCCAACACCTATTTTGACCGCCAGTTCAATCTGCGCGCGGCCAAGATCCTGCCCGGTGAGTACTATGTCACGACCCACGACATGGTTCTGGTCACCGTCCTGGGTTCGTGCGTTTCGGCCTGCATCCGCGATCGCCGCACCGGTTCTGGCGGAATGAACCACTTCATGCTGCCCGATGGAGGGGTGGACTCCCGCGACCCGCTCTCCAGCACGGCACGCTACGGCGTGTTCGCCATGGAAATGCTGATCAATGAATTGCTCAAGTTGGGAGCCGCACGAGCCGATCTCGAAGCCAAGGTCTTCGGAGGCGGGAACGTCATGGCGGGATTCACACAGGCTAACGTCGGTCAACGCAACGCGACTTTTGTGCGTGAGTTCCTAAGGATCGAGCGCATCCCGCTCGTGGCGGAAGACCTGCTCGATATCCATCCGCGCAAGGTGTATTTCTTCCCGGCGACGGGGCGCGTCCTGGTCCGCAAGTTAAGAGAACTGCATAACGACACGATCCGGCGTCGGGAGCTGGACTACAGCAGCGAGCTCAATCGCACCGACGTCAGTGGCGCGGTCGAGTTGTTCGTCTAAGGGGGTAGGATGGACAAGATCAAGGTAATCGTTATCGACGACTCGGCCCTCATCCGCGGGCTTTTGAGTCATATCCTGGGCTCGCAGCCCGACATCGAGGTCGTAGGCGTCGCTCCCCATCCCCTCATCGCTCGCCAACTCATCAAGGCTCACAATCCCGACGTCCTGACGCTGGACATCGAAATGCCCGAGATGGACGGTCTCGAATTTCTCTCGAGGCTCATGCGTTTGCGACCCATGCCGGTGGTCATGCTCTCGACCTTGACCGAACGCGGCTCGCAGGAAACGCTCAAGGCACTGGAACTGGGCGCGGTGGACTTCATCGCCAAGCCCAAAATGGATATCCAGCGTGGCATGGACGATTTCAGCGCGGAGATCATCGCCAAGGTGCGCATGGCAGCGAAGGCGCGCGTACGCCAGTTGACGCCATCCAGCGCGGTCGTGGCTCAGGAAAAGTCGGTCGCGCGCCTCGATAATCGGCGCGCCAGTACCGAAAAAATCATCGCCATCGGCGCCTCGACCGGAGGCACCGAGGCGATTCGTGAGGTGTTGACCCGCCTGCCTCCCGACGCCCCTGGCATCGTCATCACTCAGCATATGCCCGCAGGCTTTACCAAGAGCTTCGCGCAAAGGCTCGATGGACTGTGTCGCATCGCCGTCAAGCAAGCCGAGCACGGCGAGCGCATTTTGCCCGGACACGCCTACATCGCCCCGGGAGACTATCACCTCCTTTTGGCGCGCCGTGGTGCGGACTACGTGGTGGCCCTTTCTGACGGTGAACCGGTGAATCGACACCGTCCCTCGGTTGAAGTGCTTTTTCACTCGGTCGCACAAAACGCGGGGCCCAACGCCATCGGCGTGATGCTCACAGGTATGGGCAAAGATGGCGCGTTGGCAATGGCCGAGATGAAGCGTTGCGGCGCCTACAATCTGGCGCAGGACGAGGCCAGCTGCGTGGTCTTCGGAATGCCCAAGGAGGCGATCGCGGCAGGAGGGGTCGACGAGATCCTGCCGGTACTCGAGATTGGGCCACGCTTGATTGGCGTGTTAAGCCGCGAGGCGCGCACGACCTCCAGAATATGAGGCCTACGGGATGAACCCTCCAGGTTGCCTTCTCTTTTTCGGCGGTGATACCGGCCACGGCGGCGGTCGTCCATGAATGAGCTGGCCACCGCGGCGGAGAGGACTACATCAGTGGCGCACGGCGACACCGATGAGATCTATCTCGCGCGCCAGCCGATACTGGACCGCGAAGAACGCCTGGTGGCCTATGAACTGTTGTTTCGCGGGGGTCACATCGAGCATGCCGAAGTGACCGAGGATTTGCACGCGTCCAGTACAGTCGTGCACAACACCCTCACCGGCATGGGGATCGAAAGCGTACTGGGGCGCGCCCGCGGTTTTGTCAACGTCGATGCGGCATTTCTCCTGTCGGATTTCGTTGATCTCTTGGAGCCTGAGCGCATCGTGCTCGAGATCCTTGAATCGGTACGCCCGACCGACGAAGTCATCGCGCGCATGGTCGAGCTGCGCGCGCACGGCTTTCAGCTCGCCCTGGATGATTTCGTCGGTTTTGTGCCGGGCGTCGAGCGCCTGCTCGCTAACGTCGACATCGTCAAGATCGATCTCTTGCGAATCGAGCCCGTGAATCTGCCTGAAATTGTACGCCGCCTGAAATTTCGACCGGTCAAGCTGCTGGCTGAAAAAGTCGAGTCGCGTGAGCAGTTCTCGCGCACGCGAGATATGGGGTTCGATCTCTTCCAGGGATATCATTTCGCCCGCCCCCAACTCCTGACGGCGCGCCAGCATCCGCATCCCGACAAGATGCGGCTCCTGCGCCTTTTGGCCCTCATCATGGGAGACGCCGACGTCAACCGGCTCGAGGCCGAATTCAAGCGCCACCCGATGCTGACCTATAACCTCTTGCGCATGGTCAATTCGGCGGCCATGGGACTGCGTCGCCGTATCGATTCGTTGCGCCATGCGCTCGTGCTCATCGGCCGGCGTTCGCTGCAGAGCTGGATGCAGCTGACCCTTTATACGAGCGGTTCGCGCACAGGCGGCCCGACCCCCCTGCTGCAGATGGCCGCGGTGCGGGGCAAGCTCATGGAGTCGCTCATGCGCTGCGACCCCCTGGCCCATCAAGCGGACTTCGATGCCGCATTTCTAACCGGGATTCTGTCGCTTCTGGATGCGCTTCTCGAGATGCCCCACGAGGCGATTCTTGGTGAACTGTTCGTCGACGATAAAGTCAAGCAAGCACTGATCGGGCGAACCGGGCGGCTAGGACAATTGCTCTCGCTTGCCGAACTCGTGGAATTGGACGATCCCATTGCGCTCGAGCGGGCTCTTTCGCAGCTCCCCAGCGTGGATCCCACGGCCTTGATGAGAGTGCAGCTCGAGGCCTTTGCCTGGGCCAACGCGGTTGAGACCGAACTCGAGTCTCACCCGTAATGCAAGAGGGTCGCGAAACTCTCGGTGAGCGTTCGTTCGACCATGGGCAGCGTCATCGGCAAAGCCAGCAAGAGGGTCCCAAGTCCGATCAAAAGCGTGATCGGAAAGCCGATCGCAAACAGGTTCATCTGGGGCGCAGCGCGCATCATCACGCCCATGACCACGTTTGCCAATAGGCTCGCTGCGACCACGGGCAGTGCGAGATACAAGCCCAAGGAGAAGATGACGCTACCGTGCAGGACCAGTTCCTGCCAGTCCGTTCCCAAGCCGTGGGGCGAGACCAGGGGCAGACTGTTGAAGCTTTCGGTGATGGCCGCGATCATCATGAGGTGACCGTTTAGGCTCAGAAAGACGAGATAGGCGAGGTAGGTCAAAAACGTGCCGACGACGGCACTTTCCTGATTGTTCTGGGGATCGAAAAGCTGCGCAAATCCCAGCCCCATCTGGGTCCCGGCGAGATCGCCCGCATACTGCACGGCATAGAACGCGAACCGCATGCCGATACCCATGGCCGCTCCGATGATGATCTGGCGCGCGATCAGAAGGCCTCCGTCGAACGACAGGATCGCAGTCGTGGGCGGGGGGCCAAGAGAGGGGGCTACAACGATGGTCACGAGGATCGCCAGGGCGATCTTGATGCGCACCGGCATGCTCGAATCACTGAAGATGGGTGCAGTGCCGACCAGGGCCGCGATACGGCACAGAGGATAGAACCAGGCCGCAAGCCAGGTGAGCAGTTCTGCCTCCGTGAAGTGCATCATGTTTCAGGCGTCCAGAATCTAACCGATGATTCCGGGGATGCTGGAGAACAGCCTTTGGACATAGTCCACGAGCGATTGCAGCATCCAGGGTCCGGCAAAAACGAGGACGGCGAAGACGCCCACGAGTTTGGGGATGAACGAGAGGGTCATCTCGTTGATCTGCGTGGCCGCTTGCATGATGCTCACCAGCAGACCGACGATCAAGGCTGTCAGGAGCAGAGGCGCCGAGATCATCAGAGTCATCTCCAGCGCTTGCTGGCCGATCGTTAAGACGGATTGCGGATTCATCGCTGTGGGACTCTAGGGTGAAAAGCTCTGGACGAGCGAGCCGATCAGAAGCGTCCAGCCGTCGGCCATGACAAAGAGCATGAGCTTAAAAGGCAGGGAGATCGTGGTTGGCGAGAGCATCATCATCCCCATGGACATGAGCACGCTCGAGACCACCAGATCGATCACGATAAACGGGATGAACACGATAAAGCCGATCTGAAAGGCCGTCTTGAGCTCGCTTGTGACGAATGCGGGAACCAGCACGCGCAGCGGGACATCGTCTTGCGCTTGTACGGGTGCTTGATTGGCGAGCTTCAAGAACAAGGCCAGGTCGGGCTCGCGGGTCTGCTTGAACATGAACACACGCAGGGGAGCGGCCGCGCGCTTGAGCGCCTCATCCTGGGAGATCTTCTGCTGCGAGAACGGCGTATACGCATCGTCATAGATCTTGTCGAACGCCGGCGCCATGATGAACATGGTCAGAAAGAGCGCCAGTCCAATGAGGACCTGATTGGGAGGCGAGGACGTCATCCCCAAGGCATTGCGCAACAGCGACAGGACAATGATGATGCGCGTAAACGACGTCATCAAAAGCAGCGCTGCGGGCAGGAAAGTGAGCGCGGTCAGTAGGACCAGCAGTTGCAGCGACAAAGAATAGGTCTGGCCGCCACCGGCAGCGGGCGTGGAGGTCAGCGCGGTCAAGACCTGGCTGTGTGCCGAAGAGGTCGTCAGACCGGCGACGAGGAGTACGGCAAGACCGCGTCCAAAGCGGCACGAGCGTCTGAGCAGGGGGCTAGGAGACCAGCTATGCATGAGGACCTGCTCCACCCAGGGCGCGTAGGCGTGCGACGAAGCTCGGAAGTGCGGCAGCTTCGGCAGCGGGCGGCTCCGCGGGGGCGGGTGCTTCCTTCAGTAAGCTCACCTGACCTTGGGCGACACCGAGGATCAGGATCGAGTCCTGGTAGCGCACCAGGACGACACGCTCGCGTTGTCCAACCGAGGTCGCGCCGAGCACGCGTAACGGTCCGCGCTGCAGGCCCGTGCCACCGTTGAAGCGGCGCATGAGCCATCCCAGAGCAAAGATGAGCGCGACGACGACGGCCAGGCCGACCACGGCGCCCAAGGCTCCCGATGTCGGCAGGGGCGCCTTTTCGGCCGTTTGGGCCTGGGCCGAGGAGAAGGCCAAAAGCTGAATTGCGGCAAAGCCGGTGATAACAAGACGTTTCACGAAGAACCTAGAAGAGGGCAACGGTGAGCTAGCGGTGCAGCTTTCGCACGCGTTCGGAGGGCGTCACGATATCGGTCAAACGAATGCCGAACTTGTCGTTGACGACCACGACCTCGCCTTGGGCGATGAGACACCCGTTGACGAGCACATCCATGGGCTCGCCGGCCAGGCCGTCGAGTTCAACCACGGAACCCTGTGCGAGTTGCAAGATGCTCTTGATGGCAATACGCGTGCGTCCCAATTCGACGGTCAATTGCACCGGGATGTCGAGGACCATGTCGATATCGTTGGCAGTCGTCGCGGCCTGGGGATGCGTGCCGAATTTTTCGAGCAGTTTCTCGGTGGCGTTCACGGCCTGGCCTGCCTGCTCGGCCATGGCGGAAGCCCAATCGGAATCGGTGGACGGATCTGGCATTGCAAGCTCCTATCGGTTAGTCGCCTCGCGAAGGAAGAATGAATTCTTCGATGCGCAAGGCGTATTGCCCTTTTGAGATGCCGTGCCGGCAGCGAAACACCGGTACGCCATCGACGGCGGCGACGACGGTGGGCTGGATGTCGAGCATCACCACGTCGCCTACTTTCATGTTCAGAATTTGGTTACAAGTCACCGGCACTTCCGAGAGCGTCGCAACCAGTTCGACTTCGGCTGCTTGGACTTGGCGCGACAGAAGATGCAGCCAGCGCTTATCCGGCTCCATCTGATCGCCCTGGATGCTGCTGTAGAGCAAATCGCGGATCGGCTCGACCATCGCGTACGGAATGCAGATGTGCAGATCGCCACCACCGGTGCCGATTTCGATCTTGAACGTAACGGCGATGACGACTTCGCTGGGGTTAGCGATATTGGCGAATTGGGTGTGCATTTCCGAGCGCACGTAGTCGAATTTGACCGGATAGACAGGACTCCACGACTTCTCATACTCGGCGAACACGACTTCGAGCATGCGCTGGATGATGCGCTGCTCGGTTTGCGTGAAGTCACGACCCTCCACGCGGGTGTGAAAGCGTCCATCCCCTCCGAACAGGTTGTCGACGACCAAGAACACGAGCGATGGGTCAAAAACAAACAGCGCGTTGCCTCTTAAGGGCTTGATCTGAACGATGTTCAGATTCGTCGGAACCACGAGATTGCGGATGAATTCGCTGTATTTCTGAACGCGGATGGGCCCCACCGAGATGTCGGGATTGCGCCGCATGAAATTGAACATGCCAATGCGCAGGAGCCTGGCGAAGCGTTCGTTGATGATCTCCAGCGTGGGCATGCGTCCACGAACGATCCTCTCCTGGGTCGCTAGATCGTAGCGACGCACACCTCCAGGCTCTTCGACGGGCGGTGCGGCCTCTTCCTCGCCATTGACGCCCTTCAGTAGCGCGTCAACTTCGTCTTGGGAGAGAAATTCGTTTGGCATGATCGTTGGGGGTCGGTGAGTTATTGAACGACCATGGAACCGAAGAGGACCGCTTGGACGCCTTCGGCGACTGCGGGTCCAAGGGGCTTGCGCGTTTCGGCGAGAATTTCGTCGGCGAGCTTGTGCTTGGCGTCGATCGAAGCCAGTTCTTCAGGCGTCTTCGAGGACAGTAGCAGCAAGAGGCTGTTGCGAATCTGCGGCAAAAAGACCTTGATGGCCTCGCTCGTTTCATCGCTATTGACCTGCAAAACCAGTCCGATTTGCAGGAAGTGCTCCCCGCCTTGCAGATTGACCGTGAAGGGCTCGAGGTTCACAAAAACCGGGGGCTTGACCGGTGCAGGTTCGGCCGCCTTGGCCGCTTCGGCGTCTTTGCCCTTGTGCAAGAAGTACCATGCTCCGCCGCCCGCACCCGCCAGCAACACGAATACGATCGGCAGAATCAGCATGAGCTTGCTCTTTTTTTTCTTCGCGACCGGAGCCTCTTCCTCGGCTGCCGCGGGAACGGATTTCAGGGGAGGCTTGGTTGCGGGTTTGGTTGCCATGGTCAGGTCCGTTAAGGTCGGGTGGGTGATGCGTTAGGGGAATTATCGGCGGGGCCCAAGCCAGACGAAGGCTCAATTAGCCCGCGAAAAGCCCCGCTTCTTTTGCGATGCAGCTTAGGCGAAGGTGTCGACGAGCTGCAGCGAGCGCACCGTGACCGGGGAGTCGCCTGCGATTGCGCCCGCGTCGGGCGCCTTGGTGCTACCTCCGGCAAGGCGTTGCGATGCCGCATATTGCTGCTGGCCTCCCGAATTGGCGAAACCGCGTGCGCCTACCGAGAGGTCGCCCAATTGGATGCCCTGCTCGCTAAACATCTCGCGCAGCTTGGGCAGGCTCATTTCGAGGGCGTGGCGCGTTTCGGGCTGCGCGGCGCTCAGAGCCAGATTGACCTGATCCCCGTTGACGCGAATCTGCACGTCCATGGGGCCCAGATGGGCGGGATTAAGCGACAGTTGCGCCGACTGGACGCCGTTTTGGACAAAGTAGAGGATCTTGGTCGCGGCTTCGCTTCCAAACTGATCCGAGCTGACTGGCGCAGCAACGCTCGCACTGGCTGTCGTGCTGGGCAAAGTCGATGTCGAAACGGAATTCGACTGACCGGCGCCTGCCGCCAGCGTTTGCGCACTCTCGGCCCCGATCGAGGCTGAAAAGGCTGCGTGCACGAGTTTCGATCCCGGATCGGCCAAGGCTGCCGGGCTTGCGTGCGCGTCGGCCAATGCGCTCGCAATCGCACCACTGGCCGTGCTCGATAGGGCGGCGGTTCCGCTGCTGGCGTCCGGGCCGCTCGCGTCGCCGGGGTTTTCGTTGTCGTCGCCTTCGCTCAGGACCGGATTCGAGCCAACCTTCCAGCCGCCTGGACCCGTGGCCGGCGTGCTTGCACCACCGACGGCTTGGGTTTGGGCACCGGAACTCTCGGGCCCCGTGTCAGCCGCTTTGTCCGGATCAGAGGCGGCTTGCTGAACGCTCTGGGCGCCCATGGCGCTCGCCTGCGCTTGAGCAGTAAGGCTGGTCGAGGCGCTCGCCGTGGTGTTGGGCACGAGCGGATTGGCGGAGTCGGTGTCGTGGCCTTTGGAAAGATTCGTTTTGGACGATTTACTGCTGGTTGCGGGCTTGGCTCCCGTGTCCGTGCCCACGCCGTGCGCCACGGCGGGCGCGCCACCGTTCGAACTGGCGGATGTGGTTGACCCGCTCGCGCCGCCATTGCTTGGGCTCGAGGCGCTCGCGGGCGTGTTTGCAGAAGGGTTCGCGCTCGTAGGGGAGGTGGATGCGTCTTGCGCAGCCGATGGCGCTGCTGAGTCGCTCGTGCCCGATGCGGCAGTGTCGCTGGCCGAGGCGCTTGAGGAGGCCGCGCCCCCTTTTTGGGCCTGCTCTTGAAGCAGGCTCTGAAAGGTGCTGGTTGCGGAATCCGTCTGGGACCCTGCAGCAGCCGCGGTACCGGCGCTCGCCCCGAGCGTCATGCCAGCGGCGAAAGTGGGTGCGATTGGCATGAATTTCTCCTTAGCGCCGCGCGAGCACTAGATCGCTGTGCGCAGGCCAAACAGGCCCATGCGAGCGGTGAATTCATCGTCAATCTTCTGCTGGCGACGATCGGCCACCTGACGCTTGCGCGCGGCCTCGCGCTGAGCGAGTGCTTTAAACGAGTCGAGCTGGCGCTGCGCGTCACGCCAGGCGGCCTCGGCAGCCTTGCAAGCGTCCTCTCGACGCGCGACTTCGGCCGTCTGCTGAACGATGGCCTGGGCCACATTGGAGATGAAGCCCTGGTAATTGCGCAGCATGTCCGAGTCGATGCCGCCGGCCGCTTCCTGGCCCAGACGGGAGTGGTAGTCCGAGCCGTATTGATTGAGTTGATTAAGCTGATCACGGGCCGCTGCCAGTGTTTGCCGGGCCGCCGCGAGTTGGCGCAAGGAGGCCTCGCAGCGTTCATCGGCAAGTTCCGCAAGTAGCTGCAGCTGGTCGGACGAGGGCATGGAACTTCCTTAGTGAGAGAGGAGCAAGAAACGAGGAAACTTCACTTGACGATCTCGCGCAGGGACGCAAGGCTCGTCGTTAAATCGACTTTGTCACGCATGTTCTGCTGCAACAGCGCTTCCATTTTGGGATGCAGGGCGATCGCCTTGTCGAGGATCGGATCGCTTCCGGGCACATAGGCCCCGACGCTGATGAGGTCACGGTTGCGTTGATAGCGCGCGTACAACTGCTTGAAACGGCGAATGCTGTCAAAGGTCGCATCGTCCACGAGTGAATGCAGCGCGCGACTGATCGATTGCTCGATGTCGATGGCCGGATAGTGACCGGCCTCGGCCAGCGAGCGCGACAAAACGACGTGGCCGTCGAGGATGGCGCGGGCCGCATCGGCGATCGGATCCTGTTGATCGTCGCCTTCGGTCAAAACGGTGTAGAAGGCGGTGATCGATCCGCCTCCGGCGTCGCCGTTGCCGGCCCGTTCCACCAACTGCGGCAGCTTGGCAAATACTGAGGGCGGATAGCCCTTGGTCGCGGGCGGCTCGTTGATGGCCAGCGCAATCTCGCGTTGGGCCATGGCGTAGCGCGTGAGCGAATCCATGATAAGCAAGACATGCTTGCCACGATCGCGAAAGTGCTCTGCGATGGTGGTTGCGTAGGCTGCGCCTTGCATGCGCATCAAAGGTGGCGCATCAGCGGGCGCGGCCACGACGACGGCGCGCTTGAGCCCTTCCTCGCCCAGGATGTTTTCAATGAACTCCTTGACCTCCCGACCGCGCTCGCCTATGAGTCCCACCACGATCACGTCGGCCGAGGTATAGCGCGCCATCATGCCAAGCAGTACGCTCTTGCCCACGCCGCTTCCAGCAAAAAGGCCCATGCGTTGCCCGCGCCCGACGGTCAAAAGCGCATTGATGGCCCGCACACCGACATCGAGCGGACGGCTGATCGGCTCGCGATCGATCGGGTTCGTCGGCCGGCTCACGAGCGCCCGTTCGCTTTCGAAGCGCAGTGGTCCGAGCCGATCCAAGGGATGTCCCGAGCCGTCGAGGACCCGACCCAAAAGGCCGTCGCCCACCGGCAGATGTTTACCCATCGTTTCGGGCTTGCGATAAACCTGGGCGGGCGCTCCGTAGAGCGGCGCGGGCGGGCGCGTGATGAAGGGGCGCACCTTGGCGCCGGGCGCTAGGCCCTGAATGTGGGCAGCGGGCATCAAGAACACCCGGTCGCCCGAGAAACC
>JBEKVI010000045.1:0-41010 GCA_049514215.1 Burkholderiaceae bacterium
CCCTCGTGCGAAGCTCGACTCGAGGACGTCAAAGCGATCGAGGCAGAACCGCGTTACCTGAAGGTCTCAGGAACGCTCAGTCCGACTCTCTCGAACGACCCCGTAGCTTGGCGCGTGACCGATGATCTGGGACGAATCGAAGGTGTGGTGCTCTCCGGTCGCACGCGTCCCGAGCGCAAGGCCAGCGCTGACTATCCTCTCGCGGTACATGGCTTTAAGGGTTATGTCCGCTCTGCTGAGCAAGGTCAGCGGCTCGCGCTAATCGAGAGCGGATCGGGTTGTCGCGCGGTCATTGACCTGCCGACCGTTCCGGGCACTGCGTCGATCCCCGACCGTGGGCCCTGATTACGTGCAATAAAAAAAAGGCGCTCTCGGCTACCGACGACGAGCACGAGGGTTCAGTTGACCAACACCGACGATTCCGAAATACTAGGCGGCCCTTAACGGCCTGGACGCGATGGAGGTGCTGCAGCACCTCCGGCCCAAAGCTGTGCGCATGTGTTCGTTCGCCATTCGAATCGGAAAAAGCACGATGGAGCGTTTGGACGCAGTGATTGTAGGCGCTGGACCTGCCGGCCTTGCCTGTGCAGCAACCATGCAAGCGCTCGGCCTTCGAGTCTCAATTCTGGAAAAAGCCGATCGTGTCGGCTCGGTCTGGAGGCGTCATTACGATCGGCTTCATTTGCACACGGATAGGGGCCACTCCGGACTTCCCCGAATGCCGATGCCGCACGACTATCCACGTTATCCGTCACGACAACAGGTGGTCGAGTATCTGGAGCACTATGCGAAGGAATTGGATCTGCACCCCACATTTAATGCACGGGTGCAGCGAATTTATCGCTCTGGGCCACGCTGGCAGGTTGATGCGGACGCGCATTCCGTTTCAGCACCGGTTGTCGTCCTCGCCACAGGGTGGGCCGATTTCCCTTACCGACCCTCGTGGCCTTCGCAAGACGAGTACCAGGGGTCGATCCTTCACAGCAGCGAGTACCGCCATCCGCACTCCTATGTCGCAAAGCGCGTGCTCGTCGTGGGATTCGGCAATTCCGGCGGAGAGATCGCGCTCGACCTCGCCGAAGCCAGTGTCGATGTCTCCCTGAGCGTGCGGGGACCGGTCCAGATCCTGCCTCGCGATCTTCTGGGTTTACCGATCCTGACATGGGCCATTGCGCAAAGGCATCTTCCAGCCAGACTCGTCGACCTCATCAATGCGCCGGTGATTCGCTTGGCCGTGGGTTCGATGAAAAAGCTGGGCCTTGAGCGCGCAAAAAAAGGCCCGCGCCAGATGGTCGAAGAAGACGGCCGCGTTCCCTTGCTGGACGTGGGAACGCTCGCCCGGATTAGGGACGGTGCGATTCAGATTCGCCCAGGTATTGAGCGATTTACTTCAAAAGGAGTTAGATTCACGGATTCACGAGTCGAAGAGTTTGACGCGGTCATCCTCGCAACCGGTTTTCGTCCGGAGGTGCGAACCTTGCTGCCCGGTGCAAGCCCAGCCTATGACGAAACCGGCAAGCCCCGTGTGACGGGTCAGACGACCGCTGAACCCGGGCTGTACTTTTGCGGCTTTGTCGCATCGGCGACCGGGCAACTGCGCGAGATCGCAATCGAGGCCCGGCAGATTGCCAAGCTGGCCCTAGCCTACGTCCGAACCGCGGTCGTCGGCGAAAGCGGCATGGGCTAATGCCGGGTGTTTCCTCACTTGATCAATCCGAAGAATCGCGCTGCTTTCTGTGCCAAAGAAATTCCCTGCGTTTTCCTCACGGCAGCATCGATTGCGACGGCATTGTGAGCAACGTCGGGCAGAATCTCCAGTTCGTAGGTTGCACCGGAGCCGGTAAAGATCTCCCGAGAACGCTCTTCCGATCGAAACGCCACGCCGGATACGCCTTTGGCCCCGCGCCCCCCGTTGATCGGGACGTTCTCGTCGTTGGCACCATGAATGGCGAGGATGCGCTTGCCTTCGGACGATTCACATCGTGTCGTATCGAGGGTCAACGGGCCGGACACCGCCACGGCGGCCGCAAAGAGGTTCGTCGTGCACATGAGTCGTTGCGCCATCATCGCGCCGTTGGAGTGACCCAGTACGTAGATTTGCTTTCGATCGATTGAATATTGCGACACAAGCTGGTCGACCGCGGTGCGAACATAACCCTCATCGTCCACGTTATCCCGAGCAGGAAGACCGCAGCAGCCGCCACCCGCATTCCAGCCCAGCATGTCCGCCCCCAGGAGGTTCGCGGCTTGCGTGCCGTTGAGATAGACAACCAGGAATCCACCGACCTCGGCCACGGGGTCCATCCGCAACGCGCTCTCCGACCCGTTGGATTCGATTCGCCTGGCATTGCCCAAGCCACCGTGCAGCACGACGACGAGAGCACGCCGACCCGGGGCCGGCAGTGACGTGGGTGCAAAAATCAAGACCTCGCGTCCGCCGATTTGCTCCGTCATTGTCCCCTGGGCGTTCGCTGCACTGCAGCCGAGACTGACGGCGAGCGCCAAACCGGCGGCGCAAAGGCGCACGTGAAGGAGGTGTGCGCGCGGCTGCGCAATTTTTGACTGACGTGGGGATGTATGGATGGGTCGCACGAAGCTCAGGCATGCTGCAGCCGCTGAAGGCCTGTTACGGCCAGCCGGCCGAGACGCTGCGAATGGCCGGATCGGCTCAGGTCTTGAAACAGGGTCGGCCGTGACTCGGACGCGTTGCGCATGGATTCCTGAACTTTACCTGCTAAAGTCAACCATATGAGGCAGGGATCGCGACTCGGTAAAATAGAATAGCAAAAGCCCATCATGGCGCGAAGCCGCAGCCCTCGCCGGAGCGTCCGATAAGCTGACCATGCGACTTCGAAACCTATGCAACCGACCCGACACTGCGTTACATCCTGCTCGGCCACCATCTGCCGGCTGATCCGAAGAATCGCGTTTGCGACGCTTCTTATGGGCCCTGCGTCAACCTGTCTGGCCCAGGTGAAAAGCGAGCTGCACAGCCTGGACTATGACCGGGCAGCGCCGCTTGAGATCCAGGAAGTCGGGGTCGAATACCGGGGGAGCGTCGCGATCCACGACATCTCTTTCGCGAGTCCCAAGGGTGGCCGGGTGCCTGCGTATCTCGTCGTACCAAGCGGCCAAGGACCCTTTGCAGCCGTGGTTTGGGGTCATTGGTATTGGTCGAACTCGGCCCTGCGTAATCGGAAGGAATTTCTCGATGAGGCCGTGGCTCTTGCCCCAAGCGGTGTCGTCTCGCTCCTGCCCGATGGTCCCATCGCGCGTCCTGGGCACGTCGAAGATCCGAATCCCGTGGGTGACCAACAGATCACCGATCTGATCCAGGCGATCGTGGACATGCGACGGGCCGCGGATCTCTTGCTGGCGCGGACGGACGTGGATGCGCGGCGTCTGGCCTACGTCGGTCACAGCTACGACGCCACTGTCGGTGGCTTTCTTGCGGGGACCGACAAGCGATTTAAGGCCTTCGTTCTGATGGCGGGCAATCTGTCTGATGAACAGGATCTTCAATCTAAGGAAGGTCGGCAGTATCGCGAGCAGATCGGCGCGGAGAAGTTCGACGAATTTCAGGCCCGGACCGCGTGGCTTGACCCGGGTAAGTTTGTCTCTCACGCTTCGCCCGCCGTCGTGTTCTTGCAGTATGGGGCGCAAGAGGATTTCCTCAATTCCAAGCGGGCCCGCGCTTACTTCTCCATCGTGAGCGAACCCAAGCGTCTTCGGATCTACGACGCGCCCCACGCGTTGAACGCCAAGGCTCGAAGCGACCGAATCGCGTTTCTCGCGCAGCAACTCGACGTCAAACCCCCTTCGCCCGCGGTCGTCAAATCCATCCCTGATCTCTACCAACCCCCCGACCAGAAGCCGTAGCCGCGAGTTGCGTGCCTCCCGGATCGATCGAATCTGGGGGCGCTGCCGTGGCCTTGGCGCAGGCACGCGAGGCCCTTTGTTCGCTGTGCAAGTGCCCCAGTCGATCGGCAGCATGACCGAGGCAATTTTGCGCCATTGGAATTTGTTTCCCGGCGTCACCACTCGGGCCGCCGGGCTTAGTATATGCAGTACCTTTTCAGAGCAGATGATTTGGCGAGGTTCGGCCGCGCCACGAACGAGGTAATCCATGACTCAATTCACCTTGAATGTTAACGGCGAGAACCATACGGTTGACCTCGATCCGCAGACCCCTCTTTTGTGGGCCTTACGAGACAGCCTTGGCCTCGTGGGGACGAAATTCGGCTGCGGGATCGGGCAGTGTGGAGCGTGCACGGTCCACGTCGACGGCGTCGCAAGCCGATCCTGTGTTCTGCCGGTGGCCAGTCTGTCCGGAAAAAGTGTGACCACGATCGAGGGGTTGGATCCCCATGCGGCGCACCCCCTGCAGCGCGCATGGCAGGATCTGGATGTCCCGCAATGCGGATATTGCCAGGCAGGGCAGATCATGTCCGCGGCCGCGCTCCTGAAGGTGAATCCCCATCCCAGCGACCAAGACATCGATGCCGCAATGGCGGGCAATCTGTGTCGCTGCGCAACCTATGTGCGCATCCGAGCCGGGATTCACCAGGCGGCCCGATCGGATGGGGCGAAGGAAGGTGTCGTATGAGTACCCCCCCGAAGTTCTCCGCCGCCCGCCGCCGTTTCCTTCGGCACTCTGGCGTCGTTGGTGGCAGCCTCGCCTTGGGGATATTTGGCGAAGGCGCCCAAGCCATCGTCAAGAAAATGACGACACCGTCCGAGAAGGAGGGGATCCTGAGCGGGCAACTCGCCGGGTTCGCCCCGAACGCCTTTGTCCGACTGACACCGGACGGTCGAGTGACGATCATCTCCAAGCAGCCGGAAATCGGCCAGGGCATCAAGACCGCGTTGCCCATGGTGATCGCCGAGGAACTCGAGGTAAGCTGGAAGGATGTGGCTATCGTTCAGGGCGACTTGAACGCGGCATACGGGAGCCAAAGCGCCGGAGGCTCGCGCTCGACGCCGACCAACTACGTTGACTTCCACCGTCTCGGGGCGACGGCGCGCACGATGCTAATCCAGGCCGCTGCCCAGGTGTGGGGGGTACCCGTTGGCGAATGCCGGGCTGCCGACTCTGCCGTCTTGCATGAGCCAACCGAGCGGCGTCTGGGCTACGGTGCCTTGGCGCTTAAGGCTGCTGCATTGCCGCTGCCTGATCCCAAGCTCGTGATACTGAAGGATCCGGCCACGTACAAGATACTCGGCACGCGCGTGGGCGGGGTGGACAATCTGGCCATCGTGAGCGGGCAGCCCCTGTTTGGGATCGACGTGAGACTTCCCGGGATGCTTCATGCCGTCTACGTCAAGTGCCCGGTGTTAGGCGGCAAACCTGTGAGCGCCAATCTTGACGCTATCAAGGCCTTGCCGGGCGTACAGGATGCTTTCCTCGTCAACGGTGATGCGAACAATCCACGCGGACTCGCCTCGGGCGTGGCCATCGTCGCCGACTCCACCTGGGCCGCGTTTCGTGCGCGCCAAAGTCTGAAAGTCGTGTGGGACGAGGGTCCGGGTGCAGCGCAGAGCTGGAGCGGGTTCGTGGAGGAGGCCAAGGGGCACAGCAAGCAGGCCGGGCAAAGCGTGTTGCGCAAGGATGGGGACGTGCATGAGGCCCTCGGAAAGGCGGCCAAGACGGTCGAGGCGGCCTACCACTATCCGTTCATCTCTCACGCGAGTATCGAGCCACAGAACTGCACGGCGTGGTTCAAGCCCGCCGACGGGACGATGGAAATCTGGGCGCCGACGCAAAATCCTGGGGCAGGACAGGACCAGGTCGCCTCGACCTTGGGTATTCCCAAAAACAAGATCGTCCTGCATCTCACACGCGCCGGCGGGGGTTTTGGTCGCCGCCTCAGTGCTGACTATGTCCTCGAAGCCGCGGCGATCGCCCAACGAACCTCCGCTCCCGTAAAGCTCACCTGGACGCGCGAAGACGATCTCCAGCATGATCACTTCCGTGCCGGGGGATTCCACTTCCTGCGTGGCGGCGTGGATGCGAAGGGGGAGGTCGTCGCATGGCACGACCACTTCGTGACATTTGCGAACCGAATAGAGAAGGACGGGCGAACTGTGCTCCTCCCCGGTGCTGGTGCGGTCCTTAGCGGAGACGAGTTTCCGGGACGTTGGGTTCAGAATTGCTTGCTCGAGCAAACGCCCATCGGATGCAGCATTCCAATGGGTCCTTGGCGCGCACCCGGAAGCAATGTCTTCGCATGGGTCATCCAAAGCTTCATCGATGAGCTCGCGCATGCGGCTGGTCGCGATCCACTGGAATTTCGACTCGCGCTGCTGGGCGATCGCGACATCGTGCCGCCGACCTCCGACAGTGACCCGCCGTACAACGTGAGGCGCATGAAAAACGTGCTGCGGGAAGTGGCCGCGAAGTCCGATTGGGGCAAGCGGGCCCTGCCCAAAGGACAGGGCCAAGGTATCGCCTGTCATTTCAGCCATCGAGGCTATATCGCACAGGTGGCCGACGTCACGGTGTCCCCGAAGGGCGAACTCAAGGTCAACCGGGTGGTGGTGGTGGTGGATATCGGCGCCCAGATCATCAACCTGAGCGGCGCCGAGAATCAGGTCCAGGGATCGGTGATCGACGGGATCAGCACCTTGAAGTACTGCGAACTGAATATCGAAAAAGGGCGGATCGTGCAAAGCAATTTCAACGAGTATCCGTTGCTACGCATTCCTGATGCCCCACCGCAGATCGATGTGCATTTCGTGAAGACCGATTCTCCCGTCACGGGGCTGGGAGAGCCCGCCCTGCCGCCGCTTGCGCCGGCTGTGTGCAATGCCATCTTTGCGGCAACCAAAAAGCGTGTGCGCGAGCTTCCGCTTTCACGTACCGATTTGAGCTGGACTTGAATCGGTTGGACGTCGAAGAGCTGCGCGCGGAGCGGTGGTTCTCTTATCCTCACTTACGGGCGCGGGGACGACGCACCGCGCGCACTTTGCCGCTCGAGCCGCCGCCCGCATAGAAGAGGTCGGCGCCATCGGACTCGAGACCCGACACCCCGATGCCGTGAGGCATGGCGAGGCGGGCCAGAACCTGTCCGCTTAGGGGGTCGATGTGGCGAATCTCGCTCTCGTCACCCTCCCAAGTGGCGTGCCACAATTCGCCATCGACCCACGTGACTCCGGTGACAAAGCGGTTCGACTCGATGGTTCTCAAAATCGCGCCCGTGTCAGGATCGATCTGGCAGATTTTCCGGTCGCGATACTGGCCGACCCAGAGCGAGCCCTCGGCCCACGCGAGGCCTGAGTCGGTCCCCTTTCCCGGTGCCGGTATCGTGGCTACCACCGCACCGGTGGCCGGGTCGACCTTCTGAATGCGATCTTCGGCGAGTTGATAGAGGTGGTGACCATCGAACGCTGTTCCCGCGTCCGATGCGACCTCGATACTCCGAACGGCCTGGCCACTGGATGGATCGATTGCGCGCAGGGCTTCCCCTGCGGCGATCCAAATATGCGTCCCGTCAAACGTCACGCCGCCCACGCGTGCCGTGTCCGGAAACGGCCCGTATTCGCGCACAATCTCGGCAGCGACTGAGCCGGTGTTCGCGTTGACATCTTTGGTTTGATCCATGGGTTTCCTCTTCGAAAGTGACGACCAGATTAACCGATGCCCGGCGGTGCAGGGAGTAACAAGGTCGTCGCGAATCCCAACACGGGTGCCGAGAGCCAACGGCGCGCCCGACCGTGACCAAGCGAGCGCACCTTGCCGGAGCTCTCCAGGGCGCTGAGCGCACGCTGTGCGGTTCGCTGGCTCGATCCGAGAGCCAGAGCGAGAGCCGAAGTGGACCAGGCTTCCCCGTCGGCCATGAGGGCGAGCACCGACGCGTCGGGCCCCTCGATCGGCGGAGCGAGGACGAGCACCTCGGAAGACTCGGGCAAAAGGATAAAGCCCTGGGGTGTCGCCCGCACCTCGGCGAGCAATCGCAACTCTTTTCGTAGCCGGCCGAGTTCCACTCGCAGCCGCGCCCGGTGCGACTCGTTAGCACGCCGAACGCCAAAGGCGCGCTCGAACAGATTTTCGCGGGTCGCCTCGCGGGGATAGGCCTCGGCGAGCGAGCGCAGCAGGGCAAACAGAACCGGGCGGCGCGCCAGGCGCACCTCACGGCCCTGCCAGCGTACCGACCGGCGACATGCGTCCACGATCAGTTGTGGCGAGGCGAGCATCGCCTCCACTTCGGCCAGCCTGAGCAGGCGTTCAGCACCGCCCGCCACGAGCCGGGCCACCGGAAGTGCAAAGGTCTGCTCGGCTCGTGTCACTTCGCTGCACAAAGGCACGATGGCTGAACGAAGCGCAGCGGTCCGGGCTCGAGCCAGGGCGGCCTGGGCGGACGCGGTGTGGCCGCGCCGCAGAGCGATCTCGAAGGCGACCAGTTCTCCCCTCGCGGTCAGCATGGCCGAAGCGCTGTCAAGGTCCAGTTGATCCAATGCATTGCCGGCTTCGGCGACGCGGCCAAGCAACAGTAGCCAGCGTATCTGCAGCAGCGTGGCATGTAGTCTGTTCTCGTGATCACCTACGGCAGCGAAAGTGCGCCGAGACTCCTCGAGCGCGCGTGTGGGCCAGCGCAGGTCGCGCGAGGCGAGCGCGATCTCGGCTTCGGCCGTGACGCATCGTGCCCGATGGACCCGCTCTCTCGCACCGAATGAGCGCGCCGCGCGCCGCAAGAGGGCCTTGGCTTTCGCGAGTTCGCCTAGCTGAGCCATCGCGATCCCACGCAACGCCAGGGCAGGCGGGTCGTCCCTGAGTGCGACACGTTTGAGCGCACCCAAGGGGTCGCCAGCCTTAAGTGCCCTTGCAGCAGCCGTAACGAGCGAGTCCATGACGCATGTTATGCCGTGATGGGGGGGCACCGAAACCCGTCACAGTTGTTACTCCCCGCTTCTGTTGGCAATCGCTAAGCTGTGTTTACGCAGCGAACTTTTCAAAAAGGACACATCATGGCTAAGCATGAAGTCGTTTCACAGAATCAGTGGGTGCAAGCAAGAAAGGGCCTCTTGGCCAAGGAGAAGGAGTTTACCCGGATGCGCGAGGAGCTCAGCGCCGAGCGCCGCGCCCTCCCGTGGGTTCGCGTTGAGAAGAACTATACCTTCGAGGGGGCCGAAGGCCCGAAGACGCTCTCCCAACTCTTCGGTGATCGAAGCCAACTCGTGGTCTACCACTTTATGTTCGCCCCCGACTGGGAGGTCGGGTGCAAGAGCTGCTCCTTCTGGGCCGACAACTTCAATGGCGTCATCGCCCATCTGCGTCAGCGCGACGTCGCTTTTGCCGCCGTATCGCGCGCGCCGTTGTCCAAGCTGCAGGCATTCAAGGAACGCCTCGGCTGGAGCTTCAACTGGGTCTCCTCGGAAGGCTCGGATTTCAACTACGACTTCGAGGTGTCGTTCGAGCCTGACGTGTTGGCGCGAGGCGATGCGACTTACAACTTCGCTCCCCTGAAAAGCGGTCCCTCGGATCTGCCCGGTATCAGTGTTTTCACGAAGGACGAGAGCGGCGCAATCTTTCGCACCTACTCCACTTACGGTCGCGGACTGGATATGATGAATACCGCCTACCAATACCTCGACCTGGTTCCCAAGGGCCGAGACGAGATCGGAAAGCCCACGATGGCTTGGGTCAAATTGCGAGATCTCTATGATCGCTGACTGCCCCGGTTGCGCGACCGAAGGGTCGATAGCGAATGAGCCCAGGCAGGCGACTGCCAAGCATTCGTGGGTTGCCTTCCTTACCCCGATTCTCTACGCTATCGTCCCGAAGTGTCCGATGTGCCTACTCGCCTACTTGGCCGCTTCTGGCCTCTCGTTAGGCACGGCGACTACGGTCTTGTCCTTCCTGCGTCCGGTCGTCGGCGTATCTGCGGTGTTCGCCTTCGGTTTTGCGCTGCGGCGCGCGCTGATCCTGCGCTCTCGCGGCAGATCGCGCGGGGCCGACGACGGCGCAGGATCCTAAGTCTTCCATGGACCGTTCCTCGAAGGTCGGCCGATCGCAGCGTATCCGTGGCATTTCCATCGCGATGCGCGTGGGAGGCGTCGACAGCGAGTCGGGTGGCGGTCGTGGCGGGCGATCACTTCTGGGCCATCGTGCGGCGGTCTCGCCCTAAGGCGCTTGCGCCGATCGGAGGCTGCTAAGATGGGCTCCAGGGCCTTGCGCGTCCGCGGTCACAAAGGATCTCGAGGCGCGCCAAGCCCGCGTGGACGTCACTTCGGGCCCCTCTCGGTGCCCCCAAAGGCAGGCTAGTGCTCATGCGCATCGTTGGACTCGGTCGGGCCTTGTTCGCCATAGGGGGAGCGGGCTTGGCCCTTTGGAACCTCGCTTACCAAGACTTTGCCCTGGTCGGGGAGTCCGTGCCACCCTGGATTTCGTGGCGGCCGGCATGGGTCGACGGATCCGCCGTCATGGTCTTGGCAGGCAGCGTCGGACTGTGCTTCTCACGCACGCTGGTACCGGGCATTTTGGCAGTCGGCATCTACCTCGTGGTCTGGGTCGTCGCGCGCGCGATTCCGATTGCGACGATGCCCTTGAGCGTTGGCTCGTGGTACGGTCTTTGTGAAGCTCTCGCGCCGCTGCTGGGAATATGGATTCTCTATGCCCTGTTGCGCGGGCAAGCGTTGATGCCGCAAACGCGATTCATCGCCGGCCAGCGTGCGGTGCGCGTGGCGCAGGCCTTGTTTGGTCTTTGTTGCATGGTTTACGGATTAGCCCATTTTGCCTACGCCGAATTGACCGCCAGCATGGTACCCCCCTGGCTGCCTCGCCCGTCGGGATTCGCTTACTTCACCGGCCTTGGCCACCTCGTGGCTGGAGCTGCTCTCACAATTGGCATACTCCGCCGTCTGGCGGCCACCCTCGAGGCAATCATGATGAGCTTGTTTGGTCTTCTGGTGTGGATGCCGACCTTGTTCGAGCAGCACCCGCCGCAATGGGCAACGCCGCCTCGGTATCAGTGGTCTGAATTGATCGTGTCCGTTTTGTTGGCCGCCTCGGCCTGGATGGTCGCCGCCTCTTTTCGGAGCCTTCCCTGGGGGCGTCGTTCCTTCGCGCGCCCGGGCGCGTCCCCCAGCCCGTTTCAGTCGTAGTTGCTAAGGCCGACCCAATGTAGTCTGCGACGTCAAACGAAGATTCGGACGCAGGCTCCTTTCAGTGGTCCGACCAAGCCAATCGACTTGTCGCGTGTTCGCAAGAAGTCTGCGCCGTTACTGGGGAAGGTAAGGTCGAATGATCTCGTCCATCCGTTCGGCAGACGTGCCCGGCGGGAAGAATCCGAGGTAGTTTCCATCTGCGCCCATGAGATAGGTCACGCCGGCATGCTCGATCACGTAGCTCTCGCCGCTGGGAGGGACGTATTTCGCGAAGTAAGCCTTGTACTCCAGCGAAACGGTTCTGATCTCATCCGGACTTCCCGTCAGGCCAACCAGCCTCGGATCGAAGGAATGGACGTATTTCGCGAGCACTTCTTTCGTGTCGCGCTCTGGATCGATCGATATGAACAACGGTTGAACCTTTTGACCTCCTGCACCAAGCCTGTCGACTGCGAAGAGGATTTCACGCAGGTCTGCCGGGCAGACGTCGGGGCAGGACGTATAGCCAAAGTAGACCAGCAGGAGCTTCCCCCGGAAGTCCGCATCCGTCGTCTGCCTGCCGTCCTGATCGACGAGTTTGAAGGGACCGCCGATGGGACCGTGATTCCACATGAGGTCGTCCATCATCCGAGCGGCAAGGTTTGGCTGTGGGTCTTGCGCACGCGATGCATACGACGGCGCGAGCAGGAGCAACGTCGCTAGCACGCGAAGAAAGCTCAAGCCACCGAGGAAGTTGCCTCGCATCGCTCGTCTTCTTCCGTCCCCGGACCCTCACGCGCCAAACGTGAGCGTCGCACCGGTGGAACCCAGCAACAGCTTCTGCGGAGCCAGTTGCTGCATCGCCTCAATGAAATTCTGGCCGCTGCAGTGCATCGGAACCACAACGTCCGGATCCAGTTCCTTCATCTCAGAAGCAATATGCTCGGTGTAGTCCATGGGAGCCGGTCCCAAGTGAAACCCACCGATGATGGCGTGAACCTTACTGATTCCCGAGACCTCCTGCGCCTGCTTGACCACGTTCACAATGCCGCGGTGACTGCACGACGAGATCACGACAAGCCCGCGATCCTTGACGTTATAGCAGGTCGCATGTTCGTGGAAATGTTCGTCGGGAACGATCTTGCCTTGCAATTCTGCCGTCGTGAAATGCATGTAGCGCGTGGCGTCGCAGCCCAGTCCATCTTTCTCGCCAAACTCTTCAAACGTATTGGGGAGGATCTTTTCGTCGGTGCGGCGCCTAACCTGCCCGCTCGTGAAGGCATGGCCATCGATGATGGTCGGCGATTCGCATAAGACGATGGTCACGTTCTTAGCGGTCAGCGCGCGACGATCGAGATAGCCGAAGTCGCTAAACTGTCCCGGTGCTCCCGCCGGCTGGACGCGGTGGCAAAAGTTGTCCTCGCCACCGGCATAGAGCCGCACATCGGGTGGAAGCAGGTCCCGATAGCGATCCAGAAAAGCCATGAGCCCGCCGTAGTGATCGAAGTGGCCGTGGCTGACGATGAGAGCATCGATTTGCCGCGGGTCAATCCCGATGATTTCAATATTGTTCAGGATGGCTTCGGGCGTGTAGCCATAGTCGAGCATGAAGGTGCGTTTTTGGTCTGCCTTACGCGACTGGAGGAACAGGGACAGGCCCCACTGCGTGTGTAATTCTTTGGTGTAGTCCTTAGCTCGCGAGGCCGGCGTGATGACCACGCCATTAAAGGTCGCTGGTCGTAGAAAGATGTTATGGGTCAGATCGACAACGACTGTGACTGAAAGCTGATCGACGACCGGAACCTCAGTGGGCGCCGCCTCGGCCGGTTCGATTCGCGCGAACCCACCTGTCGCAGCCGCTCCCGTAATGACGGCCGAAGCCTTCAGGAAATCGCGGCGTCTGAGCCGGGCCATAGCTTGGTTTCCTCGTGTTGGGGGCGATCGGTCGGCCGTCGTCTACATCCACTTCTCACACCATGATAACTTAGCTCTTCATTCGCGGTCGATGGTGCTCCTTGGGCCTGGTCGCCGGGCCGGCAATCGCGCCACTCACCGCAACGGGCCAACCGGAGCATCGCGAGAAGGTTTGTGAAAGCGCACCCTGCGAAGCATCCCGACGCAGCGCTCGTGGTCGCTTATGAGGCGACCGAGTATCGCGTGTTCGGTCCGAATCCTTGCCTTTTGAAGGTGGGTGACCGGGGCGGGCTCTGCGATACCTGGCTAGACCGGGCCCGGGCGACATCGGCAAGCATTCTGACCGCGTGGAATCCCTTTAGCCTTGCGCTGTCGCCAGCGCACAATGCGCGGCGCCAGCGGCTGCTTCGAGCCCGAGTCCGCGCCTCGAAACTGAGTTTTGCTCCAGCCGAGGGCCGTGACCCCAGTGGTCAGTGGCCCCCTGAGCCAAGCGTGTGCGTGTTTGATCTTTCCGAGCCGATGCTCATGGTGTGGCTCATGGAATTCGAGCAGTACGCGGCGCTTCGGGTCGTTCTTGGCGGTGAATGCCACCTGGCCTGGCATCCAGAAACCTCCCCGTGAATCCAAGAGCTTACGTTGTCTCAGACGTGACAAAAACGCTGGCTGGGCTCGGGACTGCGCTACCGGACTGCGAGAGTAGAGCCCGTATCTAGGCGGGCCTGGCGGAGTCGGACCCGGCAGGCCCCGACCCCGCGGTCAAGACGAGACTAGCGTTCCCAGCGGCCCGGCTCGTAATGGTGCCGTCCGCCTCGGTCTTCCCAGTGGTCGGGAACCCAGTGATAGCCCGGCCGGCCCGCCACCAAATGTCCTCGGCGCCAGACATGCGTTCCGTGCACCCACTCCCAATATCCGGGTGCCCAAACATAACCTGGCGGCACGGCGGGTACCGGCTCATAGCGCGGCGGCGGCGGGGCGACGTCGATGTCGATGCCAACGACCGCAGACCATGCGCTTGTTGCAACCGCCAGACCGCCAACGGCCAGCACCGCTCCTAAAATGAGCGAAGGCACTGCCCTTCGGACAATCCCCGCGACACTCTTTGAAAGGTCTTCTTTCATGGACAATTTTCCTCTGTAATTGGATGGGAATTATTGCGGAAGCGCCGCTATTTCCACGGGAGCGCATCTGTCGGGTTTGGCAGAATCGGCACGCAAAAGTTTCGTTTGGTTGTATTCTGAAATGGAATTGGCGGCCTGCATTGAACTTTGCAGCCCCAGAATCCAAGCGCTCTCCCACTGTAAGGAGAGGCGAACCGAATTGCCCCGGAGGCAGGCGTCAGACTCCACGTCCATCGCCTCCCTCCGTCTTCCCCCTTAGACATGGCTTTTTTTCCGAGGACTGCGACTGCCCCTTTTTGTCCTTCTGAGGTGCGGGGGACGGTTCGGATTCCTCGAGCTCTGCCATTCTGGCGCAGGCTCTTGCGCTTCGCCGGGCCAGGGCTGCTAGTCTCCGTGGGCTATATGGACCCTGGTAACTGGGCGACCGATATTCAGGCCGGTTCCGAGTATGGGTATCGATTGCTCTATGTCGTCGTCCTGTCTGGGCTGGCTGCCATCTTGTTGCAGGAACTAGCCGGGCGGCTGGGCATTGTGACCGGGCGCGATTTGGCGCAGATGACGCGTCTGCACAGCCAGGGCCCCATTCGCCTTTTGCTCTGGATTTGCGCCGAGGTCGCCATCGTGGCGTGCGATTTGGCCGAGGTACTCGGCTGCGCACTCGCCTTAAAGCTCCTGTTCGGCCTCTCCCTCCTTTGGGGCGTAACACTGACGGCGCTAGACACCGTATTCGTCCTCGGGATGCAAGGGCGTGGCATTCGAAAAGTCGAGGCGATCATCCTTGGGCTGGTACTGACCATTGCACTGTGTTTCGTCGCGCAGCTCACCTTCGTTCCTCTTCCTTGGGGGGCGATCGGCGACGGTCTCATCCCCTCCGCATCCGCATTGAACTCCCGGGAGGCTCTGGTCACTTCCTTAGGCATCCTGGGCGCGACCGTGATGCCGCACAACCTCTATCTGCATTCGTCTGTGATCCAGACACGGGCGATCGGCGCCGATGACGGCGCAAAGGCGGACGGCATTCGGCTCGCGCGCTACGACACGGTGATCTCGCTGGTCTTGGCCATTCTGGTCAACGCCGCGATCCTGATCCTGGCCGGAGCCGGATTCCATGACGCCGGGTTTCGCAACGTTCAGGGTATCGAAGACGCCTACAGGCTCCTTACGCCCGTCACGGGCGCTGCGATTGCTCCGCTCATCTTTGCCGTCGGACTCCTCGCTTCGGGTCAGAGTTCGACCTTCACCGGGACCATCGCAGGTCAGGTGCTTTTTGAAGGCTTCCTCCAACGAAAGCTTCCGTGTTATCAGTTGCGCTTGATCACGCGTGGCCTGGCGCTCCTTCCGGCTTGGGCTGGACTTCTCCTCTGGGGAGAGCATGCCGTCGGAAAGATGCTCGTCTGGAGTCAGGTCATTCTTTGCCTTCAGCTGCCCTTCGCGATGTACCCACTCATTCGTTTCACCAGCAATCCCGAGCTGATGGGTCGATTCGCCAATCGCGCCAGGACGCGCTTGTTCGCATGGATCCTCTTTGCAGGGATCACGAGCGCGAACGTCTGGCTGATGTTTGTGCTCCTCGCCTCGTAGGAGGCGTTCGTCGGCAACGCGTGTGAAGCGGCAGTGGCGCAGGTCGCCGCGCAGTGCGGCGTGAGCGTGCGCCGCAGTGCGCAGTTGCGCAGACTAGTGACCGGTCGAGTCGCCGCCGCGGCTGGCCTCAAAGAGGAACCAGGTCCGCCGCTCGGTCTCGTCGATCCAAACCTCGATGAGGCTGGCCGTGGCGATATCGCGATGGTCGTCGCAGACGTCGTGCGCTTCCCGCAGACCCGCTGCGAGAGTCTTGTTGTCCTCGCGCAGCTCGGCGAGCATATCCAAGGGTTGGACATACGAGGCATCGTTGTCGAGGATGCGCTGCGTGCGGGCGATGTTCCCGACGGATCTTAAGGTCGTGCCGCCGACTTTGCGAATCCGTTCAGCGATCGGATCGGTCATCTCGAACAATTGGGTCGCCTGCTCGTCGAGGAGCAAATGGTAGTCCCGAAAATGGGGGCCACTCATGTGCCAATGAAAATTCTTGGTCTTGATATACAGCGCAAATACGTCTGCGAGCACCGCATTCATCGAGCCGCTGATATCACGTGTTGCCTCCGGTTTCAAATCGGTAGGCGTGATTAAGGGTGCCTCGCGCAATTTCTGCAGCTTGGCTATGTTCTTCGGTTTGGCCTTGGCCATTGTTATCCTTTCGTGGCGTTGGGGGGAAAGGGGCGCCGCGCGTGCGTGGGCGCGAGCGGTCTCGGGGTGGAACTTAGCACGGGTTGGCTTCTGGCGTCGCAGGTGCTGCCCGTCATCAATGGGAGCGCCACCCGACTTTTAACCTCGCCAGTGTAGTCCCTCGAGATGGGCATGTCCTGCCGTCGCGTCCCAGCGTTTGCGGGCCGATGTTTCAAGCGATCTGTTCGCCGTGAACTTTGCGGTCCCGACAGGTCAATGCGGCACAGCATGGGGCCGCGCAGTTCGCGCGCAGTATGGAGCACTCGGATCCTCCCGTTGGTCGGCGCCAGCAGCGCTTCGTTCCCTGTTTTCCTACGGACGTCGCTGCGCCCTCGATTTGAACCGCATGCATGTCTAGATTGCACCTAAGGCGATTGCGCCGAAGCCCACTCACCGAAAGGAACAGACATGTACAAGCCCTACGAAGGCGAAACGGCTCGACAAATTCTCAGCGGCCTCTTTCTGATGGCGGTTCTTGCGTGGTCGGTAGTGCCGTTTGTGACCGGCTTCTAGATCGCGATATTGGGTCCTCGCGTCGACCGAAGGACAAGGCCCATCGGCGCGCCGGTGGGCGCCCCCGAAGTGCCTAGTTGCGCCGGGTTCCGGCCAGAAGTAGGCCGGCGCCGACCACGATGGCGGCAACCCCAGCCCAAGTGGGAATATTGACCGTTTCCTTGTTCTTTACGGACAGTTCCAGCGGACCGAGTTTGGCCTCATGCGTCTCTTTCGTGTAGGAGAAGCTTCCATAGGCCAGGCCGAGTACTCCGGCCACGATCAACCCTACGGCAATCATTTTTGCTGCACCCATCGTCTCGTCTCCCGTCCAGGTTCAGCCGCCCTCGGCCGAATAATAGAATACCCGGCCACTTAGGCCCGGCGTCGCCTCTTCGAAGCTAGAATCAGCAAGCTTGGTGCCTGGATCACCCGCTCTCGGATATCACGCCTGGCGTGCTCGGGGTCCGAAGCTCAATGTCGTCGTGTAATACGGGCCCATCCCCCGGACTATGAAAGGCCAGCCGGGCGGCCTCGCCGACGAGTTGCCTAAGCCAAGCGTACCCCGCGCGATCGTCGCGCAAGCGGTGCCAGAGGAGTTCCACGTGGACATGGTCGATGTCAAAAGGGAGCGTGACCGTCGTTAGCTGGTCCGCAATGCCGGTGGAACGCAGGAAGTGATGTGGCAGAACCGTTAACAGATCGGATTCGGACACGACGCGGGCCGCCGTAAAGAATTGATTGACCGTCAATACGATGCGTCGCGTTCGCTTTAACCCGGCAAGAGCCTCATCGACAAATCCATACGGCTTACCCGAAAAGCTCACTAGGACGTGGTGCGCAGCGCAATACGCGTCCAGCGAAAGAGGCTCTTGCAGGAGGCGGTGCCCGCGTCGCAACGCGCACACATAGCGTCCATCGTAGAGGCGCTGGTGGGCGAGCACGTCGGGCTCGGCGTCCTGCATGGTGCGCTGTGCGATCGCAGCGAGTACCGACGGAAAGTAGCCCACGGCCAGATCCGCTTCCCCGGATTCGAGCAGTGCGCGTGGGTCACGGGTCGTAAGCGGCATGACCCGAATCGAGACGCCCGGTGCCGTCGTCTCGACCCGCCGAATCAGAGGAGGCACGAGCGCCGCCGCGGTTGCGTCGGCCATCGCCAGCACGAAAGTGTTGTTCGCAGCGCGTGCGTCAAAAGGCGTTGGAGCCAGGGCCTCCTGCAGTTGAGCCAGTGCGCCACGCACCGTAGGCCAGAGCATTTGGGCCTGTGGGGTGGGTTGCACGCCATAGCCCGCCCGCACGACCAAGTCGTCGCCTAAGGCCTCGCGCAGCCGCCGCAGCGCGTTGCTCACGGCCGGCTGGGTCATTGAAAGGCTGATGGCAGCCCGCGTGAGATTTCGTTCGGCCATAACGGCGTCGAACACGCGCAGCAGATTCAGATCCAGGCTTCGAAATTGTCGAGCCAAACTATCACCAAAATAAATAGTATATATGCACAATTATAATTGGTAATTGGCGAAGTTCACATCCATACTGCAATTGGTGCAATGCATCAATCTGTCCGAGGAATGAACTATGGCTGCCACTTCCGTCATCCTAAACACTCTGCGCCCCCGGCTTTTGCTGGGGCCAGCGTGGCCAGCTGCCTGGCGCGACCGCTTCTCTAGCATCCTGGGTCTGGTGCTTCTGAGCGGCATCGTTTCAGCCGCAGTGGCGACCGTCGCCCTGGAGTTTCCGGGCGCGGCGCCGGACCAATTCGGTTGGCAATGGGTCCGACTCTGGGCTGTAGCGTTGTTGACGATTGTCGTTTTCTCGCGGGTGGCCTTTACCCTGGCCAATGGAGTGACCCCGATTTTTGTTCGCCTACTGGAGATTCAGGCGCGAAAGAGAGAAGATCGTCGTTTCATGGAATCAGCTAGACTGGATCCTAGGCTCATGGCGGATATCGACGGAGCAATGCGTCGTTCCGAGTGGTTGTAGCGCGTCTGTAAAGTCGCATTCCGAGCGGGTCTTTGACCCGATCTCGCTCTTCCTAATCTTTCCGACGGCCACTATGTCCGCCCAATTTGCATTCCTGAACCTATTGCGCAAGGAGCGGCGTCTTGTCGTGGTTTACCTTCTGGGTGGAACCCGCCTGCAAGGACGCATCGCCTCGTTTGATCAACACGCCATGCTGCTAGAGACCAAGACCGGGATGGTGCTCTGTTCGCAAGACCAGATCAGTACCGTCGGACTCGACCTGCCTCGCTCGATGCTCAAGGGACGCAAGGATGAGTCGGACTCGGATTTGGCCACGATGGCTGCGCCGCGCCGTGCAACGCGCTCGCGATCCGACGGGGTCAAAGAAGCACCTCCTGACCCATCCGAAGGCGAGGTGCGTGCGGAGGAATCGCAAGAGCCGCTCGAAGCGCATTCAGCGCCGGTGCGCAACGCACCCGTCGTCACGCAGAAGCTGCGTCGAAAAATCGTGCCACCGGCCCTAAAGACGGGGACGGGCGGATAGACCTCTCCCTTATTGCGTCACGACTCCGGTCATCAAGACGACCTCGAAGTCGGCGCCCGTGACCTGACCGAGATCGGAATTCAAGGTATCGGTCCAACGCGAGTCGGGCGCGCCGCTGATGTACCAATCGCTGCCATTGTCCGCGACGAACATGCCATACGTCTTTAGTGCCTGCAAAATCGCGCGGCTTTGAGGATTGATGTTCGAAGGGATCACGTAACTGGCCTTAAGACGGACCCGCATTCCCATGGGAGGCAGGTTCGTCGAGGTATTGGAAGACGCATAGTGATCCGCGGGCGGCAGATAGGCCGCGCGTGTCTGGCTCACCGTAAAGCGCAGGGCGTGCAGGATCGCTCCCGAACTCGCTTCTTCATAGCGCGCGAGGCCGGGGAAGATCGGCAGACCGGCGGCATCCGCGCTGGTCCAGTCTGCTCCGGCCGTTGGTCTGACGGTATCGGAGTCCAGATGGAAGAGTGCAGCAGAACTCGCGCTCCATGCCGATCCGCTGACCCCGTAGTTCGCCGGGATCGACTGCCACATCTCGTAGAGGCGGTTCGTGTCGCGATCGATCACGAGCACGTGCATGTCACCTCCAGGACCCCCCGTGGCCGCGTTGACGGGCTCGCCCTCGATGGGTGCATTGTCCGGTACGGGGAAAGGCCCCGGATCGCTCTGGCTTGCGTACTGGGTGATGTTGATCGTGACTGGCGATTGCGCGCTGCTGACGACGACGTACGGAATTCCAATGACGCCACCGTTGTACGTGCCCGCGCCGAAATCCGGATGAAGGCCTGTATTTAATCCAATGCTTGCGATGAGATTGGCTGAGTTTGGATCGACTGCAGCCTGCGAAATGTCCGTGTTCCACGCGTTATCCGCGGGAAATGGGATGGCCCCGTTCAAGTTCGCCCCGATGCCCAGGTCCGCTTTAGCCATGCTTGCATACTGGGCCGTGAGACTTCCCACCGTGACCGTGGCCGTCGCGCTGGCTCGCCCGCCGGTCCCGGCGGCGGTCAAGGTATAGGTGGTGGTTTGACCGGGCTTGACGGCGATGCTATCGCCGGTCACCGCACCTGGGGCGGGAGTGACCGTGAGCGTTGTCGCGTTTTTCACCGACCAGGTCAGCGTCGTCGCACCTCCGGAACCGATGACGCTTGGCGTTGCAGCAAAGCTCGCGATGGTGGGCCGCTCCGAACTGGCGGTCGTTGACGAAGTTCCCGAGGAGCCGCTCGCGGATGAACCGCTGGATGCGGCGCTCGGCGAACTGCCACCTCCCCCACCTCCGCCGCATCCATAGAGGGCCAGCACGCAGAACACGACGAGCCCAAGAAATCGTGGAGTGGAAGGCGTTTCGATTCGATTGCTCGTGGGTCTTGCGTTCATCGTCATATCCTAGAGGGACCAGGTCAGGGTCCTCGTCAGTTCACCGGATCCACCGAGTAGCCCTGACCGGCGAGCCACGCGACTTCGAGGAAACCGCTTGGCACCACATCGTCGTCGCTTACGTGATAGAGACCGTGAAAATCGATATTGGCCTCTCGCAGCGTGTTATTGCATACGAGAAAGCTCACCCCGCGCTCACGCGTGGTATTTAGCACCGCCGCAAGCTCCGGGGCGGGCTCCATGAGCAGTCGCACGCCACGCGCATAGAGCACAACCTTGATCGTGGCGTGTCCCCCCCATTTGGCGACTGCGTCCAGAGCATTGTTCATATTGCGTAATTTCTGTTGCCAGATCTTCGGATCGTCGGTCGTGATCGGCACGACGATCTTGACTTCGCCAAACGCCGGATGCGTGACGTGGGGCTCGACGTATGCGGCTGCATCGGCGGCCAGTGAAGGTCCGCCAACGAAACAAAAAAGCAGAAGAAGACTTCCAGAAAAGAGCGTGCGCATGATTAGGATCCAGTAAGGTTACGAGGTCGCCGGATTCGTTCGCGCCGCCCAAAGGCAACGGGTCTGCTCACCAATCCGCGCGTGGCTCCTAGCCTGCACGCGTTACGATACTAATTCAAGCGACAAGCCTTGACTCTCCGTCATTCACCTATAGTTCCCTAAGGCTTTCCCAGCGGGCCATCCGAACGACTTGCTGTCCGCCGCGAGTCACGCTATACCAGCGGTTCCTTCTCGCGAACACGCGGGAATCAATGACGAAGGCATCGATCTCCCAGCATGATTCTCCGATTCCAAGAAAGTACGGCTGTGGTGACAGGGGCCGCGCGCGGCATTGGTGCGGCGCTGGCATTGGATTTAGCGAAGCGCGGTTGCAATCTCGCTTTGGCCGACGTCGACCGCTATGCACTTTCGCAGACGGCTCTTGCCGCGCGCAGCCACCAGGTTCAGGTCTCTGAGCACTATCTTGACGTCGCCAACGCAAAGGCGGCGTATAGCTTCACGGAGGATGTGCTGCGTCTCCACGCGCGCGTAAATCTGCTCTTTAACAACGCCGGTGTCGGTCTCATCGGGACGTTCGAGCAGATCAGTCTGGATGACTTTGAGTGGCTCCTCGGGATCAATCTTCTCGGTGTGGTGCGTCTGAGCAAGGCGTTCCTGCCGCATCTGAAGGCGACACCGGCTGCGCAGATCGTCAACATCTCAAGTCTTTTCGGATTGATCGCACCGGCAGGCCAGACGGCGTACTGCGCAAGTAAGTTCGCAGTACGCGGGTTTAGCGAGGCGCTCGGACACGAGTTGATGGGCTCCTCCGTGGGCGTGACGTGCGTTCATCCGGGGGGCGTTCGCACGGCAATCGCGGATCGAGCACGAAGCGCCGAATCCGTCGATGCACGACACCTTGCCTTCATTCGGGAGCAATTCGTACAGATGGCGCATACCGCGCCAGAGGAGGCGGCAAGAAGCATCCTCCATGCGGTCGAGCGACGCAAGCGCAAGGTGCTCATCGGAACGGACGCAGTGGCGCTCGATGGTCTGCAGCGGCTCATGCCTGTCCTCTACTACCCGCTCTTACGACTGCTTCGCGGAAAAAGGACTGAGCTGGGCACGACTTCTGACCGCGTTGATTCGATCGAAAGACGTTAGGACACGGCCCGATAGCGCCCGGACAGGGCACAGCACTCCAAAGGGGGAGCGCGCAATGAAAAGCGATGCAATCCGGCACACGAGCGTTCTCATCGGCGGGGCATTGCTCGCCGTGGCCATCGGATCCTGTGGCGGCGGGGGCTCAAGCGGCACCGGTAGCGCTTCGAGCGGTGCGGCATCGCAGGCCAGTGCAGCACCGACCATCGCGAGTCAGCCGCGCAGCCAGAGTCTGCCGGTGGGATTCCAGGCGACGTTTTCGGTCACCGTATCGAATCCGTCTGAGCCCGTCTTCCAGTGGCAGAAAAACGGATCGAACATCGCAGGCGCCACTGGCAGCACCTACACCACGACTCCGGTTGCGCCCGGTGACTCGGGCAGTACTTTTGTCGTTACTGTCAGCGATGCGGCGGGAACTACCAAAAGCAGCACCGCAACCCTGACCGTCGTCGGTCCGGATGTGACCACGTACCACAACGACAATCTGCGCTCAGGGACCAATCCCTACGAGACGGCTCTGACGCCGGCCACCGTCACTTCGGCCAACTTCGGACTGTTGCGCACCCTGCCTGTTGATGGCCTCGTGGACGCACAGCCCTTGTACTTGCATCAGATCAAGGTAGGCAGTGCCTTGCACAATGTCGTCTACGCCGTCACCGAGAACGACAGCGTCTACGCCTTTGACGCCGACACGGGGGCGCAGCTTTGGCAGCGTTCAGCCCTCCTGGCCAACGAGACCGCCAGCGATGATCGCGGTTGCAGTCAGGTGACCCCGACCATCGGCATTACCGACACGCCCGTCATCGATCGCAGTGCAGGTCCCAATGGCGCCCTCTATTTCGATGCGATGTCCAAGGATGCGCAGAACAACTATTATCACCGCCTCCACGCCCTGGACCTGACCACGGGGGCCGAACTCTTCGGTGGCCCGACCACCATCGCGGCGAGCTATCCGTATGCCCATGGAACGTTGAGTTTCTCGGCATCCCAATACAAGGAACGCGCTGCGCTACTGCTGGTCAATGGGACGATCTACATCGCCTTCACCTCGCACTGCGATGACGAGACCTATTATGGGTGGCTCATGGCCTACTCCGAATCCACGCTCAAGCAGACGGCAGTGCTAAATGTCACCCCCAATGGCAGCGAGGGGTCGATCTGGCAGGCCGGTGGGGGCCCCGCGGCCGACGCCGACGGCAACATCTACTTTCTGGATGCCAACGGAACTTTCGATACCAGCTTTGACGCCTCGGGATTTCCGGCCAGCGGCGACTTTGGCAACGCGTTCTTGAAGATCTCCACTGCGGGCGGATTGAAGGTCGCAGATTATTTTGCGGCCTGGAACACCGTCTCCGAATCCGCCAACGACGAGGATCTGGGTTCGGGCGGAGCCATGCTCTTGCCGGACCTCGTGGATTCCAACGGAAAAACACGCCAACTTGCGGTGGGTGCCGGCAAGGATGCCCATATTTATGTCGTCGATCGCAATGCGATGGGTAAATTCAACGCGGCTTCGAGCACCAATTCCAATGTCTATCAAGATCTGGCGAGCGCACTGGGAAATCACGCCGTGTATTCGGTGCCTGCCTACTTCAATCGGGTGGTGTACTACGCCGCCGTAGGCGATCAGCTCAAGGCCCTCCCCGTGAGCGCCGCCCTGGTCGCGGCCTCGCCCAGCTCAACCTCGACGATCAGCTATACCTATCCTGGCGCATCTCCGAGCGTGTCGGCGAACGGGACAACTGGAGGCATCGTCTGGACAGTCCAAAACACGACACCCGCCGTGCTTCACGCCTACGACGCGACCAATCTGGCGATCGAGCTCTACAACAGCAGTCAGCAGGGAAGTCGGGATCAATTCGGCGCGGGCAACAAGTTCATCGCACCCGTCATCGTCGACGGAAAGGTATTGGTCGGCACCCCGAACGCGGTTGCCGTCTTCGGGCTGCTCCACTAGGCTCCGGTAGCACTACGAGCCCGCTCGCGCACGGCGAGCATGACCACGGCGCCAAACAGCGGGCCGGCCGCTAGTGTGACAAAAGCCGCGTAAAACGAGTGTGTCGTCTGGAACACCATGCCCACGGCAAGCGGTACGGTGACATTGCCAAGCTGCCAGAAGGCATTGGTGAATCCGGTCGCTGAGCCGGCGATGCGCGGACCGGCCAGTTCGACCACAAGCGCTGCGGTGAGCGGACTATACACAAAGGCCGTGATGCCCAGTAGGGGTGCGATGAGCATGAAACCGGTCTCATTGTCGAGGCGCCCGTAGATGAGAAGCATCACCACGAAGCTCAGCAGGCAGGCGATGATCAACCCCTTGCGTCGGCCCCCGAGCCAGTCCGAAAGAATGCCCACCAGGGGCTTGGCTGCGATCGCCCCGAGACCGAAAAGGGACACGATGAAGCCGGCTTTCGTCGGCGCGATTCCATAGCCCTTGATCATGAGCGCGCTCGACCACACCGCGAATCCCCAGGTCCCCCAAAGTGCCCCAAAGCCCGCCAGGGCCATCAAGACGAGGTCGCGGTTGCCGAGCATTTCGCGAAGCGCCCCAGCTGGGCGGCTCGTCGCAGTCGGGAGTGGCGTGTCCTTGAGATAAAAAAGGCAGACCAGGCCAATGCAAAGCGTCACGCCTCCCAGGAGGTGGTACACGAGGTTCCAGCTAAAGTGCGAAGCCAGGGAAGGCACGGTTGCATTGGCCACGACAACGCCCAAGGAAGAAGCGGTCATAAGCAAGCCCATGGCCCGGCCGCGCACGCGCTGCGGAAACCAGTTTGCCGTGAGTTTGACGCACGCCGAATAATCCGCGCCGGCCGCAAGCCCCATGCCGAGTTGCAGCATGAGTCCGATGCCAACCGAACTCGCGGAGCCAAAGAGGAATGTGCACAGGCCCAGCGGCACGAGCGCAAAGCCGAGCGTGCGGCGCGGTCCGAGCCAGTCGGTGGCCAGTCCGCCGGCCGCGTTGGCCATGCAATAACCAACGTAGAACGCGGTCACGAAGACATTCAGCTGGTCCAGAGGCAGTCCGAGTGTTGCACCCACCTGGACGTTGACGTTGGACCATGCAAGGCGGTCGACGAAAGTCGCCAGAAGCGCGATCCAGGCCAAAAAAAGCATGAGCCAGGGCGCGCGGGAGCCCCGCGTGTTCGGATCGGTGAGCGATGGATCCGGGGTCGCGAGCGCTGCCTCGGGTTGCTGAGCGGACGGCGCAGCCGATGGGGTGGGGCGCATGGGCCAGTTCCGTTTCTGGAGGAACCTCTTAGAGCCTGCTTCGAGGGCGACTTCGCGGGCCGGTACAATGCCCCTTTTCATCGATATGGGTCAAGCACCAACGGACCTTGCGCAACAAGCGCCGGGCCGATACCGACAAGAGGGGACAGCGATGCAGCGTAACAGAAGAACGGTTGTGAAAGGACTCGCGGGGGCGTCGGCGGGCTTGGCGCTCGCTCCCTTCCAATTCGCAAGAGCCGCCGAATTTTCGTTGAAGTTCGCAAGCAACCTGCCTGCGGAACATCCCCTGAACCAGCGCATTAAAGCCGCCGCGGCCGCCATCGCCGAGCAGTCGCAGGGCCGTGTGGAATTGCTCCTTTTCCCCAACAGCCAGCTGGGAGGCGATACCGACATGCTCTCGCAGGTGCGCTCGGGCGCAATCGATTTCTTTACGCTCTCAGGGTTGATCCTCGCGACCCTGGTTCCCGTGGCATCGATTAACGGCGTCGGGTTTGCGTTCAAGGATTACGACCAGGTGTGGGCCGCGATGGATGGTGAACTGGGGGCCCATGTGCGGGGTGCGATCGAGAAGGTCAACCTGCATGCCTTCGAGAAGATCTGGGACAACGGCTACCGGCAGATCACGACGAGCACGCATCCCATAACAGGACCCCAGGACCTGCGCGGGCTGAAGATCCGCGTCCCCGTCAGCCCGCTGTGGAGCTCGATGTTCAAGGCTCTCGAGGCCGCGCCCACGAGCATCAATTTCAGCGAGGTCTATTCCGCGCTGCAGACGAAGATCGTCGAGGCCCAGGAGAACCCGCTCGCCGTGATTCAGACGGCCAAGCTCTATGAGGTTCAAAAGTACTGCTCCCTGACCAACCACATGTGGGACGGCTTTTGGTTCCTCGCCAATCGCCATTCGTGGGAGAGCCTGCCAAAGAACCTCCAGGAGATGATCGAGCGTAACGTGAACGCCGCTGCACTGAACCAGCGGGACGACGTGCGCAAGCTCAATGGTTCCGTGCAGAGCGAACTGCAGGGCAAGGGAATGGTGTTTAATCCGGTCGATCCCGAGGCCTTTCGCCAGACTCTGCGACGGGCTGGTTTCTACGCCGACTGGCATGCGAAGTACGGCGACGATGCCTGGAAGCGGCTCGAACACTATGTGGGGACTTTAAGCTAGGTGTCGCAGTCGATCTCTGCGCATCACAATCGATCCGCATCCCGCGGACGCCTGACGCGGCTATTGCTTTGCGTGGATCGCATCATCGGGCGCGCTCTTGAGCTTTTGCTTGGGGGGCTCGTCACCCTGGAAGTGCTCGTCCTAGGCGCGGGGGTGATTGCACGCTATGGACTCGGTCGGCCCCTGACCTGGTCTGACGAATTCGCCTCGATGGTCTTCCTTTGGCTTGCGATGCTCGGTGCAGTGCTGGCTCTGCGACGCAACGAGCACATGCGGCTGGCCGCCTTGTCAGCGAAATTGCGGCCTCGTCTGCGCCGCCAAGTCGAGGTGTTCGGGATGCTCGTCGTCGCGCTTTTGGTTGGCGCGTTGCTTCGTCCAGCCTATCAATATGCGGCCGATCAGGCCGCCATCACGACTCCGTCACTGGAGATTTCTGACGCGTGGCGGGTGGCCGCGCTGCCCCTCTCCTGCGCGCTCATGCTTTGGACCGCGCTCGTACAAGTGGGAGTGAAGGCGCGCGCCAAGGACCTCATGGCCGGCATTTTGGTGCTCGTGGCTCTCGTCGGAATCTTGTGGTTTCTTCGCCCGTATCTCATCGCGCTTGGGCACCTGAATCTTCTCGTCTTTTTCGTGGGCGTCGTGGGCGTCACCGTCTTGATCGGCGTTCCCATCGGTTACTGCTTCGGCATTGCCACTCTGTCCTACCTGTTATTTGCGACCCACGCGCCGCTTTCGATCATCGTGAGTCGCATCGACGAGGGAACCTCCAATCTCATCTTGCTTGCCGTGCCGCTTTTCATTTTCCTGGGGGCGCTTATCGAGGTCACCGGATTGGCCCGTGCACTGGTCGGATTCGTTGCGGACCTCATCGGTCATGTCCGCGGCGGACTTTCCTACGTCCTCTTGGTGGCCATGTACCTGGTCTCTGGGATCTCGGGATCGAAGGCCGCAGACATGGCGGCGGTCGCACCAGCCCTCCTGCCGGAGATGCAAAAGCGGGGGGCAAACCGGGGCGAGATGGTCGCGCTTTTGGCCGCGTCCGGGGCCATGTCCGAGACCATCGCCCCAAGCCTTGTTCTGATCACGATCGGATCAGTGTGCAGCGTCTCGATTGCGCAACTGTTCACGGCCGGTCTCCTGCCGGCCCTGGTGTGCGCCCTCGCGCTTAGCGCCGTCGTACGCTGGCGGGCGCGCTTCGAGACTGCCGTATTGGCGGCGCGCGCGGACCTGCGAAGCCTCGGCCGCAGCGCGCTCAAAGCCCTGCCCGCTCTGGTGCTGCCTGTGCTGATCCGCTTGGCCGTGGTGCGTGGGGTTGCGACGGCGACCGAAGTCTCGACGATCGGGATTGTCTATACCATCGTGGCGGGTCTCGTGGTCTATCGCAGCTTTCCCTTGAAGCGCATTCCGGCGCTGCTGGTGGACACGGCGGCACTTTCGGGGGCAATCCTTTTGATCATCGGTATGGCGACCGCAATGGCATGGGCTCTGACGCAATCCGGGTTCTCCCGGGAACTCGCAAGACTCGTAACCGGGGTCCCCGGTGGAGCGACCGCATTTCTACTCGTCTCTGCGGTCGCCTTTGCGATCCTGGGCAGCGTTTTGGAGGGGATTCCCGCGATCGTGCTTTTCGGGCCGCTGCTGTTTCCGGTGGCTCGGCTTTTGGGTATTTCGGACGTCCACTATGCGATGACGGTCGTCATTGCGATGGGACTGGGTCTTTTTGCGCCGCCTTTAGGTGTCGGGTTTTATGCGGCCTGCGCGATCGCGAAAACGCCCGCCGATCTAGCCATGCGGCCGATCTGGCCCTACCTGGGCGCGCTCGTCATCGCCCTCGTGGTGGTGGCGCTTGTACCCTGGCTGTCCACGGCCCTCCTTTAGCGTTTTGCCAAGCGCAAACGCTTGACTGCGCAAAAGGATTAGCCTATTGTTTGGTGAACAATCGTTCACACATGGGTGAGCCATGGTCCGACCCCGTTCCAACCTCACTGAATACATCGGTGCCCTGCAAGATTATTTTGCCGAGCACCAGGTCGTCCCCTCGATCACGGAGCTTTCGAGCCTGTGGCGCATCGCGGGCCGGTCGTGGACGCATCGCATCGTCCAGCGATTGAAGGAGGCGGGCTATCTGGAAGAATCTCCCGGTCGGCGCCTTAAACCGGGACCCCGATTTTTCGAACGCTCTGTCGCGGATATGGTCAGAGCAGGTATGCCCCAGGCGGCCAATGACGTACCGACAGAAACCCTGTCGATCGATCGATTTCTCATTGCCCGGCCGTCCGAGACCGAATTGTTTCAAGTGCGAGGTGATTCGATGATTGACGCGCAAATCGCCGAAGGTGACTATGTCGTCATTGAGCGACGCACCTTCGCTAATCCGGGTGAAATTGTCCTGGCGCGCGTCGACGGTGAGTACACACTGAAGTTTCTGGCGCGCGACAAGCAGGGATTTTTCCTGCAGCCCGCCAATGAGACTTACCCGCAGATTCGTCCCGAACACGGGTTGGCCATTCATGGCGTGATGATTGGTCTGTTTAGGCGTTCGAATTCGGCGCGCCGGCCCTTTTCTGAGCCGAGCGCTTGAGGTCGCATATCAGCGGTGTCCGATTCAGTGGTTGCAGATTCGGGAGTTCAAGTGGTGTTTTCGCGTTGGATGGCTGGATTGATCGTCGCCCTTACGCTGGTGGAAGGCGGGGCATGCTTCGCGGCGACAAGCGGCGAGCCAGGAGAAGCCAAGGCCATTGAGCGCACCATTCGGGCGCAGATTGCGGCATTCTCCCGCGACGATGCACCTGCGGCGTTCGCATTTGCGACGCCGGCGATTCAGAAGACCTTCGGCGGCGATTCCGATCGCTTCTTGCGGGCGGTCCGTGAAAGCTATCCGGCGGTCTATCGACCCACGTCCCTGTTTTTTTTGCCTCCGAAAAAAGGGCGCGAGAGCTGGGTCCAGGTGGTCAATATCGCCGACAGCGACGGTAAGCTCTGGCTCGCCTATTACGATATGCGTCGGCAGGCGGACAAGACCTGGAAAATTAATGGGTGTGAACTCGTCGAAACCGATACGGTTGCAACCTGATGAAGCGCGCCACGAACCCGACGCCCGACCCCGATGGGGGCACGGTTCGGCCCGTGATCTTGCACAAAGGGCGGGGCGCGACCGCCAACGTCGAGCACCGTTTTGCGCTGGACTCGCGTGACGCCTTCGACGATGGATGGGCAACCGAGGACGAGGACGGTACGCACCGCCTAAAGACGATCGTCACTCCGGAAGTCGCCAAGAGCATTCTCACGCGCAACGAATCACCGGACATCCCGTTCGATGTTTCGCTTAATCCCTACCGGGGCTGCGAGCACGGCTGCGTTTACTGTTACGCGCGGCCCTCGCATAGCTTTCTCGGCCTTTCACCGGGGCTGGATTTCGAATCGCGCTTGTTTGCCAAGGTCAATGCTGCCGAACTGCTCAAGCGCGAACTGAGCCGTCCCAACTATGTCCCCGAGGTCGTCGCCGTCGGGGTCAATACGGACGCGTACCAGCCCGTGGAGCGGGAACTGCGCATCACGCGCTCCGTCATCGAAGTATTTGCGCAGTTTCAGCATCCGTTCACGCTGATTACGAAGTCTGCCTTAATTGAGCGGGATATCGATTTGCTCGCGGAGTTGGCGCGCCGCGGTCTGGTGCGCGTGGCGCTTTCGATTACAACGCTCGATCATGCGCTTGCGCGCAAGCTCGAGCCCCGTGCCGCGAGCCCGACGCGGCGGCTGCGCACCGTGCAGGCGCTCTCGGAGGCGGGCATCCCCGTGTCGGTCAGCGTTTCCCCCATGATCCCGTTCGTCAACGACGGTGATCTGGAGGCGATACTCGAAGCGAGTGCGAAGGCGGGAGCCACCAACGCCCATTTCATCGTGTTGCGCCTGCCTTGGGAACTGAACGAAATCTTTCAGCAATGGCTGCAGACGCATTTCCCCGACCGCGCCAAACGTGTGATGAACCGCGTGCGCGACATGCATGGAGGACGCGACTACGACAGCCGGTTTGGGCGACGCATGCGCGGAGAAGGGATCTGGTCCGAGCTATATCGCCAAAGATTCACCCGCGCAACCCGGACGCTAGGGCTCAATGAAGACCGCCGTGCGCTCGATTTGAGCCAGTTCGCAAGGCCGCTGAGCGCATCCTCGGAGCAAGGTCAGCTCGATCTGTTTTGCCAGTCCTAGACGGGCCACGCGGCGAAGCCTCGAGCATTGCCCAAGCGTGCCATCAGGGACGCAGGGCGCTTCGCTTTTGAGCGTAAGCCTCGGCCAACACCGCCTCGCCCTTGGCGCGATAGAGCAGCTCCAACTCTTCGTAGACGTCGGCCTGGGGTTCTCCGATCGCGTCGTACTCGTACTCGAGGCTAAGCTCGATGGCGAGCGCCTCGTCATCCCGGTTCAAACTGCGAAGAGTCCATGCCACCATCCAGCGCGCGATTCGGATCTCTTCGGGGTCGTGCGCCTGTTGCCGGAGCGCAAGCGCCCGGTCGAACTCGGCAAGGGCCGCATCATAGCGGCCGAGTTCGTGTAAGGCGTAGCCGATGTTATTGCGCAGCGATGCCTCCCAACTGCGGGCCGGGGCCTGGTCCGAGGCCAATGTCACATCCAGCGCCTTTTCGTCCCAGCGCAGTTGATCCCCGGGATCGGTATCCACGAACGCCATCATGTGAAGGCTGTCGATGGCGAGCGCGTCGAGGTGATTCTTCTTGGCGAGATCAAAAGCGGCGAGGTAACTCCGGCGGGCTTCCTCCTTGACCTCGGGCGTTTGGCTCTCCGGCCGATGGGTCGCAGAGGAGAGCGTTCTTCCGTATTCAAGTCGATAGCGTACGCGGGCTTCGGGACTGGCGATTCGAATCTGCGGCTCGATGCTCAAAAGAATCGCGCGCGCGGTCCCGAAGTCGCCACGCAGACCATCGGTCCTCGCGATCTGGGTCTGAAGAATCAGGGCGTCGTTTTGATCGGCAAACACCAGTGCGTCGCGAAAGCGCCGCTCGCTTTCTTCGGGATGACCAAAATCCCAAAGAGGCTTCAGATCGATCGCCTGCGCCGAAAGCAGGCAGGAAGCCAGTAAAAGCCCGAGAACGATCCGAAACCCGTTTTGGAGGCCGGCGGCCGCAGTCGTTGGCGCAATCGCCATAGCCACGCGTCTAAATCGTTCCCTCAAAATAGGCTTGCACCGTAATGGCAAGAATACTGAGAATCCCCGTGGCCCCCAACGCGAGCGTGAGGATCGCGACTACGATCACGAACGCCCCGGAATGGCTCGCGCGGCCGGCATCGGCATTCCAGCACGCGTCCCATTTTGCATCGGGGGTCAAAGCGAAGTAAAGAGCCTCCCCGCAGGCCACCGCAGTAGGCAAAAACGCGGCAAGAAGCGCCGGATGCAAGAAGGAGATGAAGTCTGAGCCCAAGTCGGAATGCAGTTGTGCCAAGTAGTGCAGCGCGAGCGCAAAGACGAGAAAAAAATACGCAGGGTAGACCCACGGGAGCCAACCTTTGCTGCCATTCAGATAAAAGCGGTGAGCGCCAAAGGTGCCCAGCAGTGCCGCAAGCACGGTGGCGAGCGTCTTGTTCTTAAAGCCGGTGCGCGTCGGCCTGGCGCTCAAGGTTGCGCCCTCGCGGCTAGAGGCCATAGGTGATCCGGTAGATCGCGCCGGCCTCGTCATCGCTCACCAGTAGCGCGCCGTCAGGCATGACGAGTACGTCTGCGGGACGACCAAACACGCGTTCGTGGCCGTCGGGATCGACCTTAAGCCAACCGGTTGCAAAAACCCCGCTTTTCTCGACGCTCCCGTCGGCCCGCATCTGGATCCATGCAATGCGGTAGCCACTTTTTTTGCTCCGGTTCCACGATCCGTGCTCGGCGATGAAGATCGCATTGCGATAGGGCGATGGGAAGAGGCTTCCCGTGTAGAAGCGCATCCCGAGCGCGGCAACGTGCGCGCCCAGCTTGACGGCTGGCGGCGTGAAATCGGAACAGGGATGCTTCGAGCCCAGGCCGGGATCGGGCGTGTCGCCCTGATGACAATACGGAAATCCAAAATTCATTCCCTTTTGCGGCGCGTGGTTCAACTCGTCCGAGGGCATGTCATCGCCCATCATGTCGCGGCCATTGTCGGTGAACCACAGTGAACCGTCGATCGGACTCCAGTCGAACCCTACCGTGTTGCGAATCCCCTGGGCGACCACCTCAAGACCGGTGCCATCGGGTCGCATGCGCTCTAAATTGGCATATCGTCTGGGGTCGGGCTCGCACACGTTGCACGGCGCACCAACCGGTACGTAGAGCCAGCCGTCGGGCCCGAAGGCGATGAATCGCCCTCCATGATGCTCCTCAGAAGGCAAATGGTCGGTGACGATTGCGGGAATCGGTGGCGCATTCAAGCGGTTGTCGATCCCGTCTAGGCGCAGGATCCGAGAGACTGCGGACACATAGAGATTGCCGTCCCGATATGCCACGCCAATGGGCATTTCGAGGTGGTTGGCGATGACATGCACGCCTGTTGCCTTGCCTGCCTCGGTTTCAACGGCATAGACGCGCCCGGCATCGTAGCTGCCCACATAGACGATCTGCTTGCCATCGGTCACGCCGCCTAGGGCCATTTCGCGCGCGTTGGGCACCTCTTGGGTGAGTAGCGAGACGTGAAATCCCGGCGGAACCTCGAGAATGGGTAGCGCAGCGAGGGCGGTGCGAGACAGAACTGCCGCAAGCAGGCCGCCCAGGCAGGCCAATTTCAGAGAAAGAGTCATACTGGCTTGATTTTTATGCCAAAAGAGCCTGTTTTCCGGGACCGCGCGTTGCAAAAAAGACCTCGCGGCGCTAAAATCACAGGCTTTTCGCTGATCTGGCACTAGCAACGTATTTCGAAAGAGACTTATGGTCATTCTCCGACTTTCCCGCGGCGGGGCAAAAAACCGCCCTTTCTACAACCTGGTTGCAACCGATTCTCGCAATCGCCGCGACGGCCGCTTCATTGAACGCGTTGGATTCTACAACCCGGTGGCAGCAGGTCAGGAAGAGGCTCTTCGCATCGAACTCGACCGCGTCAAGCATTGGCAAGACGCCGGCGCCCAGATGTCGCCTGCGGTGGCTCGCCTTGTGAAACTGTATACCGTCAAGCAGAAGGCCGCTCCCGCCGTCCCGGCTTAGGGCGCTGGCGGCTCGGGCTTTTGGAGCACGCTCCTTCCGATCTGGTGGTGGTGGGGCGAATCGGCGATGCCTTTGGAATCCGTGGCGCCGTCAGAGTCGTGCCGTACGCGAAAGAAGCCGCTGCTCTACTCGAGGTTCGCCAGTGGTGGATCGATCGGAGGGGCGCTTTCGAGAGCCTCGAAGTGTTGGGTGCGAAAGTGCAGGGTGAGGCGGTGGTCGCCACACTGACTGGGGTTGTGAGCCGCGAGGGCGCCGAGCTTTTGAAGGGAATGGAGGTCTGGATTGCGCGCAGCCGCTTTCCGGTACTGGCCAAGGATGAATATTACTGGGTCGATCTGATCGGTCTGGAAGTGGTCAACGTGGACGGGATGGCGCTGGGTCGGGTGCAGGATCTGATCGACAATGGCGCGCATTCCATCCTGGAAGTCGAACGGGTCAGGCCGGCGGCGCAGGCTTCATTAGCCGGTCGGCCTCTTCTGATCCCGTTTGTCGAGCGTTACGTGCGCTCGGTCGAGCGCGATCGGTCGCGTATCGTCGTCGACTGGGATTCGGACTACGACCAGTAGTGGGAGTTTGTGAAGGCGGAGCATGCGGTTCGATGTGATCACGCTCTTCCCGGAGATGTTTGCCGCGGTGACCGAGTCTGGCGTCACGCGCAGGGCCTTCGAGGAGGGACGTTGGCTGCTTAGGACGTGGAATCCGCGCGATTTTACGACGGACGTTCATCGCACGGTCGACGATCGGCCTTACGGCGGTGGACCGGGAATGGTGATGCTCGCCGAGCCGCTGGAGAAGGCGGTGCTCGCGGCTCGTGCCGAGCAGGCCGCGATGCAGGTATTGGGCGCAGGACGGGTTTTATTGCTCTCGCCGCAGGGAAGGCGATTTGACCATGGCTTTGCGATGGAACTGGCGCGCACTGCGGGGGTGATTCTCCTGTGTGGACGCTACGAGGGCATCGATGAGCGTCTCCTGGCCCGCTGTGTCGACGAGGAGTTAAGCCTGGGCGATTTTGTGCTCTCGGGTGGCGAGATAGCGGCTTTGGCGGTGATTGATGCGGTCGTCAGGCAGCTCGATGGGGTGTTGGGCGATGCGCATTCGGCACTAGAGGATTCCTTCGTGGAAGGGCTCCTCGATTGCCCGCACTACACCCGGCCCGAGACTTACGCGGGTCTGGCGGTGCCATCGGTGCTGCTGTCGGGGCACCATGCGCACATCGTGCGCTGGCGACGCGAACGCGCGCTTGAGGCGACTTATCGAAAGCGCCCCGATCTGATCGAGCGGGCGCGCAGTGAAGGCCGGCTCTCAGAGGAAGATGAGCTGTTTTTGAAGCGGTTGTAGTGGCGAGGGTCTTCGGATCCTTTGATTAACCCCATCCTCTGCGTGGCGCAAAACAATGCAACGCCGCGGCATGATGGTTTACGGAGCTCACCAATGGACCTCATTCAAGTCCTTGAACAAGAAGAAATGGCCCGCCTGGGCAAGACCATACCGGAGTTCGCCCCGGGCGACACGGTGGTCGTGAACGTGAACGTTGTCGAAGGCAATCGCAAGCGTGTCCAGGCTTACGAAGGCGTCGTCATCTCCAAGCGCAATCGCGGACTGAACTCCAACTTCATCGTGCGCAAGATCTCCAACGGCGAAGGCGTGGAGCGGACCTTTCAAACGTATTCGCCTGCGATCGCGAGCATTGAAGTCAAGCGCCGCGGTGACGTGCGCCGCGCCAAGCTCTACTTCTTACGTGAACGTTCGGGCAAATCGGCGCGCATCAAGGAAAAGCTCAAGCTGAAGAGCAAGCCCCAGCCAAGCGCAGAATAGGACCGCGTGCGTTGAGCTCGCCGCCTGCTCGAAGGCAGGCTCTCCACTGCTGGCGTTTTGGGAGAGTTGCTCTTGGCTGCACCGCTTTTTGATCCGACGGCTTTGCCGATTCACGCGATCTCCAGCGATCCGGCGATCGCCGCGGCGATCCTGACGGCGCCGCGGTTGCGCGAAGCTTTTCGCGATCCGCGTGCCTGGGAGCCCGAGCCGATCGAGGACCGCCTCGCGCGTCGGCGCGAGACGCCGCTCGTTCAAGCCGCGGTGCTCATGCCGGTGGTCGTTCGTGATTCGCAGCTGTCGGTCCTGCTGACCGAGCGCACCGCCCACCTGCACGACCACGCGGGACAGGTGAGTTTCCCGGGGGGGCGCAGCGAAGCCGAAGATGGCTCGGCGGTGGAAACTGCCCTGCGGGAGACGCAAGAAGAGATCGGCCTGGGTCGCGATCGGATCGAGGTCATCGGCATGCTACCGGACTATCTCACCGGCACCGGTTATCGGGTGACTCCTGTAGTCGGACTCGTAAGCGCGCCGTTTGAGCTCAAGGCCGATCCCTTCGAAGTTGCCGAGGTGTTCGAGGTTCCCCTTCAATTCCTCATGGATCCCGCCAATCATCAAACGCGGCGGCTAGTGCTCGAGTCCGGAGAGCGACTTTTTTACGCGATGCCTTTCGGTCGCCACTTCATCTGGGGCGCGACGGCGGGCATGCTGCGCAATTTCTATCGCTTCCTCTCGGCGCAAATCGAGGGCTAGGCGCCCTGGCGTCGCTGTACCGGCCCGCTGGTTTGACCGCGCTACAATCGGCCATTCTTAACGGGCGCACCACCCCAAAAAAAGCGAAATGGGATTTCTCTCACTGATCATCGCGCTGCTCCTCGAACAGGTTCGTCCTCTTCAGAACGACAATGTCGCCTACAACGCGGTGCGCGGCCTTGCGCAAACGCTCGAGCGCAACTTTAACGCGGGCGAAAGCCAACAAGGCATCCTGGCCTGGCTGATTCTGGTGGTCCCCTTGACCATCGGCACCTGGCTCATCTTTTTCATGCTCGCGCGCGTGCATGTGTTCCTCGGACTCGGATGGAACGTGGTGGTGCTTTATCTCACGCTAGGATTTCGCCAGTTTAGTCACTACTACACCGACATCCAGATCGCGCTGGCCAACAACGACCTCGAGGAGGCAAGACGCCTTCTGACTCAATGGCGCGGCCGCGCTGCCCCGGGATTTTCCGCTGCGGAATTAAGCGTGCCCGAGATCTCAAGGCTCGCGATCGAGGAGGCCTTGCTCGCATCGCATCGCCACGTGTTCGGCGTTTTTTTCTGGTTTGTGGTGATGCCGGGTCCGTCTGGCGCCGTGCTCTATCGCCTTGCCGATTATCTCGCACGGGCCTGGGACCTTCCCGATGGAACGCGCGACGAGCCCGACAGTGTCAACGAGCCGTTCGGTCGCTTTGCCCGACGCGCCTTCTGGCTCATCGATTGGCTGCCTGTTCGTCTGACTGCTGTCGGATTTGCGATCGTCGGTGACTTCGAGGACGCGGTGTTTGCGTGGAGGAATCACGCCGGTCAGTGGCGCGACACCTCGCGCGGCATCATTTTGGCGAGCGGATCGGGGGCATTGGGGGTACGTCTGGGGGACGCGCAAAGCTTCCAGAGCGCGCGTGCGGAAAATGGGGAGTTGGTGAGCGAATCGATTCCCGGTGTCGAGGCGAACCCTTCGGCCATGCGAAGCGCGGTCGGGCTTGTGTGGCGCTCCTTGGTGCTTTGGCTGGTCCTGTTGTTTCTTCTGTCGGCGGCTGGCCTGTTCGGCTAGAAGGCACTCGAAAACTGGGTGGCCGCACATTTCCAGCACTGAAAGAACTGACCCTCGAGCGCTTCCCCGCAGCCCGGGCAGTGCCAGGACGGCAGACCCTCGGGAGACTGCCACTCTGCCAGGAGAGTGCGCGCACGCGGCAGATCGCTGTCCCGTTGAATCCAGATCTCCGGCGCCGCCTGGTCTGCCGGGATATCGCCGAGCGCGGCTCCGATAAATTGATTGCGGATCTCGCAACGAACCCCGGCGCTCTCAAGCATGCGCGCCCAAAGCGTGGCGATGAGCAAGTTGTCAGTCGAGACCAGTCGCGGCATGGCCTTCAGCGGCGCTTTCGCGCGTCAGAGTGGAGAACAAATCATAGCGTTGGCGCTCGATCTTGCCCTCGTCAACGGCACTGCGCACGGCGCAGCCGGGCTCGATCAGATGGGTGCAATTGTAGAACCTGCAGTGGCCCAAATAGGGCTTCAGGTCGGGGAAGGCCCGTTCGATGACCCCGGGAGTCAGATGCGCAAGACCGAATTCCTGAAAGCCCGGGGTGTCGATGAGCATGCCGCTATTGCCAGGCAGGTGATAGAGCCTGGCGTCGGTCGTGGTGTGCTGTCCGGCTCTAAGCGCCTCGGAAATCTCGCGCGTGGCGGCCTTGGCATCGGGCACGAGCAGATTCAGAAGCGAGGATTTCCCCATCCCCGACTGTCCCACCAACACCGTGGTTTCATCGGCGACTTCGGGCAGCAGGCTCTCTAGGCTCGTTTGTGGGTCCATCTTCAATGACACTTCAAGGCACCGATACCCGAGACTGCGATACAGGGCAAGCCGACCGCGTGCCAGACGCGCTGCGTCCGTGAGGTCGATCTTGTTCAAGACGATCAGTGCCCGAATTCCACTTGCCTCGGAGGCCACCAGCGAGCGACCCAGAAGAGCCTCTGAAAAGGGAGGATAGGCTGCGACCACGGTGCAAAGCTGCGTGAGGTTCGCGGCCAGGCGCTTGGCTCGAAATGCGTCGGACCGGTAAAACAGGTTTGATCGCGGCAGCACGGCATCGATGACACCCTGTCCCTCCGCCGTGGAGGCGAAACGCACGCGATCGCCACACGCGGGCCCGGCCTTTTTGCCCCGGGTCACGCACACCACCCGCGCACCATCTTCCTGTTCGACCACAAAGTGACGACCGTGGGTCGCGATGACCAGGCCGTTGGCGACTGCAGTCAAGCGCTCGAAGCCTTCTTGGCGGCGTAGATGGCGTCGCACTTGGCCGCGCAGATGCAGTCGTTCTGCGAGATTCCGTTGGCCGAGTGCGTGCTAAAGCGCACGCCGCAGCGGTCGTAGCTCACGGCGAGCTCGGGATGGTGATCCTCGTGGTTGATGACCCACGCGATGGCGTTGACGAAGGCGATCGTCGCGTAATAGTTGTCAAACTGATAGGCGCGCTCGATGGCGCCATGCTCGAGCTTCCAGTCCGGGAGCTCGTGGAGCTGAGCGCGAAGCACCGCCGGGCTCAATGCATCGCCGGGTCCGCGATGCTCGCAGTGACCCTCCTCCAATTGTTCCCGGGAAAGAATTTGGCTCATAGGGTATGGCTTTAGGCCGTTCCGAGATCGAGGTGGGCAATACGCAGCGTTGCCGGCGGATGAGAATCGTAGAACGCCGAGTGCACGGGGTCGGGCGTGAGCGTTGAGGCGTTGTCCTCGTAGAGTTTCACGAGTGCCTTGATAAGTTCGCCCGGGCCGGTCTGGGCCGCAGCGAAAGCATCGGCCTCGTATTCGTGGCGCCGTGAGACCAGACTGACCACGGGCGACAGAAGGAACGTGAAGACGGGCAGGACGTAGACGAACAGTATCAGGGCGACCGCGTTTTTCGTGGCCACGCTTGGCGAGACCCCAAGGTCCTCGTAGAACCAGCTCTGCTGGGCGAGCCAACCCAAAAGCGCAAGTCCCGCAAGGCTCGTCACGAACGACCAGATCAGGCGTTTGAGCACGTGATGGCGCTTGAAATGGCCCAGTTCGTGTGCAAGCACCGCCTCGATCTCCGAGGCGGACAAGCGGGCCAGCAGAGTGTCGAAGAAAACGATGCGCTTGGCGGCTCCAAACCCCCAGAAGTAGGCGTTGCCATGGGCCGAGCGCCGGCTTCCATCCATGACGAACACGCCCTTGGCCGCAAAACCGCAGCGAGTCAAGAGGGCGTCGATACGCGCACGCAAGGACTGGTCCTCAAGCGGCTCGAACTTGTTGAACAGGGGGGCGATGACGATCGGATAAAACAGCATCATCAGCACCTGAAATCCGAGCCAAACCAGCCAGACATAAGCCCACCAATAAGCGCCCGAGCGGTCCATAAGACCCAGCACCAGCGCTAAGAGCGGCACCCCGATGATCGCGGCCAGAAGCACCGCCTTCACCAGATCGCCGACAAAAAGCCCCCAGGTCATCTTATTGAAACCGAAACGCGCCTCAAGCCAGAACTGGCGGTAGATCGAAAACGGCAAGTCGATCAGTGCCGAGGCGATCACAATTGCAACCACCAGAGATAGCCCGCGGAATAAGGGCGAGACGTCCATTCCTGAATACAGTCGCGCAAGACCGTCGTCGGCCCACTGGATTCCGCCCAGAAGCGTCAGACACACCAGAAAAATCGCCTCCACGGTGCTCTCGAGGTTTCTCAAGCGTACGCGCGCAATGGTGTAGTCCGCGGCCTTCTGGTGGGCCGCAAGCGGCATCACATCGGCAAAGCGAGCCGGGACGGCCTGCCGGTGGGAGCGCACATGGCGGATCTGCCGGTGCGCAAGCCAGAACCGCACCAGAACAGAAAGGATCAGGGCAACGAGAAAGAGGTCGGTGAACATGTGAGAAAATCCCCCATCGCGGCGCCGCGAACCAGGGACTAGGGTAGGTCAGGTTGGCTCCCGCAGCTGGCGCGCCCGCACCGCGGGCACCCGTTGGACCACGAGCCAATCAGGAAGATACGCAAAATTATGTCACAAGATTCGCCTGGCGCAGTTGAAGTGCCCCAAACCAAGCCGATAGTGTCCGTGAGCGACGAAAGCCATCTGGTCTGGGTGGACATGGAAATGACCGGCCTTGATCCCGATTCGGACCGGATCATCGAGGTCGCCCTGGTCGTTACGGACGCGCAACTGCATACCCTCGCCGAGGCGCCCGTTCTTGTGGTTCACCAAAGCGACGCGGTCTTAGACGGTATGGATTCCTGGAACAGGGGTACGCACGGTCGCTCGGGCTTGACCGACAAGGTTCGGGCCGCAAGCTTAGACGAAGCCAAGGCTCAGGAGCATCTCATCGAGTTTCTGCGCCCTTTTGTTCCCAAGGGCAAAGCGCCGATGTGCGGCAACTCGATCTGCCAGGATCGTCGCTTCATGGCGCGCCACATGCCCGCGCTCGAAGCGTATTTTCACTATCGCAATGTC
>JBEKVI010000046.1:0-40180 GCA_049514215.1 Burkholderiaceae bacterium
GGAAACGACATCAAAGGAGGGCATCGGAAGGCATTCATAAAATAAGGGACAGTAGCCACAAATTCTAGCGCGATTCGGCACGGGCCAGCGGCTTGGCCCAAACTCGACGGGACCCGCCTCGACGACGAAGTGGGGACGCAGTCGCATGAAAAAGGGCGTGGGATGTCTGCGCAATTCGCGCTTCTTACAGCGGTTCGCGCACCGGCGTTGGCTATAATGGCTCAATAATTTTTCTCAAAATCTCCTCGCTATTGAATCCCAGCATCCAATACGACGTATCGCTACGTAAGCTTAATACGTTTGACGTCGAAGCCCGCGCCAGCCGCTTTATCAGGATCGAATCCGTAGCAGAACTCGTTGCTCTCCACCAAAGTCCGGAGTGGTCGGCCGGGCCCCGGCTCGTCTTAGGAGGGGGAAGCAACCTGTTGCTCACGCGGAACTTCGAAGGACTTGTCGTTCAGATCGCGCTGCGGGGCAAGTCCAAAGTCGCCGAAGACGGCAGCGCCTGGTATGTCCGCGCGGCCGCCGGGGAGAACTGGGATGATTTCGTGGACTATACGATCGAGGCCGGCTGGGGTGGCCTTGAGAACCTCACGCGCATCCCCGGCACGGTCGGGGGAGCTCCCATCCAGAACATCGGTGCCTACGGAGTGGAACTGGTCGATCGATTCTGGGAACTCGAAGCGTTCGACACGGCGCTGGGCAGCCTTGTCACCTTGGATGCGCGCGAATGCGGGTTTAGCTATCGCGACAGCGTGTTCAAGCGCGCTCCCGGGCGCCACATCGTCACCAGTGTGAGCTTTCGCCTGGCCAAGAACTGGCATCCCGTCACCGACTATGGCGAGGTGAGAAAGACGCTCTCCAAGCGCGGAATTGCCGCACCCAACCCGCGTGAGGTGGCCGAGGTCGTCGCCGAGATCCGCGCGGGCAAACTGCCCGATCCCGACGAGATCGGAAGCGCCGGCAGCTTCTTTAAGAATCCGGTCATCACCGGTCCGCAACATGCCATCCTGATTACACGCTTTCCTATGCTCGTGAGCTACCTGCAGCGTGACGGGAGCTACAAGGTGGCTGCCGCATGGCTGATTGATCAGTGCGGATGGAAGGGGCGTTCGATCGGCCAGGCGAGCGTACACCCGCATCAGTCGCTCGTTCTCGTCAATCAAGGCGGAGCCACCGGCGCCGATATCCTCGCGCTCGCGCACGCGATCATCGAAAGCGTGCGCGCGCGCTTTGGAATCGAGCTCGAAATCGAGCCCGTTGTGGTCTAGTCCAAGAACGTTAGGAGCGTTTGCGGCGCGCGTTTTCGGCGATGCGCATACGCAGTGCGTTTAGCTTGATAAAGCCCTGCGCGTCCTTCTGGTCATAAGCGCCCTGGTCGTCGTCGAACGTTGCGATGTTCTGATCGAACAGGGTCTTTTGGGAGTCGCGCGCAACGACAATGACGTTGCCCTTGTAGAGTTTCAGGCGGACCCAGCCTTCGACTTCTTGCTGGGTATGGTCGATTAGGATCTGCAGGGCACGCCGCTCGGGGCTCCACCAGTAGCCGTTATAGATCAACGCCGCGTAGCGCGGCATCAGATCATCTTTCAGATGCGCGACTTCGCGATCGAGCGTGATGGATTCGATCGCGCGATGGGCCTTGAGCATAATCGTGCCGCCCGGGGTCTCGTAGCAGCCGCGTGATTTCATGCCCACGTACCGGTTTTCCACGAGGTCGAGGCGCCCGATACCATGCTGGCCCCCCAGTTCGTTGAGGCGCGTGAGGACCGCTGCGGGAGAAAGCCTCTTGCCGTCCAGAGCGACGATATCCCCCTTCTCGAAGGCAACCTCAAGATACTGGGGCGCATCGGGTGCTGCTTCCGGTGAGACGCTCCAACGCCACATCGCCTCTTCGGCTTCGGCCTTGGGATCTTCGAGATGCCTGCCCTCGAAACTGATGTGTAACAGATTCGCGTCCATGGAATAGGGTGCACCACCCGCCTTGTGCTTCATGTCGATGGGGATGTTGGCCTTCTCCGCATAGGCGAGCAGTTTCTCTCGAGACAAGAGATCCCACTCCCGCCACGGCGCGATGACCTTGATGCCCGGCTCCAAGGCGTAGTAGCCCAACTCGAAGCGGACCTGATCGTTTCCCTTGCCGGTGGCGCCATGGGACACCGCGTTGGCCCCCGTGGCGCGCGCGATTTCGATCTGACGCTTGGCGATCAGCGGACGGGCGATCGAAGTGCCCAGCAGGTACTCGCCCTCGTAGAGGGCGTTTGCGCGAAACATAGGGTAGACGAAATCGGAGACAAATTCTTCACGCAGATCATCAATGTAGATGTTCTCGGGCTTGATGCCCAGGGCGAGCGCCTTTTTGCGCGCGGGCTCGACTTCCTCGCCCTGTCCGAGATCGGCCGTGAAGGTCACGATTTCGCATTGATAGTTGTCTTGCAGCCATTTCAGAATGACGGATGTGTCCAGACCGCCTGAATAGGCGAGGACGACTTTGATGCGATCGCTCATGGGTATTCCCTGGTTTTACGGACTTCTGCCTGCCGGTCGCATCGAAGCAGAATGACTCTTCAGATCAGGAGAGGTCACCGCGGGCGCTGAAGGCAGCTCCGGCACGCCTGCGGGATCAAGCACGTGCCAGCCCGATGTCTGACACCACTCGATTATATGACAAGGCTGCCCTCTGTCGGCCAAGCCTGGCCGTCAGAGCGAGTTGCCGTGACGAATTTGCGACAACCAGGGGCGTGGCACTGCCAAGCGGATTTTGGGCGGATGCCAAGGGGCCACCGGGAAGTGGCCCGAGCTGCCTAGCGCACGAAAGGCTTCACGATGTCGGGCAGAAGCACCAGGTCAGCCCCGGTGTAGACCGCGTTTGAAAGGTATTCGATCGCGACTTCCAGTTCGTCCTGGTTCACCCAGTAGTCATCGATTTTTCCATAGATCGAGTATCGCGATCGGTTAAAGCCTTCTTCGATATCGTTGTACCAGAGGACCGTCTTGCCGATGACCGCGACCACCCAAAAGCCGAGTCCGGCTTCGCCGTAGGGGATCTGTTGCCATTTTTCCGGTGCAATCCGCACTGCGTTCCAAAGGCAGCGCTGGGACTCGGTCATGCGAGCGACCCCCTGGGTGATTCGCGCCCGGAGCGCTTCTTCTGAAATGGGCTTCCAGTCGATCATGGGGCAAAGTCGCCTACGCCGTCGTGTGGCTGCATCCCGGGCGCCGCAGTCGGTGAGCCAATCGACTCGAGGTTTCTCTAGAGCGAGAGTGCATCGAATTCGGCGAAGGGTTTTTGGGTCTCGGCTAGCGAAGCAAGCGGGACATAGTCGCAGGCGGCTGCGAACTCGTCCCACAGAGCGAGGACCCTCGGATTGTGATGGGCTTCGGCGATGGCCTGCGCGGAAAGCCACTCGAACACTTCGACGACGGTTCCGTCGGCAGCCTGCATGACGTAAGAGGGGCGCTCGGAGACCAAGCTCTCGGCGCGCAAGACGTCGAGGTGTTTGCGCACGACTAGAACTAGGGCCGAGGTCTTCCCCGGCTTGGGCCTGAAGGCAGCGATGACAAAGCGTCCCATCCCTTTCTCCTGGTGGCGGGCCTTCCGGCGCGAATCGGTCTCTAGGGCGTCAGTCCCAGAAGCAGAACCTCCAGGAGCGCCTTTTGTGCATGCAGCCGGTTTTCGGCCTCGTCCCAGACCACAGATGCAGGGCCGTCTATGACCTCGGCCGTGACTTCTTCACCGCGATGGGCAGGCAAGCAGTGCATGAAAAGTGCATTGGGGCGCGCCGAACGCATCATGTCGGCGTCGACGCGCCAATTCGCAAATGCCCGGCGGCGCTCGTCGTTCTCGGCTTCAAATCCCATGCTCGTCCATACGTCGGTCGTCACCAGATCGGCGTTGTGGCAGGCCTCCTTGGGATCGACGAATTCGCGGTAGTGGGATGCCCCAACGAGATTGGCGCGCTCGCTTTCCACCTCGTAGCCCGGGGGCGTTGAGACATGAACCTGAAAACCGAGCACCTCAGCCGCCTGCAGCCAGGTATTGCAGACATTGTTGGAGTCGCCAATCCAGGCGACTGTCTTGCCCTCGATCGAGCCTCGGTGCTCGATGAAGGTGAAGATGTCGGCAAGTATCTGGCACGGATGGTATTCGTTGGTAAGGCCATTGATGACGGGGACACGCGAGTAAGCCGCGAAGCGCTCGATCTTGGACTGCTCGTAGGTCCGAATCATGACGATATCCACCATGCGCGAGATCACGCGGGCGGTGTCTTCGATCGGTTCGGATCGCCCCAACTGCGAGTCCCCTGTCGTTAGGTGGATGACCGAGCCTCCCATCTGGTACATCCCGGCCTCGAAGGAGACCCGGGTGCGTGTTGAGGCCTTCTCGAAGACCATCGCGAGGGTTCGGTCGTGCAGGGGCAGATAGGGTTCGTAGCGCTTGAAGCGATCCTTGATGATGCGCGCGCGTTCGAAAAGGTGCTGATATTCGCTGCGGGTGAAGTCGTTGAATTGGAGATAGTGGCGCAGCTTCATCGGATCATCCCGAAGGTTTTGGGGAAACGGGTTACTGCTTCTCGAGGAATTCGGAGACCACCTGAACGAGGCCAGCCACGAGCAGATCGGCCTCGATGGTGTTCATGATAAGAGGCGGCAGGAGTCTGACAGTCCTATCGGCTGTCACATTGATGAGCAATCCGTGCTCACCGGGCAGATGCAGCGCATTTTCGACGACGGCAGCGCAAGGCACGGAGAGCTCGAGCCCGAGCATGAGCCCACGCCCCCGAATCTCGACAAAACCCGACAGATGGGAGAGCCCCTGTTCGAGACCCTCGCGAATGCGCGCACCCACGCGCTCGGCATTGCGCATGAGACCATCAGCCTCGATGGTGGCAAGCGTCTCGAGTGCGGCGCGGGTGGCAAGCGGATTTCCGCCAAACGTCGTGCCGTGATTGCCCGGTCCGAGCACGTGTGCGGCCTTGCCGCGTGCGAGCACGGCTCCGATCGGCACTCCTGAGGCGAGTCCTTTCGCCAGAGGCATCACATCCGGCACGATGTCGGCCCACTGGTGCGCGAACCAGCGCCCGGTTCGGCCCATGCCGCATTGCACCTCATCGATCATGAGAAGCCATTCCCGTTCGTCGCAGATTCGTCTTAGCGCCTGAAGGTACTCGATGCGTGCGGCGTTAATGCCTCCTTCGCCCTGGATGGCTTCAATGAAGATGGCCACGATGTTCGGATTCTGGCGGGCCAGCGACTCCACGGCCACAACATCATTTAGGGGGACGCGCACGAAGCCCTCGACTAAGGGCTCGAAACCTTTTTGGACTTTCGCGTTACCGGTGGCAGACAGGGTCGCGATGGAGCGCCCGTGAAACGCGTTTTCGTAGACGATGACTTCGGGTCGCTCGATGCCGCGGTCGTGACCATACTTGCGTGCGATCTTGAGCGCTCCTTCGTTGGCCTCGAGCCCGGAGTTGCAGAAAAAGACGTTATCCATGCCCGAGATCGCGGCGAGGCGGTCGGCCAAGGTCTCCTGGTTGCGGACCTTGTAGAGGTTCGAGCTATGAATGATTGCGCCGGCCTGCGCCGTAATGGCAGCGACTAGCCGCGGGTGGTTGTGACCGAGGGTGTTGACCGCGATGCCGGCGAGGCCATCCAGATATTTGCGCCCACTTTCATCCCAGACCCACACGCCCTGTCCGTGCGACAGGAAGATCGGAAGATTGCTGTACGTCTTCATGACGTGCGAGCTGGTCAGCGATTGCATGGATAGGCCCGGAGTGTTCTGAAGAGAGCTTTGCATATTAAGCGATTTCCTCGCGCCAGACGAGGCGCGCGGATGCGCCTCGCTCGGTGCATTGAAGGGATAGGGTCCTAGCCGGCTTGAGGCATGGCCAGCGTTGGAGCCTTCGCGCCGTCGGAGGCGCTGAGATCCGGCACATGTCTTAGGCGGCTGCCGAAATAGGCCGCGAAACTCAGCAAAATGACACCCCACCCCGCCACCATCAAGGTATGGCGCAGACCCAGCACTTCGCCCATGACGCCTGCCGCATAGGCTCCCAAGGGCGCCAGAGCGACAGTGAAAAAGCGCATCGTCGCGGTCATGCGACCCAAAAGGGCGTCGGGCGTGACGGACTGGCGCAGTGAGGAGAAGTTGATCCAGTAGAGCGTCACGCCGAAGTCGAAGAAAAAGAGCGCTCCTCCCATCAGTTCGAGCGCGCCACTGCGCCTTGGTACCAGCGCCAAGAGCAACCACGACGCACCCGAGAAGAGCATGCCCAAGAGGATGGGCGTACCCATCCCGAGGCGGCGCGTGATGGGACGCGCCGTCGTGGCCGAGAGCATGGCGCCCAAGGCGCCGATCATGTGCGCAACGCCGATCTGGCCGGCGCTTAGTCCGAGTTCGCGGCTTGCAAAAAGCGTCTCCAAGGCGAGGAATCCCTGAAAGAGGAGGAACCACAGACACGCGCACCAGGTCAGCGTGCGCAGCACGGGCGTGTTCTTCACGAGGGCGAGGCCCTCTACGATTTCGCGAAGCACAGCCAGTTCGACCCGCGTTTGCGCACGCGGCTCGTGAAACTCGATTCGCGACATGAGCCCGAAAGACAAGAGGAAGCCGAAGCTGTCCAAAACGATGGCGTAGGGCGCACCGAGCCACTGGATCAGAGCTCCCGCAAGTCCGGGTCCGGTCAGACGTGCCCCCGAGTCGCTCGCCGTAAACAGGCTGTTGGCTTCGATGAGCCGCGCTCGCCCGGCGAGGTGGGTCAGATAAACCTGGGCTGCTGTTCCGACGATGACGAACGCGACACCCAGCAGAAATCCCACGACGTAGAGCACTTCCATGCTCAGAGCACCGAAGTGGTCGAGCACCGGGACGGCAAGGAGGGTGAGTCCCATGAGCGCGTCGCAGAAGATGAGCACGGGCAGTTTTCGCATGCGATCGATGAGAACACCGACCGGCAACGAAAAGAACGTAAAGGGCAGCGCCTCAAGCGCGGCGAGAATGCCCATCTGCCGCGGCGTCGCATTCAGGATGACGATCGCCGTTAAAGGCAGGGCGAGCAGCGACACCTGGCCTCCAAAGCTCGTGATCGAACTTGCGAGCCACATGAGGCGAAAGTCGCGCTGAGCCAGCAGCCCCCGCTGAAAGAAATTCTGCAGATTGTGAATAAGGTAACGCATGAAACGGTCTTATGGGTTGGTCAAATAAAACGATCGTGGAAGGCTTCTTGGCCGCGCGCCCCCTTGCTGCGGTTCGAGGCGGCGGGCGCGCGTTGCGCATCCGTTATAATTTCGCGTTGCAACATCGATATCGTGCGTGCGGTCGGACCAACTTCCGCCAGGCGGGATCGCTACTCCGGAGTGCACGCTGCCTCGCGCGGACTTGCTCATGGCCGAAATCCCACCACCTCGGGTACTTCTGATCCAGGGCGTGACGCGCTCAGGCAGGCCTTTTCGGCCCAGCGACTGGGCTGAGAGGCTCTGTGGCGTCATGTCCCAGTTCCGTCCGGCGGGTCGAGCCTTTCCTCAATCCCATCTGGGCTACTCGCCCTATGTCGTTCCCACTGTTGTCAACGACATCAAAACCGTGATCCTCGATGAGCGCCTAAGGGCACTCGAGCCACGCGCCTACGAGTTCGTCATCGCATTTGCGCGGGACAATGATCTTCTGACTGTCGAGCCCTCGGACCTCGCGAAAAATGCCGAAATCTAGTCCCGCGTCCTTGCATCGAGCCAAAAAAAAAGGCGCACTCAGTGCGCCTTTTTCGTAGAAGAGAAAGTTCTACGCAGTCAGCGCTTTCAAGGCTGCAGCCAGACGGCTTTTGTGACGTGCTGCCTTGTTTTTGTGGATGATTTTCTTGTCAGCGATGCGATCGATCGTGCTCGAAGCGGCGCGATAAACCTCGGTCGCGCGTCCCTTGTCGCCTGCGGTGATGGCCTTGCGTGCAGCCTTGATGGCCGTACGAAGGCTCGAGCGCAGGCTGGAGTTGTGCGCATTGAGCTTGGTCGCTTGACGGGCCCGTTTGCGGGCTTGTGCGGTATTGGCCATAGTCGTTCCGAGCCGGTTTCCTCTTGATCCCTTTTGTGATCGGGATTGGGGCGAACCGTGTGTTAGTCCTTGTCGTGCAGAAACTGCAGTGCGAAGCTGCAATAGAGCCTTCCATAATACCGCCTTTTTTGCGCTCCAGCAAGCTCACTCGACTTTTTTGCTGAATCGGACTCGTCCGAATCCTGCACAGCCGCGACTTCCCCGGCCAGGACTGGCGTCCCGGAGCGGACCTCTATAATCGCGACGATGAACTTGATTCGGGTGTTGGCGACGATCAGCGGCATGACGCTGCTCTCGCGCATTGCAGGCCTGGTCCGCGAGATCGTCCAGGCGGCGCTCTTTGGGGCAACAGACGCAACCGACGCCTTTGGTGTTGCCTTTCGCATTCCCAACCTGTTGCGTCGTATGTTTGCCGAAGGCGCATTCTCGCAGGCATTTGTCCCGATTCTCGGAGAGTACAGGGCGCGTCGCGGTCCGGTGGAGACGAGCGGGCTCATCGAAGACACCGCGACTCTTCTGACGTGGGTGCTCTTTGGCGTGGCCGTCGCCGGTGTCGTGGGAGCCCCGCTGCTCGTGTGGCTTCTGGGCTCGGGACTCGAAAAGCGAGGCGCGGTCTTTGATGACGCGGTCATCCTCACCCGCGTGATGTTCCCCTACATTTTCTTTGTCTCGCTGGTGGCGGCGGCCTCGGGGGTGCTGAACACCTGGCGCCAATTCGCCGTGCCGGCGCTAACGCCAGTGTTGCTGAACATCTCCATCATCGCGTGCGCATTCGCTTTCACCCCTTTTGTGCATCCTCCGATCCTGAGTCTGGGTATTGGGGTTGCGCTGGGCGGAATCGCGCAGCTCGCGGTGCAGATTCCCGCCTTGATGCACATCGGAATGCTTCCCCGCATCAAGCTCAATCCGCTTCGCGCGTGGGCCAATCCGGCGGTGCGGCGCGTCGTGCGTCAGATGGTGCCTGCCATCCTTGCTGTCTCGGTTGCCCAACTGAGCCTGGTCATCAATATCAACATCGCCACCCGTCTTGGAACGGGTGCCGTTTCGTGGATCAGTTATGCGGATCGGCTCATGGAGTTTCCCACCGCCCTTCTGGGTGCCGCGTTAGCGACCATCCTCACGCCCAGCCTGAGCGACGCGCGCGCGCGTGGGGACCATTCGTCCTATGCCGAGCTCCTTGACTGGGGCATGCGGCTAACCTTCGTTCTCGCGCTGCCTTGTGCATTGGCACTGTGGCTCATCGCAACGCCCCTGACCGCCACGCTGTTCCAACGGGGTGCCTTCACAACGACCGACGTCTTTAAGACTCAACAGGCGGTTGCAGCCTATGGCGTGGGGCTGCTCGGTCTTGTCCTGGTAAAGATTCTGGCGCCGGGATACTACGCGCAGCAGGACATCCGTACCCCCGTCAAGATCGGGATCGTGGTGCTGGTGGCAACCCAGCTCATGAATCTGCTGTTCGTTCCACTGTTCCAGCACGCCGGATTGGCGCTGTCGACCAGCGTGGGGGCATCAGCGAACGCATTGTTGTTGTACAGTGGACTAAAGCGGCGCGGTGCAATCCAGTTGCAGCCGGGCTGGAGGCTCTTCTTTGCAAGACTTGCTGCGGCGCTTGTGGTCCTAGGCGGGGTTTTATATTTTGCAAACAATGAATTGGACTGGATGGCCCTCGCCGCTCGCCCGTGGATGCGGGTCGCAGCGTTAGGCACGGTTGTGACCGTGGGCGCCTTGGCCTATCTTGGAACCTTGATGGCGACCGGGTTGCGTCCTGCCGAATTCATGCGACGCATCTAGGCCGTCCGATACTTCATCATGACGCCACTGGATTACTTTTCTACACTCGTTGCCAGCGGCGACGATAACGAGAGTCTGCCTCTGACGGAGGCTGCGCTTGCCGTGGCGCAGGACGTCTATCCGCGCCTGGACCTAAGTGCAGTCCAACTCGAACTGGACCGCTTGTCGGCAACCTTAAAGCGCCGCATTCCCAAGGACGCCTCGCAGGTGCAGCGCCTTCGGGCCCTGAACGCCTACTTCTTCAAGGAATTGGGATTTGCGGGCAATCGCAACGACTACTACGACCCGGATAACAGCTACCTGCACCGGGTCCTCGAACGGCGCCTGGGAATCCCGATCTCCTTGGCGTTGCTCTACATGGAAATCGGCCAGCAGGTCGGGCTGCCCTTGCGCGGAGTCTCATTCCCCGGTCACTTTTTAGTCAAGCTCAAGGTGCGCGCGGGCGACATCTTTCTGGACCCTTATTCAGGCCAGTCGCTGTCGCGTGAACAGCTCGAAGAGCGCCTCGGTCAATTTTTCGATGCGCGCGGCATGGAAGTGCCTACCGAGCTCGCCTTGATTCCCTCGATCCAGGAGTCCTCACCCCGCGATATCCTCGTGCGGATGCTGCGCAATCTGAAGGGCATCTACCACGACCGTCAGGACTTCGAAAAGCTGCTGGCGGTGCAAAACCGTCTTGTCGTCCTACTACCGGACGCGCCCAGCGAGCGGCGCGATCGCGGTCTCGTCTATGCCCAACTCGACTGCCCGCGCGCCGCGCTCGAGGATCTTAGGCACTACCTAAAGGCTGATCCGGATGCACCGGAGGCCGAGGAGATCCGACGCACCATCGCCTCACTCGAAGACGGAGCGGGCCGCTCCACCTGATTCGCAGGCGGTGTGCCGCTTGCCCCCGGTGATTCCGTGAGGCTGACCGACCCGCGCGGCGCATTCGCGTTGCCCGGAGTACCCGCCTACTTGGGAGCCATGCGAATGGCGCCGTCCAGGCGGATCGTCTCGCCGTTGAGCATGTCGTTGACGATGATCTGATGGACGAGTTTGGCGTAATCCTCGGGCGTTCCGAGGCGGGAGGGGAACGGGACGGAGGCCGCAAGTGCATCCTGGACTTCCTTGGGCATGCCAAAGAGCATGGGTGTGCCAAAGATGCCCGGGGCGATGGTGAGGCAACGGATCCCGTTGCGCGCGAGATCGCGCGCGATGGGCAAAGTCATTCCGACGATGCCCGCCTTGGACGCTGCATAGGCGACCTGCCCGATCTGCCCGTCGTAGGCCGCAACCGAGGCGGTGTTCACAAGCACGCCGCGCTCGCCCGTGGAAAGCGGCGCATTCTTGGCCATGGCTTCGGCCGCGAGCCGGATCATGTTAAACGTTCCGATCAGGTTGACCGTGATCGTCTTGGTGAAGATATGCAGCGGATGGGCGCCGTCTTTCCCGACGGTCTTGACCGCAGGTGCGATACCGGCGCAATTGATGAGTCCCCTAAGACTGCCGAGCTGCGACGCCTGCGCCACGACGGCCTTGCCATCGTCCTCGGAGGTCACGTCGCAGCGTACAAATGTCTGCCCGGTCTGTTTGGCCAGTTCATTCCCAGGCCCTTCCTGCACGTCGGCGATGACGACCTTTGCACCATGGGCCACCAGCATCTGAACGGTTCCGGCGCCAAGGCCTGAAGCGCCGCCGGTGACGATGAATACGTGATCCTTGATTTCCATAATGTCCTCGAGTGCAATCTCGGTTGGAGAAACAGGTCAGAGGCCGCCGGCCTCACCGCAAGGAAGCGATTATACGACCCCAGAACGTCTCCAATGGCCGGGGGCCGAAGTCCGCCGGGTCTCGAAGGAGTATCCTAAACCCAAGCCCCAAAGAGCCGGGTCAAACGGTAAGGAGTTGCTATGAACGCCCCCGAAATCGCGTCCACCCACGGCAAGGCCTTAGGCCATCCTGAGCACAACCAGACTGCACCGTTACTGGACTACAACCTCTTCACGTCTGATCGCACCCTGAAGGAAGCGGTCGCTCGCGAGGGGGGCGACTTCGCGCTTGCCGAGCTGACCGCCATCGGAGCCGAACTCGGCATGGCCGAGAACTGGGAGCGCGCGCGTCTGGCCAATGCCTACCCCCCAGTGTTGCGATTGTTTGATGCCCGCGGCGAGCGTATCGATCGCGTGGAGTTTCATCCGGCCTGGCATGAGCTCCTTGGAGGAATCACCTCCCGAGGCTTTCACACCGGGCCCTGGGCCCATCCGCGCCCGGGTGCGCATGTCGCCCGTGCAGCGGGATATTTCATGCAGACACAGATCGAATCAGGGACGCTTTGTCCTACGACCATGACCTATGGCTCGGTCGCGGCCATTCGCAAGGACCCGGGCCTTTCCCGACGCGTATTGCCGGTTCTCTTTGAGCGCTGCCACGATAACCGCGATCTGCCCCTCGAGGAGAAGCGGGGCGCGATGATCGGCATGGGAATGACCGAACGCCAGGGGGGATCGGACGTGCGCACCAATACCACGCGCGCCGAGCGAGAACCCGATGGGAGCTATCGCATCTTCGGTGCCAAATGGTTCTTCTCCGCGCCGCAATGTGACGCTCATCTGGTTCTGGCGCGCACCGAGGGCGGTTTGTCCTGCTTGTACGTGCCGCGCTTTACACCTGACGGCAGGAAGAATGCGGTCCACATCCAGCGTCTGAAGGACAAGGTGGGTAATCGGTCCAATGCGTCTTCCGAAGTCGAGTTCGTGGGGGCCTTTGGCGAATTGCTTGGCGAAGAGGGGCGTGGCATTCCGACCATCCTCGAGATGGGCACCTATACGCGCCTGGACTGTGTGATTGGCTCGGCCGGGATGATGCGCCAGGCCGTCGTTCAGACCCTGCATCACGCGCACTCGCGCCGGGTGTTTGGATCCTTGCTCATCGATCAGCCGCTGATGCGCAGTGTGTTGGTCGACCTGGTCCTGGAATCGGAGGCGGCAACGGTCCTCGCCTTGCGCATGGCACGGGCCTTCGACCGCGAAGACGACGAGCGCGAGGCGACTTTTCGGCGCGTCATGACCTCGGCGGCGAAGTTCTGGATCTGCAAGCGCGGTCCCGTGCTGGCCGCCGAAGCGATGGAAGTGCTGGGAGGCAATGGTTACGTCGAGGAATCGGTACTGGGCCGCATCTATCGCGAGATGCCGGTCAATTCCATCTGGGAAGGATCGGGCAACATCATGTGTCTGGATGTGCTGCGGGCCTTCTCCAAAACCCCGCGCACGCTGGAGGTCGCGCTGTCCGAACTCGAGGCGGCCCGCGGTCTACACCCCGCCTACGATACGGGATTCGAGCGCCTTGCCGCCCACCTGGCCGATGCCACGGAACACGAAGCGAAAGCGCGCATGCTGGTTCGGCAATTGGTCTTGATGTTACAGGCCAGCCTCTTGCTAGGGTCTTCCCGCGTAGAGCTCGCTAATGCGTTTTGCGAAAGCCGCCTTGGGGAAGGGGGCTGGGGAGCTGTCTTCGGCGACGTCGCTCCAAGGCATGATGGGCAGAACATTCTCTGCGCCGCCTGGAATCCCTAGCGCAGGCGACGGCCAAGCTCCTCATCGGCTAGCGGGCCAGTAGCGCCTTGACGTTATCCTCGATAAATGCGCGGTCCTTCGGCTGTTGAAGGGGGTTGCCTGCCCGATGACCCCAAACGGAAGGGATGGGCTTGAGTTCACCATGGCGCAGGTGATCTAGTTCGAGACGGTTATCGGCCACCTGGAAGTAGAGGTCATGGTCGCCTGGCATGAGAAGCGTGCGGGCCGAGATGTGCGATAGCGCCAGTGCGAGATCGCCACCGTAACGGCTATTGGCGCTGATATCCCCGTTTTGCCAGGTCCAGAATTGGGCGAGGAGGTCGGATGGATCACGGCGGGCGAAGTTGTACTCCCAAAACGAGACGAGGTAGTCCTCCAGCGAAGAGGCTCCAAGCTCTCGCCAGAGCTCTTCGCGATAGAAAGTCTGAGAGAGGGCCCAGCCCGCGTAGACTCGGCCCATGGCGCGAAATCCGCGCACCGGCTTGCGGGCGAACATGCCGTCTTGATAAGCCTCATCGGCCATGAGCGCGCTCTTGGCGCCCTCGATGAAGACCTTGTTGTGTGGGGCGCAGCGCGCCGCACCGCACACTACCGCGATGCGTTCGACCATCTCCGGAAACAGCGCCGCCCAGTGGTAGGCTTGCATCGCACCCATCGACCACCCGTAGACGAGGGCGATCCGAGTGATGCCGAAGACCTCGGAAACCAGCCGTTGTTGCACCTGGACGGCGTCGAAGAGCGTCGTGTTCGGATAGCGGTCGCCGACGTCGGGCCAGGGCGTATTCGACGGCGAGCTTGAGAGGCCGTTGCCAAACAGGTTCAATATAATGATGAAGTATTTCTTGGGATCGAGCGCGCCGCCCTCCTGAATCATGAATTCGATGTCGGAGTGTTGGGCACTGTACGACGTCGGATAGAGTATGACGTTGGAACGCTCCGCGTTCAGTGTTCCGAAAGTCTTGTAGGCCAAGCGCATGTTGCGAAAGGTGCGCCCTGATTGAAGGGCCACGTTGCCGGCCTCGAAGATCGCGAAATCCGCCGCGGTCGATCGCTTTGGGTGTTCGGGCATCTCATCCTCGCTCAGGGAAGTCACTCAGGCTGGCCTGACACGCTATTCTCTGGTGGGCGCGAGCGAGAAGCTCAGCACTTCGGGAGTGGCCCTTAAGGCCTTGGCCAGATAACGGCTCGACTTCTTGCCGTGCGCCCACATGACCGCGTCGTAGTGAAACACGTGACCACCCTCGTCCTGTTCGTAAGACATGTCCGTCACGGTAAAGCGATGCTGCTTGAACAGCGCCCGGACCCATTCCTCGTCGTGTTCGCATTCCCTCGCAAAGCCGATGATGCAGCGCACGCGGTTTTGAGCGACGATCCGCCCTTCCAGCCATTTGCAGCTGCTAAGGATTGCGAGGGTGAGCACCGTCGCGACGAGGCCGGGAACGATGAAGCCCGAGCCGATTACGATGCCGATGGTTGCCGTGGCCCAGATCGAAGCCGCAGTGGTGAGGCCGCGCACCGAAAAGCGCTCCCGCACGATCACTCCGGCGCCCAGGAACCCGATTCCGGTCATGATGCCTTGCACCACACGCGTCGGGTCGACGTTGTACATGGTCCGCATTCCCGAGGCGAGCCAGCTTGCAGGCAGGTTCATCAAGACCAGCAAGAGGGCTGAACCCATGCACACCAATGCGTAGGTGCGAAGTCCTGCGGCGCGGCCATGATAGGTGCGCTCGGCCCCGATCGTGGCGCCGCAAATCAGTGCCACAAGAAGGGGGAGCAGTCCGGCTAGAGCATCCATGCTTCACGCCCTTGAAAAAGATGGGCGGCATCCCGTGGGGACGCCGCCCATCGCACCAAAGCGCTGGGTTCTACAGCATCGGCACCATGAGCAGCGCCACGATGTTAATGATTTTGATAAGCGGGTTTACGGCAGGTCCTGCCGTGTCCTTGTAAGGGTCGCCCACGGTATCGCCGGTCACTGCGGCCTTATGGGCTTCGGAGCCTTTTCCGCCGAAGTTGCCTTCCTCGATATATTTTTTGGCGTTGTCCCACGCGCCGCCACCGGTACACATCGAGATCGCCACAAACAATCCCGTCACGATCGTGCCCATGAGCATGCCGCCCACGGCCATGCGGGCCGCGTCCGCCCCCATGAGAACACGGATGACGAGAGCCAGGAGCACGGGTGTGAGCACGGGCAGCAGCGACGGGATCATCATTTCCTTGATTGCGGCTTTGGTCAGCATGTCTACGGCCACACCGTACTCCGGCTTGGCAGTGCCTTCCATGATGCCCTTGATATCCCGAAACTGACGACGCACTTCGACGACGACCGCACCGGCAGCACGACCCACCGCTTCCATCGCCATGGCACCAAAGAGATAGGGAATGAGTCCGCCAACGATAAGGCCAATGATGACGGCCGGCTCGGACAGGCTAAACGCAACTGATTTTCCCGCGTGATCAAGGGCGTGCGTGAAGTCGGCAAAGAGCACGAGCGCTGCCAACCCCGCAGACCCGATCGCGTATCCCTTGGTGACGGCCTTGGTGGTGTTGCCCACCGCGTCTAGTGGATCGGTGATGTTACGAATCGCCTCGGGCAACTCGGCCATCTCGGCAATGCCTCCGGCGTTATCCGTAATGGGCCCGTAGGCATCGAGCGCGACAATGATGCCGGCCATGGACAGCATGGAAGTAGCGGCAATGGCTATCCCATAGAGACCGGCGAGCGTATAGGAAGCGTAGATGGCCAGACAGACCGACAAGACCGGCCATGCGGTCGACTTCATCGAGACCGCAAGCCCGGCGATGATATTGGTCCCGTGACCGGTCGTCGATGCCTGGGCCACATAGCGTACCGGTGCGTACTCTGTCCCCGTGTAGTACTCGGTGATGTAGACCAAAAGCCCGGTTAGAACGAGACCGACCACGGCAGCCAGATACAGATGCAAGGTCCCGCCCTGGGCCGCGAAGTCGGTGCCCTCGAAAGCGTAGTCCGTAATGAAGTAAAACGCGATGAGCGAGAGCACGCCCGCCACGATCAGGCCCTTGTAGAGGGCGGTCATGATTTTGCTGCCCTCACGGTGCTTCACGAAAAAACAGCCGACGATGGATGCGAGGATGGAAAAGCCGCCCAGCATCAAAGGATAGATGACGGCCTGGATCTCGAGACCCTTGAGAGTCAATGCGCCCAGCAGCATGGTCGCAATCAGGGTCACGGCATAGGTTTCGAAGAGGTCGGCCGCCATGCCGGCACAGTCACCGACGTTGTCGCCTACGTTATCGGCAATCACGGCCGGATTGCGCGGATCATCCTCCGGAATCCCGGCTTCGACTTTGCCCACAAGGTCAGCTCCAACGTCGGCGCCTTTGGTGAAGATGCCGCCGCCCAGCCGCGCGAAGATCGAAATGAGGGAGGCGCCAAAACCCAACCCAATGAGAGGAGCGATGGCATCGTGGAGCGCATCGGGCTGCGTGAGATCCACTGCGCCGGCCTTCCCGATCAAAAACCAGGTATAGCCGGCCACACCCAATAGGCCCAGCCCCACGACCAAAAGGCCGGTGATCGCACCGCCCCGAAACGCGACGTTCAGGGCCGCATTCAGCCCCTGGCTTGCGGCTTGAGCCGTGCGCACGTTTGCGCGCACCGATACGTTCATGCCGATGAAACCGGACATGCCCGAGAGCAGCGCACCGATGAGAAAGCCCAATGCCGTCCAAGTACCCAGACCCGGAGCCAGGAGAACGATGATGAAAATGATGACACCCACGATCGCGATGGTGCGGTACTGGCGCTTCAGGTAAGCCGCGGCTCCCTGCTGGATCGCTGCCGCGATCTCTTGCATGCGCGCGTTGCCCGCGTCGAGCGACAAGATCCAATTGCGCGAGATGAGTCCGTAGACCACAGCGACAATCCCGCAGATCACCGCGAATAGAAGACCCGCGAACTGAAAACCTCCTGACATCTTCCACTCTCCTCGTTTGGGTTCAGCGTTTTTGAATCGATCAGTTTGAACTTGTGCGAGCCGGGTTGCGCCTCAGGGGCCTCGCAAACAGACCACCGGTCGGTGCCCGGCGACTATGGTTCGAGTGCTTGAAATACCTGGGCACGGATGACGTCGACCGGCCCCACGCCGGAGACCCTGCGATACTTGGGGGCGCCTTTCGCTCCACTGGCCGCCCAGTTCGAATAGTAGCCAAGCAAGACTTTCGTCTGGGAGTGATACACCTCGAGTCGCTTCTTCACGGTTTCTTCTTTGTCATCGTCGCGCTGAATCAGCGCTTCCCCGGTAATGTCGTCGTGGCCCGCAACCTTCGGAGGGTGAAAGTGAATGTGGTAGGTTCGCCCGCTCGCAGGGTGTACGCGACGTCCGCTGACGCGCTCGATGATTTCCGAGTCCGGGACGTCGATCTCGACGACATAGTCCAAAGCGATGTTGGCATCCTTCATCGCGTCGGCCTGCGGCACGGTGCGCGGAAATCCATCGAACAGATAACCGCTCGCGCAATCGGGCATCTTAAGTCGGTCCTTCACCAGACCGATGATGATGTCGTCGGAGACCAGGCCACCCTCATCCATCACTTTCTTTGCGGCCAATCCGAGGGGCGTGCCGGCATTGCGAGCGGCGCGCAGCATATCTCCTGTCGAGATCTGCGGGATGTGATAGTGCTCCGTGATGAACTTGGCTTGCGTCCCCTTGCCGGCGCCGGGCGCTCCCAACAGAATCAGGCGCATTCAGGATTCCCCAAAAACAGGTCGACTTATCTTGGTTATAGGCCTATGGCGCGCGCCCGACCGGGACGAAGGGAAGGCGGGCCAGGCAGATCGAGTGGAACCTTACCCGACAAAGCAGGGTCGGTCAATTCGCGCGGTGGGGCCTTATTCGTCCGCGGCTCGCGATCACGCCAGACTGCGGTGCCACAGCCGCGGCAGGCGCCGCGCTTATGTGTGGGCTACCTGGGACCCTGCCCAGATTGGGGCCGGGTGCTCTCGAAGTAGGCGCGTACCCGGGCTAGGTCCGCGGGCGTATCGACGCCTGCTTCGGGTGCGTCGCCGGTCTCGATGACCACGATCCGATAGCCATGCCAGAGCGCACGCAATTGCTCAAGCTTTTCGGCATGCTCCAAGGGCGCCGGCGTCAGCAGCGGGTAGAGGCGCAAAAAACCGGCACGATAGGCATAAAGGCCGATGTGACGCAGTCCGAGGGCCATCGGCAGCCCTTCAGGTTGCGCTGCGTCATCCCGCTGATGCGGGATCGGGGCACGCGAGAAATACAGGGCACGGGATGCTTTGTCCAGGACGACCTTGACGACGTTCGGATTTTGCAGTTCTTCCGGAGTCGAGATGGGGTGGCACGCGGTTGCCATGCTGCAGTCCTGGGCCCTCTCGAGCGCCGCGGCGCATTGTTCGAGGAGCGCAGATGGGACGAGCGGTTCGTCGCCTTGAAGATTCACGACGATGGTATCGTCCTCGAGGCCAAGCAGTTCGGCGGCCTCGGACAGCCGATCCGTTCCGGAGAGGTGATCGCTTCGTGTGAGCAGCGCCTCGACGCCGTGGGCCTGGCATACGGAGACGATCTCCGGGTCGTCTGCGGCGACAAGCACGCGGCTTGCACCACTCAATGCGGCACGCTCGGCGACCCGCACGATCATGGGCCTGCCGCCCAGATCGAGAAGAGGCTTATCGGGCAGACGCGATGCCTTGCGTCGCGCGGGGATGAGCACCCAAAAGCCCTTGGCGGTCTTAGCGGCCTCCATTGCCGGCGCCCGGGGCATTTGACGAGCCATCGAGCGCGCGCGCCTCGGACTCGAGCAGTATCGGGATTCCGTCGCGTATCGGATAGGCCAACCGCGCTGATTGCGAGACGAGTTCCTGGCGCACGCGGTCGTACACGAGGGGCCCCTTGGTCACCGGACACACGAGGATCTCGAGCAGGCGATGGTCCAGTTCAGTTCCGCTCACTTATCTTCTCCAAGACCAGGCTGACGAAGTCCTCGCCGATGAGCGCATCCACCGGCGCGACCCAGATTCGCGCATCACGCAGATGCCAGCATTTTACGGCATCTTTCTCCGTGATCAGAAAGGCGTCCTCGCTACGACCTTCGAAGGGATTGACCCGAAAGTCGAAATGGTCCGGCAAGGGGACCGCGTCGAAAGAAAGTCCTTCGGATCTGAGCATGGCAAAAAAGCGCTCCGGGGCGCCGATGCCTGCAAACGCGGCGAGCTTCTGTCCTTGAAACTCCGACAGGGCTCGCAGCTCGCCAGGTGCGACCAGCTGATAAGCCAGTTGCGCTTTCAGCGTCATCGAAAAAGTCGGCACGTTCGCCTGTTTCGCCAGCGTGGCGTCGATGGGCCCGTTGAACATCAAGGCATCGACCTGTTGCAGGCGATCGCTACCTTCCCGCAGTGGGCCGGAAGGAAGGCGGCGACCATTGCCAAGTCCGCGGTCGTCCACGACCGCGACCTCGCAATCCCGAGCCAGCGCATAGTGTTGCAAGCCGTCATCGCACACGAGTACGTCGATTTCTTGGTAAAGCGTAAGCAATTCGTGAGCCGCCTGCGCACGCGCCTGGCCGACTGCCGCAGGAGCGCCGGTTCGGGCGTGCACCAGCACGCTCTCGTCCCCATAGTAGGTCGCGTCGTGGCCTTCGACCTCGGCCCAGGAAACCTCTTTGGAGTAACGGCCGCGATATCCCCGGCTGATCAGACCGGGGTGTCTGCCGGCCCTTCGCAATTGTTCGATAAGACTGATGACCAGGGGAGTCTTGCCGGTACCGCCTACAGTGATATTGCCGACCACGATGACGGGAACGGGTAGTCGCGTGGGCGTGCGCCAGCCGAACCGGTAGCTCATCCGGCTCGCGCCTGCGAGCAGAGAAAACAGGGCGGCCAGCGGCAGGAGAAGCGTGCTGACCCATCCCCGGTGGCTCCACGCGCTTTCAAGCCAGCGGCCGCCTGGGGCCATGAGGCTAGTGGCCCGGCGAAGTCTGTGTGGCGAAGGTGATCTGCGAGATCTGTGCGACGCGCGCGGCTTCCATCACGTTGATGACCGACTGGTGCGTGGTCTGGGCATCGGCGGCGATGATGATGACCGGATCCTTGCGTTGTGCCGCCGCCGCCCTAAGTGCATTGGCCAGGCTCGGTTCGTCCCGGTACGACTGGGGTACTCCATCGATGGCATAGCGGCCGTCGGCTGCAACGGCGACGTTGATTTCCGAGGGCTTGCTCTGGGCTTTATCCGCATCGGCCGTTGGCAGCGTGATCTGCAGCTCGGCAAATTTCGAGTAGGTCGTTGTGACCATGAGAAAGATGATGATGACCAGAAATAGGTCGATCAGGGGTATGAGATTGATCTCCGGCTCTTCGCGGCCCAAACCCTTACGAAAGTTCATGGCGCATCCCCATGGACCGTGTCAACGAAATGCACCGCCTGCTGTTCCATCTCGACGACAAAGCCATCCACACGCCGCCTGAAATAGCGATAGAAAATGAGCGACGGGATGGCGATCACAAGTCCGAAGGCGGTGTTGTAGAGCGCGGTCGAAATCCCGTGGGCCAGCTCCTGCGGGTTGGTTCCGGTAGGCGATTGCGCCCCGAAGATTTCGATCATTCCAACGACCGTGCCGAACAGGCCCATGAGCGGGGCCGTCGATGCGATCGTACCGATGGCATTCAGAAAGCGCTCCAAATCGTGCGTTACCGCTCGCCCGGCTTCTTCGATCGATTCCTTCATGATCTCGCGTGAGGACTGCTCATTGCGAAGCCCGGCGGCGAGGATCTTCCCCAAGGGCGAATTGGCCTCGAGTTTGGCCATGACCTTGGGCGTAACCTGCTGGCTCTTGCGTAGTTCGATGACTTCGCCTAACAGGCGAGGCGGAATGACCTTGCTGCGACGCAGTACGAAGAGACGTTCAAATATCAGAGCGAGTGCGACGACCGAAGCGACGAGCAGGAAGGCAATCGGCCACCCAGCTGCTTGGATTATTGAAAACAACGAGCTCTCCTGGAAGCCGATTACAATGATCGAGGGGTTCTGGGCGGGCCGCCCATTGGCCGTCCGGAAGACTTCGACAACAGCGCGAAATGTATCGTTTCGAAGTCTTTGCGGCAAGCGCAAACGCGAGTGATGCCCGAATTGTGTCAATCTCGTGTCTGGAATTCATTTTGCACCAAGGACTTACCGCAGAACGCGCGGGGTCTGTGGATAACATTGTGCAAATCTAGGCTGACGCGCCCGGAAAGCTTAGGGCCCGTCGACATATTGACAGATTGTACTTGGTCGACACCCCTATAAATCTCTTTGCATTCAATGGGATATAAATAATGTGTAACAACTTCTCGGTGCGATGCGCAAAATGACTGGCCGCGGAGTAAATGTGGACAGCTGGCGCGGCTTGGCGGGCAAAATGCCTTGGAAAGCCGCATGAATTCTGAGTTTTTATCCGCAGATGCAGCAACGACGCCGCAAATCCTCTCGGTGACTGACCTAAACCGGATGGTGGGCCGCCTACTTGAGCGCACTTTTCCACTGCTTTGGGTTGCCGGTGAAATCTCCAATCTGACGAGGGCCGGTTCGGGTCACTGGTACTTCTCGCTGAAAGATCGCGACGCCCAGGTCCGCTGCGTGATGTTTCGGGGCCGCAACCAGCTGCTCGAGTGGTCGCCCAAGGAAGGCGATCACGTCGAGGCACGGGTCGTAGTCGGCCTTTACGCCGCGCGCGGGGATTTTCAGCTGAATGTCGAAGGACTAAGGCGTGCCGGCGCCGGTTCACTCTTTGAGGCGTTCCTCGTGCTTAAGGCCAAGCTCGAAAAGGAGGGCCTCTTTTCCGCCGAGCGCAAGCGGCCGCTGCCCCGATTTGTGCGCGCCATCGGCGTTGTCACATCCCCAGATGCTGCTGCGTTGCGCGACGTCGTCGCGACGTTGCGTCGGCGCCAGCCCCATGCGCGCATCGTGATCTATCCGACTCCGGTGCAAGGGAAAGACGCGGCCCTGCGCATCAAAGAGGCTCTGCTGCTGGCAGCCGCGCGCGCCAAGGCCCTAAGCGAGGTCGATGTGCTGCTTCTGGTCCGCGGCGGAGGCAGCATCGAGGATCTCTGGGCGTATAACGACGAAGCGCTGGCGCGCGCCATCAGTCTTCTGGAGATTCCGATCATCAGTGGCATCGGTCACGAGACGGACTTCACCATCGCCGACTTCGTGGCCGACCTGCGCGCGGCGACGCCGACGGCCGCCGCTGAGCTCGTGGGGCCGGATTGCGTGGCGCTTGCCGAGCGCGTGGGCGCCTCGCAGCTTGCGCTGCGCCTGGGACTAAAGCGGCGCCTGCAAAATTACGAGCAGGGATTAGACGACTTGCAGCGCCGCTTGCGCAGTCCAAGGCAGCGTCTGGCCGAAGCCGGGCAGCGTCTGGCGGCGGCAACGCTCCAATTGGCGCGCGCCCAGGGGAATCTGCTTGGACGGCTTTCGAGCCGCATCCGCATCGCCTTTGAATCGCTACGCCGAACGCGCCCCGACGGGGAGCGGCCCCTCAGGCGCCTGGAAGCGAGTACGCACTCCCTGAGGCGGTCCATCGCCAGTCGTGTCGCTACTGCAGAAAATCGATTCGAACTCGCGCGCACGCGGCTCGAGCTATTAAATCCCCTGGGTCTGCTGGAGCGAGGTTACGCCATCGTGACGGACACCGAGGGTCGCGTCGTGTTCGAGGCGGGCAGGTTGCAGCTTAACGACCGCCTTCATCTTCGCCTTGCACGTGGCACGGCGATTGCCGACGTAGTCGGGGTCGATCACGAAAAGCCCTGACTCCGCGCAGGGAAATTCGGGCTGAAATTTGCTGTCGCTACACGAGTCGCCTAGAATCGGCCACTCGTACCGGATTCCCACCCACCGAACCGAGGAATTGCCATGGAACACAAGTTACCCGAACTGCCTTATCCCCTTGAGGGTCTGGCGCCGAACATCTCCAAGGAGACCCTGGAATACCATTACGGCAAGCATCATCAGACCTATGTCACGAACCTGAACAATCTGATCAAGGGAACGGAGTTCGAGAACGCTTCGCTCGAAGATATCGTCAAGAAGTCGTCCGGCGGCATTTTCAACAATGCGGCCCAGGTCTGGAACCACACGTTCTACTGGCATAGCCTTTCTCCCAAGGGCGGTGGAGAGCCGCAAGGCGCCCTCGCTGCGGCCATTACCAAGAAGTTTGGCGGTTATGCGGCCTTCAAGGAGGCGTTCACCAAGGCTGCGGTCGGCACGTTCGGTTCGGGCTGGGCCTGGCTCGTGAAAAAGTCCGACGGCTCGGTCGACATCGTGAGCACGAGTAACGCCGCTACGCCCTTGACGACGCCGGACAAGGCACTTTTGACCTGCGACGTTTGGGAACACGCCTACTACATCGATTACCGCAATGCCCGTCCCAAGTACGTCGAGGCCTTCTGGAATCTGGTCAACTGGGAATTCGCGGCCAAGAATTTCGGCTAGGCGATCGGGCGCCGCGCGCCACCGCGGCCTCGAGCGCGAGAGCGAGCCGGCGCCGCGCAAGGCGAAATGGTCCCAAGCGCTTTTATGATCCCGATTCGTGAGCTCGATCATCTGGTCTTGCGGGTGGTCGATCTTGCGCCCATGCTGGCGTTCTACAGGGACGTTCTGGGCTGCACCGTCGAGCGTCGCGACGACACGGTCGGGCTCATCCAGCTACGCGCAGGTCGATCCCTCATCGATCTTGTTCCCGTCGACGGGAAACTGGGCGGTGCACAAGGTCGTGCGGTCGTCGTCGAGGGGGGAAATCTCGATCACTTCTGCCTGCGGGTCGATCCTTTTGACGAGGCGGCGATCCGCCGCCACCTCGAAGCGTATGGCATTGCGGCCGGCGTGACCGCTTCCCGGTTTGGCGCGGAGGGCGAGGGCCCTTCGATCTATTTGAAAGATCCGCAGGGCAATACCGTCGAACTGAAGGGATCGGCTTACGCGGACCAGGGCGGCGACGCGCTCGGAATCGCATAAGCCTCGAGATCCTTGGACGAGGTGCTGTCCCACCTCAAGGAGAACACGCATGATCCTGGGCTTGCGCACCGTCATCTATCCAGCACCCGATTTGGCCAAGGCGAGAGACTGGTATACCCGCGCTTTGAATCTAAAGCCGTATTTCGATCAACCGTTCTATGTCGGATTCTCCGTGGGCGGCTTCGAGCTCGGCCTGGTTCCTGAAGGCACGCCAAGTACCCTGGGATCGCGAGCACTTTGGGGCGTCGACTCGATCGAGGAGGAGTTGGCTCGACTGTGTTTGCTGGGCGCGACGGCCCTAGAGTCCGTGACCGATGTCGGTGAGGGGATTCGAACGGCCGCGGTCACCGATCCCTTCGGGAACCATTTCGGCCTGATTCAGAACCCGCACTTCAGGAAGGAAGACGTGCGCTAGGCGCAGTGGATCTGGGTGCGCGTGCTGGCGACGGGGATTGACTCGGCGCCACAACAACGGAGGGCAACGCACCGGCCTTCGGCCTGGATGCGTTCAGGAATCCGAAGATGAGACGGGAAAACTAGGCTGCGGCGCGCACGCGGCCGGCGATCACGCGACCACTTTCATCGACTTCTTCGAGTTCGACCGCAAATCCCCAAAGCCGCGCAAGGTGGGAGAGGACCTGGTTGGCAGATTCGTCGTCGAGGCGACGGCCGCGATGAACCTGGTGGCGTAGGACCAGACCCCGATCCGACTCGCGCCGATAGCGGACGACCTGAATGTCCGGGACCACGCGGTCACGATTGTTCTGCTCGGCCAAGAGCTTGCGAACGCGGCGATAACCTTCGTCGTCGTGAATGGCATCGACTTCAAGATGGGACTGCGCCTCGTGATCGGCGATGGCGAACAGGCGAAACTCACGGATCAACTTGGGTGAGAGGTATTGGCCGATGAAAGACTCGTCCTTGAAGTTACGCATGGCAAAGTCAAGGACCTGTTGCCAGTTTCCGCCCGCGAAATCAGGAAACCATTCCCGGTCCTCGGGGGTGGGCGCCTCGCAGATGCGCCTTAGATCGCGCATCATCGCAAACCCGAGGGCATAGGGATTGATCCCGCCGTACCCGCGCTCATCGAAGCCACGCTGCGCGACCACATTGGTGTGGCTTTGCAAGACCTCAAGCATGAATCCGTCAGTGACGAGTCCCTTCTCGTGAAGCCGGTGCAAGATGGTGTAGTGCCAGAAGGTCGCCCAGCCCTCGTTCATGACCTTGGTCTGCGATTGGGGATAGAAATACTGCGCGATCTTGCGCACGATGCGAACGAGCTCGGACTGCCACGGTTCGAGGACCGGAGAGTGCTTTTCGATGAAATAGAGCAGGTTCTCTTCGGGCTCAGCCGGGAAGACGTTGCGGGGAGCCGATCCGGCTGACTTCGTGGCGGTCGGGAGCGTGCGCCATAGGTCATCGAACTGTCGGCGCGCATGTTCCTCGCGCGCGCTTTGGCGGGCGGCCTCTTCGCGCAGCGAGATCTTCACCGGTCGTTTATAACGGTCCACGCCGTGCGACATCAGGGCATGACAGGAGTCCAGAATATCTTCGACCGCCTGGATGCCGTGGCGCTCTTCGCAGTCCATGACGTATTTGCGTGCGAAAACCAGATAGTCAAGGACGCTGTCGGCGTCGGTCCACTGCCGAAAGAGATAGTTTCCTTTGAAAAACGAGTTGTGCCCATAGCTCGCGTGCGCGATCACGAGCGCCTGCAACGCCATGGTGTTCTCTTCCATGAGATAGGCAATGCAGGGGTTCGAATTGATGACGATTTCGTACGCCAGGCCCTGGGCGCCCTTGCGATAGGCCTGTTCGTTGCGAATGAATTCCTTGCCGTAGGACCAGTGGGGATAGCCAATCGGAAGACCCACCGAGGCGTAGGCATCGAGCATCTGCTCGGACGTGATCACCTCGATCTGATTCGGATAGGTGTCGAGCCCATATTCGCGGGCGACGATACTGATCTCGTCGTCGTAGCGCTGCAGCAGCTCGAAATCCCAGTCCGAACCGGTCGAGAGCGGAGTCATGCCGTTTCCTTCTTGAACAGCTCGCGAAAGACCGGGTAGATTTCCCCGCGATCGACGATTCGACGCATGGCGAAGTGGGAACAGCTTTGCTGCTCGTACTCGGCCCACAGGCTGCTTTTACGGGATTCGGCATCGTTCGGAATCTCGATGTAGGCGAAGTAGCGGCACCGCGGCAGAATCATCTCTGATAGAAAGCGGGCGCTGCGGCCGGAATCGGCTCCGAATGCGTCGCCGTCGGAAGCCTGGGACGCGTACACATTCCAGCTGCCCGATGGGAAGCGCTCATCGACGATATTGCGCATCAGCTCAAGCGCTGAGAGCACCACCGTCCCGCCGCTTTTGGGGTCGTGGAAGAAGGTGTCCTCGTCGACTTCCTCGGCGTCATCCGTATGGCGGATGAACACGACCTCGACGTGCTCATACTTGCGCGACAAAAACAGGTAGAGCAATGTAAAAAAGCGCTTGGCGAGATCCTTCTTTTCCTCGTCCATGGAAGCGGAGACGTCCATGAGACAGAACATGACGGCACGCGCCACCGGCATCGGGGTCGAAACGCGGTTGCGATACCGAAGATCCAGATCGTCCAGGAAGGGGATGTGCAGCGAACGCGAGCGCGCCTTAACGAGGGTCGCCTCAAGTTCGGCAACGATCAACTCGTCGGCTCCGGATTCCTCGGCCTCGGCCAGTGCGACTTCCGCCTCCTCCACGGCTTCTCGGACGGCGCCCGCCAGCGCAACCCGCCGGCCAAGCGAGGTCCGCATGGTGCGCGGGATCGACAAGAGGCTGGGCGAACCCGACGTCGTATAGCCGGCGCGGGTCCATTTTTTCTCCGGCGTCGGTCCCAACTGGTTGCGCTCCATGTTGGGTAGCTCGAGATCGTCGAAGAAAATGCTCATGAACTCTTCACGCGAGAGCGTGAAGGTGAACTGATCGACGCTTTCACCTTCGCCCGGCTCGCCCTTGCCGGACCCCTGACCGCCCTGCGGTCTCTTGATCTTGTCGCCGCGGGAAAACTCGCGATTGCCGGGGTGGACCGACTCGCGGTCGCCCACAGGTGCATGCCGAAACGTCGGCTCGGAAATATCGCGGATGGGCAGGTTGATTTCTCCCCCCTGATCCATTTCCTTGATCGAGCGCTCTTGAACCAGATCCTGTACTGCTTTTCGGACCTGCTCCTTGTATCGGCGCAAAAAGCGCTCCCGATTAACGGCACTCTTGTTGCGGCCGTTTAAACGACGGTCAATAAGGGAGTTCATTTTGCCTCCGCTACGAAGATTTCCTCACCCGCAAATACCACTCACACAAAAGTCGTACCTGCTTTTCCGTATACCCTTTGGCCACCATCCGATCCACAAAGCTCTGGTGCTTCTGGCGATCCTCGACCGAAGCCTTGGCATTAAAGGAGATGACCGGCAGCAGATCCTCCGTGTTCGAGAACATCTTCTTCTCGATGACTTCCCGAAGTTTCTCGTAACTGGTCCAAGCAGGATTCTTGCCTGAATTGTTGGCGCGGGCGCGCAAGACGAAATTGACGATTTCGTTTCTGAAGTCCTTCGGATTGGCGATGCCCGCTGGCTTCTCGATCTTTTCGAGTTCGGAATTCAGGGCGACGCGGTCAAAGCTCTCACCAGTCTCGGGGTCGCGGAAGTCTTCGTCCTGGATCCAGCAGTCGGCGAAAGTGACATAGCGATCGAAGATGTTCTGGCCATATTCGGAATACGACTCGAGATAGGCCGTCTGGATTTCCTTGCCGATGAATTCGGCGTACCGGGGCGCAAGGTAGCCCTTGACGAACTCCAGGTAGCGGCGCTTGACCTCTTCAGGATAGTCTTCTCGGGCGATGCGCTGCTCGAGGACATACATCAGATGGACCGGGTTGGCGGCGACTTCGACTGCATCGTAGTTGAACACGCTCGAAAGAATCTTGTAGGCAAAGCGCGTCGAGACGCCGCTCATGCCCTCGTCGGTCCCCGAGTAGTCCTTGTATTCCTGCAGCGCCTTGGCCTTCGGATCCACGTCCTTGAGCGATTCGCCATCGTAGACGCGCATTTTGGAGTAGATGCTCGAGTTCTCGGGTTCCTTCAGCCGCGATAGCACCGAGAACTGGGCCATCATTTCAAGCGTACCGGGCGCGCAGGGCGCCGCTTCGAGCGAACTGTTGCGCAAGAGCTTGTCGTAGATCTTGACCTCTTCGCTCAGTTGCAGGCAGTAGGGGACCTTGACGATATAGATACGATCGAGGAAAGCCTCGTTATGCTTGTTGTTCCGAAAACTCTGCCACTCGGACTCGTTGGAGTGCGCGAGGATCGATCCGTTAAAGGGAATGGCCGAGAAGCCCTCGGTGCCCTTGAAGTTCCCTTCCTGCGTCGCCGTCAGAAGCGGGTGCAGCATCTTGATGGGCGCTTTGAACATTTCCACGAATTCGAGCAGACCCTGATTGGCCAAGCACAAGCCGCCCGAGTAGCTGTAGGCATCGGGGTCGTCCTGGGCGAAGCGATCGAGCTTGCGAATATCGACCTTGCCCACCAGTGACGAGATGTCCTGATTGTTCTCGTCCCCCGGCTCGGTCTTGGCGATGGCGATTTGCCGCAAGACCGACGGCTGGATGCGGGCCACGCGAAACTTGGAGATGTCTCCTTCGAATTCACGCAGACGCTTCACCGCCCAAGGAGACATGATTCCCGAAAGATATCGGCGAGGGATGCCATATTCGGATTCCAGCGTCGCGCCGAAACGCTCCGGGGAGAACAGACCCAGCGGCGATTCGTTCACCGGCGACCCCTTGAGCGCATAGATCGGATAGGCCTCCATCAGGCTCTTGAGGCGCTCGGCGATCGACGACTTGCCTCCGCCTACGGGTCCGAGCAAATAGAGGATCTGCTTGCGTTCCTCGAGTCCCTGCGCCGCATGCTTGAAGAACGCGACGATCTGTCCGATCACGTCTTCCATGCCGAAAAACTCTTCGAACGCCGGGTAGCGCCGGATCGGGCGGTTCGAGAAGAGCCGGGACAGGCGCGGATCGTTGCGCGTGTCGATCGTCTCAGGTTCGCCGATGGCAGCGAGCATCCGCTCGGCCGGTGAAGCGTAAACCATCGGGTTCCGCTTGGCCAACGCGAGGTACTCTTCGAGGCTCATGTCCTCTTCGAGTGACTTGACGTATTGAGACTTGTAACCTGCGACAATATTTTCCATTCGCGCGCTCCAACGACAGGACGACTAGCGTTACGAAAACGAATCCGGATCACTCCCGGGCGAACTCACAACTTGGCGGCCGCGGATTTTCGAACGACGACATCGATACTGAACGGTCCAAGTCCTCTTCAATTGCATTTGCTTACGCGATTTCAACATAGCACCCGGTTCCGACATTCCCGCGCTCGAACAGATGGTCAATTGCCCCTCTGTTTAACACTAACGCATGAGAGAGTGTTTTGGTTTCGTTCGACGTGCTAGGCAATGCCACACTTTTGCAATCGTCACGGGTAGTACCACTCAGGCACACAGGCCGCAGTAAGCAAGAAAGTTGCCATGTCCTTTGAGTCGAGGAACGACCCTGACATGAAGTGGGGATCCGGGGTGCCCCGCAGGTTGCGCGGAACCCAACACGCGTGCTGCGCGTTGACATTCCTTCGCACGGCACGGCTCGCAGCGTTAGGCGCTTTTTCGATGACGTGCCCCTATGGTTTCGACCATTTATCGGCATCGATGGTTCGGGGCCATGCCATTGGCGCAATCGTTTCTTATTACCGCTTCGCCAGGACGATCTGCGCGTTGCGCCAAGTCCTCTATGAACTGTCAACGCAGGCGTGCTTGTGTCGGACGGGGTAGGGAGAACTACGGAGAAGAGGGCTGCTTGGGCGACGAAGAAGGTTACTTCGTCGTGCCGCGCCCGAAAAGTGCGGCGGAACCGGGAGTGCGGGGCGGCAATCAAGTTCGTCCCGCCTCCATCCTAGATACGGTCATCGCCATAGGCCTCCTGGTTTGTCATGGGCCCCGAGAAGATAAGCGCGAACGTGGGGAAGATGCTTCCCCACTTGGGTCGGACTCTCCGAGCCGGAGCACACACAGGCTTGGCACGAAGTGACGAGCGTTGTAAGAATCTGCCCAACTCCGACTCGGCTTTGAGCGTGGGTCGTCTGGCGGGAGGTCGAGCGGCCAAGCCGCGTTGACACTTTGCGCGCTGACCAGCGATGGGAGACGGAGGGACAGTGAAGACGACCTTCTGCGCGCTTGGGGCGCAGTACGCTTAGTTTGGATGCGCTAACTGACTTTCCGGTCACTGCCTCATCGCCATGAAACCGTCCAGGTTGGGTGAGAACTCGGAGAACATACAACCACCCGTACTCAGCATAGCGCTCAAAGCACACAATGGGAAGACCGAATTCGACAATTGTTTCGCGCGCGGCACAGGTGGTTGGTACCGGATGCGCAAGCCACGTGGTGCAACTTCGTAAAAGCATTCCGAGGAACCCCAAACCCGACCGGCGCGAGCGACGCATGAAGACGCGCATGGAGCATGCCTAGTCCCGTCTGTTGGTTCGAATTTCAAAACCCCGGGCCCTCCTTAAGTCGAGGTGGCTCCTCCAAGAATTCGGCACTGCGGAGAACGCAAAGGCCCGACTTGCGCCCGATTGCCTCGCACAGCATCAAGGTTTTTGTCGGCCGCTCGCCACGGCTTCGCCTTAGCGCACGGTCGCATGCGGATGAAGAGGATGGGCGAGCGTTTCGGCAATGAGCGCGAGCGCGCCATCGCATTCTTCCATCGTGAGGGGCCCTCCCAGACAGATGCGCACGGCGTCTGGCGGGTCGGCATCCGTGGCGAAGGCGGCACTGGCCACGACCCCTACCCCCTGCGTGCGCAAATACGAGGCGAACTCGACCACGCTCCAGGACGAGGCCAAGGGAAGCCAGAGATGAAAGCCTTCCGGATGAGCGTCGAATGCGTGACCTTCGAGATGTCGCGCGGCGAGAAGCTGCCGGCTTGCCGACTCGGCGCGCACGGCAACGAGCATCGCCTCGGCGGTCCCGTCGACGACCCAGCGGGTGGCCAGGGCGTTGGTGACTGGAGAGGACATCACGGTCAAAGCCCTCAGGGCCCCGGCCAAGCGCTGCGCCCGCCGAGCGTTGGGAGCGACCACATAGGCGGTGCGCAGTCCCGCCCCCAGGCACTTGGAGAACCCGGTTACATAATAGGTGAGCTCGGGCGCAAGCAGCGCCAGCGGGATGGGCGTACGCCGGGGCAGCATCGCGTAGGCATCGTCTTCAATGATCGGGATGCTGTAATTCAGAGCAATCTCGGCCAGCGCTTCACGGCGGCTGCGGGTCACCGTTTGTGTCGTCGGATTAAGCAGATTGGGGTTGCAGTAGAGGGCGCGCGGCGCCAGATTCTTGCACGCGTATTCGAACACTTCGGCGCTGGGCCCTTCCTCATCTAAGGGCAGGGCATGCAACCGGATCCCAAGCTGGGCGGCGATGGCCTTGACTCCCGGATAGGTGAGTGACTCGACGCAGATGAGCTCACCCGGGCGCGCCAGCTGGCTCATGAGCGCCGTCAGCGCAGCATGCAGGCCCGGACAGACGAGAACGCGGTCGGCAGACAGGCTCGGAAGCTGGCGCTGCATCCAGTGCACACCCGCCTCCCGGTCCTCCGCACTGCCTCCGAAATCCTGGTAGCGCAGAAGATCGTAGAAATCACCCTGCGTGAGCGCCGCTGCCACGCCTTCCCGAAGGCGCGCGAGCAGCGCCGGATCGCGCGGCTCGGGCGGCATGTTCATCGTCATCTCGGCGCCGCTGCCGCCACGCAGCGGCAGCGCCGGGCTTGTGCCGCGAACAAATGTTCCGGTACCTGCGCGGCCATCGATGAGGCCGCGCTTGCGCGCCTCGGCATAGCCGCGCGCGACGGTCGTGTAGTTCAAGCGCAGCTCGCCGGCCAATTCGCGCAAGGCCGGCAGGCGCTCGCGTGCGCTTAACCGTCCGCTGCGAACGTCCTCGGCGATGAGGTCGGCGATCATGAGATAGGCGGGCTTGTCGCTCGCTTCAAGATGACGGGACCAGTGCCGGGTGAGCTTGCTCATGCGGGCTGATCGACTATCGCTTTTTGCGCCACCACATGATCGGATTCTTGCCCGATCTTGATCGGATATGAGGGGAACGCCGCGCTTGGGCAACGCGCCCCTGTGGTCCGCATCTCGTGCACCACAAACTGACTTCTTCGCCACACAAAGAGGCGGATGGCACCATCATAGTGCATCGCAACATCCCGTTTCGGCTTCCCGAAACCCGCTTTGTGAGCGCCGCGCGCGAGGTTCAAAAAAACTTTCGGCGCCCCGAACGGCTCCACTGCTTTTTGATTGCATATTGATCGCACGTGTGCTTGGTAGTGGTGGCATGCTCGTTGCAAAGATCGGGCCACGCGCGTACCCCTTTTTTGCCACCCTTTCGGAGACCTACTATGCCCGCCGTCACGCATGCGCACCACCAGAAGGGCGACTTTCTGGTTGACTATGAAGAGAAGGTATTTGAGGACGTCAAGGCCGAACCCGGTGAAAAGGCGCTCGTGACGTTTCATACGGTCGCCTTCGAGGGCTCGATCGGCCTCGTGAATCTTCTGCAGGCCACGCGTTTGAAGCGCAAGGGGTTTGACACCTCCGTGCTGCTCTACGGTCCCGGTGTCACGCTGGGCGTGCAGCGCGGATTTCCGACCCTGGGGGATGAAGCCTTTCCGGGACATCAGAATTTCAACAAGCAGCTCATCAAGCTGATGGAAGAAGGCGCCAAGGTCTACGCGTGCCGTTTTGCCCTTCAGGCGCTCTACGGCCATGGTGAACCCTCGCTTATCGAAGGCATCCGGCCGATCAGCCCGCTGGACGTGCTCGATCTCATCCTGCTGCATCGTAAGGCCAACGCGTTCATTCTGAACACCTGGACGCTCTAGCCACAAGTGCCCCTGACCATGAGCGCCAAACGCATCGTTCGAGCCGCGGCCGTACAGATCGCGCCGGTTCTGGATCGGCCCGAGGACACGATCGCAAAGGTCTGTCGTTCGATTGACGAGGCCGCCGCAAAAGGCGTGGAGCTCGTGGTCTACCCCGAGACCTTCGTACCCTACTATCCCTATTTCTCGTTCGTGCGTGCGCCGGTGGCATCGGGGGCGGATCACATGCGCCTCTACGAGTACGCCGTGACCGTTCCCGGGCCGGAGACCGTCGCGGTCGCCGAATGCGCCAGGCGCGGCGGCATCGTCGTCGTCTTGGGCATCAACGAGCGCGATCATGGAACGCTCTACAACACCCAACTCATATTCGATGCCGACGGGGCCCTGGTGTTAAAGCGCCGCAAGATCACCCCCACCTTTCATGAGCGCATGATCTGGGGACAAGGCGACGGCAGCGGCTTAAAGCCCGCTCTGACGCGCGTTGGTCGCGTGGGCGCGCTTGCCTGCTGGGAGCATTACAACCCCCTCGCGCGCTACGCCCTCATGGCGCAGCACGAAGAGATCCACTGCAGCCAGTTTCCGGGCTCCCTGGTGGGCCCCATCTTCGCCGAACAGATCGAAGTGACCATCCGGCACCATGCCCTCGAATCGGGCTGCTTTGTCGTGAATGCGACGGGCTGGCTTAGTGATGCACAGATTCAGTCGATCACCACCGATCCTGCTTTGCAGAAGGGACTTAGGGGAGGCTGCAATACGGCGATCATATCGCCCGAAGGAGCGCATCTGAGCCCGCCGCTACGCGAAGGCGAGGGGATGGTGGTCGCCGATCTGGACTTCACTCTCATCACCAAGCGCAAACGCATGATGGATTCGGTGGGCCACTACGCCCGCCCCGAACTGCTGAGTCTTTGCATCGACCAGCGCGCCACGGCGACCATGGCCTCCATGACATCGCCTGCGGCAGGGTTTTTCCACGCTTTCGAACCGACCTTGGAGTCCACCGGGAGTTTGAACCATGAGCACCAACGAGATCGCCCCGACGTCGAACCGTCAGCTGATGACCGAGTTGCAGTCGCACGGCTTGCGTCTGGTTGACCCGAGCGCGGGAGCGCCCAGCCGACGCGGTGGGGCCGGCCCGTCGGACCACAAGGCCGTCTCGATCGATGGGCACACGATCATGGTGCCGGTCCATACCTCGGCTGCCTACAGCTCCCCCTACCTGGCTTTGGCCCCCGACGCACGGGGTCAAAGCGCGCTCCTGAAGGGCAGCATTCCGATCGCCTCGATCACGTTTCCGAAGGTGCCCCGCTTTTACGCTCTCCAGACGTTCGACGGCATTCCTTACTCCCAGATTGCGACACTACACGGCTCCGATGTCCTGGCCACGACCGTCCTGCAGACATGCATCCGCTACGAGAGTCGCAAGAAGGCCTGCAAATTCTGCTCGATCGGACAGTCGCTCGCCGCAGGCCGGACCATCGCGCGCAAGTCGCCGGAGCAGCTCGCCGAGGTGGCCCGGGCCGCCGTGCTCTTAGACGGGGTCAAGCACATGGTCCTGACGACCGGAACGCCGAATGGAAGCGACCGTGGTGCCGAGATCCTCTGCGAGAGCGCGTTTGCCATCAAGGCCGCGGTAGATCTTCCGATCCAGGGTCAGTGCGAGCCTCCCGACGATGATCAATGGTTCTACCGCATGCGTGCAGCCGGGATCGATACGCTCGGGATGCATCTCGAGGTGGTGAATCCCGAATTGCGCGCGCGCATCATGCCCGGCAAGGCCACCGTTCCCGTCAGCCGCTATCTCGATGCGTTCGCGGCCGCCGTGTCCGTGTTCGGTCGAGGTCAGGTGAGCACCTATATTCTGGCTGGTCTCGGTGATTCTCGCGAGGAGATTCTCAAGATCTGCGAACGTGTGATCGGACTGGGTGTGTATCCCTTCGTCGTGCCGTTTGTGCCCATCAGCGGCACTCCGCTTGAGGATCATCCGGCACCGTCTTCCGAATTCATGCGCTCCATCCTCGAGCCCTTGGGCAGTGTTCTGGCGGGCGCACGGCTGCGCTCGGCCGACATCAAGGCGGGCTGTGGAAAGTGTGGTGCGTGTTCCTCGCTATCGGTCTATGAGACCTGACATGTTTGCCGAGACCCTCGAAGCTGCCGCGGCGCCGAGCACGTTTCTCGTCAAGCCCGCGCGCCATGAATGGGAGCTCGAACAGGCCCGCAGACTGCGCCGTGCCGTTTTTTGCATCGAGCAGGGGATTTTCTCCGGGGATGATCGGGACTCGCTGGATGACTCGGCACAAACTCTGATCGCTGCGACCTGCGTGGCGGGGATGCCCGAGGAAATCGTCGGTACCGTGCGCATCCATTCCGGCCTGCAGCGGATCTGGTGGGGGTCACGGCTTGCGGTGCACCCGGCGTTTCGCAACCAAGGCCACATTGGCTCCAGTCTGATTCGCCTTGCGGTGGGGCTCGCCTGTCTTGAAGGATGTGACGCGTTTTATGCCCACGTGCAGATTCAGAACGTGCCTCTTTTCGAACGCCTGAACTGGCGGCTTCTTTCGGCTGTCCAGGTCCATGGGCGACCGCACGGACTGATGCAGGCCGACCTTGCCTCCTATCGGGGATCCGAGCGCTTGCGCGATGGCATTGTGACGCGCGCCCGAGCACGCCCATGAGTCTTGCGGCTTTGACCTCCGCGCTTCTACAAAGTCGAGGCTTCGCTCACAAGCGCGATATTAGCGATGTCGTCGACGTGTTCAGGGCAGCGCTGCCCGGAGGCATTCAGGACATGTCAGGTGCCGTGGGGCTCGGGGACGATTGTGCCGCGATACCCGACGGTCAGGGCGGCTATCTGCTCCTCGCAATCGAAGGCCTTGTTGAGGATTTCGTGGAACGCATGCCTTGGTTTGCGGGCTACTGCAGCGTCATGGTCAATGTGAGTGACGTCTTTGCCATGGGCGGGGAGCCCGTGGCCGTTGTCGATGCGATCTGGAGTCGCGGCATGACTCCCGGCGAAGAGGTGCTCAAGGGTATGGCAACGGCGTCCGCGCGCTATGGGGTGCCCATTGTTGGCGGCCACAGCAATAACCGCAGCGAGCGTGGTCAGCTGGCCGTAGCCATACTGGGGCGCGCCCGGGCGCTCTTGCGCAGTGACGCAGCCCGAGCGGGCGACCGGGTGGTCATGGCAATCGATCTGCGCGGCGCCTACGAGGAGCCCTATCCGTATTGGAACGCCTCCACCAGAGCGCCGGCGAGCCGGTTGCGCGAGGATCTGTCCGTTCTGACTGATTTGGCGAATACGGGGCTGTGCTCGGCCGCCAAGGACATCAGCATGGCGGGTGCGATCGGCACGGCGCTCATGCTTTGTGAGAGTTCGGGCAAAGGGGCGCGCATCGATGTCGCATCCATTCCGCGGCCTTCTGGCGTGCCGCTGGATCGTTGGCTCCTGAGCTTTCCCAGTTACGGCTTCATCTTAAGCGTGCGACCCGAAGTGGCCGACGCCGTGCTGGCCCGCTTTGCTGAGCGTGACATCGCCGCGGCGATCGTGGGAGAGGTCGAACCGGGCTCGTCGCTCTACCTCACCGATGGCGCGAGCGAGAGCCTGCTTTGGGACTGGTCGAAGGCGAGCTTTATCGCCGGTCACACGAGAGCACCGCACGCACGACCGAGCGCCGAGGCGAGATTCGCGAGCACCTCTTTGGCCCACGGCTGCTGACGGTTTCGATACTGCACTCCATAAGCGTATGCCCGTCACCCTATTTCGCGTCCGCTGGCCTGATCAATCGGAGACGGTGTGCTACTCGCCTTCTACGGTGGTGCGGGATTTTCTTGCCGCCGGTGAAAGCTATGCCCTCGCCGATTTTCGGGGCCGAACCCGCGAAGCGCTCCAGCGGGGCTCGGCCCGCGTCCAGGCGAAGTATGGCTACGCCTGTTCGCGCGCGATGGATGAACTGGTGGAGATCGAGCGACGCGTGGCCCGTTTTGAAGACCGGCCAGATGCGCACGTGACCGTATTGGAAATCGACTGAATCGTCTTGCCTTCGTGGAGAAAGATCCATGACCTCTAATTCCCCCGTGCGAAGCGCCGTACCCGAAGAGCATGAAGTCATCATCGTTGGTGGCGGCCAGGCCGGACTGTCGATGAGCTATTGCCTAAAGGAGCGAGCAATCGATCATCTGGTCCTTGAAAAGCAGGAACTTTTGCATACCTGGAAGACCGAGCGCTGGGATTCGTTCTGCCTCGTGACCCCCAACTGGCAGTGTCAGCTGCCGGGACACCCTTATCGGGGCGATGACCCTCACGGATTCATGGTCAAGCACGAAATCATCGCGTACCTCGACGCGTTCGTCGAGATGCTAGCGCCTCCAGCCAAGCTCGGGGTGGCGGTGACGCATGTGGGGGCGTCGCGCGAAGGAGGCTTTCTCGTTGAGACCTCGGCGGGCTCGTACGCCGCCCGCGAAGTCGTCGTGGCTTCCGGCGGCTACCACACCCCCATCGTCCCCCGATTTGCCGAGCGGCTCTCGCCGCAGATCCATCAGTTGCATTCGGCGCGCTATAAATCGCCAGCGAGCCTGCCCGATGGGCCGGTCTTGGTGGTCGGCTCCGGGCAGTCCGGTGCGCAAATCGCCGAAGATCTCCATCTGGCCGGTCGCAAGGTGTTTTTGGCCGTCGGCAACGCGCCGCGCTGTGCGCGTTTTCACCGCGGCAAGGACGTCGTGGACTGGCTCTCGGAGATGGGCTATTACGATCTGCCCGTGGATCAGCATCCACTTCGCGAGGGGGTGCGCGACAACACCAACCACTACGTCACGGGGAGGGATGGCGGTCGGGACATCGATCTGCGTCGCTTTGCCAAGGAGGGGATGGAGCTTTTGGGTGCGCTCACGGGTCTCGAGGGCGATGTCCTTACGTTTGCAGAGAACCTCAAGCAGAATCTGGATCAGGCCGATCAGGTGTACAACCGCATTAATGCCTCGATCGACCAGTACATCCTGGAGCACGGTATCGATGCACCCGCCGGGCAGACCTATCGACCAGTGTGGGAGCCGCCGGCGGAGCGCACGAAGCTCGATCTGAAGGCGGCCGGAGTCTCGACCATCGTCTGGTGTATCGGCTTTAAGCCGGACTTCGATTGGCTCGATTTGCCGGTGTTCAATGGACGCGGCCTGCCGCGCCACAGCCGCGGCGTGACTCCCGTTCCGGGTCTTTATTTTCTGGGTCTTCCGTGGCTTTACACGTGGGGCTCGGGGCGTTTCTCCGGGGTCGCCCGTGATGCAGCCTTCCTTGCTGAGAACATCGCCGCGCGCAGGGGACAGGCCGGACGCCACGCACCGCTCACGACCGAGGCGGCCCTGGCGACTTCGGCTTAGTCACCCTTAGGAAAGCGGAACCCATGAGCGAATCCGAAGTTCCCCGACCGCCCCTGCCGCCGTTCAACCTCGAGACGGCCACCGTCAAGGTGCGGGCCGCCGAGGACGCCTGGAATAGCCGGGATCCGGCGCGCGTAGCGCTGGCGTATACGCTCGAAAGCCGGTGGCGCAACCGTGCCGAATTTCCCCACGGACGCGAGGAGATTCGCGCGTTTCTCACGCGTAAGTGGGCACGAGAACTCGACTATCGGCTCATCAAGGAGATCTGGGCGTTCGGGACGCACCGCATCGCAGTGCGCTTCGCCTACGAATGGCACGATGAGTCCGGACAGTGGTTCCGCTCCTATGGCAACGAGAACTGGGAGTTCGCCGAAAACGGCCTCATGCAGACGCGGCACGCCTCGATCAACGACCTCGCGATCGCAGCCTCCGAGCGCAAGTTCCTCTGGCCCAGCGGTCGACGTCCTGACGAGCATCCGGGTCTGAGCGCATTGGGCCTGTAGATCGCTCCACGGCTCGTGCACCAGTGACGCGGCCTAGGCGAGGGGCAGCTGGGTCGTCGAGAAGACCTGCTTTAAGACCATGAACGTGCGGATCTGCCGGACCCCCGGATGATAAAGAAGCTGCGAGGCGTGTAGCTGGTTGTAGCTGTCGTTATCGCGCGTTCTCACGAGCATGAAATAATCGAACTCTCCCGTCACCACGTGGCATTCGAGGCACCCGGAGATTTTCTGCGCCGCCTTCTCGAACGCCGCAAACGAATCTGGAGTTGAGCGATCGAGTACCACGCCGATCAACGCGAGCATTCCGAGCTCAAGGGCGCGGGGATTCAAGAGGGCGACAATCCCTTCGATGAAGCGGTCCGTCTTTAGGCGTTCGACGCGACGCAGGCACGCGGCCGGGCTCAGATTGACCCGGCCTGCGAGCGCGACGTTGGATATTGAGGCATCGCGCTGGAGCAGCTTTAGGATCGTCCGATCCGTCCTATCCAAGACGGAAGGCTTCGAATCGGCCTTCGATCTGCGCAAGACCGCAGACTTGGATTGCAATTTTATTGTCTGCCTTCGCATCTTCGTGCAATAAAAAGGATGAATTGTCCCAATATGCCGCTGGGTATTCGAAATTATACGGCCAATTCGCAACCCTGTTTTCTGAAGGATCCCGTACGATGAGCGTCTTGGTCGCTGCGCCGCCCGGTCCCAGAGGTTCAGGGCTCATTCGATTTCCTGATCGGAGTTGCAAAGATGAAACTCGCAAAGTATCCCCGGTACCCACTGACCTTCGGACCCACGCCCATTCAGCCTTTGAAACGCTTAAGTGCCTACCTTGGCGGCAAGGTCGAGATCTATGCAAAACGGGAAGACTGCTTCTGTGGGCTGGAATTTGTGTTTTTAATTTCACTCTTGTTATATTAAGTGATGCAAGATGATCTTGTATGTGGTTTCTTT
>JBEKVI010000047.1:0-39285 GCA_049514215.1 Burkholderiaceae bacterium
CGCGTCGTTTTCGAAGTCGTAGTACTGCACATCCAGCGAACGCTCTGCGCGGCGTGCCAATTGCAGTCGTGCGTCAAGAGCGAAGGCGCCAAGCGGCATCAAGCGAAAGCCAGACAGCTCAAGGGACGGTTGCGAAGTCTGGGCGATTCGACCGAGTGTCGTGTCGCCGGAGATCGGTATCGCCGTGACCACAAAGCTGCCCGAGCGGTCGATTTGAGGAAGGCCCGCGCAGGCTCCCACGAGGGTCAGTACCACTGCGCAAGCTAACTGCCGGCACGCACGCCACCCGGGAATCAATACCAACGAATGGATAGCGCCCCTTGGCGGGCTGTGCGTTTCGATCATGGGCGTCTCCTCAGACCTGTTCGATCCTTCGCTCGGACCAGGACGGGCTACTCTGGGCTGGTTCGGTGGCCACGCCTGAATGGCTTTTTTCATTCCGGTCGTCGCGATTCACTGAATTGATTTAGCTCAATCCACGACATTTTGCATTGCAGAGCGGACCACGGTTGAGATGGGAACCACTTGCGCCGCGTCCACGACCACCCGGCCGTCATACCCGTTCGTCGTGGTTCGCCCCGCGAACTGACAATGATTTTGAGCTGCACTAGAGACTGCAAACCTTCCATCGGTCGGCCCCTGCTGCAATTGGTGCGGTGTGACCAGCGGCTCACAACCCTGACCTGAGACCTCCAGACCTTGGACGCTTGGCCCTCCTCTACGAGAGAGAAATCAGGATAAGTTCGAGGTCAACCGGCCCTGCTGGGATTACTCCCCTTCTTGGTCTGATCCGCAGGGTCCTGCGAGCTAGTCGTTTCCTCGAGGAGGTGACCTTCACCTGGGCGCGCCTGCCGTTGCGGTCGCTGTCGAGCCCCCACGTCAGATCGTTCACGCTTTCGCCAAGCGCAAGACACATCGCTCACGTTGCCCCTATCGGGGTGCCCATTTGGAAGGCTGAGATCGCAGCGCGGCGGCCTTGCGTAGATCTTCGAGGCGCTATGCTGCGAGCATTGTCAGGCGTGGCGTTGCCACGGGCGCGACTTCATTCGTCGTGAGAGCACGGGTCCGCGACAACCCGGCAGTCCTTGCCGTTGTACTTGCGGCATTGCGCCAGTGCCTTCGCCTGGGCGCGCTTGCCGTTGCGGTCGCTGTCGACCCCCCACGTCAGATCGTTCACGCTTTCGGCAAGCGCAAGACACATGTTGAGCTGCGTGATCTTGACCTTGCAGTCGGAGGCTGATTTGAGGCAAAAAGACATCGCCTTGCGCTCGGCCTCCTCTGCGGAGTTGGCCTGCCACGAGAAGCCGTAAGCCAGGGTTTTGTCGGAGACCGCAATGGCCACCCACTTGTCGGGATTGACCGGCACGCCGGTCCCGGTTCCGGGCGTGCACACCTCGTTGGGAATGCCATTGTAGTAGTTGGCAATGTAGCAGCCCGCCTCGGCGGATCCGCAGACGCACAGAAAGAGCGCAGCCCCCAAGAGCAAGCGGTTCACGGTTGATCTCCCCATCATGATGGATCATGCCAGCGGAAGTTTGCGTTGCCCCGTGCCTAGCGTGATTCCGGAAAATTGTTGACCACGGCCGCCTCGACGTCAATCGCAGAGTGAGGAAATCGTTTTCCCAAATGCGGGAGCGGTGCGCTGGGAGGCCGGCCGGTCTGGCCAGTCAGAGTGACGCCTCGATGTCGAGGGTGGTCGTGCGGCGTAGTTCCCGACGATAGAGCGTGTCCTCGTAGGCGCGCCCCCGGTGCATCGTCGCCCGGTTGTCCCAGATCACGAGATCGTCGGGCTGCCAGGAGTGCCGATAGACGAACTCCGGTTGTGTTGCGTGTTCGATCAGATCGCGCAGCAAAAGGCGGCCTTCAGGCACGGGCCAGTCCAGGATGTGTGACGCGTGCGAGGCAAGATAGAGGGATTTCCGACCGGAGCCGGGCAGGGTGCGAACGAGGGGATGCGCGGCTCCCTTAAGCAGTGCCTTTTCCCCCTCGGAGAATTCGAACCCGAGAGTCTGTCGCGAGTACGCAATCGAATGATGCGCGCGCAAACCCTCGATTCTGTGCTTCGTCTCCAAAGGCAAGGCGTCATAGGCCGCACGCATGTCGGCGAACTCGGTGTCGGCTGGCACCGGGGGAACAATCTTGGCCGAGAGCATCGAATAGCGTCCCGGGGGGTCCTGGAACGAGGCATCCGTGTGCCAAAGACGGTTCCCCAGCGCATACATGCGCCTGCGGTCGCCACTGGGCAGGATGGCGCCCGTCTCGTCCACGTTGGAGATGTCGGCGAATGCCTCGGTTCCAAGGCGGCTTTTTGCAATGACGGCTGCGCCGGTTTTCATGTGAAGGTCGCCGCCCAGCCGACGTGAGAAGTCCAATTGCTCTTGATCGTCGAGCGGCTGGGTGCGAAACACCAGGACGGCGTACTCGTCCATCGCGCCACGGATTCGCTCGATCGCCCGCGCTCCGTCGCTGCGTCCCAGAGAAATTGTACCGACGACTTCGGCTGCGAAATGAGGGTGCAGCTTGCGAAAGGAGATGTCCATGAGGCGTTGAGGACCGGCGTGGCCTAGTTGAATCGTGCGGCCCCATTATTGCACCAAGGCCGCGCGTCTTCACCCACGGCTGGGTATTGGCCCGAGCCGCTTGCCAGGTTCACGTGCGAGATCGCCCTAGAGGCGCGCGTTGCAAAGGTACACTAGGCCGCAAGAGCCGCTGGCCCAGTTTTTCTCTGCGCGGCCCGGACCCACCTGCACAAAGAGGAAGAAACGAAGAGCCATGTCGCGCCTTAGCCGGTACTTTCGTGGGTCGGCTCCCGGCATGCGGGATCCGATGTCGATGGCGGGCTCGCTCTGGCGGCTCGGCGTCTCGCTTGGGATGTGCTTTCTCGGCTTCCTTATTGCGTCGCACTTTACTGAGCGCCGCTCGGCGCTCTTTATGGCGGTATTGATTTCACCTCTGACCTTGCCCTGGCTCCTGCCCGGAGTACTCGGTTTTTTTCCCGCGCTGGTACGCTTCTCACGCGCCATGTCACTTGAGAAGTGGCAGGGCCGATACTATGAATTCGAGGGGCGCCAGGTCAGGGTCGAAGAAGTGGATGGGGCCATCTGGATCGCCCTAAAGGATGTCCGCAAGGCGGCAAGACTGAGCGTTCATCATGTCGAGATCGCCCGTTTCAATCCGGACGATTGCCTGATTCTTCCCGAATCGCGCACCGTGGGGGTCAACGAGACGGCGCTTCTTGCGTGGCTCTCGGCCTTAAGGGGCCGTCAGGTCGCCGCGTTTCGGCTTTGGCTCGAAAGGGACGTTCTGCCTCCGATCCATCGTCGCCGCAACGGAGAGCGCCTGGTACCGCCGGCCTTTGAGGCTCCCGCGGAGGAGTCACCCAAGGAATAGCTTGCTGCTGCGGGCGGAACTCGGACATTGCCCCAATCAGACCGCCACTCGTGGATTCGGCGCAACGTCGGGCTCCCCTCGCGCTGCAACCTTGATAGAATGTGGATCGCACTAAAGGCATCGGCGAGAGAAAGGGCCCAAAACATGGTTATGACACCGCGAACTTGGACAGAGGTTCATCGCCCCTAGGCGGCCGCTTGCCCGTCGCCCCGGACGCTTGTCCGCGGCTACATTCAAAAGCGCGGCGTGCCGCGCTTTTTTGTTCTCAAAACGCCAAAAGACTTCGAACATGCTTCATATCAAATTACCCGACGGTTCGGTGCGTGAATTCGAGCAGCCGCTCACCGTGGCCGCCATCGCTGGCGCGATCGGGCCCGGGCTCGCCAAGGCGGCATTGGGCGCCCGTGTGAACGGGCATCTCGTTGACACCTCCTTTCTTGTCGAACACGACGCTGATCTCGCGGTTGTAACCATCAAGGACCCTGACGGACTGGACCTCATTCGACACTCCACGGCCCACCTTCTGGCTTATGCGGTCAAGGAGCTTTTTCCCGACGCGCAGGTGACCATTGGTCCCGTGATCGAAAACGGCTTCTATTACGACTTCTCGTATAAGCGGCCCTTTACGCCCGAGGACCTTGCGGCGATCGAGAAAAAGATGGGTGAACTCGCACGTCGCGACATTCCCGTCACGCGCGAGGTTCGCAGCCGCGACGATGCGGTGGCGTACTTCCGCTCGATCGGTGAGGCGTACAAGGCCGAGATCATCGCCTCCATCCCCTCGAACGAGGCGATCTCCCTTTACCGCGAGGGCGACTTCATCGACTTGTGTCGCGGGCCCCATGTGCCCTCGACCGGACACCTGAAGGTGTTCAAGCTCATGAAGGTCGCTGGCGCCTACTGGCGAGGCGATTCCAAGAACGAAATGCTGCAACGCATCTACGGTACGGCCTGGGCGACTAAGGATGAGCAAGACTCCTATCTCCACCTGCTAGAAGAGGCCGAAAAACGCGACCACCGGAAGCTCGGGCGCGCGCTGAATCTGTTTCACATGCAAGAAGAGGCTCCGGGCCTGGTTTTCTGGCATCCCAAGGGCTGGGTCATCTGGCAGCAGGTCGAGCAGTACATGCGGCGGGTCTACCAGGACAACGGCTATCAGGAGGTCAAAGCGCCCCAGATCCTCGATCGCGAGCTCTGGGAGCGCACGGGCCACTGGGAAAACTACCGGGAGTACATGTTCACGACCGAGTCCGAAAATCGCGTCTATGCGCTCAAGCCCATGAACTGCCCCGGACACGTCGAGATTTACAAGGCCGGGCTGCATAGTTATCGCGATCTGCCGCTGCGATACGGGGAATTCGGCCAGTGCCATCGCAATGAGCCCTCGGGAAGCCTCCACGGGATCATGCGCGTACGCGGATTCACGCAGGACGACGGACATATCTTCTGCACGGAAAACCAGATCCTGGAAGAATGCGTCGCCTATACGGCGCTGTTACAAAAGGTCTATGCCGACTTTGGCTTTACGGACATCATCTACAAGGTCGCGACCCGGCCGCCGGAAGGCAAGCGCGTGGGCTCGTACGCGATTTGGGACAAGGCGGAGGCGGCCCTGATGGATTCCCTGCGGCGCTCCAACTGCGAGTTTTCCATTTCGGCCGGGGAGGGCGCGTTCTACGGCCCGAAAATCGAATACACGCTCAAAGACTCCCTGGGGCGCCCCTGGCAGTGCGGCACGATGCAGGTGGATTTCTCGATGCCCGGGCGCCTGGGCGCCGAATACGTCGACGAGGACAATTCCCGCAAGGTGCCCGTCATGCTGCATCGGGCGATCCTGGGTTCCCTCGAGCGCTTCATCGGCATGCTCATCGAGCATTTCGGGGGCGCCATGCCGGCTTGGCTCGCGCCCGTCCAGGTGGTCGTCTGCAATATCTCCGATGCCCAGGCTGACTACGTCGCTTCCGTTGCACAAACGCTGAAAAAACAAGGCTTTAGAGTGCACGCCGATTTGCGTAACGAGAAGATAACGTATAAAATTCGGGAACACAGCGTGCAGAAGGTTCCGTACATCCTCGTCTGCGGTGAAAAGGAAAAACACGCTGATACGGTGGCCGTGCGTGCCCGCGGGGGCGTTGACCTCGGAATTCTTTCCAGGTCTCAGTTCGAAGAGCGACTCAAGGCCGAAGTCGCTCTAAGACAGGTGAGTCCCGCCGCGTGAGACGCACGGTTTCTTTTTTGACTTTTATGGAGTTTCCCAATCGCTACAGACAAATCGCATCGCATTAACGGTGAAATCAACAGCCCTGAGGTACGGCTGGTCGGTGTAAACAGCGAACCACTGGGTATCGTCAAGCTGGCCGAAGCGTTGCGTCTTTCAGAAGAACAGGATGTCGATCTGGTCGAAATCGCCCCACAGGCGGATCCGCCTGTGTGCCGATTGATGGACTACGGCAAATTTAAGTACCAGGAGCAGAAAAAGGCTCACGAAGCCAAACTCAAGCAGAAGATCATCCAGGTCAAGGAGATCAAGTTCCGACCGGGAACGGACGAGGGAGATTACTCGATCAAAGTGCGCAACCTCATCCGCTTTTTGGAGGAAGGCGACAAGACCAAGGTGACTTTGCGCTTCCGGGGACGTGAAATGGCGCACCAGGAGATCGGGGCGAGACTGCTCGAGAGGGTGCGCAATGAACTTGAGCCTTATGGGCAGGTGGAACAGTTCCCCAAGATGGAAGGTCGCCAGATGATCATGGTTCTGGCGCCCAAGAAGAAAAAGTAGTTCGTAAACGATTGGCGTCAGTGATGACGCAATCAATGAGTGATGGACGACCCTGATGGGCACACTCGTTGGCAAGCCAGGGTCGTCCTACAAGCGTTGCGTGGCTCAAAGTACGGCTTGTCCGTCGCCTCGCGAAGTGTGAAAATTATTGGAGTATTCAAATGCCTAAGATGAAGACCAAGAAAAGCGCTGCGAAGCGCTTCGTGGTGCGGGCCGGAGGCACCGTCAAGCGCGGTCAGGCCTTCAAGCGCCACATCCTGACCAAGAAGACCACGAAAAACAAACGCCAGCTTCGCGGCAGCGCCAATGTTCATGAGAGCAACATGAACAGCGTGCGCGCCATGATGCCCTACGCCTAACCCTTACTTCAGGAGCAACTCATGCCTCGAGTCAAACGTGGGGTTACAGCCCGGGCCCGCCACAAAAAGGTAATCGATGCCGCCAAGGGATTCCGCGGCCGCCGCAACGCGGTCTATCGTATTGCCAAAGAAGCCGTCATGCGCGCAGGCCAGTACGCCTATCGCGATCGGCGCAACAAGAAACGCGTGTTCCGCGCGCTTTGGATTACGCGTATCAACGCAGCGGTGCGTGAGCACGATATGACCTATAGCGTCTTCATTGCGGGGCTGAAGAAGGCCTCGATCGAACTCGACCGCAAGGTACTGGCCGACATGGCCGTGATGGACAAGGCGGCCTTTGCGACGATCGTCAACCAGGTCAAGGCTTCGATCGCTGCTTAATCCGGCCGTCGCAGGACGGCTTAGGTTGGCCCACATCGGGCTCACAATGCAGTCTCGGACGGGGCCCGAATAGGGTCCCGTTTGTTTTTATCCCGCCGGGGGACGATGAACGATCTCGAACAAATCGCGCGCGAGGCACAGCAGTCCTTCGGTCAAGCCACGACCCCGGCTGACCTTGAGGATCAGAAGGCACGCTACCTTGGAAAGGGCGGCAGGATCACAGAGCTCCTCAAGGGTTTGGGAAAGCTCTCTCCCGAGGAAAGACGAGTCGAAGGCGCGCGCATCAATCAAGCCAAAGAGCGCATCGAGGCGCTCTTGCAGGCGCGTCGCCAGGAGATGGCCGACGTCCAGTTGGAGGCCCGTCTGAATGCGGAGGCGATTGATGTCACGCTGCCCGGCCGGGGACGAGGGCGCGCCGGCATCCATCCCGTCACTCGGACCTGGCGACGGGTGGAAGAGATCTTTCGATCCATCGGCTTCGAGGTCGCCGACGGGCCCGAGATCGAGACCGACTGGTACAGCTTCACCGCGCTTAACAATCCCGAGAATCATCCGGCCCGCTCGATGCAGGATACCTTCTACGTGGATGCCAAAGATGCCGAGGGGCGGCTTTTGAATCTGAGGCCCCATACGAGTCCCATGCAGATTCGTTACGCGCGCATGCACCAGGCCCCGATCAAAGTCGTGGCCCCGGGACGCTGCTACCGCGTCGACAACGATGCGACCCACTCTCCTATGTTTCACCAGGTCGAGGGCGTGTGGATCGATGAGGGGATTTCCTTTGCGGATCTGAAGGGGGTCTATACCGAATTCCTGAAGCGCTTCTTTGAAACCGATGAGCTCAAGGTTCGCTTTCGTCCCTCGTTTTTCCCGTTTACGGAGCCCTCGGCCGAAATCGATATGGCCTTCGAAACCGGGCCCAACCAAGGCAGATGGCTCGAGATCTCCGGATCCGGGCAGGTCCATCCGAATGTGGTGCGCAACATGGGCTTGGATCCCGAGCGCCACATTGGTTTCGCCTTCGGCAGCGGACTCGAGCGCTTGGCCATGCTGCGCTACGGCATCAATGATTTACGCCTGTTCTACGAGGGCGACCTGCGCTTTTTGCGCCAATTCCAGTAGTCGCACTGAGGCGATCCAGGGATCATGCAATTTTCCGAACATTGGCTCCGAAGCTTCGTCGATCCGCCATTGACGACCGATGAACTGGCGCACCTGCTCACCATGGGCGGGCTGGAAGTCGAGGACATCCACGCTGTTGCACCGGCTTTTACCGGGATCGTGGTGGGTCTTGTACGCGAGGTGGCCAAGCATCCCAATGCGGATCGCCTTACGGTGTGCACGGTCGATACGGGGACGGATCGGGATTTGCAGATTGTCTGTGGCGCGCCCAATGTGCGCTCAGGCATCAAGGTCCCTTGTGCGCTGGTGGGCGCGCGACTACCGCCGCCGCAGGCAGGCGGCGAGGCGTTCGAGATCAAGCTCGCCCAGATGCGCGGAGTCGAGAGCCAGGGAATGCTCTGTTCGGCGCGCGAACTCAAGCTGTCCGACGACCACTCAGGGCTGCTCATCCTGGATGAAAGCGCGCCTGTGGGTGACCCGGTCCGCGAGGTCCTCGACCTCGACGACCACCTCCTGACTCTGAAACTCACACCCAACAAGGCCGATTGCCTCAGCGTGTTTGGAGTCGCCCGCGAGGTGGCGGCACTTTCAGGTGCACCACTTTTCGCGCCGGCAATCTCGGCTGCGCCGGTGGCCATCGACGATCGGCTGCCGGTGAAGATTCTGGCTCCTGACCTGTGCGGCCGGTTTTCAGGACGCATCATCCGCGGTGTCGACCCCAGAGCGGCTACGCCCGAGTGGATGAAGCAGCGGCTGATCAGAAGCGGGCAGCGCAGCATTAGCGCGCTAGTCGACATCTCGAATTACGTGATGCTTGAGCTCGGCCGCCCCTCGCACGTTTTCGACCTGAAGAAGATCCATGGCGGCCTCGAGGTGCGCTGGGGCCGAGCCGGCGAGTCCTTGAAACTGCTGAACGGCTCGACCGTGGAGGTTGATCCACAGGTCGGGGTCATCGCCGATGAGGACGCGGTCGAGAGCCTTGCGGGGATCATGGGGGGCGACGCCACAGCCGTCTCGCTCGACACGACAGACATCTACCTGGAGGCCGCCTTCTGGTGGCCCGAGGCCATTCAGGGCAGGGCGCGCCGTTACAACTTCTCGACGGATGCCGCCCATCGTTTCGAAAGAGGTGTCGATCCGTCAACAACGGTGGATCATCTTGAGCGCATCTCGCAGCTGATCCTGGAGATCTGCGGGGGCAAGGCGGGTCCGATTGACGATCAGATAGTGAATCTGCCCCCGCAGAATGCCGTGCGCATGCGCGTCTCGCGCGCCACGAAGGTGATGGGAATTGCGGTGAGTGCCTTGGAGATCGCCCAGATCTTTCGTCGCCTCAACTTTAGCTTCGTCGAAGAGCCAGACGCCTTTGTCGTCACGGCGCCGAGCTACCGCTTTGACATCGCCATAGAGGAAGACTTGATCGAGGAAGTCGCACGGTGTCACGGATTCGAACGCATCCCGGCGCATCTGCCCGTGGCGCGGCAGGTCATGCTTCCCAACGAGGAGGGGCGTCGCAGCTTGCACACTCTGCGGGATCTCTTGGCTGCAGCCGACTATCAGGAGGTGATGAATTTCAGCTTCGTCGAGCCGGCATGGGAAGAAGACCTTGCGGGAAATACTAACCCGATTCGCCTCGTCAATCCGATCGCCGCGCCCCTATCGGTGATGCGTTCGACGCTCATGGGCGGATTGATCGCCAACCTGCGCTACAACCTGAACCGCAAGGCCGCCCGTGTGCGGATCTTCGAGGTCAGCAAGGTTTCCCTGCGCGACTCTCACACGCAAGACGGCCCGCTAAGCGTCGCAGGAATCGACCAGCCCACACTCGTTGCGGGTCTCGCCTACGGGCCCTCGCTGGAGGAGCAGTGGGGAGCGCCATCGCGCCCGGTCGATTTCTTCGACGTCAAATCCGACCTTGAGATGTTGTTTGCGCCGGGTCGTGCGCGCTTTGCGCAAGGGACCCATCCGGCCTTGCACCCCGGACGCTCCGCGCGGCTCGAACGTGACGGTGAGCTTGTGGGCTGGCTTGGGGAGTTGCATCCGCGCTGGCTTCAGAAATACGAATTGCCTCATGCTCCTATCCTCTTTGAGCTTCGCGCGATCTGTCTGCAACGCACCCCGCTGCCCCAGATCACGGAGATTCCAAAGTTTCCGGCCGTATCCCGGGACATTGCCTTCTTCTTCAGGAGCGACGTTCAGGCACAGGATGTGCAGGATGCGATCGAGAAAGTGCGCGCGGAAAATCGGGCAGCCGGATTGATTCGGGATGTCACCATTTTTGACGAATATCGTGGTAAGGGATTGAAAGATAATGAAAAAAGCCTTGCCTTTCGATTGCGGTTGCAAGATACTCATCAGACCTTAAGCGACGAAATTGTCGAGGAAGCTATGGCAGCCGTGACCTCAGCCTTGCGCGACAAATTCGGCGCTTTGCCTCGTACCTGACGCCCGCAGACAGAACTCCTAGATCTCTATGCGCGAACTTGACCTGAAGGAAGCGGACATCATGCCGACTTCGCCGCTTCGATTCGAAGCATCGTCTTCCGCCGCCGACGTTCCGACGACGACCCTGACCAAGGCCGAATTGGCCGACCTACTTTTCGAGCGGGTGGGACTAAACAAACGCGAGGCAAAGGACATGGTCGAAACTTTCTTCGAAGAGATCCGTTTCGCGTTGCAGCGAGGCGACAGCGTCAAGCTGTCCGGATTTGGTAATTTTCAGCTGCGTGATAAGCCGCAACGGCCGGGCCGCAACCCGAAAACCGGGGAAGCGATACCCATAACTGCGCGCCGCGTTGTCACTTTTCACGCCAGCCAAAAGCTAAAAGCAATGGTTGAGGCCGCCTCGAATCACCGCTGATACGTCATACTCATTGGAACGCCTTGCGATTCCAGTGATCGCTTCCGATCGAGGTCGTGACTGTGCAAAAGACAGAGTCCCTATCCCAACCCTTGCCGCCGATTCCGGCGAAGCGGTACTTCACGATCGGAGAAGTCAGCGAATTGTGCGGAGTCAAGCCGCACGTCCTGCGCTACTGGGAACAGGAATTCACGCAGCTTAAGCCAGTCAAGCGCCGCGGCAACCGGCGCTATTATCAGCATCACGAGGTCCTGCTTATCCGGCGCATCCGAGAGCTGCTCTACGAACAGGGTTTCACCATCAGCGGTGCACGCAACAAGCTCGATGCGCGCACCGAGGAGGATGCTCCGGGCGATGGCTCGTCGGCCGCGCCTTTGGCAGCCAATGCCTCGAAGAGTCGGCTCTCGGGCAACTCGAGTCTGCTGCGCAAGGAGCTCGCCGACATCGCCAATCTCTTGCGAATCTGAAGACCGAAAGTGGGCTGTTAGCCTCTGTTATAATTTGCGACTCGGGGCGTAGCGCAGCCTGGTAGCGTACCTGCATGGGGTGCAGGTGGTCGGAGGTTCAAATCCTCTCGCCCCGACCAAAATCACGTCGCGCATCCAATATTATCTAATATGCATGGGTAGCGCGCAGTCTCCGCGTGGCGGGGACTTCGCAGCCTTCGAGCGGCCAGCAAACTTTACGCGCGGGGCTCGCGCCGCATTTAGGTCATTGCGATCGAGCTAAAGATGCAGGGCAGACCCTCACGCTCTCAAGACCACCGACCTGCCCGAATCAGAGGCCTGCAACGAATTACTTCTTTCTGCGTTTGGGTGTGGCTTCGAGACAAGCGCGGATTTTTTCCCGATCCGAAGGCGTCGCCGGGTTATAGACCACCATGCTCAGATCCGTTCGGCCGTCGACCGAGAATGCGGAATACTGAAACGCAAGAGGGCCCAGCACCGGGTGTCGAATCTGCTTTACTCCGTCGCCGTGGGTGCCACGCACGTCATTGTCGAGCCACATTGACTTGAAAGCGGGACTCAGGCGACAAAGCTCGTCGACGAGTGTTCCCACTTCGGCCGCCGCGCCGATACGAATCCGAATGTGGCATTCAAAGCTTCGAGAACACGTCCATACAATTTGTCGACTATTGCCCAGGGCAAAACGAACGGCGGCCTTGGATTGCCAGCAGGATGACCGAATACTGTCTGCGGGAGGAGCCGACGCAACTACCTTTGAGGTAATTGAAATCGAACCCGGTTCCGCGAAACCAAGCTGGAATTCCCGCCCGCGCTGCCACTGGGCGTTCCGCGCTCGTCGTTCGGTGTGGCTTTAATCTGCGCGGATCGACATCGAACCCGATCGCGATTTGTAATCGCCCTGTGCCACGCGGGCCGCTCGCCGGTTGCGGACTCAGTCTGCCCCAGCCAACGCCCGCGCGTCGGCGCCAGCTGGAATTCGAAGCGGGCACAACGGGTCGTTTGCGGCTCGCCATACCGCTTCTGCAACGTCCGACGATCGGGTGATCGCGGACGACTCTTGCTCCAACCGCGAAAAGACGCTCTGCGCCAGCTGGGCATAGGCCTCCGGGAAGCCTCCCTGGCTTTAGATCCGCGATCTCGCTGTGTGCCCGAAGGGAGTCTCCGGCGCCCGTCCAGGTATCACGAGATTTACGCGGATATTGAACTGGTGGAGCTCTAGCGAGAGCGATTCCGTGAACGAATTCACTGCCGCCTTGCTAGCGGTGTATAGGGAAAGCAAGGGAAGCGGCTTGAAGGTCACACTTGACGTGACATTTATGACAACACCGGCCCTTCGTTGCCTGAACTGAGGCAGCACCGCTCGCGTCATCGCAATTGTACCGAAGGTATTCGTCTCAAAAACATCGCGCACTACCTCCATCGATGTGCCTTCGAGGGCGTTCAACCAGCCAATCCCTGCGTTGTTGACGAGAACGTCGATCGGGCCGGCCGCTTCGACGGCCTGACCAATACTGTGTCGATCGGTGACATCGAGGGCGAGCACGCGTAGAAGCTCCGAACTCGTCAGAACGTCCTTGCGCGGCCTGCGCATCGTAGCAATTACTCTCCAGCCGCGATCAACGAAGTACTTCGCGGTTTCTAGGCCAAAGCCAGACGAACATCCGGTAATCATGACAGTTTTCATGCGGACTCCTGGTGGTGGTATGCGGTACCTTTGATTCAGAGTTCGACGCCACTCACCACGGAATCGACCCAAGTTTCGCGTGGGTGAAGGTCCCTGTCGGAGCGTCCGGTCCGAGTAGCGCAACCCGGACCGCCTCGGCGGCGCCTTCCTCGACCGTCTCCGTGCCCTCATAGTTGTTGAGGTTCGTTTTGGTGAAGCCCGGCGACACGGCGTTGACCTTGATCCCTTCGGTTTCAAGCTCGATCGCCATCGCGACCGTCAAGGCGTTGAGGGCTGTCTTGGACGCCGGATAGACCGGGCCGAAGATCGCTCGGTGGCTATTGGATGGGTCCGAGTTGCGCGTCAGCGAACCCGCGCCACTCGAGACATTGACGATTCGTGATCCTAGCGTCTTGCGCAGAAGCGGCAGCATTGCCTGGTATACAGCGAGGACACCGAATACGTTGGTCTCCCACACCGCGCGCATCTCATCAATGGACACGTTGCTCGGACGGGTGCGTCTGGCGTACTCCGCGACGGACTCACCGTCGAGCCGCTTGCTCGTATTCGAGATAGCCGCGTTGTTGACGAGCACGTCGAGGCGCCCGAACTCCCGGCCGATGCGCTCGGCCGCCGCGGCGATGGAGGCCGAGTCGGTGACGTCGAGCTGGATAGCGTGGGCCTCCCCCGCGACGGTCTTCGCAGACAATTCACCGCGCTTGAAGTTGCGCGATCCGACCAGCACGGCCAATCCAGCGGCGGCCAAATCTTTGGCGATCTGAAGACCAATACCTTGATTGGCGCCAGTGACCAGGGCGACGGGCTTTTCGTGTTGCATGGGGACTCTCGCAGTTAGATTGCAATGGTGAGACGATAGGCGAAAAACTCAGGACTTGCTACAATTCAGAGTCCATATTTCGTTCGCTGGAGTCCTGAATTGACTGATCCCCTAGCGGAGGTCGTTGCGCTGCTCAAGCCGAGCGCTCCGTTCGCGAAGCTCTCCAGCGGCGCTGGTCGCTGGATGGTTCGTCGCACGGATGATGGGCGGCCCTTCTACTGCGCGATCCTTGAGGGAGCCAGTCGCCTGGTGGTCAAAGGTCGGGAGCCGTTGATTCTCGAAAAGGACGACTTTGTTTTGATCCCTTCCGCGTTCGACTTCACCGTGTCAAGCCTGAAGCCACCCAGAGGTAAGCGTGATAGCCGGCACACGATGTTGCCCGGTGGCGAGGTTAGGCACGGCGATGAGGGTAGCCCCCCAGAAGTCCGAATGCTGGTGGGATATTGCGTCTTCGCATCTCCCGACGCGAAGTTGCTCGTTTCGCTCCTTCCAGAGCTCGTACACGTTCGCGCCGAGCGCCGACTCTCCATCCTAATGGAACTCGTGCGGGAGGAGTCTCGCGAGCAGCGGCCCGCGCGCGAAGTCATACTCTCGCGGCTCCTGGAAGTTCTGCTCATAGAAGCCCTCCGCTCCAGTACGGGCACCGCAACGTCGCCTGGTCTGGTGCGCGGGCTCGCCGATGAGCGTGTTGCTGCCGCGCTACGCCGGATGCACGCGAACCCTACCGAGGCGTGGACAGTCGCGCAGCTGTCTAAAGAGGCGGCGCTCTCTCGCTCGGCATTCTTCGCGCGATTCAGTCGTGCCGTGGGCGTGCCGCCGATGGAATACCTGCTTGCATGGCGTATGGCATTGGCCAAGAACCTCTTGCGACTGAGCAAAAGCGGCGTCGCGGAAGTGGCGGAACGCGTCGGGTATAGTTCTGCCAGCACCTTTAGCGTTGCATTCACTCGCTATGTGGGGCTACCGCCAATGCGGTATGCGCGGGAAAACCTGCTAGTGAGGTGAGCAAATGCATCCTTGACGACGTTGACATCGTCTGCTGCGCGCGTGTCGGGAGTTAATAGATCTGTCCGGTTCCGTAGCACATGAATTGTCCGCTTTTTTCTCCGGAGGGCGGAAGCTGCGCAGGGCGTAGCCCGGAGCAGGTTTTCGCCCTCAGTGGCAGGCCTGGCGAACAGTTCAGGCAACCTGTTGCAAATCATGGGTAATGGGAGTCCCTTGTGGAGTGAAGTAGGCCAGGCCACGCGGGCCATGGAAGACCGCCAAGGCGCCGCTCGGGTAGCGATTCACCCGAACCTAGACCTTGACGTAGTGGCAACGATGGCGGTCCGCCGGGATCTGCAAGGTGATGCCCTCGAATTGAACGCAGTTATCGGAACCGACGGTTCGCTCATACTGCTCACACAGAATGTCTTCGAGGCTGCCGCCAATCCAGGGAGTGAAGGCCGAACCTTCCTCCATCGCCGGCCGTGCGAACTCCGCGTTGAAGGCGCTCATATACACGGTCGCGAGGTACTCGTTGGCCTGCTGCAGCTCGGTGAAGCCCGCGAGCGCCAGTTCCTGGGGCAAGCGACCCTGATGCGTGCCGAAGGTGCGTTCCGAGCGGCCGCGCGCTTCCGGCGAGTAGGCGGCAATCATGTCGATCCCCAACTGAGCCATGGCGCGCCCGAACTGGGTGGGGCGGTCCTTGTCGACCTTACCCCGGCTTTCGGAGTCTGCCAGTAGTGACTGCCGCGGTCACTGTAGAACGAATTAAACAGACCGCGGGCTCGGATGACCTCGTAGACGCCGCGCAGACTGCTTGCGGTGCCTTCCTCATCCACGAAGAACATCGAGTAGTGTTCGCTGGTGGCGTCGTCCATGGTGACGATCAAATCCCACTGCTGGCCGGCGACCCAGGCGTGGCGGCTGCCGTCCTGGTGGATCATCATGCCCGGTAGGGGACGGCGTTCGCGCCGCTTGCGGTGCGCACCGCGCTTGGCCGCTTTGGGCGCCAACTGGGCCTCCTGGAGTCGCAGCTTGACCCAGGTATAGCCGCGCAGCCCACCTGACCTCTCGTACCAGCTGTGGAAATGCTTGACGTTCCAGCCAAAGTGGCCGCTCCGATAGCGCTCCGTCAGCGCCATCACCTCATCGACGGGCGCTCGCCGGTGCGAAACCTGCTCCAAGCGCAAGTCAGCCAACCCGTCTAACCCCTGCGCTTCATGGCGCGCCAGATGGCGTCGGAAACTGCGCTCGCACATCCCCAAAATCTGCGCCGCTTCCGCCTGGGTTAGTCGTCCCGTCTCCCATCCCTCGTAGGCCTCGTCGAATCTCATCTTGCGCAACTCCTGTAACAGAATCGTCCGTGTCATCTCGCACCCCCTCAGAGGCACTATGACAACCGGACAGATGACGTGCTACAGAACCGGACAACTCATGAACTCCCCACATCGTCTGCTGCGCGCGTTGCTCAGGTACCGAGTACTGAGCGAGCATTACGGTCGCTGCGGTAGGCCGCAGGTCGAAGCCTCTCACGAAAAGGTAGGCTATCGTGCGAATCAAAATTTCTGCTCGAGAGCTCGACGGAAGTACTTTTGCGAGGCTGCACCACCCCTCGAGCCGTAGAACCGACGCGCGGTCTTTCCGTCTTAGGGCGCCATTTCGTGTTCTGAAGGATTCGACCACTGCGCGAGACCGTGATGGTGCGTCCGTGAAACGGGTAATCGAGTTCGTCAAGACCGAGGTAAGGCTTCAGAGGAGGGAACATACAGATCGCCCGGCCGCCTCATGTCGATGGCTTGGTGCGGCCGCTCGAAGTCGTACTCGTGGATGACGTCTTCTGGCGAGATTTTGGAGAGGCTGACCAATTCCACGCCTGCCATATGATGGCCGAGGTGCACACAGTTTCAATCGTTGCGAAGAACAAGTATTCAGAAAGAGCCGGCGTCCGCCCACCGAGAAGAGGCGCAACGAAGGTCAGGGCCCCGTTTACAAGGGTCAGAACTGCACCCGCGATAATATTCGCCAGCCGGTTCGCTCTAAACGGAAGTAGTCGACACGCTACAATCATGGCGATGGGTATTTCCATCAAGACCGCTGAACCCATCAGAGCCCATGGTGGGAGATGTGGGGCGTCGGATAGATTTGGCGAGCCAACAATAGCGAACAGGGCCACAACGTCCGCATACAGGTAGTTCAATAACGCGAAGATCCAGAAGAGAGACAAGCGCTCCTTTGTATCATTCATATCCATCTCCCACGAAAGAGTGAAGGCGTAACGGGGATGTCGCGGAGGAACTGAGGTGCCTCAGTCACGCAAGGTAGCCGTAGTCGGTTGATCCTGGCCTTGAGCATCATTGGCAACGCTCGAGTGGACGGCCACAACCAGAGCCGCCCACGGAACATGCTTTAGGCGGAGTGTCCGTTTCGGCGTTGATCTCGGCGCGGGGCCAGGCTGGGGCGCCCATTACTCCACCGCCTTCAGGATGGTCTCGACGGCGGCCATGCGGTTGCGAACGTCCGACAAGTTGGCCTCCAGAGCGGACAGGCTGGTCGCGATGTGCGACTGAGCCGCCGAGGCGCTTTCCGCGAGCTGGCGATAGGCGTCGTCGTTGGCCAGCCGCGCCTTCGCCTGCTGGATGGCCGCGTAGTAGCGCATGCCGAAGACGATCAGGATCGTCGCTAACGGTAGCACCAGGGTCAATAGGTAGAGCATTGTGGTCATTGGGATCCTCCTAGGTTTCGGGCTTGGCGGTGAGTGTTTTGGCCGCGTCGGCGACGGCCGCCGGCGTGAGGTCAAAGGCGAATGGGGTGACCTCGAAATAATTGAGCGCCTTGCCGTCCTTGGACAGCTCCAGCTTGCTGGTCACCAGGCCGGCGTCCTGCAGCTTCTGCAGATGCAGATGTAGCAGGGGCCGGCTGATGCCGATCTCGCGCGCCAGTTGACTGACATAGTTGCGCCCACCGCCGGCAAGCGCCGCGACGATGCGCATACGGTGCGGATTCGCTAAGGCCGCCATAGTCGCCAGAAGCTTGTCGCCTTCGGTGGTCGTGTCGACATGGTCTTTCATGTGTCAAATATATATGACATATGTCAGAGAATCAATCGCTGTCTTCTCGTCCCACGACCCCGAAGAGCGGGAAGGGGTCGACGCATGGCACCCACGGTGGGGCGGCCGCATCTCGGCCATGCAGCGCCTTGAGGGGGGGTTGGCTAGTTACCGATGCGCGCTCGATCTGCATGCGCTCAGGGCGAAGGATGCTGGATGCGGTAACAGTGGACCAAAGTGGTCCGGTAGGCAGACTGGACGCCATACCATGTCCGATAAGGAGGTGACCACCGGTCTCTACTCGACGCAAGCCGGACCAGCTCAAACTGTCTCACCCATCCCGTGTGATGCTTCAATGGGACGGCTTCCTCCAAAGACGCTGCACAGGCTTGAAGAAGCCGATCTCACTGAAATGATTTCGCACGCACAATATTTTGGATTCTGAGCCGTCTTCCTCAACATGGACGCGCTGTCGAACCCTCGCCCGATGACCGACAAGGATAACGAAATCACTGCCACGGTCCTACGCGAGAGCTCCAGGCTTGGGCGCTTCATTAGCCGCCGCGTGCGCGACCAGACCGAGGCTGAGGACATCCTCCAGGACGTATTCCACGAGTTCGTCGAAGCTTGCCGTCTTCCAGCGCCAATCGAGCATGCCAGCGCCTGGTTGTTCCAGGTCGCGCGCAATCGCATCGTCGACCGATTCAGAAAGAAAAGAGAGCAAGCACTCGATGGGGTTGACGGCCCCGAGGAGGAGGAGGAGGGGCTTCGCCTGGACCTCGCCTTGCCGGCGACTGACGCGGGCCCGGAAGCAGCCTATGCAAGATCAATGTTGCTGGAGGCGCTGGAGTATGCGCTCGCCGAGCTCCCGGAGAACCAGCGTCAAGTGTTCATCGGACACGAGATTGAGGGCAGCAGCTTCAAGGAAATGTCCGCGCGACTCGGGGTCGGCGTCAACACACTACTCGCGCGCAAGCGCTACGCGGTACTGCATCTGCGCGAGCGCTTGCAGACGGTCTACGACGAACTTGAATTCTGAAGGAGTATTCTCATGTGGTTTAGAGCAAGGTATCTGGTGAAGGCCCTCGTGGCGATCGTTGCGCTCGCCGTCTTGGGCGGGGCCGTGATGGTCCTGTGGAATGCCGTCATACCCGTCGCTTTTGCCGACGGTCGTCCGATCGACTATCTTCACGCGCTTGGACTGTTCATCCTCAGTCGCATCCTGATTGGAGGTTTTAAGGGCCATCATGCATGGCATGCCCGCGGCCGCTGGGAGAAATGGCAAGCGATGACCCCCGAGGAACGCGAAGAGCTTCGCGAGCGGATCCACGCGGGCCGGCGTGGCCGCCATCGGGAGTGGACGTGAGCGCGCACTCCATGGCGACCTGCAAGCAGGCGCCCGGGGATTTTGCGCCCGTTGTCGCATTCGGACGCTGCGAGGGAAAAGGCGATTGCGTTCGGGTCTGCCCGGAAGACGTCTTCGAACTGCGCCGCATCGACGCCGCCGACTATGGCCGCCTCGATATCCTCGCAAGGTTCAAGTTGCGCGTCCATGGCATGAGGGTCGCGTACACCCCCAATGCCACTGCCTGCCTCGCTTGCGGCCTGTGCGTTGCCGCCTGTCCCGAAAAAGCAATTTCCCTCGCTCGTATCCACCCTTCGTCATGACATCTCCCACTGTACCTTCCTCCCTGCAGTTCACCAGCTACCAGAAGCTTGTCGTCGGAATGCTAGCGTTCCTGCAGTTTGCGGTCATCCTGGACTTCATGCTCATGTCGCCGCTGGGCGCGGTGATCATGCCTTCGCTCGCGATCTCTCCCCGTCAGTTTGGGCTGGTTGTCTCCGCGTATGCGTTTAGCGCCGCGTTGTCGGGCTTGCTGACGGCGGGATTTGCCGACCGCTTCGACCGCAAAAAGCTCCTTTTGACCTTCTATGCAGGATTCATCGGTGGAACCCTCTGGTGCGGGTTGGCGGGAAGTTTTGAGACCCTGCTTCTGGCCCGCGTCGTCACAGGTCTGTTCGGTGGCGTTATCGGCTCGATTGTTCTCGCTATCGCCACGGACTTGTTTCCCGTCCAGATGCGCGGTCGCGTCATGGGACTGATCCAGACAGCCTTTGCAGCAAGTCAGGTGCTGGGTATCCCGATCGGCCTGTACCTATCGAACCGCTGGAACTGGCATGTTCCGTTCCTTGCGATGGCCGCTCTCGGCATGGTGGGGGGCGTGGCGTTGATGTCGCTCATGAGGCCGGTCGCGGACCATCTGAGGCTGCCTCAGGAGCATAGTCCCTGGATGCATCTCTACCATACGGTGACCGAGCCGCGGTATCTGCTCGCGTTTGCGACGACCGGTCTATTGACGACGGGCGGATTTATGTTGATGCCGTTTAGCAGCGCCTATGTGGTCGGGAATCTCGGCATCAGCCTGCATGATCTGCCCACGCTCTATCTGGTTACAGGGCTGTGCACCATCTTTTGCGGGCCCCTCATAGGCAGGGCTGCCGATGCCTACGGCAAGTTGCTGATCTTTTCGGTCGGCACTGCGCTGTCAATTGGCATGGTGCTCGTCTTTACGCACCTGCCGCCGGTCTCCTTACCCGTGCTGATCCTCGTCAATGCGACCCTGTTCGTCGGGATCTTCTCGCGGATGGTGCCTTTCCAGGCGATCATCTCGACGATTCCGGCGGCTAACCGGCGCGGCGCGTTCAACGCCGTGAACTCCACCACCCAGCAGCTCTCTGGTGGCCTAGCCTCGGTGATTGCGGGCCATATCGTCACGCTTGGCGCGGACGGTGTGCTCCGGCACGTGGGTGTTCTTGGTTACGTCGTGGGGGGAGCCTCACTCGCGACCCTAGCACTCCTGTGGGCCCTCGTGCGCTTTCCGGGCGATCAAGTGGCGCCCCACCGTGCGCCCGTCCTCTAGGGGCCGGCTTCCTGACTGAGCTTGACGCGCCAGGTGCCGTCCTCTTCTTCCTTTATCAGTACACCTCCGCTCATGAGAAAACTTTTCATCGGACTGGCGCTGTGGGTCGAAGCCTTGGTGCTAATGGCGGCCGCGACCGCAGTCGCTCGGGCGGCGGACTGCGCTCAATTGGTACAGCTCAGTCTGCCGCATGCCACCATCACCTCGGCCGCGCTCATGGAGAGCGGCAGCTTTACCGACGATACGCGAGCCGGTGAACCGAGCAGGACCTACAAGGACCTGCCGGTCTTCTGCCGAGTTCGCGGCGTGTCGCAGCCGACCTCCGATTCCGTAATTCATTTCGAGGTCTGGCTGCCGCAACAGCAAGCCTGGACCCGGCGTCTGTTCATGATCGGCAACGGTGCCTATGCGTCCTACATCTACTATGCCCAGATGTCGCAGCGCATCCGCGCCGGCGATGTGGCGGTGGCGACCGATGGAGGGCACCAGGGTGGCTGGGACGATCTGAGCTTTGGCGTCGGTCATCCGGAGAAGATCCTGGATTTCGCCGGCCGGGCGGGCCATGAGTCGGTGGTCGCTGGCAAGGCCGCTGCGGCCGCCTATCTCGGCATCGCGCCCCGCTACAGCTATATGTGCGGTTGTTCGACCGGCGGGTATCAGGCGCTGACGGCGGCGCAGCGTTACCCGGATGATTTTGACGGCCTGATCGCGGGCGATCCGGGCAATAATCGCTCGACGCTCAACATGCAATTCCTGTGGAACTATCTCGCCAACCATCGGAGCGGGGACGACGGTACACCGATCCTGTCGAAAGATGATCTGGTGCTCCTGCATCGAGCGGTGATCAAGGCGTGCGATTCGATCGATGGCGTCACCGATGGCGTCATCAACGATCCGCGCGCGTGCCACTTTGACGTGCGCTCCCTGCTTTGCGCCGCCGGCAAGAACACCGAATGCCTGACGCAGCCAAAGATCGATGCTGCCCTGAAGATTTATGGGGGGCCCAAGGATGCGCGCACCGGTAAACCCGTCTACCCGGGTTTCCCGTTTGGCAGCGAGGGTATCGCGACGCACAGCGAAAAGGAGTTTCCCGGCTGGAGCGCGTATTGGGCCGACCAGGAGCATCCGGGCCAACCTTCCCGTGCCGACTTCTTCCGCAGTTGGGTCTTCGACGATCCAAAATGGAATTGGTGGCAATTCAACTGGGGCTCGGATGTCGATTTCGTCCACGCCAAGATGGCGCATGATTTCGACGCCAACAGCACGGATCTGAGTGCGTTCAAGGCCCATGGCGGCAAGCTGATCATGTTCATGGGCTGGGCAGACCCGGTTGGCACTCCCTTCGAGGCGATCAACTATTACAACAATGTCCAGGCGAGGGCGTTCGGTGCCACCGACGCGGCGCGACGCGAGGCCACGCAATCGTTCTTTCGGCTCTATATGGTGCCGGGCATGGCCCATTGCGCCGACGGGGAAGGCGCGGTCAATTTCTCCACCGCGACCCGCGATTCCACTCCCCCGGTGAGCGACGCCGTCCATGACATGGCCGTAGCGCTCCAGGTCTGGGTAGAAAAAGGCGAGGCCCCCGACGCTCTGATCGCCACCAAGTACGCAGACGCCGACCTGCATAGCATCGCCTTTCAGCGCCCACTGTGCGTGTTTCCCAAAGTCGCCCAATATCGAGGCGGTCCTAGGGAGTTGGCGGAGAGCTTTGAATGCGTGCTGCCCGAAGGGGCGCGGTAGCGGGCGGACCTCGATCGGCTCATGATCCGCAGCACTGCTGGCGATGTCGCGCGCCCGGCCTCTCATCTCGAGCGCTTCCGCGAGGCATCACTCGGTGGTCTCTCTTACCCTCGCGTTTCCCGTTTCGAAAGCTGAGCTTCCCCTTTGCGACGCCCCGGGGAGTCGCGACCTTGTCCCATGCGGTTATCTCGACCCACTGTGGGGGAAAATAACCAAATTTGGGCAGCATCTGACGTTTGCAGTCATGCTTCCCTGAGGACACCGGCGCCATTCCACGGAGCAATTCCCGATATCGCTCGAGCGTCTGCGCTCCGAAGATCGACGGGATTTTCCCTAGCCTCTCTCCTTGGCTGCGCGCGCCAAATACGTTTTTGACATTCTTCGCGTGACCCGCTCGAGCGGCGCGAAGAGACGCTCTACATGATCCGCGGCGCGTAGGAGGGTGTGAACAATCTTGGTAGATCCCCAGCGAGACACGCCCCTAGTGACTCCCCCTGGTTCATCCATGGTCGGGAATCGATCTGGCGAGACCCTGTTCTTCCGATGCGCTCTCAAATGCAAACGACGAAACTCGAGTGTCGGCTGAACGACAAAGATCCGCGAATTGACATTTCCGGCAAACCGCAAGCGTTAAGGGTTACCGCGGCAAGCGGAGGATTGCAAGCCGAAAATGGAGTGCTCAGGACGAGATAGGCACGAGAGATGCTGAAGGTACTCACGTCGTTTCCCCCGGGAACTCACGTTGTTTCCCTCGGAGGCTTCTAAGCAGGTCCGTCAGCAGCTGTGTCAGCGATGCGTATGGGAGGCTAAGATGCGATTCTTCAAGGGCGATTTCTTCTTTCTCGTGATGTTCCTAGCCTTCTGCGGCCTTGCCAAGGTTCACGCCTCGGGAAGCCCCGCCTTTCCAGTGCTGGACGCCTGGCATGAAGCCGAAATGGGACGGTATGGGCATGAGCGTCGGGATGAAAATCTGCGAACCCAACTGCATCAGGTGCACGGTTCTGGCCCAGCCCAGTCCAAACTATTGACCTAACGGTAGCGCGAGCCTGAGTCGGGCATTCGCACGGCTAAAAGGGTTCACTGGTTTGGAAGGTTTTGAGAACTGGTCCTTCATCACGCATTTCCTCGTCATACTTCGAGTCTCCAACTGCGCCACTAGTTGTGCGCGTCGAGCGCCCTGCACTCGATTCCTTGATCATCCTCAACTGCCCTCGAAGCTTCCATCGCAGATCGTGGCGAGTTCGAAGGGTTCCTTGAGAAGGAGAGGAGTGGCTTGGCTAAGCGAGGGCGTCGAGCCCGGGTCACCAGGGCCGCGCTCCTACCCAAGGTTTGATGGGACGCGATCGTCGCAAGGGGTAAAAACCCTCTGCGTACAGAGGCGCCGGGCCGGCCGATCGCTCGCTAAGCGACGACTTTCGAGATCCGCCTTGCAGCTACAATGATTCGGCCGCCGCCTTGATCTGCTTGGTCAATTCGGCTCGAGCGGCGAGCGTGGAGGACCAGCCTCGAGTGGTTGCAGTGTGCCCGCCGTCGACGACGATATCCTGGCCATTGACGAAGCTTGATCCATCCGAAGCCAGATAGAGTGCCGCTTGTGCGACATCATCCGTCGTGCCCGCGCGGGGGATTGGTTGGAACGAGGCAAATTGCCCCTTTACGGCCTCGCCCACCCGATCGGCCTTGGACGCTTCCACCCCCGCGACTTTGCCGAAGATCCCCGTCACGATGGCGCCGGGCGAAATGCTATTGACACGAATCCCCTTCTCTCCGAGTTCGGCTGCAGCCGAGCGTGTGAGCGCCAGGACGGCTCCCTTCGATGCGCTATAGACATGGCTCGAAAGCCCGCCACGAAGGCCTGCCATGCTGCTGATATTGACGATACTGCCGGCTCGTTTGGACAGCATCGCGGATGCCACATGCTTGATGCCCAGCATCACCCCTCGGACATTGATCGCCATGACCTGCTCGATGCTTGCCACATCGATTTCGGTGATGCTCACCATCGGGGCAGGAATGCCGGCGTTGTTGATGAGACAGTCGACCCGTCCGTGCCACTGAAGCACTTGATCGATCATTGCTTTCACATCGGGCTCGCTGGAGACATCCGTGCGTATGAATCGCAGGCCCAAGCGCTTTTCCAAAGCATGCCCTTGCTCTTCGCGGCGCGCCGCGGCAACGACGGTTGCACCCTGTTCAGTAAAGAGCTCGGCGATGCGCTCGCCGATGCCACTGCTAGCCCCCGTGACGATAGCGACCTTGCCTTCCAGAACGCCCATACGGATCTCCCCTTAAGTCGCCAATCGATTGGCGTATTCCTGGACAGCGGATCGCTTGTGATCTCGCGTTCGAGACAAACCCCAAAAAATGTACTGCTTCGCATGGGAATGCGCAACCCTGTCCGCACCAGCGGCGCGGTTGGCGAGGTGTGAACCTGAAGGGCCGCGTCGTCTAGATCAGGTCAGCTGTCCGTCACGAGCGTTCTCGCGGATTTGAAACACAGATTTTGGCCAACGCGAGGTCTCGGAATAGCAGTGTTTGCTTTCCTCTTCTAACCAAGAGGCTTTCGGACGTCTCGTTGACTTTGCGCACGATGATGACGTCCCCAGGATGCACACCCGCGGCACCGGCGGGACCTGTGCGCTGTACAACGAAGATCTGGCCATCCTCGGGGTTGTAGTCGATCCCAACGCCCACGTAGGATCTGGGACAGTCTCCGTCTCCAGCCAAGGGGCTGCCCCCTGCGAGGCGCATTCGGATGCCCGGTGACGAGAATATTCCCGGAAGGTTCGTATCGTCGACCGAGGAGATCGGCTCAGCACTCACCGAGAGAACACCCACAAGAGCGAGGTGGGTCATGAAGCTGGCGAGAAAACAGGCAGATAGGCGGTTCACGATAGGCTCCCCAAGGGTCGGCTCAAGCCTTTGCTGATCGCGTGCCCGCGCCGCCGAAGCGGTTCGGGGGCAGAAACTGACGTTCGCAAAATCCGTGCTAGGGCGGCTTCGGATAGTCCAAATTAGCTATCGGGATCCTGAAACTTGAGACGGGTCGCGCAAAGCCCGCCGGTTGGGGCCGCAGCTTGGTGCGGCCGCCAGTTCTCACCCAGGGTCGGCTTCGGAAAATGGGTCAGAGAAGCCGCGATTGGATGGTTGTTCTTGCGCCCCGAAACAGGGGGTGTTCCGGCGAGAGACCAGGGATGGATGCTCGAGAAAGTCCACGGCCCTCCCGACGCGAAAGTCTTTCTGGAAGGGCTGACTTGCTCCTCAAGCACTCCGGACGTGCGTGCGCGAGACCGCGTGCCCATTTTGGCCGGTGCTTTTACCAACTGAGGGAAAGGACGCAGTCCCCGAGCGTGTTGCCCCGCACCTGTGTGGCGCAAGATGTTTCGGAAATGGGACAGGCCAGAAAAGCTGCCCCTTTTGCGGGACCGAGCCGATCTGCCCCGCTATCCGTGCGGAGCCGAACCGGGAATTATCGAAGTCGGCTTTGGTATCCGGCCGATCTCAAGCCTGTCCCCGCCAGATGCCATGAAATCCGGCCGGTACATGATGGGATAGATGCGCTAGGGCCAACGGCCCAGCTTCAAGGCGAGCCGCGTCGAATACGGCCAGGTCACTGCACTGGGTCTCACCCCGAAAGATCACGCTAAGGAGAAAACCATCACCCTCCGGCGCATCGGCACTCCTCGCCACAAAAACGGGCTCCCCGCAATAGTCAGTTGCTCCGGGCTTCCAAAGCTGGACCCGGCCCGTGACCAAGTCGATATGGGCAAGCCCGTTTCGCGCCTCGCGTCCGATGCTTGCATCGGCCGGTCGCGCCGCCTGGAAATAACCGTGGCGATAGGGCAGGCCAGCGAAGCGCTCGTCAAATCGCGGATATTCCCCAGGATGATCGTCGAGGGAATTTTCCGCAAAGCCGTCGGTGTTGCGGGCCGGATCGAAGGTCCATCGCACGAGCGTGGAGACCGGCGGCTCGCTGGGCATTTTGCCGTCGGTCGTTGGAAACAGGGGAGCGACGGGATACTTCAAGACGTCGCAGACGACCTGCCCTTCGGGCGTGTCATACGCATTCATGACGTGAAACACAAAACAGGGATCCATCTTGAACCACCGTGTCGCCTCCACGGCACCGTTCCTCGGAATGAGGGCGATATGAGTCCCTTTGTCCGGTTCCCACGCAATGGGCGGGGCGCCTTTCATGGCACGGTCCATGGAAGTCGTCAGGGGAAAAATGGGAAGAACGATCCAGTCTCTCGTGACCACAAAGTCATGTACCAAGCTGGAATACGGAGCGAGAAGATGCCGCGATTGGCGCAATTCGCCACTGCGATCGGCCGTGTGCAGCATGACATCGGGAGTGAAGTCGCCTTTGGTCGAGTAGCCGAAAAAGATCATTTCCCCGGTCGCTTCATCGAGCTTCGGATGCGCCGTCATCGGACCTACAAGCCGGCCTCCATAATCAAAGCTGCCCTTGGATTGCAGAGTCGTCGGATCCATTTCGAACGGCAAATGCGCCTCCTCCAGCGCCAGGAGACGCCCACCGTGCCAGACCAGGCTGGTATTGGCTACGGTCGAATCGAGTTCGGCAAGTCGCGGATCGCTAAGGTGACCACCCGGTCCGCCGTCCGTCAGTCCCTCACCCTCTTGGTGTTCGAGCTCCCACTTGGGAGTGCGCACCCAGCGGTTTCGATAGGCAACGCGACCGTTTTCGACATGAAACGAGTGAAGCATGCCGTCGGCAAAAAACCAATGGTAGGAACCGCGCGGCGCGAACTGCGGATTGGGTCCGTTGCGGTAGAGCCAACCGTTGAGCTCTCGTGGGATTTCGCCGGTGACCGGCAAATTGGCCGCGTCACATTCCATGTAAAGCGGCGCATAGTAGCCGCGCAGAAATGGATCGTCGGTTGGAAAAGGCTTCGCCATATCGGGCTCCCCCAATTCTGCGTTTGCGACAGCGCGCGTGGCGCGCGTTTAGACCAGAAATGCTCCCGCCGCACCATACTACCTGCCGCAGCACAGGCCGACAATCCCTTCGGGAGCCTGATCGATTTTGGGGAGACCGCAGGTCCTCAGAGATTGCCCACTGTCTGTCCCCGTAAGCCCCGCACCGGGCCTTTTTCGGGCCTGTTTAGACGTGTGAAGTGAGCGCACTCCTCATCTTGGCCGTCGTGGAGGGAGGCCGGCAAGGACGCGCGCGAGAAAATCGACCAGGGGAGAGGGGCACGGGGGGGATTTTCGTGCGCAAGTCGATCGTGATAGGCTAAGAAGATGTTAGGTCTACCATGATTCCGACCGTAACAGACCGGGTACGCTCAGGGGATGCACGGTCTTTGGCGGACTCTGCACGGGCATCGTGGTTCCGAAGCAGGGGAGGGCGGCGCTTTGGCTGGGAAATCGGGGCCGTGCTCATCCTTAAAATCGTCTTGCTCGTCGTGCTCTGGCTGGTCTTTGTCAGGCCCTGGTCGACTTCTGCGATCTCGGGCCAGGTGATCGGGCAAAAGCTCTACGCTCCTGCCGCCGCGACGCTCCATCATGATTGACCCGACCACCGTCGAGCTGTCACGTCTGCAGTTCGCCATCACTGCCCTGTATCACTTCCTGTTCGTCCCGCTCACACTGGGCTTGGTGTGGATGCTCGCGATCATGGAGACCGTCTACGTGATGACGGGACGGGAGATCTGGAAGCGCATGACCCAGTTCTGGGGCGTCCTTTTCGGGATCAATTTTGCCATGGGCGTTGCGACGGGCATCACCATGGAATTCCAGTTCGGCACGAACTGGGCGTACTACGCGCACTACGTGGGCGATGTCTTCGGGACTCCTCTGGCCATCGAGGGGTTGATGGCATTTTTCCTCGAATCCACGTTCGTCGGCTTGTTCTTTCTGGGTTGGGACCGGCTTTCCCCGGTGAAGCATCTAGTCACCACCTGGCTTGTCGCTTTGGGCTCGAACCTGTCTGCGCTGTGGATTCTGATTGCAAATGGCTGGATGCAGTTTCCGGTGGGTTCCAAGTTCAATCTTGAAACCATGCGCATGGAGGTGACCTCGTTTTCCGATGTGCTCTTTAACCCGGTGGCCCAGGCCAAATTCGTCCACACGGTCAGTGCAGGGTACGTGGTTGGGGCGATGTTTGTGCTCTCCATTAGCGCGTGGTATCTGCTGCGTGGTCGCAACGTGGACGTGGCCAAGCGATCGATGACGGTAGCGGCCAGTTTTGGGCTCGCATCGGCGCTCAGTGTTGTCGTGCTTGGCGACGAGTCCGGCTACACCGTCTCGGAAAATCAGAAAATGAAACTGGCCGCGATCGAGGCGATGTGGAACACCGAGCCACCCCCGGCGTCCTTCACGGCGTTCGGACTGCCGGATGTTGCTGAGCGCACGACGCATTTCGCCATCGAAATTCCGTGGGCCATGGGCATCATCGGAACGCGGTCGCTCGACGGGACGCTGCCGGGTATCAACCAGCTGGTCGCAAGCGCTCAGGAGCGAATCAAGAAGGGCATCCTCGCTTATGGCGCGATTCAGAAGCTGCGCATTGACCATAATGATCCGGAGGCGCTCAAAATCTTCACTGCCAATGCCGACGATCTGGGCTACGCGTTGCTTCTGAAAGCGAACCTCGAAGATCCGACGAAAGCCAGCGAGCAGGACATCGAACGCGCGGCCGCGGGGACCATTCCCAATGTGCCCGTGCTTTTCTGGTCTTTCCGACTCATGGTCGCTTGCGGGTTTTGGTTCATCGCACTGTTTGGCTATTCCTTCTGGCTGGCATCGACACGCAACCTCCTGCGCCATCGGTGGTACCTGCGAGTAGCGATGTGGAGCTTGCCGCTGCCCTGGATCGCTGCGGAACTGGGCTGGATCGTTGCCGAGTATGGCCGTCAGCCCTGGGCGATCGAGGGCGTGCTGCCCACCGCATTGGGGGTCTCATCAGTGAGTTCCAACCAGGTGGCGACCAGTCTGGCGGGATTCGTCCTGTTCTACACCGTGCTTGCGGTGGTGGACGTGTATCTGATGCGCAAGTACATACGCTTCGGGCCCGATGGTCTGGGCATGTGGCGTCAAGCCCCCTCGGCGGTTTGGTCTGCGCAGGATTCACACGGCTTGGCGGGCTAAGGCCGATCGAGGACACCATGTTCGACTATCCGACCTTGCGAGTGCTCTGGTGGCTCCTGATGGGCATCGTGCTGATCGGATTCGCCGTGATGGATGGCTTCGACCTTGGGGTGGGTGCCCTGATCCGAGTGCTCGCCCGCGACGATGACGAGCGACGCTCGCTCATCGAAACCTTCGAGGCACATTGGGAGGGAAATCAGGTGTGGCTCGTCCTTGGAGGCGGGGCCGTATTCGCTGCATGGCCTTTTTTGTATGCGGCCTCTTTTTCGGGCTTCTATTTCGCCATCCTCCTGGTTTTGCTCGCGCTCATCGTCCGTCCGGTGTCGCTCAATTTCCGCAACAAATCGACGCAGCCGCGCTGGCGCGCGGTGTGGGACGGCTTACTCACATTTTCCGGGGTCGTCCCCCCACTGCTGTTCGGAGTGGCCTTTGGCAATTTGTTTCTCGGAGTGCCGCTTCGCTTCGACGAGACCATGCGCATTACGTATGACGGCGGCTTGCTCGGCTTGCTGCGACCCTACGCATTGCTTGTCGGGCTTGTCTCGCTTTCCCTGTTCTTGATGCAAGGGGCGACTTTTCTCACGCTAAAGGCCGACGAACTCATTGCAAAAAGGGCTTTGCATTTGTTGTTTATCCTCGCTCCGCTCTACGCGCTCTTGTACGCCGGTGCCGGTGCCTGGTTGGCATGGGGCGTGACGGGCTTTCGTCTCGATGGCAACGTGATCACCGATGGTCCGTCGAATCCGCTCCTAAAGCAGGCTTCGATCGGCGGGACGTGGCTGACGAATGGCCCATTGGCAAGCTGGGCATGCGTGGCTGCGGCCATCGCGATTCTCGCCGCTCTCATCGCACCGCTTCTGGCGCAGCGTGCCTTCCATTTGACCTCGTTCGTGGCCAGTTCCACCGCCGTGGCGGGTACCATCCTGTCGGCTGGCTTTGCACTATTTCCCTTTCTCATGCCATCCGACCTCGACCCGCGAAGCAGCCTTACGGTTTGGGATGCCTCCTCGAGCCGCAGCACGCTTGGGTTGATGCTCGTCGTAACGGCGGTGTTGTTGCCGATTGTCCTGGCCTATACCGGCTGGGCGTTTCGCGTCATGCGAGGCCGGGTCTCACTCGACCACATCCGCAAGTCCCACGGAATGTACTAAGCGCTACGCGATTACGGTCAAGAAAGGAAAACCATGTGGTACTTCTCCTGGATTCTCGGAATCGGACTGGCCTGTAGTTTCGCGATCCTCAATGCGATGTGGTATGAACTGCATGCAGGACCGGCGGCCGTGGAAGATCCGGACACCGGCCACTAACCTCGCGTCGGGTGGGTGCGAGGATGAACGGTGTCAATCCCGGGTCACTGATCTGAATCCTCGAATTTCCCGCGCGGGGTGAGATAGATGCCACCGTCGGACGACTCGATCTGGACCATCCCCACTTCATTGAAGGACCAGCATCCCGCGTCAATGACGGTGAAGTGATCGGGGGCGAGCAGGATGGCCACTGATTCGCCTTCTCGACAGCGGCCATCGACGTCGCTGGTGAGAAGAACAACGTAGTTGCCTTTCGGATTTCTGTACTGTCCAAAGACGCCATCCTGTGCGCCGGCCGTGGTCGCGACCAGCGTCGTGACGCAAAGGAGCGCTTTAAACGTTCTGGCGAACACCGCAGTCATGTGAGTTCTCCGTCGAGTCCGGGAGCGTCAGGATTCGGTCTCATCCTGGTTCTCATCGGTTCCACCGTGGCGATCCGATGGAAGAGGTTCTGCTCGCTCTTCCTTCGCGTTCGAGACGCAGATCCTAGCCAGTGCCAGATTATGAAAAATCAGCTCGTCTCCGCGGCGAAAGAGCACACTTTCCGCGTCTTCGAACTTGTGGCGATTCACGAGGACATCAGACGGATGAATGCCCGCTCGATCGGCAGGACTGCCTGGACTGACCTTCAGGATGGCTCCGCTTTGGGGGTCGTACTCGATCCCGACGCCGAGATAAGACTGTGGACACTCGCCATCGCCGGCGACCGGGATGCCCCCGACCAGTCTCGCGCGTAGACCTGGGGAAGTAAAAGTGCCAAGCGGTGCGTCGTCGCCGGGCGAAGATAAGAGCCGCTGCTGATTGGAAAAAAGCAGGCCTGCGACCGCGAGATGGACCGCAAGACTCGCCGCGACGAAACCTGAAAGCTCTCGCGAGGTGCTCATGGCCGGGCTCCTACTGGGATGGTCTCCTTGGCCAGTAGCACGTGGTGTGCCTCCGATGGAGGGATGCTTGCCGCACGGCACAATCGCAATCGGCTTGGCAAAAACCTCCAGGATGGGCTCCGATTGGCGAGGGTTCGACTCCAATGAGCGAGGCCAGATTGTCCCATGGGCCTACGCGACGTTCGAGAGCATCGGTGCTTTTTGACAGAAAAGAGGAACTACACGACACTGACGATTCTACGTGAGGGTTACCGAATTAGATCGGAGTTCGGCTCCGAGACTCACGGCATATTGTCCGCATCGAACCGGGCAACGCGGCCCGTTAACTCGGACAAACGGGGCGCTCGGTGGTTCAAATCTAGGGAGCGGGAACGGTGCGCATTGCAAACCATGTTGTGCTGGGAGTTTCACTTTGGGTCTTGGCGGGGCTGGCCGCGTGCACGATGATGCCGGCCGGGTCGGCGTCGGACGAAAGTGCCATTCGTCAGGCTCGTGCCACGCAGACCAAGGCTCTAGCGGACAACGATCTGGATCGTGTGGCCAGCTTTTGGACATCGGACATCTCGATCCGACGCGCACTGGGCCAACCACTCACGGGAGTCGAGGCGGCGCGCAAAGTGCTCGAACCTTCGGGGTCGGGCGCCCCGCCGGTCATCTATCAAAGGGAGTCGACTGCAGTCGAAGTCAGCCCCAATTGGCCGCTCGCTTACGAAGAAGGCCGCTGGTCCGGTCATATCGGCAGCGTCACGGCCCCCGTGGTGATCGCTGGGCGCTATTCTGCCCAGTGGGTCAAGCGAAATGGGCAGTGGTATATCCGCTCCGAAGTTTACGTCGCGCTGACCTGCGCGGATGCGGGGTGCAAGTATCCGGCCGCACCCTAGCCATGCCTTGGAATCGGTAGCGAGCCCTGCGTGAATGCCCGGTTAGCCATCGCGCCGATGGTTGCAGGATCGGGTGCGCCATGAGGCAGGGACCCCATTACCAGGTACAGGATTTTCCCTGGAGCAGTTGCGACAGCAGGGAAAAGAGACCGAACGTTCCTCCTGGACCACCCGTAGCATAGGCGTCGCGGCAACTGGGCCGCGCCGAGACGGCGACAGCCTGGCCAAAGGCATCCAGTGCGGGAGGGGTTGGCTCGGACGTGGCCTGGCCATAGACAACCATCGTATCCGGGTGCGTGGTTTCGTAGTCGATGCGAGCCCGAAGTGCCTCGTCTTCTTCTGCGAACTGCCTTCTTAGCCGTGCCCGTTCCTGGGACGCCTGGTTCGCATCCGGGAGGTCAGCGGACTCGTCCAGGGGACACACTCTAAAGACAACGCTCTTCTCGCATCCGAGGTTTTGCCATTGTTCGGACGCCGCCGTTGGCAGGTCATCGGGCATTCCGGGACCGGCGATTGCCCCCCCGCTCAAAAGAAAGGCGAGGAGCCCGGAACCTACGCAGAACAAGTGGGCATGCCGATGTTGCGTCCAACCGCTCGAGGTCGGGGCCACAACCTTCGAAGGCAGGCCGGGCGGAGCAGGCGCGCCAGGCAAAGCCTTATTTTGGTCCGTGCGGACCGAAACGCAGAAGGACGGCATGGACGGGGATCTTCCGCTACGCGCAGTGAGGATTCATCAAGCATAGGCCCACAAGCAATTCTACGCTTTGGGACGGCTTGGAATCTCAGAAGGCCCAAAGCTCGCCCGCGTGGCAGGCCTCGAGGCGTTGCCGGACCCAAGTCTCAGGTTGCCGCTCCGGCGCACGGAGCGATCCCCTGGGGTTCCTTGTCTTCGCCTAAGATCGATCACGTTTTTCGAAGACGCCAAGTTTCCTGTGCAATGGAGTTTCATCGGCGATGAACAAAAAGGACGGGAGTCGGGCTAAGCGGTTTCGAAGGGTCACCTCGGCATAGCCCGGCGCGCAGCAGGTATCCGCTTCACTGAGCCCGAAGACTGCTTCGCCAATTTTGACCTCACAGTCTCCCTCGATGAGATGGAAGACCATGGCGGGCGAGCGCACCGGTAACTGGAGCGTCTGGGCAGGGCGCAGCATCAGTGCGTGCAGTCCCAGGATATTCTCCGCGTCTAACCCGGTTTCGGGATTGACGTAGGTGACCTGGATTGACTCGCCGTCGGGTTCATGCGAGGCGAGAGACATGAGCGCTGCGCGAACGTCGGTCCAGGGATATCGGCGCACGGGATAAGGTTTGCAGGATCGTTCAAAACCTGCGGCAGGCACCACACCGGCGCGAACGTAGGTGCTCTCGCCGCGACCCGGCAGGACGGTTTGGCGCTCGCCGTCGATATGGTAGGAAGCCTCCAGGTAGTGGACGAGGGGAAGATCCAACACGTCGAGCCAGACGACCGGCGCGCTTCCTTCATGTCCGTGTTCGTGCCACAAGCCCGTTGGCGTTAGTATGAGATCACCCCGAGCCATGGGCAGTTTCTCGCCATCGACGGTCGTGTAGGCGCCTTCACCTTCGACGATCATGCGGACCGCGTTGGGCGTGTGGCGGTGTGATGGTGCCCACTCACCTGGCAGCAGTAACTGCATCCCGAGATAGATCGCAGGGCTGGCCTGCATCTTCTCTAGCCCATGGCCGGGATTGGCCAGAACGAGGACCCTGCGCTCCGCCTTCTCAATCGGCGTAAGCTCTCCCGCCCTCAGAAGCAGGGGTCTTAGAGCCGCGTACGACCAATGAACCGGGCGCGTATTGGGTCTGGGTTTTTCGGCGGGTAGGAGGGAGCGCAGACTGGGCCAAAGGGGCACCAGATTCTGCTTTAACAGGCTGTCTCGGTACTCCTCGGGCAGGTCCTCAAGGCGGCCAAGTTCGTTCATGATGATCCTTCTGTCGGAGGTTCGAGGGGATTCGGAATTTCAGTGGACGAGGCAAGCCTCGCCGGTCCAGCCGTAGAGCCATTCGACCGCATCAAAGAATCGCTCGGGCGTGCGGCCCTTCCAGAGTTCATTGCGCACAAGGCGCTCGACGTCCTTGGCATGAAAAATTCGCCCCATCTCCCTCGCCGAGAGGACGACGCGGGCCGTGCGACTAACCCGTGACCGTTGATAGAGGTCGAACGCATTCTTGAAGTCCCCCTGGCTGAGTCTGAGCGCCTCGCCCAGGGTGACCGCGTCTTCGAGCGCCATGCAGGCTCCTTGCGCGAGGTATTGCAGAGTGGGATGGGCGGCGTCTCCCAATAGCGTCGCGCGACCGAAGGTCCACCGGGCGATCGGATCACGATCCACGGTCGCCCAGCGTTTCCAACTCTTGGGTAGATCAATTAGTTGGCGCGCGCGCGGGGAAATACCGTCAAAGTAGCTTTGGACTTCTTCGCGGCTGCCTTCGCGAACGCTCCACTGCTCACGCTCGCGGCTGTGGAAGGTGACGACAACGTTGTATTGCTCGCCTCCGCGAAGGGGATAGTGGACCAGGTGGCAGTTGGGCCCCACCCAGATACTGGCCGCGTTCCATTGCAGATCCTTCGGAAATTCGCTCTTTTCCACCACGGCCCGATAGACCACGTGACCGGAAACGCGTGCGTCGTCCCCTACGTACTGCTGGCGTACGGAAGACTTGACGCCGTCGGCTCCAATCAGAGCGATGCCTCGATGCGTCTTTCCTTGCGCGTCGTGAACTGTGACTGCCGCATCGTCCTGTTCAACGTGTTCCACCATAGTCGAGGTCACAATCTCCACGAGGTCCGTCGCCTGGACGCCTTCGAGCAGCGAGAGATGCACGTCGGCCCGGTGGATCACGCCGTAGGGATTGCCAAAGCGCCGGCGAAACGCTTCGCCTGTGGGAATCCTGCCCACGAGGCCCTCATCGAGGGCGTCGTGCATCACCATTTCGTCGGTGTACACCGCACGGGAGCGGGCCGTCTCACCGACGCCCAGAGCGTCAAAGGCGGAGAACGCATTCGGCCCGAGTTGCATTCCGGCGCCAATTTCGCCCAAGGCCGCGGCTTGCTCGAGGATCCTGATCGCAAATCCCTGGCGGCTCAGAGCCAAGGCACAAGCCAGTCCCCCGATGCCGCCGCCTGCAATTAAAACCGGGTCGCCAGACCATTTGCCCCGCATGCATGTCTCCTCGTTGGGCGGTTGTTTAATGAGTATACTGATCATATGTATACTGTCAATAATCGCGCAATGGCGATTTTCTAAGACCGCATGGGAGTGCCTTGCATGGACAAAAACGAGAACAGGGGAAGCGCTGCTGGAGAGCCGGTCGATCTCGAAACGCTACCGGGGCATCTGATCCGTCGCCTGCAGCAGATAGCCGTTGCTGCCTTTCTTTCCGAAACCGCGGACACGGGAATCACGCCAATCCAATTTGCGGCGCTGCAGTTCGTGCGTGACAATCCGGGCCTTGACCAGCGTAGGCTAGCCGGTGCGATCGCACTCGATACCTCGACGCTGGCAGGTGTTCTCGATCGGCTCGAATCCCGGGGGCTCGTTCAGCGTGGTGCCTCGCCCAAGGATCGTCGCGTGCGCCTGCTTGCGCTCACGCGTGAGGGGCGCCTTATGCTCGATGAGCTGCTGCCGGACGTGCGGCGCGCACAAGAACGCATCCTAGAGCCTTTGACCAAGAGAGACCGCGCCGAATTTATGCGTATGCTGCTCACCTTGGTCAAGGCCAACAACGAATTGAGCAGGGCTCCCGGCGAGGCCTTGGACGCGACTTAGCGCAGAGCGAACTGGGGCAGGGAACTTGCGGGCAGGCACTCCCACCAGTCGCCCTCTGGTCTGTGTCTAGAGGCTAGAGCCCCTGGTGCGAGCCACAATCTCCAAGGGCACCACGTCGACGTGGCCGTCAGCAATCGCGCGCATCGACTCAGAGTAGCGCTTGAAAAAATCCTTCCGCTGCAGGTCTGCCGCTGCGTTCTCGTCAAGGGCCTGAGCCACGTGCCAGTAGCGGTTACCGTCCTTGGATCTGAGGCAGAGGTAGGAGATTCGGCCACTCAGCTCTGCGTCGCTATCGATTCCTTTGATGAATTCGTGGATCCGTTCGTGCCATTGTTCAACTGAGCCGCCAAGCCGTTCGTACGTGATCAGAAAAGACTTCATTGTCGCCTCGCAAGATGGTGTTCGTCCAAGAGCGCTGCAACGATTGGGCGCTTAAACGTGCACTTCGTCAAGTATGGACAAAAATGATACTGTGGCATTCGGGAGCGCTCGCAAATCCAACGAAGAAAGGAAAACCGAATGGCAAGCAAACCGCCGGGGCTTGAGAAGCGCTGTCCTGTGGCCACCTTCCAGAAGATGATCAGCGGAAAGTACAAGCTTCGAATCGTCTGGGATCTGCAGCGGGGTCCTCTGCGCTATAGCGAAATCCGCCAGGGCCTACTGCGCGGGACCGAAGGAAGTCAAGAGATCTCGCCAAGGGTTCTAAGCCGCGAACTAAAGCTCCTTGCGCAGTTTGATCTCATCGAGCGGAAGGATTTCGGGGTGGTGCCGCCGCGCGTCGAATATCGCCTAACCCGCAAGGGACGCAGTTTTGTTCCTGTGATCGAGGCCATCCGGAATTGGGGCTCACGCCACCTCCAGGAAGTGGCTTCGATCACGCAATCGGGCACCTGACGTCGCCTGAACGTCGGGGCCGAGCGATATTCGCATCGGTAATCGAACCCTCGCTCGTGGCCGCGGAAAGCGTAGTCACGGGACGACTTTGAGGCCGAGCGTTGAGAAGGGGTCAAAGCGAAAATTTGATACGCTTTGTCATGGACAGATCCTTCTTTTTCAAAAAGGAAGTCCCAAAAAAATTCCAGGCGATCTAAATTAGCCCATCTGCTTAATTGGCGAGACTTGCCTCGTAGTTTTACTCGTTGATAAGTCACGACAAGCAACACTTTTGTGAGGGTCGCAAGGCGAGGCGGTTGCTAAACTCTCGATCCCTGTCTTGACGGATTGCATCCTTCGACAGTATCCAACTGTCCCCCTGAAATAAGAGCGACGGCGGGGAGATTGAACCGCGGCGGGGACGGCAGCGATCCCGATTCGCGTGCGGAACCCTAAGAGTTCCGCACGCTTTAACACCATCTTTCATCCGGTATCCCGACCTCACCGGGTGCGCGGAACACGGATGACGAGGCTTCGATGAAGGCTAGGACGGCACGCAGCGCGTGGGCCCGACCCCTATTGCAAGTCGCCAGAAGGCTCGGCCCCTATTTGCTAGCGATCGCGAGCTCGCTGCTGTTTGTTGGGCTGCGCTTGGCCCTTGCCCCGTGGACGGGACAGCATTCCTTTCTCATCCTTTTCATACTCCCAATCATCGTGAGCGCCTATGTGGGAGGCCTTGGGCCCGGAATGGTGGCGACCGTGCTCGTGGGGATCAGCACCGCCTATTTGGTTCTTGCTCCACGCGGTCAATGGGACATTTCAGATCCGGGCGACCTCATCGCCTGGTTGAGTCTGATCGCAATCGGCACGGTCGTAAGTTCGGTGATGGAGGCCTTACGCAGGGTGCGTCGGCATGAGGCGGCGCCGCAAGTGCCTGACAGTACCGCAACCGAGTGGAAGGTCCGGGCAGGCTTCGCGGTTGCACTGACCATGCTCGGACTCATCGGCATGCTTTCCTACTACAGCATCGTCGAGATGAGACAGTACGCGTTGCTCGCACGCAAGTCCGAGGCGGCCAAGGCCGACATCCACGCGCTTTCAGAGGGACTTCGCGATATGGAGCTAAGCGTAGACCGGTTCGTCATCACGGGCGGCGAGGCAGCGCTGGGCGGCTACGACCGCGCAGTGAAGGACGTCGGCGCGAGCGCGGACGCGCTTGGTGCCGCGCTGCGCGGCAATCGGGAACAGACAGAGCATCTGAGCGTTTTGGGGACGTTGCTTCAGCGTCAGCTCACCCTAGCGCAACAGTCGATCCAGCTACGTCGATCGAGTTTCGAGGAGTCGCGTACCGCTCTGGGTAAGGGCGAACAAAAGCGGCTTCTCGATCAGATCTTTGGCGTGCTCTCAGCCATGCAGGAGACCGAAGAGCGCATCAACCTCGACGACGAAAGTACGGCTGCGCATGCCGTGCGCATCACGTTCATGGCGATTATGCTAGCGAGCGCCCTGGCAACCGCGTTTTCGGTGGCCGCCTTGTCCGTGATCGGCCGCGATTTTGCTGGCCGTCGGCGAGCCGATCTCCAGTTGCAGGAAGCGAACCGCACGCTTGAGATGCGCGTGCGGGAACGCACCGAAGAACTTGCGCAAAGCTACGACCGCTTTCGCGAGCGCGAGCGACAGTTTGGCGCCATTGTGGGTGCCGCCATGGATGCGATCGTGTCGGTCGACGAGCAACAGCGCGTCGTGCTTTTCAATCCGGCCGCCGCACGTATCTTTGGGCACAGCGAACTTGACGTCGTCGGCAAGCCATTGAGCCTGCTGTTTCCGGAGCGGTTTCGGTCCAAGCACGCCCAGCATGTCGAGGACTTCGGCAAGTCGGGCGCGACCAACC
>JBEKVI010000048.1:0-39281 GCA_049514215.1 Burkholderiaceae bacterium
GGGCCATCGAGATCAACGGCATTTCCATCGAAACGAACAAGAAGGCGTTCCTCTGGGGGCGGCGGGCGGCGTTCAATCTTGACGCGGTCAGTAAAGTGGCCTTTCCAGCCGAGGTCATCGAACTGAAGCGGGTTTCTTCCAATCTGGACGAGCTCATCGAGCGCCGCACGGCGTTTTTGACCGAATATCAAAATGCCGCTTACGCGCAGCGCTATCTGCGCCTCATCGAGGCGACGCGGGCGGCTGAGGCCAAACTGGGGAGCACCCGTCTCACTGAAGCCGTTGCCCGCTACTACTTCAAGCTCATGGCGTATAAGGACGAGTACGAAGTTGCGCGTCTGTTCTCCGATGGTGCATTCATGGACAAGGTCAACAGTCAGTTCGAGGGGGACTTCAAGCTCAAATTCCATCTCGCGCCGCCGCTTTGGGCCAAGCGCGACAGTCACGGGCATCTGATGAAGCGCCCGTTCGGATCGTGGACCATGAGAGCGTTTGGCCTGCTTGCGAAGTTGCGAGGACTCAGAGGCAGCGCCTTTGATCCATTCGGACATACGGCCGAGCGTCGCGCAGAACGCGCTCTTATCGTCCACTACGAGCAGACGGTCAAGATGATGCTGGCCAAGCTTGCGGCGGACAACCTGGAGTCGGCCATCGGGGTGGCGAGCGTCCCTGAGGAAATCCGCGGCTATGGGCATATCAAGGAGGCGAGCCTGAAGGAGGCGGCGCACCGTGAGACAGATCTGCTTGCGGCTTTCACCGCTTCGGTGACCGATATCAGCGCGGTGCGCGCGGCCTAGTTGGAGCGCCTGCAACCCTGGGGCAGGGTGCCATCGCGCGCGCTGCGAAGGTTAAGCCCCGGGGGCGTAGCGACCCGGGTGACCTGGGGATCAAGGCGATTCGGGCTGGACCGGTTGCATGCTGTGGGCCCGTGCGGGACGCTTTCTTAGCGTGACGACGGCACCAGGGTTCGGGTCGCGGCGCAACGCCGCATCCCTCTCGCGGGCGCTTTTCATCCTCTGGCTCGTGGGGGTGTGCCTGCGACTGACGATATTGGCGATCCCGCCGGTCATCGCCCAGATTCAGGTGGACCTTGGGCTGTCGGCCACGCAAGTCGGGCTTTTGAACAGTCTGCCAGCGGCCATGTTCGCCTTGGCGGCACTGCCAGGCTCGCTTCTGATCGCAGCGCTTGGCACGCGCCGGACCTTGATCGTCGGGCTCCTCGTGGTGGCTTGTGGATCCGCGCTTCGGGGACTCAGCGGGCATGGGCTGACTCTGTTTGTGACCACGGCCCTCATGGGCGCCGGAGTCGCGATGATGCAGCCTGCCATGCCCTCGGTAGCGCGTTACTGGGTGCCCGAGCGCATCGGCTTGGCGACAGCGGTCTACACCAATGGCCTACTCGCAGGCGAGGTCTTTCCGGTCGTCTTGACCGCTCCCCTGTTGTTGTTCGCCCTGGCAGGAAACTGGCGAGAAGCTCTCGTGTTCTGGTCGGTGCCAGTGGCGCTCGTCGCAGGCATCGTCTTCTTTTTCGCTCCTGCCACGCCGCCGGCGGCCGGATTGGCCGTGCGTCACCGGCCGAACTGGAAAAGCGGAATGGTCTGGCGACTGGCCCTGCTCTTTGGCAGCGTCAACGGGCTTTACTTTGCGACCAATGCCTTTCTTCCTGGCTATTGCGTCTCGCGGGGGGAGGCGTTCCTGATCAGCCCGGCGCTAAGCGCCCTGAACTTCGGGCAGATCCCCGCTTCCTTCTTGCTCCTGGTTTTCGCCCAACGACTTGAACGACGTGCGTGGCCTTTCCATCTCGCTGGTGGCGCAGGATTGGTCGGGCTAGCCGGGATCGTCTGCTTTAAAGGACTGATCGTGGTGGCCGGAGCGGCCTTGGTGGGCTTCGGTTGCGCGACCTGCCTCATCCTTGCCTTGACCCTGCCGGCGTTGCTTTGCCCGCCGAGCGAGGTGGCGGTCACCTCGGCAGCCGTGTTTACCGTAAGCTACACGAGCGCCGTCATGACCGCGGTCGCGAGTGGACTCGCATGGGATCTGAGCGGCGCCCCCTGGGCCGCCTTCATTCCGCTTGCGCTATGCGCGGCCCTCATTGGGGCTTCACCGCTCCTTCTTGTTCGAAGGCGCGAGCTTCGCTAGCCCCTATTTGCCGCTCATGATGCGGCGCATTTCGGCAATGTTCTCCTTCGAGCGCTCCTGAATCAGTTCGAAGGCGCGGGCCTGGGACGCGGCGGCGAGTTGGGCGAGTTCGCGCAGGTTGCTGATGGCCTTGGTTAAGGCCTGCTGGGCGAGTTCGGATTGCGCTGCAAAAGCACTCGGATCGGGCGCTTTGCTCCCTGCCTTTTGTACTGCTGCCTGCCACTCGGCGATCGTCTCCGAGGCAATCTCGGATTGGCGCTGGGCGACCGCGCGCATGCCCTCGTAGACTTCTTTCTGAGCCGATACGAGCGCCTCGATATCGCGCTTGCGCGATTCGATGAGGGCAGTCAGGTCGACGCCCGGTACCTGCAGGTGCTTGAACATGTCGTCGAGTTTGGGAAACCAGGGGTTGGCTCCCGAGAACAGATTGCCCATCCCAAAATCCGGTGCGCCCTGCGATGCGGAGTTCGCGCTGGTCGTGCGCTTGGACGCTGAGCTTGCTTTTGTCGCCATTTTTTGTCTCCAGTGGAAGCCCATGGGGCTCGTTGTTCCATCCTATTCTATCTTCGTGAGGGTTAGATCGACGAACGCCTCACTCGGTTCAGTGTAGAGAATCCGCGCAGGATAGCCACCCAAATCCAAGGCGATCCAGACGTCGATGCGCCGGTCGTTGGTGCCCGGCCGAAGGACACGCTGCACGTGCACCGCATCAATGCGGCCTATTCCCGAGTTGACTGGCTCAAGACCCAGGACCCGAAAGGTCCACGGGCTGGAGTCCCCCTTCAGATTGGCGACGTCCACTTGGAAGCTCGCCCCCGCTTCACTGAAACCTGGATTGCCTCGGAGCAGCGCACCCAACTGAAACACGATCGAAAGGCGGTCTTGGGTCCCTGGCTGGGCCGGCGTGATCGTTCCTGGCTCCACGCCCACGCTGTCTTGCCCTCTTCGAAACAGCGTCACCAATGCCGCCCGATTGCGCGGCGTCTCCGAGTAGCGGGTCGGCTCCAAGCCACCTTGGTCGAGCGCGCCTTCGCTGTGGGATTCGAGCACCGTAAACGAGAGAAATAGGAGACTTGCGGTGGCCTTGAGGTCGGCTTGATAGCGATCGACGCCCTCCAGTTTCCACGTCAGCGTCCCGTTTCCGACATAGCTTTGATTTGCATCGCGCTTGGGGTCCTTGCCGAGCACGTCGTAGTAAAGGATCGCCGACTGCGGCGCCTGGGCGGGTGGGGCTGCGGGAGTCGGCGGCGTGGAAGGCTCGCTGGCTGTCGCATCCGCCGGAGGTGATGCACCGCTGCCCGTTGCGCTCGATTGGGCCGCATCACCCGATCCAATCACGACGGCGCTGTCAGGGGCGGTGACGACGGGTGACTCCGTTGGATCGGGCAGCGTTCTCGCTTCAGGTGCTTGTTTTGCCACCGGATGCGGCTTCGGCCGCGGCTTAGGCTTTGGCGGCGGCACAGGAGTCGGTTCGGGCTTTTTGTCCGGGAGGGGTACGAGCGTCGCCTCAAGGCGCTCTGGCTGATCCTCGCGGCCCGAGAACGACCAGGTTGCGCCTTCGAGTAAAAGCCAATGGACCCCGAGCGACAGCAGCAAGACGAGCGTCAATCGAATGCGCGTGGGGGTCCAAAAGCGATCTGGCATCGTGCCGGTAGTTTTAAATCGGTGGGAGTCGTCTGGCACGTGGCGCCAATGGCTATCTGAGGCACACCAAGCCTGTCATACTGACGAGCCAAGACGCGCCAAACGCCACCATGATAACGTTGCCGCCCCGAAAGCCCTCGAGCGCGGCCTTCGGGCGAGCAATCTTCGGCACTTTCAGGGCGCGGCACCGAGGAGGTCTTCCATGCCCAAGAAATCCCCGATACCCGGTTGGCCCGATGCGAGCGCAGTCGCTAATCCGATGCTGGGTCACCCGTTGATGGACAACCCCCTGACCAATCCATTGGCTGGCGGCTTCGAGTTCATGAAGAATCTTTGGGGAGACCTGCCAAGCTCGGTGCCGGGGTTCGTTGTGCCCACGGTCGATCTGGAAGAGCTCGACAAGAGGATCAAGGACCTCAAGGCGGTTGAGTCATGGCTGGCTCTGAACGCGAACATGTTGCGCGCGACCGTCCAAAGCCTTGAGGTGCAGCGCAACACCATCGCGACCTTGAAGTCCTTTAGCGGAAGCCTGTCGGGTTCAGCTAACGAGGTCCTGGGTCACATCAGCAAGGCCGCCCAGCCGGCGCATGCGGGCGGTTACGCGAATTGGCCCAATCCCACGCCGGCAAAGCCCGCCCGAAAGGCGGCGCGGCCCGCCGCCGAGAAAGCCGGCTCAAAGACCTCTGCTCCTGATAAAAAGCGCAATGGCGCTCCGGCTGAATCCTCGGCTCCCGGCATCGACGCCGCGGGTCAGACGGCGGCGACCTGGCTCAGTTTTTTGCAGGATCAATTCAACCAGGTCGCGAAGGCGGCCCTGGCCGGATCGGGCGGACAAGGCAAAGCGGCTGCGCCGCAAGGGGCCGCCCCTGCAGCACCGGCGGGGGGTCCCAAGCGCGCCGATGCGCCGAGCGGCGCCGGGCCGCAAGCGCCTCCCAAGCGCGCCCGCGCCAAGTCCAAGCCCTAGGTCGAATCGCGACCGCGGGTGCGGCCTGTCTTTGTCGGCAACGCTTGAGTCGACGGATCGGGCAGTTCATCGCCGCAGGGATGCGAGGGGATCGGATTGTCGCTAGAGTCTAATCCGACGAATCCATTACCCCAGTGATCGTGTTCCCAATCCCTATGATGACGGCCCACCGCAGTATCGACGCGAGCCCTGCAGAGCGCAAGGCTGCCGCCCGCCGTTCGCGTTTCGGGCCAGCGCTTTCGTTGCGCGATGGGTTTTAGCCGTGCTTTCTTGAAATTCTGGCAGTCTCATGTCCTCCCTTCCTCCTGATCCTCCTTCTTCGCAACCCGATCGAGCGAATCCATCGACAGCGTCTTCGGAATCCAAAGACGAGTCGGCCCACGCGGGTCAAGGGCCCAACGCCACAGGGGGGCGAACCGGCGGACGCGGCGCCGGACCTGAACACAAGCACTTTATCGAGGTTATCGCTGTGCTCGGCCAATGGGTTCAGTTTGCGCTGCCCCATCTGAAGCGCTGGAACGCGCGCGCAACCGAGTGGGCGGCGGAGGCCTCCTGGAAGCGGATCGCCTTATTGGGACTGGTGGTCTTCATCGCTTGCCTTATCGTCGGAAGCATCTTGGGTCTAGACGAGCCGACGGTCATCGTTACCGGTTCGGACAAGCCCATCAAGATCGATATCAACGAGGATCCCTCGGGAATCACGCTGCAGCCTCTGGTCGGAGGCAAGAAACTGAAGTCCACCCACATTCCGGTGCCCCCCGAGCCGCCCTCGTCTTCTGGCACTTCGGAACATGGGAAAGCGTCCCATGGGGATGGCTCGTTGCCCGAGATCGAAACCGACAAGGATGGGGTTCGCTTCGAGAAGAACGGAAAAAAATATGTCATCGATTCCCATGGAGTGCATGTCTATGACACGTCCAAGGACACCGATGCGGCCAAGGCGGGCGCCGAGGGCGACGATGCGGCCAAGGCAGTCAAGGGAAAAAGCGATGAACAGGATCAAGACGCGGACGCGGTCTCGCGCAAGGCCGATGCGCAGGAGCGCGAGCACGATATCGAAGAGGCCCGCGCGGATCGCAAGCAAGAACTGCGCGATGCGATCGACGAGGCCAAAGACGACCTGCGCGACGCCATTGCCGAAGAGGTCGCCTCGAACTCCAAGCGCACCACGGTACGCCGCGAGAGCGCAGCGTTCTGGGACTTCTTCAAGGTACTCCTGACGGTCTCGTTCGCCTACCTGATTGCGATCAAGGTCTCGAGTCGCAACAAGCGCCGCGCCGACGAGATGGTGAAGTCGGCGGCCCAGGTGGCTGAGCACGAGAGCCTGCAGCGCCAAGTCGTGGAGGCAAGAATGCAGATGATGCAAGCTCAAGTCGAACCGCACTTCCTGTTCAACACGCTCTCGTCGGTCGATTACCTGATCGAAACCGATCCCGCACGCGCATCGACCATGCAAAAGAATCTGATCCAGTATCTGCGTGCCGCTCTGCCCCAGATGCGGGAGGCGTCGACGACGCTCGGGCGCGAAGTGGATCTGGTCAGGGCCTACCTGGATATCCTTAAGGTCCGCATGGAAGAGCGCTTGCAGATCCAGATCCAGGTTCCAGAGGGCCTGCGCTCCGCCGATTTTCCGCCCATGATGCTGCAGTCTCTCGTCGAGAACGCGATCAAGCATGGTCTTGAGCCCAAGGCCGAGGGCGGGGCGATCCGGGTTCTCGCGGAGGTGGCCGACGGCGACTTGTACGTGACGATTGCCGATACCGGGCTCGGCTTCAATCCGGCCGGGGCCTCGACGTCCGGAGGAGGCGTGGGTTTGTCCAACATCCGCGAGCGGCTCGCGCTGCTCTACGGGGGCCGCGCCAAGTTCATCATTACGGCCAATGAACCCAGTGGTACACGTGTGGCCATCGTCATCCCCTATCAGCCTGCTGCGCGACGCAGCTAGCGCAGCTTTATCGAACGGAGAAAGCCATGAAGATTCTGGTTGTCTTATTGAAAATCTGGGCGCTGCTCTCGCTTATGGCTGCAGTCGCAATCGCGGTGATGCTCTGGGATGATGGGCATTCGATGACTATCGGCTGGGGCGATGATCTCCTCGAAGGGCCGAGCGCCGCGGTGGCGGCTGGACTGCTTGCCGCAGTGGGCGTATTTGCCGCGGGGCTCGTCGTCAGTACCGTCGTTGCGATCGTCGGCGTCGTCGTGCCTTGCGCCCTCGTCCTGGTCTTGGCTTGCGTGGCCATCGCGCTGGGTGCGGCGGGCATCGCCGTCGTCGGGAGCATTCTCGTTGCCTCGTCGCCGGTGTTGCTCGTGGTCATCGGCTGTGTTCTACTTGTGCGCTTGATTCGCCGACGACGCACGGCCCAGCCCAGCACCGTCTGAACCGCCTCCTGATGTATGTCCGAATCGAACGACAAACCCATCACCGCCATTCTTGCCGACGATGAAAGGCTCATGCGCGAGCAGCTCAAGCGCCGCCTTGTCGAAGTGTGGCCCGAGCTCGAGCTCCTCGGAGAGGCAAAAAATGGACGCGAGGCGCTCGAGCTCATCGAGCAGACCCAGCCCGACCTCGCGTTTCTGGACATCCGGATGCCGGAGATGACCGGCATCGAGGTCGCGCGCGACCTCGGTGGACGCTGTCACGTCGTGTTCATTACGGCCTACGATCAATATGCCATCGAAGCCTTTGAGCAAGGGGCCATCGATTACGTCTTAAAACCCGCCGAACGCGAACGGCTGGCGCTCACGGTGGGCAGGCTCAAGGCGCGACTGCGTCCGGGAGCAGGCGCAGCGGTCGACCCGCAGGAGCTATCCCAGGTCCTCACCCGCTTGGCCGAGCGGATCGAATCGGGTGCGGCGGGGACGGGAGCGGGCAAGCGGGAGTACCTGCAGTGGATCCAGGCTTCGATGGGTCAGAGCCTGCGTCTGATTCCTGTTCAGGAGATCCTGTTTTTCCAGTCGGACGAAAAGTACACCCGGGTCCAGACCGTCCAGGTCGAGGCGCTCATCAAAAAGCCCATCAAGGAATTGATCGAGGAACTCGATCCCGCCCAATTCTGGCAGATCCATCGTTCAACCCTCGTGAACACGAACGCGATCGCCGGGGTCGCGCGCGATTTCAGGGGGCGCCAGATCGTGACGCTCAAAGGCCACCCAGAAAAGCTCGAAGTCAGCCGCAGCTTCACCCATCTGTTTAAGCAGATGTAGCCGCAGTCGCCTGGCCGTCGGTTTGGGCACGCCAGTGGGCAAGCGCGGCGCGCAGGTCCTGCAGTTGCAGTACGGTGCACAAGGGCTTGACCGTGGCGTGCTTGAGGATCGGGTGGGATCCTCCCACCCAGAGCTCGACCGAGCTCGCCAGGTGACGGCGTAGTTCGGTCAGTCCATCGATCACCTGACGGCTGTTGACCAAGGTTGAAAACGAGAGCGCGACGATGTCAAACGGCTGGCTGGCGGCGGCGCGGACAATCTCCAATAACGGCGTCTGCGGGCCCAGTGAAACGCACACACACCCCTCCAGACTCAGGATGGCCTCGGCCATGAGGAGGCCCAGGCCATGGGGTTCCTGAGGAAAAGTCGTCAGCAGCACACGCGGCCGGGATTCGATTTCGGGGGTCGACTGGATCGCGCTGCGCAGCACCCCCTGGATGGACTCCGCAAATAGATGTTCCTCGAAGATCTCGAGCGTGCCGCACGCCCACGCGCGGCCAACCTCCGCGGTCAGCGGGGCGACGGTTTGGAATACGAATTCGGCCAGGCCCGCGCGCAAGAGGGTCTCCGAGAGGGCGCGACTGAACTCTTCGGTGCGGTGCGAACGAAGCAAGCTCAGGTACTTCGTCAAATCCTCCGGAATTTCCGGGGAACTAGCCGGCTTCACTTGCGCAAGTTCGCGCAGCTCCAAGCTCGAGCGATGAATAATCTTGCCGGGTCGGTGGCCCAGGGCGACCAACTGCTTGACGAGCCTGAGCTTTTCCACCTCCATGGCGTTGTACCAGCGCTCACCCAGGCTGTCCCGTGCGGGAGACGGGAATCCGTAGCGCCGCTCCCAGACGCGCAGGGTGTCCTTAGACAGGCCCGTATCGCGCTCAACCGAGGCGATATTGAGCACGGGTGTCGGTTGTGATATCGATGCGTTCATGCCAGTGTATTGGTTCGGCACGGGACGGAAGGCATTTTGACACGCAACGGGCGTATTTGTCCTGGACAAATATTTGACTTATCGATGCGCAATTCCTAGTATAGGCCGTGCATTCCATGGGGCCGTCGGGCAAAGCCTCATTTGGTAACACCGTGTAAGAACGAAGATCCATCAATTTCGGCTGTGAAGGAGTGCACCATGAGGCCAGTTATTCGTCTGCAAGCGGTCTTCTGCCTGATCCTCGGGCTTTTCTTTTTGGCGTTCGCACCGCAGACGTGGGCGCAGGGAGCCCCTTCGGGCGCGGCCACCCAGACTGGCTGCCCGGCCCTTTTGAATCGAACCTTCAAAAAGCTCCAGGATGAGTCGGACCAATCGCTTTGCCAGTACGCCGGAAAGGTGGTCCTCGTGGTCAACACGGCGAGCTATTGCGGCTTTACCGACCAGTACAAGGGGCTAGAGGAGCTCTATGCGAAGTATCAGGATCAAGGTCTCGTGGTTCTGGGATTTCCCTCGAACGATTTCGAGCAGGAACCCGACGAGGATAAAAAGATCGCCGACTTCTGCTACAACACCTATGGCGTCAAGTTCCCGATGTTCTCCAAAACCTCGGTTGTGGGCAAGGACGCAAACCCCCTCTACGTCGCTCTCGCTCAGGCAACCGGCAAAAAGCCCGGATGGAATTTCTTCAAATATGTCCTCGATCGCAACGGCAACGTGGTGGCCAGTTTTGCGAGTCCGGTAGGACCGACCGATCGAAAGTTTCTTGCAGAAATCGAGAAGCTGCTCTCGGCGTCTTAGATCTCACGATTGCCCGCGCTTCAATCAGGACGGCGATGACGATCTTCTGATCGGGCCGTTTTGCACGAGGGCTCGGCAGTTCGAAAGGCCACATCGACCGTGTCGCAAAGGATCACCAAATGCCGCCAGGATGCGCGTCAGATTGACTCGAGCCGCGAGCTTGGGGACGGTAACACCGCTGCGATTCGGTTCTGAGACGCCGGCGCAGTCCGACGAAAGAAGAAGGGGAGTTGCTCGGGGAATCCAAACCACCCGGGCCTACGTAATACAACCAGCACACCTGGTGCTCGAGCAAAAGCAGGGGCTATGCCTCAGTGGACGCGAAGGCGGGGTGATGTCACGGGCCACCCCATCGGGCGCCGTCGGACTTGGCCGGGTATGGCCTGGATCCCTCAGCGTGATGGCGGCGGCAACAGCGGTTCGATGATCGGCAAGGCTCTGGTGCGTTCCTGAACGGGCACCGGCACCATTGGCGAACAAGGGGAGTGCGTTGAAGATCGCGGTGATTGGCTCCGGTATATCGGGTCTGGCGTGCGCATGGCGACTGTCCACCGAGCACGAAGTGACGCTCTACGAGTCGCAAGGCTATCTGGGGGGCCATACCCACACCGTCGATGCGACGGTGGACGGGACGACCTATCCGGTCGATACCGGATTTCTCGTCTTCAACGAGCGGACCTATCCCACGCTCATCGATCTGTTCGCGCGCCTGAAGATCCCGACCGCTGCAGCCGAGATGTCCTTCTCGGTCACATTCCTTAAGCAGGGCGAACGCGCCCTGGAGTGGGCGGGCACCAATCTGAACAGCGTCTTCGCCCAGCGGCGCAATCTAGCTAAGCCCTCTTTTCTCACAATGCTCAGGGACATCGTCCGTTTCAATGCCGTGGCCAGCCGGCTTGCCTTGGAGCCCGTACCCAACGGCGATGCGAGAACACTGGGTGAATTTCTGAAAGCGGAGCGCTATTCGAAGGCCTTTCAGGACTGGTATCTGCTGCCCATGGCCGCGGCGATCTGGTCGTGCTCGCTCGCGCAGATGAGTCGATACCCCCTCATGAGTTTCGTTCGCTTCTGCCACAACCATGGCCTATTGCAGATCGCCCATCGGCCGCAGTGGTATACGGTGCGCGGAGGCGCGCGCGAGTACGTGAAAAAACTCGCTCAGGGCATCTCCTCGATTCGCTTGGGAGAAGGTGCATCGCGCATCGAGCGCAATGAGGCGCTCGGGCGCGTCATGGTGGCAAGCCCATCGGGCACCGCAGCCTATCACCGCGCCGTCCTCGCCTGCCATCCGGATCAAAGCCTGCAGCTGCTCGCAGATCCCTCCCCCGTTGAGGCCTTGGTGCTCGGCGCCATCAGCTACCAGCCCAATCGGGCCGTCCTGCACACCGACCAGACGGTGCTTCCGAAGCAGCGGCGCGCCTGGGCCGCCTGGAACTATCAGTGCCAAAGCGGTGGGACCGAATCCGACACGCGTGCGACGTGCGTACATTACCTTATCAATCGCTTGCAACCCATCCCCTTTAAGCGTCCTGTGATCGTGTCCCTGAACCCGTTTCGTGAACCGCGTCCTGAAACGGTCATCGGCCGCTATGACTACCGTCATCCGGTCTTCGACGACGCCGCCTTGGACGCGCAGCGGCACCTCGCCCAACTGCAAGGTCAGCGCAACACCTGGTTCGCCGGGGCCTGGACGGGATACGGGTTTCACGAGGACGGCCTGAAGTCGGGACTGGCCGCAGCCGAAGCGATCCTGCAATCGACCGCCCAGCCCACGGCACTGGCCGCATGAAAGGCCTTTTTGCGGGCCCACTGCGCCCGGCGTCCGTAAGCGAAGCGGCGCCCTTGCCTGGCTCGATCGGATTTGGGCGGGTGCGTCACCGGCGCCTGCGGCCTCATGCGCATGCGTTTTCCTACCCCGCCTTGTTCTTGCGTCTGCCGGTGCGCGATCTCGGTCTGGGGCTGGGGGGCTCGCGCTTGATCGCCCACAATCGCTGGAATGTCTTTAGCTTTCACGATTGCGATCATGGCGCGCGCGACGGTGGGTCACTTGCGCAGTGGATGGATCAGTTGCTCCTGGGCGAAGGCGTCAGCGACGCCCGGGGCGTGATCTGGCTGCATACCTTCCCGCGCGTTTTGGGCTATGTCTTTAATCCCGTGAGCTTTTGGTATTGCCATCGTGTCGACGGGGCGCTGCGCGCGATCGTGGTGGAGGTCAACAATACCTTCAAGGAATCACATTGCTATCTGTTGAGTCACCCTGACGGTCGGCCTCTGAGGTTTGGCGAAGAGATCGCAGCGCGCAAGGTTCTTCACGTGTCGCCTTTCTGCCGTATCGAAGGCCAGTACCGTTTTCGTTTTCTCACCAGCGGCCAGCGCGTGGTGATGCGCATCGAATACGACGATCGAGAAGGGCCGCTCCTTCTGACGAGCCTGTCGGGAGACTTGCGTCCGATCTCGGACGCCAGTCTCGCCGCCGCATTCTTTCGCTTCCCGCTATTTACGCTCGGGGTCATCGTCCGGATCCACTGGCAGGCCATCAAGCTTTGGGTCAAGCGCGTGCCCTACATATCCAAACCCGTCACTTCTTCCGCAAAGGCCACCCGATGACGACGCAGCACTTCCTACCTGACTCTGAGTTCGGACGCTCCCTCGTCAAGGCCGAAGGTGTTCCCGCCTCTGCGCGTCTCGTGCTCAAGCTCATGGAGAAGATGTCCGAGGGCTCTTTGACGGTCACCCTGCCCGATGGGCGTGCGGTGCGCTTTGGGACAGGCGAGCCACACGCCGACATCGCGCTTGCCAATTGGAACGTGTGCGATGCGGCCTTAAAGAACGGCGACATCGGATTTGGCGAGACCTATATCGCGGGAGACTGGAGCACCTCAAATCTGTCGGCGCTGATGCACGTGATGGTGGCCAACCGGAACGCGATCGAAGCGGTTATCTACGGCAAGTGGTGGGGTAAGGTCTACTACCGAGCGCGCCATCTTCTGCGGCGCAACTCCCGGATCGGCAGTCGCAAGAACGTCAACGCGCATTACGACATCGGTAACGCTTTCTACCGGCTCTGGCTCGATCCGACGATGACCTATTCGAGCGCGCTCTACGGTGAGCCCCCCGGCAGCGCCGATGACCTGGAGGGCCTGGGTCGGGCCCAGGAGGCGAAATATCGCCGCATCCTCCAGAAACTCTCGCTTGCGCCCGGGCAGCGCTTGCTCGAGATCGGCTGCGGATGGGGTGGGTTGGCCGAGCTCGCTGTGCGGGACGGACTCCACATCACGGGCCTGACGCTGTCGACGGAACAACTCGAATACGCGAGTGGCCGCCTCAGCGACGCCGGGCTTCTGGAGGCGGCGGACCTCCGACTGCAGGACTACCGTGACGTCAGGGGTCAGTACGATGCCATCGCGTCGATCGAGATGTTCGAGGCGGTCGGAGAACAGTACTGGCAGAGCTATTTCGAATGTCTTAGGCGAAGCCTCAAGCCGGGCGGCAGAGCCGTGGTGCAGACGATCACGATTGCCGACCCCCTGTTTTCGACCTACCGAAAGAGCAGTGACTTCATCCAGCAGTACATTTTTCCCGGAGGAATGCTGCCCACCCGGTCGATTTTTCGGGAGCAGGCCAGACGGGCGGGCCTCGTGGTGAGCGACGAGTTTGCCTTCGGGCAGGACTATGCGCGCACCTTGCATGTATGGCTTAGAGCCTTCTATAGTCATGAACGCGAGGTCCGCGCCCAGGGCTTCGACACGCCCTTCGTACGCACCTGGGCGTTTTACCTCGCCTATTGCGAGGCCGCATTCCGGCATGCCAATACGGACGTCGTCCAGTTCACTCTTGAGCATGAGAGCTAGAGCGCAGCAGCCCTTCGGGTCCCTCTTACTTCTGGGTTGTCTTCTGACCCTGGCCTTGCCCGGCTGGGCCGAAGATCAGCCCGCTAGCGCTGTTCCCATGACCGTGGCCCAAGTCATCCCTGACGCCCATCTCAGCGGCGAGGGGCCGCTGCGGTTTTTCGGATTTCATGTCTATGACGCCCAATTGTGGGTGGGCAAAGCGGGGTATCGGCCGGACAGCCCGACGAGCGCACCGTTCGCCCTCGACGTCACCTATGCGCGGCATTTCACCGGTGCGGCGATTGCCAAGACCTCTCTTGACGAGTTCGAGCGTCTCGATGCCGGAACGCCGGCGCAGCGGCAGCAGTGGTACGAGGCCCTCTTGCGGCTCATGCCTGACGTGCAAGAGGGCCAACATCTGACGGGGCTGTTCATTCCTCACGAGGGGTTGCGCCTCTACTCGAACGGAAGTGCGCTAGGCGAGATCAAGGATGTCGATCTGGCGCGGGCTTTTTTCGAGATCTGGCTCGATCCGAGGACCAAGGCGCCCGAGCTTCGCGAAAAGCTCCTGGCGAACTCGGCTCCACGCCCGTGAGACGCTCCTCGTTCTTCCCCTGGGGTGTCTGAAGCGGCATCGCCGGACCCTGCGGCTGACGCATCGCCAGGTCGGGGCCTGGGCGCGGCTCAACTCGCAGCCTATGGGCTATTCGGTCTGCCACTGTCTCTGGTCGCCCTGCCCATCTACGTCTATGTCCCCAAGTACTACAGCGATGCCTTCGGCCTGTCCCTGGAGGCCATCGGGATCGTTTTGATGGCGGTGCGGCTTCTCGATGCTGGCTGTGACCCGATCTTTGGCTGGTGGGTCGACCATCGTCGAGTCAGCGCGGGCAGGGCCTGGTTACAGGGCTATCGGAAATTCATCGTCATAGCCCTACCGCTTTTGTCGATCGGCTATCTGGCGCTTTTTTCCCCGCCAGGCGACCGCGCAAGTCCTCCGGCTTCGTCCGCCGCTTGGCTCGTGGGCGCCTTGGTTGTCGTCTATGCGGGCTATTCGCTGGCCAACATCGCCTACTACGGGTGGGGAGCCGATCTCGGGTCAAGCCCGGCGGAGCGCACGCAGGTCACGGGGACACGCGAGGGCTTCGGACTCGTGGGTGTCTTAGTCGCGGCCGCGGTTCCCCAGGCCTTGGGGATGCACGCGCTCTCGCTGTTTTTTCTTGTCTCGCTGGGGCTGAGTGTGTGCCTCTTGCTGTGGCGGGCCCCGCATCCGGTGCCAAGGCCCTTGGCACCGGATGCGGGAGACACCGGTCCCTTCTCCGCGATTCGCGTGCCGCTGGCCAACCCCAGTTTCGTCTCGTTACTGTCGATCTTTCTGGCGAACGGGATCGCGAGCGCGATCCCGGCCACGCTCGTGCTCTTCTACATCCGCGATGTGCTGGATGTGGAGGCTCGGACCGCGCTGCTGTTGGGGGTTTACTTCCTCGCGGCGGCGTGTTCGATGCCACTGTGGGTTAGTGCGGCACGCCGCTTCGGACTGGCCCGCTCGTGGTTTTGTGGAATGATTTTGAGCGTCGTGATCTTCGTTTGGGTGTTCTTTCTGAGCGCCCACGACTTCATCCCGTTCATGGTGATTTGCATCTTCTCGGGGATGGCCATCGGCGGCGACCTGGCGCTGCCGCCCGCGCTTGTGGCGGGCGTGATCGCAAAGGCCGGACAAAGAGGCGTGCGCGAGGGATCCTATTTCGGACTGTGGAGTCTGGCGACCAAGCTGAATCTCGCCCTTGCAGCCGGGATCAGCCTACCCTTGCTGGGAGCCCTGGGATACGACCCCGGCCGACTCACCCCGGCGGGGGTTCACGCGCTCTCGGTGGGTTATGGGCTGGTTCCCTGTGGACTGAAATTATGCGCGGCGTGGCTGTTGTGGCGTTCGCGCTTTTGGGCTGAAAACGCTTAGCGCAATGGCGCTGCCTGCGCTGGCCCGAATCCAGCGGCCTTGCCCCTGCGTATGATGGCTTAAGGGCCCCTACGGGCAGCTTGGGTCTACTCAGCGGGCGACGTCATCGAGCAATATTGAGCCGCACGAAGACCTGGAGAACGTTCGAGAATCGTCCCTTTCGATACCGGATTATCTGGTAAAATCATAGACTTGCTCTCGAGTGGTCCCCATGCTCTATCCAGAATTGTTCAAATCGCTCGAAGCGGTCCGTTGGGAGATGTCCAAAGACATTCCCTGGGAGTTGTTTGACGCGTCCAAGCTCACCGATGAGCAGGCTGAGACGATCAAAATGAACGCCATCACGGAGTGGTCGGCCCTGCCCGCCACCGAGATGTTCTTGCGCGACAACCGTGACGACTCGGACTTCTCAGCGTTCATGTCCGTCTGGTTCTACGAGGAACAAAAGCACTCGCTGGTGCTGATGGAGTATTTGAGGCTTTTCCGTCCGGAACTCGTTCCAACGGAAGCGGAACTGCATGCCGTGCGCTTTCCTTTCGATCCGGCTCCCGCGCTCGAGACGCTCATGCTTCATTTCTGCGGCGAGATCCGGCTGAACCACTGGTATCGCCGCGCTTCGGAGTGGCACACCGAGCCGGTCATCAAGCACATCTACAAGCTGATCTCCCAGGATGAGGCGCGTCATGGGGGCGCTTATCTGCGTTACATGAAGAAGTCACTGGCCGAGCTGGGTGATTCCGCCCGTGCCGCGTTTGCCAAGATCGGTGTATTGATGGCGTCGGCCCGCCGCAGCGACAAACCGCTGCATCCGACCAACCTGCACGTCAACGAGGCGCTGTTTCCAAATGACACGGTGCAGTCGCGACTACCGGATCCGAACTGGCTCGAACGCTGGCTCGATACGCAAATCAAGTTCGATCGCGAGTGGGAATCGAAGGTGGCCGAGCGCATCTTGCACAATCTTTCGGTCCTGTTTGAGCGCACCTTTTCTTCGGCCCAGGATTTGAATCGCTACCGCAAAGAAATCGCGCAGCGGATTGCCCAAGGAGCCGCGGCGGCCCTTCCGGGCTCGGCCAAACCGTTGGGCGAGACCGCTTAACGTCAGTCTTGACTGCGACCGGTTCGCCCCGCCGCAATGAAGCGGCCGCCATCCGAAGGTTGGAGCGGTGATTCCTTTTGAGAGCAAGGTCGTCACACGCCCCGAGGCCGTCGAATGGGTGGCGCGAGCGTCGCGCCCCTTGGTCCTGACCAACGGGGTCTTCGACGTCCTGCACCGTGGACACGTCACCTACCTCGCCCAGGCGAGGCAGCTCGGCAAAACCCTGGTCGTCGGGGTCAACAGCGATGCCTCAGTGCGGCGCCTGGGCAAAGGCGCCGATCGGCCGATCAATGGCGAGGCGGATCGGGCGGCGCTTCTCGCGGCGCTTGCGGCCGTCGATCTGGTCACGATCTTTGATGAGGACACGCCCTTCGAGCTGATCGCAGCGCTTCGCCCCGATGTCCTCGTCAAGGGGGGAGACTACGACATGGACCGCCTTCGCGAAGCCGCGCTGGTCCGCTCCTGGGGTGGCACGGCCCTGGCCATCCCCTTTGTATTTGCACGCTCGACGTCCGAGACGCTCAAGCGCATCCGCCAGGCGGGTGAAGCTTGAGAACGATTCCGTTGGTCGAGACCACGCGCGGCCTTCCGGGTGCGCGCGCCGTACGCGAGAACATCCACCACGGGATCGTCGCCGTGGTCGATACGGCCGGCCGCCTACTCCTGAGCGCAGGCAACGCAGGCGAAGTGTGCTTTACGCGCTCCACGCTTAAGCCGCTTCAGGCGCTGCCCTTGCTAGCTGATGGCGGCCTGGAACGCTTTGGGCTCGGTCCCGAGGAATTGGCGCTCATATGCGCAAGTCACTCCGGCGAACCGCGCCACGTCGAGATCGTCTCGAAGATCCTCGCGTCCATCGGGCTTGGCGAGCCCGATTTGGGCTGCGGCTCACACGTGCCTCTCCACTACGGCGCCTGTGGCGAAACCCCGCCTCCTGGCGCACAGTGGACACAATTGCACAACAACTGCTCGGGCAAACACAGCGGATTTCTGGCCTGGTGCTGCCTGCACGGCTTATCGTATGCAAACTACCTCGACTTTGGTCATCCCCTGCAAAAGCGCATTCGCGAGGTGGTCGGAAGCTTTAGCGCCATCGACACCGACGCCCTGCGCGCCGGTCTGGACGGCTGCTCGGCCCCGAACTATGCCCTGCCCCTGTCCAGTCTTGCCCACCTCTATGCACGCCTGGCGCAGGGGGCTGCGGATCCTGAGTATGGCGACTGTTTCGGCCCCATATTCGAGGCCATGACCGGCTATCCAGAACTCGTTTCCGGGATGCAGCGCACCGACCTCGCCTTCATGGGCGCCGCAAAGGGAGACTGGATCTCGAAGGCGGGTGCCGATGGGCTTCAAGTCCTGGGGAGTCGATCGGCCGGCCTCGGAATCGCCGTAAAAATTGCCGACGGATCGCCTCGCGCCTTGCAGGTCGCTTTCGTGGAGGCCTTGCGTCAGGTCGGACTTCTGTCCGACCAGCCCGAGGCGCACTTTGAAGCGTGGCAACACGCGGTGATTCGGAACCATCGGGGCACGATCACGGGTCGTGTCGAGCCGATTTTCACGCTCGGAAAGCCCGACTAGCCCCGATCAACCCTTATCGGCTCATGGTTATCGGGCAATCCCGAAATTGCTCTCTGTAACCAACCTTCACGGCCTCGGCAACTTTAACCGGATTCCTTGTCCAATCTTTCGCGGGCGTTTTCCTAGCCCATTCCTGGTCCCCGCTAGCCCCGAACGCCCGGGGTGCAGCACCCTCCAAGGAGTCGCAATGGTCGATGCCGTCGATCTGTACAACGCGTGTTTGTTCATTCAAGACAACCTCGATGCCGATCTGTCCCTCATGTTCCTCGCGCAGACGGTGGGGTTGTCCCGGTTTCGCTTCCACCGCGTGTTCAAGGCTTGGCGCGGCGAGACCTTGCATGATTTCGTGACCCGGCTGCGGATGGAGCGCGCGGCGTTTGAGTTGAGTTATCCGGTGCCGAGTTCCAACCGGCGCAGCGTCAAGGCGATCGCCTTCGCTTCCGGCTACAAGAGTCTCTCGTCGTTCTCACACGCTTTTTCTTCGTACGCGAGCGTCTCGCCGCGCCAGTTCCGCTATCGCATGCTGCACGATCGCGCCCAGCTGACGCGCAGCGGGCACCTGGCCGCCTTGGCCGGAGCCCGTGCCGCTTTTCGGGCACCCAGCGGCAGCTTCGCCCCGTTTTCGGTCACGATTCGTGAGGAACCCGAACGCTCACTGGTCATCGTCGATAGCGCTGCCCCGGGCTATCGGCGGGCGCCGATCTTTGGCCATAGCCAGCAGCCCATCTATGGGGTCGAGTCGATGCCCGGACTGTTTGCTCGGACCCAAAGGCGTCACGGCCTGGCCGGCCGTTCGCTGCCCATGGCGTGCATCGGGGTGGAGTCGGAGGTCTGGGAACGCAACGTGCGAGCAGGTGCAGTAGACCGTAAGACCGTTCGCCGCGCGACCGTGAACTTAAAGGGAGGCCGCTATGCTGTATTTGATGGGACGGGCAGCATCGCCCAACTGTATCGCCTCTGGCGGCGTCACTTCGACGGTTGGTTGCAAGCGAGCGCAGAATGTCCGCGGCCCGACCAGGTGTTTGTCCGCTTTCCCGATGGCAGTCCCGTTAGCATCGGGCAGCCGGTGCACCTCACCCTCTATATCCCACTCGAGCCTAATATCGGTCGCCATAGTTTGAGGCGCCTAGCCGAGTCGACCGGCCTTGCGGCTGCATAAGGTTTTTCTCATGCCGAATCGAATCCACGATCACTCCACACCGCATACTCCCCGCACTGTCGGGGCCTACGCCACAAGCCCTCTGCCCGGTTCGCATCGCGAAGCCAGCACCCGGGAGCCGCGGGCAGGAGGAGAGGTAGACAGAATGTCCGTTCAGCCGAAACTGCTGAATCTATCGATTTATATCAACGAACACTTGCGCGATGAGCTCACCCTGGAGGTTCTGGCCGCCCGGATGAATCTGTCGCCTTTCCACTTTCACCGTAAATTTCGGGCCTACTTCGGGGAAAGCCTGCATCAACACATCAAGCGACTGCGTCTGGAAAGCTCCGCGCATGCCTTGCTTTATCAACTCATCCCCGTGAGTGCGGTCGCAAAGAGCTCGGGTTACAAGACCTTGTCGGCCTTCTCGCATGCATTTTCGGCGCACTTCGGCGTGGCGCCGACGCGTTTTCGGGAGGTCATGCTGATGGGACGTCTCTCGGGACTCGAGGCGACTCTCAGAGAGCGTCTGGGTGCCGATTGGATCGAAGCGCTGGCCCCCGCCCGCATCGAAAACGTTCCCGGCCGTTCGTGTGCCTTCTTGCGCTCCGAGGTCAAGGGCAACGGGGAACTGGCGGCCGCCTGCGCCACCCTCGAGAATCTGCAGGGCCTCGTGGGTACCCAATCGGAAACCGTGGTGGCGAGCGTGGATCTGTTCGGTCTCTTGACGGAAGGGCCGTTTCGCATCGAGATTGGGCGTGACGTAGCGGACGTGGAGCCCGCCGTGGTCGGGCAACTGGGTAGTCTTAACCTCGCCGCGGGACGTTACGCCCAGTTCGATTACGTGGGGGAGGCGCAACGCCTGGCCGATGTCGTACGCGCCATCTACCTATTCTGGTTACCGCACTGCGGGGAGCGTGTTCGCCAGGTCGCGCATTACGTGACGAGCAGTGATGCCTTGGCCGGTGCCGGCGCCCACTGGCGGATTCACATCCCGTTAGACGATGGGGCGCTCGCGGCCACACCCGCGCACTCGTGAATGTCGGTGTTGGCAAAAGTCGCACGCAAGTCGACCAGGTGGGTATTGGTCTCCTGGTCGATGTTGCGAAACTGAAAATAGACCTTGCCGTTACCGGGCCGCTCTCCGGTCTTGGCGTTGCGCACACCCAGCTGGCTTAAGGTTGTCAGCTGGGCTTTGGCCGCCTCTTCCGTATGAAAGACCCCAAGTGAGATGGCCAGTTTGTAAGGCCCGTTCTCCTGGATGATGTAGAAGTCGTTCACGCCGATCCGGTGAAGCTCGGCCGAGGCCCGATCGGCATCGGATCGGGTCTTAAACGGCGGCAGATAGACGATGTAAGTCGCACCGTCCTCGGCGCGACGCTCGGAAAACCGCCCGGAAAGACCCAGGTAGGCCAGTTGCGTCTCGACGCGCTTGGCGTCTTCGGCTGAAAAGCCCCCCATTTCGACGCACGCGAGGGTTTTGGCGGACGCAGGGGCAGGCGCAGCCGCCGCAGCTGCGGGAGGCGGCGTGGGCTGGGCGGCCGCGACGGGCGACTTGGCGTCGATGTCCGATGGCAGCAGTTTGAGTTTGTCTGGACTGATCTGATCCAGGACGCGACCCGGATCGCGTCCGTCTGGGATCAGATGGCCGAAATAGCCCTCCTGAATTGCGAACAGCGCCACATTCAGGATCAGCAGCAGGCCAAAGAATGTCTTCACGTTTTAGCTCGTACAAGAGGAACTTCGCGCGCGACTTCGAGCAGGCCGCGCAATACCAGATTATCGGCGATCGTCGCAAAAAACGGCAGTCGGGGAAGCACCAGCGCAGCGTCGCCGCCGGTCAGAAGACAAACCGCCTCTTTGAGTGCGGTATCCAGAGCGCTTACGGGACCTGCGGGATCCGCCCGCGCGACGAGCCCCGACTCCCGCAAGACCCGTTCGATGGCGCCCGCCTGCGCATGCAGGATGCCGCTTGCGATCGCGTCATCGGTGTTGCGGGCCAGTGGGACATAGTGTCCCCGGGCCAAGGGCAATGCAGCGGTCCGGTGCGATAAGGCCAGACGCATCAGCGCTATCCCCGGAAGGATAACGCCTCCTTCGAAGCGCCCGTCGGCCAACAAAAGGTCGATGGTGGTGGCGGTCCCTACGCTTGCGATCAAGACATTGTCGCCGGGGTAGAGCGAGCGCGCCCCGATCAATTGTGCCCAGCGGTCGGCTCCGAGGCGTTCGGGTTTGCGATAGCAATTCACAACACCGGCCTGCTCGGAGGTCGCAACCAGCACCGATTGTTCAGCACCCGGCTGCGCCGTCTCAAGAAGGGACCGTACCGAGGCTAGGGCATCGGCGCTGGCGACATTGGCAATCCACGCAGCCTGGATGGGCAATCCGCGCCAGAGCTCGCCCAGCCGCTCGAGTTCTAAAAGCGGAACGACGCCTTGGGGATCGCTCGGCAGGAACCCCTCTTTCGGATCCACCAAGCGCCACTTGGTACGGGTGTTTCCGATATCGATCAAAAGGGTGTGAAAGGCCGTCACGGGGCTCTTCGGGGACGGAGGGAGACGTCGCCTGCGATGACGTGGAGCGTGCCGGCTGCGGTATCCAGACGCAAGCGCCCGAACGCATCGACCCCGCGCGCGATGCCAGAGCGCACGATGCTTCCGCGCTCGAGCATCTCCACGGCCCGGTCGCGATAGGCGTGGTGGGCATTCCAGTCGGCCACGTGCGGAGCGAATCCGGCGTCGAGAAACTGCCCGAGCCTGAGGGTCAGCGTATCGGCGAGGTCCGCCACGAGCCGGTTGCGGTCGATCGGAGAAGGCGCCCCCGCAGCGACGAGATCTCCGGGAAGGACGAACGGGGTTGCGCCGTCTTTGAGAGCCTGGGTGCGCGCGGGATCCGGGGCGATGTTCAATCCCACACCGATGACCAGCGCGCAAGACGCACGCGCAAGCGGATGGACCTCGATGAGAATGCCGCCGACCTTGCGATCTTCCCAAAGGAGGTCGTTGGGCCATTTGAGCTCCAGCGTTGCACCGGCACGCTGGGCCGCATCGCGCACTGCAAGGCCGCACATGAGGCTTAATCCTTCGAGCTCGCCCAAGCCGCGAGGCAGGCGGCGTCCGAAAGACACCGCAAGCGAAGAGCCCGCGTGGGCATGCCAGGAGCGGCCCAACCGGCCGCGCCCAGCCGTCTGCATCTCGGCGGTCAATAGGGCCAAGTGCGTCTCGGGTAGGCCGTCGGACGCTCCGCGCGCTTGTGCGAGAAGGACGAGATTGGTCGAATCGATGATGGTTTGGACACGGACTTCGGCATGACAGTCCAGATCCGACAGATACTGGCTAATCGCCAGCGCGTCCAGGGCGATGAAGGGATGCTCGATTCGCACCGTGACGGCTCCTGTGGCGATCTTTTCACGCCGCAGGGGCAGGCCTGCCTCGACGAGTCTGGCCAAGGTTGCTTCGATGGCGAAGGAGGTCGCGCCCAATCGAAACGCAAGGGCCTCGGGCGTGCGCCCGAGGCCATCGGCTAGGATCGCGAGGACTTCGCGACTGTGGTCTGGGGCTTCATTCACGGCTCGATTTTGCCACCTCCGCAGGGTCTGCGGGCCGCTCCCGGTGACAGGCGCGCAGACGGGTGACGCAAACCCCTTATCATTGCGCCTATGCAGCATCCCTTTCCATGTCTCCTGAGCGCTTGCCGCTAGCGCCGCGTCGCGCCCCCCCAAACGAGGGGCAGAGGGCTCGGCTGCGGCACGGTTCCCGTCTCTCGCGGGTCGCCTGCATGGCCTACACGATCCTGCTCGTGGATGCCAGTCTGTATCCCTTCTCCGGCTGGCGCGACCTGTGGATTGGCCCGTTTGACTATCTGTTTGCGCCCTGGCCTTCGCGCGCCCTCGAATTCGACATGGTTGTTAACGTTCTGGGGTATTTGCCCCTCGGGCTGCTCGGGGTGTTCGTGCTCTATCCAAAAATACGCGGTTGGGCCTCAGTGGGGATCGTCACTGTCGGTGCGGCAGCGCTTTCGGCCGCCTTGGAGGCAACGCAAACCTATCTGCCCACGCGCGTGGCCTCCAAGGTCGACCTTGCCACGAATATCGCCGGTGCCTTGGTCGGCGCCGTGCTTGGGACCTTGCTAGCCGAGCCGGTGCTCGACCGGGGCCGCCTTAGGGAAGTCCGGCGCCGCTGGTTCGCCCGCGATCGGAGCTGGGGCCTTGTCATCGGCGTGCTGTGGTTTGGCGCGATTCTCTACCCGCAGCCCTTCGCGTTCGCGTGCGGCAACATCGCCAAGACGTTCGGGATCGGATTTGACGAACCAGCGTGGCTGGGCTTTCTACGGGAGCCCAGTGCGCGCGGCTTCGCGATCGAGGAAATGACGGTTTCGGGTTGCTTCTTGAGCGCCGCCGGCCTGCATTTTCTGAATCTTCTTCGACCCTTTGCGCCACGTACGCTGGCCATCTTCGTCTTCCTCGGCTTGTCGGCGGCGGCAAAGACGCTGGGGACCGGCTGGACCTATGCTCCAGGCGAGCCTTTCATCTGGATCACCCGAGGTGCCTTCGAAAGCGGTATTGGTGCGGCGCTCATCCTGCTTTTCGGGCTTTATCTGCCGATCCGATGGCGCGCCTTTGTGGCTCAACTATTGCTTCTTGCGGGGCTCGTTCTCGTCAATACCCTCCCCGAAAATCCTTACTTTGAAGGGGCCTGGCAAGATTGGGCGCATGGTCGCTTGCTGAATTTCTACGGGCTGGCACTGGGGGTGAGTCTCGCGTGGCCGTTCGTCGCCCTGGCCTACCTCGTGCGCGTCACAGCCCAGCGGCCGGCGTGGGCGGCCCCGGTATAATTTCAGCACCGCAATAACAAGGAGTGCTCCGACGATTAGCCGCGCGTGTTCTGTCGATCCCGCGTCAGATGGAAGGCTGCGGGCGCGTCGCGGATGGGTAACTCGGCTTTGAACGAGGGGCATCTGCAGGCCCCCGGCCGGGATCCGGTTTTAGCGTATTTAATCGCAGCACAGACGGGCGATCTCAGCCCCAAAAAGGTGGATGAGCTTGTACTACAAACATCATGTTTTCTTCTGTCTGAACGAGCGCGAAGAGGATGACCGTCCATGCTGCGCGGCCAAAGGTGCAGCCCAGATGCAGCAGCACGCCAAAAAACGGGTCAAGGAACTGGGATTGGCTGGTCCGGGCGGGGTCCGCATCAACAAGGCAGGTTGCCTTGACCGCTGCGAATTGGGACCCGTGGTCGTCGTCTATCCCGAGGCGGTCTGGTATACCTATGTCGATGCAACCGACGTCGATGAAATTGTCGAATCCCACTTGCGCGACGGCCAACTCGTCGAGCGTCTGCTGCTAGATCCGCAGTGAACAGTGCGACCCAGACGACGCAACTCGAAGGCCCGGCGGGTGCCATCGAGGTCGCCCTCGATGCGCCCCCAACCCGGCCACGCGGACTTGCACTGATCGCTCATCCACACCCTCTTTTCGGCGGCACGCTCGATAACAAGGTGGTGCAGACCTTGGCACGGGCCTTCGTCGCGCTCGGGTATCTCGCCGCGCGCCCCAACTTCCGGGGGGTGGGTGCGACCGCAGGCACGCATGACAATGGAATTGGTGAAACTGACGATCTTCTTGCTGTTGCGGAGAAGCTCCAACGTAACCACGATCTCGAAGAGCTCGTGCTCGCCGGTTTCTCCTTTGGCAGTTTCGTGCAAGCCGGTGTCGCGCAGCGTCTCTTGCAGGCCGGCCGGCCTCCCAAGAAAGTGGTGCTGGTGGCCACTGCCGTATCGCGTTGGGAGGTGCCCGCGGTACCGAGCAACACCCTGCTCATTCATGGTGAAAAGGACGATACCGTCCCTCTTTCGGCAGTGTTAGACTGGGCCAACCCCTTGGATCTGGCTGTGGTCGTGATCCCGGGGGCCGATCATTTTTTCCATCACAAACTGACCTTGATCAAGCGCATCGTTATTGATGCGTGGCAGGGTGAAATGAGCGCTCACTCGGGCGCAGCGGTTGGCGGCGAATGAATTTGAGCATGCAGAAGCACCACATCTACGCGAAGTCGGCCAAGGGAAATGATGGCGTCGCGACCCATCCGCATCGGCTCGCGGCGCGCTATCGCCGCTTTCTGGCTCTCGTCGATGGCAAGCGCTCGGTGGCCGAACTCGAAACCGTGGCCCGACCCGAAGAGATCACCGAAACGCTGTCGTTTCTGATCACCAATGGATTTATTGAAAAGATCGGCGAGCGCAACCACCCCGAGGGTGCCGCTTCCAAGGAGGATCCGTTCCTTGCGGCAAGCATGACACCGGACATGTTCGAAGAGTTCAAACGCCGCGCCGTACTCCAACTCGACGAGAGCTTCGGAATCCACGCTCGACTAGCCAGCGAGCGTATCAGCCAGGCGAGCACCCCGGCCGCCTTGCGGGCTGCCCTTCGGGAGTCCGAAAGGATGATGTTGGCGCAGCAACCCAAGGTCGACTCGGCCGCGGTGCGCGCCCTGTTCTTGCGAATCGGCCGCAATTTCGTCTAGAGTCTGTCGGCTTTCGCCGCACGAGGCCATTGCGGCCTGCTGCGCCTCATCCTTCCTGAGATCTTTCCATTCCGCCTGTCGCAATCCTCTTTCATGTTCCCGCCCCCTGCCATGCCCCACCGCCTTCTCAAGTCCTGTCTTTGCCGCATGCTTTGCATCCTTCAAGTCGCATTTCTGGCGGCGGGTCTTCTGGGTCTGAGTCAAGCCCAGACACCACCACCGGCTCCGGTCATCGCGGCCAAGAACTGGCTTCTGGTCGATCTGACGAGCGGCCAGACTCTCGCGGGGCAGGACGCCTCCGCACGCGTGGATCCGGCTTCACTCACCAAGCTCATGACCGAGTACCTCACGCTCGAGGCGTTGAGCCAAAAGAAACTGAGCCTCGATGAAGCTGTTCCCGTTCCGGGCAATCTTTACAAGCGCGTCAACCAGCGTCAGGAATCAGTGATGTTCATCCCGCCGGGCAAGACGGCGAGCGTGGACGACCTGCTCCACGGCCTCATCATTCAGTCGGGTAACGATGCCGCCCTCGTGCTTGCCGAAGCGGTCGCTGGCAATGAGTCGACCTTCGTGGACATCATGAATGCCACCGCGAAACAAATGGGATTGTCGGGAACCAGTTATCGCAATGCCGCAGGGCTCACCGACCCACAGCATTACACGACGCCCGCCGACCTCGCCATTCTGGTCGAACATCTCATCAAGGACTTCCCGCAGTTCTACAAGCTCTACTCGGAAAAGGAATTCACCTACAACGGAATCCGACAACCGAATCGGAATCGCCTGCTGTGGATTGATCCGTCGGTCGACGGCGTGAAAACGGGCCACACCGATGCTGCGGGATACTGCCTCATTTCGTCAGCGCATCGACCCATGGCCTCGGGCGGCGAGCGCCGCTTACTGGCGATTGTGCTGGGCGCGAATTCAGACGATGCGCGCCAGCAGGAGAGCCTGAAGCTACTGAACTGGGGCTTTCAAAACTTTGATGTGGTCAAACTCTATGATGCGGATCAGCCCGTGGCGACGCCGGAGGTCTGGAAGGGTCGCGCGGACTCGATCAAGGTGGGATTTAACCGACCGGTGTACCTGACCGTGCCCAAGGGGCACACCGCCAGTGACGTCAAATCCGTCCTGGTCCATAACCAGCCCTTGCTCGCACCGTTAAAGCAGGGCGAGCGCGTGGGCTCCTTGACGCTTTCGGTTGACGGCAAGTCGGTGGAAGAGCTCCCCGTGGTCGCGCTAGAGACGGTGGAATCGGCAGGGCTCTTCGGGCGCCTCTATGACTCAGTCCGCCTCTGGTTCAAGCACTAAGCCAAAGGCTCGGCTCCGATTACACTAGTTGTATTGACGATGCAGAAGGGAACAAAGATGAGTGATCCGCTGGTGTATCTAAGCGTGGAAGGTTCCGCCCAGATGGTGCCGTTGTCCGAGGCGCGGATTCCCGTACTCGATCGCGGATTTATCTTTGGCGATGGGATCTACGAGGTCGTGCCGGTCTATGGGGGCGTACCTTTTCGTCTGGCTCAGCATCTGGTGCGCCTGGCGCGCAGCCTAGGGAGCATCGGGATCGCCAATCCCTACGACACGGACGGCTGGAAAAGTCGCATCGCCGAACTGATCGCGGCCTGCGCAGTGGGTGACCAGCTGATCTATATGCAGGTCACGCGCGGTGTGGCCAAGCGCGCGCATGCCTTCCCGAAGGGTCTGGCGCCCACCGTCTTCATGATGAGCGCGCCTCTCGTTTTGCCCGCCGAAGAAATGCGTGTCAAAGGAGTCGCGTGCGTGAGCGCAAAGGACAATCGCTGGCTGCGCTGTGACATCAAGTCGATTTCCCTTCTGGGTAATGTTCTCATGGCCGAAAATGCGGCCCAGCACGGCGCCACCGAGACGGTCATGTTCCGCGACGGCCATCTGACCGAAGGCTCGTCTAGCAACGTGTGGGTAGTGTCCAAAGGAGTGCTCGTCGCACCGCCCAAGGACGAACGCATTCTGGAAGGTATTCGCTACGGACTCATTGCTGAGCTGGCCGCAACGCACGGGCTGCGATTCGAGATTCGGCCGATCCCGGAGGAAGAGGTCCGGCGTGCCGACGAAGTCATGCTTTCTTCGGCCACCAAGGAAGTCCTGCCTGTGGTGCTCTTGGACGGGGCCACGGTTGGCACGGGCGTGCCGGGGCCCGTGTACGCCAATCTCTACGCCTGGTATCAGGACGCCAAGAAGGACTCCCACCGGGCCGCCCAAACCGGCGAGCTCGGGCGCAACAGCGCAGCATCAAGGCACGCCTAAAGGAGGCAGGAGATGCCCGAACTCGAGAGTCTGATCGAGTATCCGGTCGATTTTCCGATCAAGATCATGGGATTGAATCATCCGGCGTTCGTGCCCACCATGACCGCCCTGGTAATCCGCCATGCACCGGATTTCGATCCGGCCACGCTGGAGTCGCGACTGTCGCGCGAGGGCAAGTACTTAAGCTTGACGGTGACTATCCGCGCGGTCAGTCGGGAGCAGCTCGATGCGCTCTACCTCGCGCTGTCCGATCACCCGATGGTGTCCGCGGCGCTCTAGGCGGCGGTGGCCAAGCCCCGCAAGGGGGCAATCGGCAGCACGATCGCGGCGATAAGACCGCCCGAAGGAGCATTGTTCAAGGCCACGCGCCCGCCGTGCAGGCGCGAGACCGCCTGGACCACGGCCAATCCCAGGCCGCAATGCCCGCCGGTTTGTGCCGGACGGCCCGTTTCACCGGGGACGCGATTGCCCGCGCCACGAGAGCTGTCCAGACGAACGAAAGGTTGCATCGCTTCCAGGCGCAATTCCTCCGGAATCCCCGGACCCCGATCCTCGACCTCGATGCGATAGGCGCCCTCGCTTGCGATCCCGCGGATGAGGACCGGTGCTTTGCCGTGCGCAAACGCGTTGCTAATCAAGTTGTCGATGGCGCGCTCGAGCGCCGACTTGTCGCCTTGCACATCAACCGGGTCGATGCGCTCGGCCGCCACGTCCTGTCCGGCACCCTGCCAGGCGCGTCCGCGGTCCTCCAAAAGATGCGCGAGGTTCAAAGGCGTAAAGCGGCTCGTGTCATGATCCAGTCCGCGCAGATAGGCCACGAACTGATTGGCGATCTGTTCGATTTCGCCCAGGTCGCGTTCAAAGCCACTGCGGTCGCCATCTTCCATCAAGGCCAGTCGCAGTTTGGCGCGCGCAAGCGGCGCTCGAAGGTCGTGCGGCAGGCCCGCCAGCATGACATGGCGCTCGGCTTCGTTTTGCGCGAGGCGATCGGCCATCGCGTTGAACTGCGCGGTCACCGAGCGGACTTCATCCGGCCCCGATAGGGGCAGCTGGGGCCGCTTGCCCACCTCAAACTGTCCTGCAGCTTCAGCGAGCGTACGTAGCGGCCGCGACAGATGCAAAACATAAAAGCCCACGACGATGGCCATGAGGCCCACCGCCCCGATGGTCGCAATCACCGTCGGCCAGGGAATGGGCACTTCGAAGCGTGACGAGGGAATCATGAGCCACCAGCCGCCGGGCTCGACTTGAACCCACAGTGCGACGATGGGCGAGGTGGTGAAGCGCACCGCATCCGGTCCATAATCTTCGCGCAAGGCCTCGACCATGCGCGTCGGATAGACCTCCAGGGGAGGCGGCTCGGCGCTCGCACTGGGCGGCGGCATGGCGATGAGACGCATGCGTCGGCCTGGTGCGTTTTCCAGATTGTGCGCGACTTCTTCCGGTGGCGAGTGACGTAGCGCCTCCCGCACCAACAGCACGTGACTGGCCATGTAGTCGCGCCCCCGACTACCCAGAAAGTTGTGCCGGTAGATTCCAAGGACAACAAGCGTAAGACCCTGACAGGCGATGATCGCCGTGATCATCAGCAAAAGCGTGCGGCCACGCAGGGAGCTCGGGAACCACTTCATTGCGGATTGGCAGAGGTCCCTGTATCCGATTCGGCCTGGGGCAGTGCGGCTCCATCCTGAGATCCCTCAGGATAGGGTACGAAGACGTACCCCACCCCCCAGATCGTGCGGATATGGCGCGGCCGGCCCGGGTCGTCCTCGATCGCCCGACGCAGCCGATAGATCTGCATGTCGATCGCACGGTCCAGACTTTCGGTTTCACCCCCGCGCGTCAACTCCAAAAGCCGCTCGCGTTTGAGGGGCCGGTTCGCATGGCGGATGAGCACGGTCAATAGCGCGAATTCGCCACCGGTCAAGGCGACCGGCTGCCCGTCGCGCCGCAGTTCGCGCGCCTCGAAATCGCACTCGAACGCACCAAAGTGAAACGGCTTGGCCGCTCCATCAAAGGGAGGCGCGGGGTTGCGACGAAGTACGGCCTCGATGCGCGCAAGCAACTCGCGCGGCTCAAACGGCTTGCCGACATAATCGTCGGCGCCCATCTCAAGACCAACGATACGATCCACCGTTTCATCGCGCGCGGTGAGCATGATGATAGGCAGTGCGTCGCCGCGCCCGCGAAGGCGCCGGCAGGCTGAGAGCCCATCTTCGCCGGGCATCATCAAATCAAGAACGATCAGATGCGGATTGTAGCGATCGATGAACTGGTCCAGTTGCGCCGTGTTGGGTAACAGCAGCACATCGAAGCCATGTCGTGTGAGATAGGTCGACAGGAGCTGTCGCAGTTCCGCATCGTCATCCACCACGAGCAGGCGGCGCTTGGTGGCCGCCTTGGCAGCCGGTATCGGGGCGGGGGGAGAGGAGATGGTCGTCATAGTCATGAACGTATTGTACGAAATGCATCGCGGCAATGCCGCATGAGAAACAATTTGCAATCGCTTTCCGGCATTCGGAGATAAATTCGAGAAGATAGCGGCCGACAATGGCTTTACTGAGTTTGATAACTTCTATTTGCGAGGAGCCTGTATGACCTTTTTCTCTCCCTTGCGCAGCCAGCGCATACGCCTTGGCGTCATCGCACTGGCGAGCGTTGCGATTCTCGGAACGACCGGTGTCGTGGTCGCGTGGGCTCAGGATACACCCGGTGCACAGCAGGATATGCACCGGGAGCACGGACCCGGTCGCGCCATGGAATGGTTCAAGACCAAACTGAAGCTAAATCCGTCGCAGGCGGCACTGTGGGATCAGGCCGCGGAGAAGATGCGCCCGCCCGCTGGGATGCGTGAAAAAAAACGTGCCGAGCATGAACGCTATCTGGCGGCACTGATGGATCCGTCCTTCGATCCACGCAAGTGGATTGCGGACCAAGATCGTGAGCGTGCCGAGCAGGAGGCCCACATGAAGGAGTCGCGTACGGCTTGGCTTGCCGTATGGGATAGCCTCGACGCCGGTCAACGCACCCAAGTGCGGGAATTCCTATTCAAGCGCGCCCAGCATCATGGTCACCATTTCGGCGGTCATGACCACGGGGACCGTGGCGGTATGCGCCCGGGCGACGGTGGTCCGGGAAAGATGGACTCAGCGCCCATGCCTAAACAGTGAGATACTGTTAAGGCGCGCGCCCTCATGCGAGCCGCGCGGCTCGCATGACGGACGCTCACAATTACCCCCTCCGTAGTTTCCCACCGCTCGCGATACGGCACCTCGGCGTCGTCCCCTACGGGAAGGCACTCGAGAGCATGCGGCACTTTTCGGCCACGCGCACGGCCGAGACAGCCGATGAGATCTGGCTGTTGCAGCACCCGGCGGTGTATACACTCGGCCAGGCCGGTCGCATCGAAGACCTCCTCGAGGACACCGGCATCGAGATCGTCAGAACCGAGAGAGGCGGTCAGATCACCTACCACGGCCTAGGCCAGGTTATCGCCTACGTGCTCATTGACCTCGGACGGCGCGCGCTGAAAGTGCGCGAATTCGTGGCGCTCTTGGAAGATGCGATGATTGCCACACTCGCCCGCTACCGTTGCCACGGAGTTCGCCGGCCCGGCGCGCCGGGCGTCTACATTGAGCAAGACGGCGAACTGCGCAAAATTGCCGCGCTGGGGTTGAAGATTCGGAATGGCTGCAGTTTCCACGGTGTGAGCCTGAACGTCTCGATGGATCTTGCCCCCTTCGAGCGGATCAATCCGTGTGGCTATCCGGGTCTGAAGACGGTCGATCTGGCTTCGCTTGGCATGGATGTGACACTCGATGAAGTCGCGCGCGCCCTCGCCGAAGACCTGACCGAAGTTCTCGTTCGAAAGGAACCCGATGTCTGTGCAGCCTGAGCGCGGCGAGCCGATCGCTGGCGCCGACGCTAACGCCGCGGTCGACGCGGCCTACGATGCGCGCGCCAAACAGAAGGCGCAGGCCAAGACGGCGCGCATTCCCATTAAAGTCATCGCGGCCGAGCGCCTGAAAAAGCCGGACTGGATTCGCGTGCGGGCGGCCTCGGGCTCCTCGCGCTTTTACGCGATCAAGAAGATCTTGCGCGAGCACAACCTGCATACCGTGTGCGAGGAGGCGTCTTGTCCGAATATCGGGGAATGCTTTGGCAAAGGAACCGCGACCTTCATGATCATGGGGGACAAATGCACTCGGCGCTGTCCGTTTTGCGATGTGGGGCATGCCAGACCCGATCCGCTGGATCCCGACGAACCCCTTAATCTGGCCAGAACGATCGCTGCTTTGGGCCTGCGTTACGTGGTGATCACGTCCGTGGATCGCGACGATTTGCGCGATGGCGGCGCCCAGCATTTTGTGGATTGCATCCGGGCCGTGCGGGAACACGCGCCCCTGACGCAAATTGAAATCCTCACGCCTGATTTTAGGGGAAGGCTCGACCGCGCCCTGGACATCCTCAGCCTCGCGCCGCCGGATGTGATGAATCACAATCTGGAGACGGTACCGCGCTTGTACCGCGAAGCACGTCCGGGGTCGGACTATCTGTTTTCGCTGTCCCTCCTGAAGCGTTTTGGCGCGCTGCATCCCCATGTCCCCACGAAGTCGGGACTGATGGTGGGGCTGGGCGAGACGGACGACGAAATCCTCGCGGTCATGCGCGACTTGCGCGAGCACAATGTTCAGATGCTGACCATCGGGCAGTACCTGCAGCCCTCCGAGCATCACTTGCCAGTACGCCGCTACGTCCACCCGGAGACGTTTCGCCGGTTTGAGCGTGAGGCGGTCGAACTGGGCTTCGCGCACGCGGCTGTAGGGGCGATGGTGCGCTCGAGCTACCACGCCGACCAACAGGCGCACGCAGCGGGTCTGTAATTTTCACACGGAGCAACCGGGTGATTTTGCAGTAAGCCCCGCGCGCGGATTCTTGCTGGGATGCAAAGGCGTCCAGGCGTCCGTACCCACCGCCTAGCGTCCCCGGGAAGCTGGCTTTCGCCAGGACTCAACGATCGGCCGACCTACACCATCAGGCCCTGTTGCCATTTCCTCTCCGCAGCGAAAGTCGCCAAGCCGTGATCGAAGATTCGTCGGGCAAATGATCGTAATAAATAAACTTCTCTTCACACCTCATTTTTCTGAAGAATGGTCCGTTAAGACTAGTGGGGAAAGCGTGGCGCACACACGCCGGTTGGTAATGTTGTTGCGAGAACCGACCAGGAGCACTTTAGAGATGTGCGCGATACAACAGCTCCCTTTGGCTGAGTATTCAGAATCTGCTGCGTTCGACCCGGACGCCGCAGACCCATCGAATACGTGGCTCGCGGGCCAACGTGCACAGGCCGTGCTCGCTGTTTCAGGCTCGATGCGGCGAAGTCCGACATCGATCCAAAACCGATCCCCGGTTCCGACGTTCTTCCAGTGTTGAACTTCGCGTCGAGTGCTCTGGAGTCGCTTAACGCAGTGCCGCGCTTAGGGGAACTCGAATGACGCTCAGCGTTCAAGGGTCGGTGGCGCGACGTATAACTCCATTAATTCTAGGCCTGCTCGGGGCCGCGTTGGGAGCGTCGGGGCTTATCGGTTGGCTCTTAGACATACCGTTCCTGCGAAGCGTCGAGCCCAACGGCGTGACCATGAAGCCCGTGACGGCCATATCCTTGGTGTGGATGGGCCTCGCGCTGTCAATACTGTCGCGGAAAGACGTGGGTAAGATCAGCCGTCTTTTCGCGGCGACGGCGGGCTACACCGTGATTGCGCTGACGACGCTCCACCTTGGCGAATCGTCGTTGGCTAGGTATCTGGGCATCGATCCGTGGATTGTCCCAGAAGTGCTCGGCGAAGTCACACCCACTCACCCGGGCCGCACGTCAGTACAGGCGGCATTCTGTCTTGTGTTGCTGGGTATCGCGCTCGTGCTAGCGTCAAGTCCCGTCGCCAAGCTGCCGCGCCTGACCATAGTCTCGGCGCTGAGTCTCACGGTAGTCCTCATCGGAACTTTGGCGCTGTTCGCGCATCTCGTCTTCGCTTCCACGGGGATGCACATCTGGAATTACTCTGGATTGGCCCTGCACTCGGCGATCGCAATCGTCATCCTGGGATGCGCTCTTCTGACATGGGTGCGGACGAAGCGGGGGCTGAACTGGACGCTAGACGCGACTACCACCGCCGGATTTGTAGTTGGCGTTCTGTCTGTCGTGGCGGCCGCGGGGATCTCTTACAGCTTCATCCAGCAGTTGCGACAGGACGCCTTATGGGTCAGTCACACAGAGGAAGTGCTCGAAGAGATTGAGAAACTCAGTGCCTTGCAGCGCGATCTGACACTTAGTCTTGGCCGTTATCTCCTCACGCGTGATGAAGCCTTAGTCGGGGAGCGTGTGCGCGTCAGGATGGCGATTGGACAAGCAATCTCCCACTTACGCGAACTGACCGCAGATAATTTCGCACAGCAAATCAAATTGGCGGAAATGGTCGGCCTCACCGCCCGCCGGGTGGCCCTCTCGGACCATATTATCGACGCGGCGCGAAAGCAGTTTTCGCAGGCGACGGCCTACTCACTTGCCCCGTCCTCCGTACAACGAGCCCTTCAGGGCGCAGACTCGCCGCTCGGCACGGAGTACCCAGCTGTCGGGCAGGACATCGACCGTACGCTCCACACGATGGAGGCCATGGAAATCGACTTGCTTACACTACGGGCGACGCGGTCCGACACCAGTTCTTCCAGGGCTTTCTTGTTGATGCCGGCAGCCTCCTATCTGAGCATCACGCTGCTTTTGCTCGGCTTATTTCTCCTCAATTCCCGAGCCACTAGGCAGAGGCGCGCCGAAGAGGCGCTCCAGAAGGCAGAGACACTGCAGCGCGCGATTTTCGCCAGTCCCCACTTTTCGAGTATTGCCACCGACGCCCGGGGTGTAATCCAGATATTTAACGTTGGCGCCGAACGCATGCTGGGATACACCGCGACTGAGGTCGTGAATCGGATCACCCCGGCCGACATCTCGGATCCACAGGAAGTGATCGCGCGTGCCCACGCCCTAAGCACCGAGTTGAGTACCCCCATTGCGCCAGGGTTCGAAGCATTGGCGTTCAAGGCTTCGCGTGGTATCGAAGACATCTACGAACTTACATACATTCGCAAGGATGGCAGCCGTTTCCCCGCGGTCGTGTCGGTTACCGCACTGCACGATTCCGCGGGGAGGATCATAGGCTACCTGCTGATCGGCACCGACAACACCGCGCGCAAAATGGAAGAAGTTGCGCGGCGTGCGAGCGAAGATCGCTATCGGACGCTCTTTGAGTACGCGCCCGATGGCATCGTCATCGCCGATCCGGAAAGCTACTACCTCGACGCGAACGAAAGTATCTGTCGGATGCTCGGTTACAGCCACGATGAACTCGTCGGAATGCATGCATCGGACATTGTGGCGCCTGCGGAAATTCAACACATCGCGTCGGCCTTAGGCAAGATCAAGGGCGGGACCGGATACTGTCGGCAATGGCAGTTTCGTCGCAAGGATGGTTCGAATTTTTGTGCCGAAGTCATCGGCACAACGATGCCTGACGGCAATCTACTAGCCATGATTCACGACGTCACGGAACGGCAAAAAATCGAGGCGCGATTCCGGCGCCTGATGGACTCCAACGCACAGGGCGTGATGTTCTGGAACGCAAAGGGCGAGATCAGCGAGGCGAATGATGCCTTTCTAGATATCGTAGGTTATTCACGGGTAGACCTGCAGGCAGGGAGCATCGGCTGGACCGCGATGACTCCTTCAGAATTCTCGGATCTCGACCGACGTGGCCTCGAGGAGATCGCCGCAAGAGGGGTTTGTACACCGTACGAGACGGAATACATTCGCAAGGACGGTACGCGCGCGCCGGTGATCGTAGGAGCGGCCGCATTCGAGAACAGTCCGAACGAAGGTGTGTGTTTCGTGCTCGACATCACTGCGCGCAAGGAAATCGAGGCCGAGCAGAAGAAGCTCGATCAACGTCTGCGAGATCAGCAGTTCTATACCCGCTCGCTGATCGAGTCCAATATCGATGCGCTGATGACGACCGATCCGCGCGGCGTCATCACCGACGTCAATCGTCAAATGGAGGCACTCACGGGGGCGACACGTGACGAGTTGATCGGCGCGCCTTCCGAAAGCTACTTCACTGATCCTGGACGGGCCCAGGCGGGAATCAAGCGCGTGCTGATAGAGGGTAAGATCACCAATTACGAGCTCACTGCACGCGCATGCGACGGCAAACTAACCGTGGTGTCGTACAACGCGAGCACCTTCCATGACCGCGACGGTCGTCTGCAGGGTGTCTTTGCCTCGGCGCGCGACATCACGGAGCGCAAGCAGTACGAGGAAACGCTTCACAAAGCGACGCACAAAGCCGAACGTGCGAACAGCGCCAAGAGTGAGTTCCTTGCCAACATTAGCCACGAGATCCGGACACCGATGAACGCAGTAATCGGCCTTACTTATCTGCTGGAACAAACAACCCTGGACGCGCGGCAGTCGGACTATCTGGCCAAAGCCAAGGTGGCGAGCAAAACCTTGCTTGGTCTTCTGAACAACGTACTCGACCTTTCGAAAATCGAGGCTGGGGAGCTGATCGTCGAAAGCGCCCCCTTCAGCCTGCAAAAACTTCTCAAGGAAGTGACCGACGTGCTCGCGATACAAGCGAATGCCAAGGGAGTTGGCTTCGAGATCGACGCTCCCAATGACCTTTCGGACTTGCTTGAGGGCGATGCTACAAGTCTTAGCCAGATCCTGGCGAACTTGGTCTCCAATGCAATCAAATTTACCGAGCGTGGCAGCGTGAAGCTTCGAGTCCGTCAGCTCACCGCCACGCCGCAGCGGGTTACGCTCTGCTTCGTCGTTCAGGATACGGGCATCGGCATAGCCACCGAAGTGCAGGCTAGGCTGTTCGCGCCGTTTGCTCAAGCCGATGCTTCAATTACGCGCCGTTTCGGCGGCACCGGGCTCGGACTGTCTATCGCCAATCGGCTGGTCCACCTGTTGGGTGGCGAAGTGAGCTTGGTAAGCGCGCCTGGGGTCGGCAGCGAGTTCAAGGTCGTCCTGGATTTCGCGCTGGCGCCGCCGAGTCTCCCGGTTAACTTGGACACGTCTCTGGCTGCGCCTATCGCCAGCGCGTTGCTGGGATTGCGGGTTCTTATCGTCGACGATAGCGATATTAATCAGGAGGTGGCCAAGCGCATTCTTGAACTGCAGGGCGCACAGGTGGAACTTGCGAACGACGGCGAGCAGGCACTCGAGCGGCTCAGGGCTCAGCCGAGCATGTTCGACGTGGTACTCATGGATGTGCAGATGCCAATTCTTGACGGTCATGAGGCCACTAGACGCATTCGCCTCGAGTTGGGACTTACGGACTTGCCGATCATCGCATTGACGGCAGGCGCCCTGAGCAGTGAGCGGCAGCGCGGGCTTGAAGCGGGAATGGATGACTTCATCACCAAACCCTTTGATGCTCTTGTACTGACGAACTGCATCTTGCGCCACGCTGGGCATCCGGTGGACGTGCGTCCACCGAGAATCGACGCCGAGCCCGGTACGTCGGGAGTGTTAGCCACGCCTTGGCCTGAGATTGAGGGTGTGGATCTAGCCGATGTGCGCGTGCGCCTGAGCGATGACTTTGACCTGTTTCGATCCACGTTCAAGGCCTTTCTCGGTGAATTCACAGGCCCGATGACCCCTCCGCTGTTCGGCGATCCGGTCTTGCTTGCCGCTCTTCGAGCACGCATGCACAAATTGAAGGGCGTCGGCGGCCTCCTTGGCGCAAAGAAAATCCAGCAGCTTGCGAGTGCGGCTGAAGCCGCTTGCGTCGAGTTGGATTTCGATCGAGCCATGCTTCTTTCAGAGGAGTTGACCAGCCAGTTGCGGGCACTGGGTCAAAGCGCGGAGAGCGTTCTTAGCTTGTCGCAGCGTCGGGTCGCCGGCCCAACATCCTCTAGCGACGATAGACTCGATCCACAAGCAGTAACCGATCTTCTCGCCCTGCTTCGCCAGCAAAGCCTCTCGGCGATGGACCAATTTAGATCGATTTCACCCCAATTGGAGCGTTCCTTAGGGGACGGCTCATTTGAGTTCGTACGGGATCTCATCGAGAATCTGCGGTTTAGTGAGGCAGCTACCGCGTTAGCGGCTAGTCAGAGCTAGAGGTCGGTCGGCTCGGACCGTGGATCAGTCAAGACTCGAGCTCACTGCACAGGCCGTAGGCGAATGCGGGATTTTGGCGGCGCCAAAGCAAGAATTTGTTATAGCGTCATCCTCCGTCTCGCCCTCTAGACTTAAACGAGCTGATGCCCTCGCGATCGATTCGACGGCGATTCGGTGTGAAATTGACTCTCGATCCCTGAAGCGTCATCACCCTCGGAACACGAGCACTCGGACTACGAGTCTCGTGCCGGCGCCCCCGCCAGGGTTTCAGCTAGCGTGAAGGGCTTCGGTATTGATCGAGAAAGAGCGCCAAATGGATCGCCTCACGGGAGGCACCGTCGGCGATCTGGTGGCGGCAACTCGTGCCACTGGCGACGACGATGGCCCCGGGCTCCTTGCGAAGGGCGGGCAGAAGGCTGGCTTCAGCCATTTGCATCGACAGCACATAGTGCTCTTTTTCATAGCCGAAGCTGCCGGCCATTCCACAGCACGAGGTTTCGACCAGTTGAGGATTGGCGCCCGGAACGAGTGCGACCGCGTCAAGCAAAGGCCGAATCGCCGCGTGCGCCTTCTGGTGACAGTGCCCGTGAACCAGGATCGGGCGATCGATCGGTCCGAACCGGGCCGCGAAACGGCCGGCTGCGGCCTCGCGGGCCACAAACTCCTCGAATAGATAAACCTGCGTGGAGACGGTCCGGGCTGCCTCGCCCAGACCGAGGGCCAATGCCTCGTCACGCAGCGTCAGCACGCACGACGGCTCGAGCCCCACGATCGGAACACCGGCTTGCGCGAGCGGCAAAAGCACCTCGGTCAGTTGGGCCAGTCTTTCCCGGGCCACTTCGAGGCGGCCCGTAGCGAGGTAGGTGCGACCGCAGCAGAGTGCGCCTTGCTCTGCTCTGGGGATATGAACACTGTAGCCCGCGGAATGGAGTACGCGTAGGGCGGCCTGGACGTTTTCGGTCTCGAAGTTTCCGTTAAAGGTATCGACGAAGAGCGCGACCGTCTTCTCACGCCTATG
>JBEKVI010000049.1:0-38900 GCA_049514215.1 Burkholderiaceae bacterium
CGGCACTACATCGAGCGCATCGCAGGGCTCGGTTCGGGGACCGATTCGTTCGAGACGCGGCGTCGCCTGACCGCGCTCCTGGCTCGCGCAGGCCTTGTGTCGGCCGAACGGCTCGCGCTGGTGGGGCAGCTACTGCATCTGAAGGAAGTCGATTTCAAACCTCTGGAAGGTCTCAGTTCCCCGGAGGTGCGCTCTCGCATGCTCAAGGTGGTGAGTGCCTTGCTCGAGGCGATTGCCGTACAAACCTCGGTAATCGTGATCGAAGATCTCCACTGGATCGATCCATCGACGTCCGAAGTGCTCGCCGCGCTCTCCGCGGTGATTCACACGCTGCCCGTGATTCTGATCGCCACAGCGCGACCCGGTCCGCTACCGGGCTGGGTCGACGCTACCGGGACACGTCACATCGAGCTCGACCGGCTCGATGTCAGCGAAACGCGACGGCTCATCACCGAGATCGCAGCCCCTGTGGTTTTGCAGCCTGCCGTTCTGGAAGCGATCGTGGCGCGCTCGGATGGCGTTCCGATCTATGCCGAGGAACTTACGCGTGGCTTTCTTGAGTCGGGCGCGCGCGCGTCTTCCGAGAGCGAGTTCGCGCGCATTCCTTCGACTCTGACCGAATCGCTTCTGGCCCGTCTTGACGGGCTCGAGTACGGCCGCGACATCGCACCCCTGGCCGCCGTCATCGGGCGCGAGTTTCCGGTCAGCCTCTTAAGCGCCATCTGCGGCGAGGAGGAAAGGGCCTCGCGCGGTATTCGCGAACTCTTGGACGCCGGCGTCTTGATCTCCGGGCACAGCCGCTTTGGGGAGGCCATCGCCTTTCGGCATATCCTGGTTCGGGAAGCGGCCTACCAGCTCGTTCCCCACAAAGAGCGAGTACGGCTGCATGCGCGCTTGGTTGAGACGATTCAGTCGGACTTTCCGTTAATCGCTGAAGGTGCGCCGCACATCCTCGCGCTCCATCTGACTGCGGCAGGCCGCCACGAGCACGCCATCGCCCAATGGGAGAAGGCCGGCAACGATGCCGATCGCCGCTCCGCATACAAGGAGGCGGTAGCCCACTACGAACGTGCCGTAGAGCTCACGCGCAAGCTGGAAGCCGGTCCCGAGCGAGATACTCAGGAACTGAAACGGCGCATGAACCTCATCGCATTGCGCTTGGCCGCGCACGGTTTTGGAGCGACCGACGTACAGGAGGAGGTCGAGACCGTCACCGTGCTCAGCCAAAGAGCAGGGGGGACCGTTAGCATCGTGCCTGCACTCGCCTTAAAGTGGTTGGTCCTCGTGACGGCCAACTGGTCCGCCGTCGACGGGATCACGCGGCAAATGCTGGCACTGGCCGAAGCGGGTGGCTCTGACGTGGACCGCTTGATCGCCTATCGGCTCAGTGCCACGACCCATATCTTCAAAGGCGAGTTTGCCGAGGGTGTGGCCTTGGCCAAGCGGTTTTTCTCGCTCTACGATGCACGCATCCACGCAGCCGAGCTCGCCAAGATCGGTCCCTCGCAGCATGCGACCATGGCGATGGTGGGTCTTGCGGAGTGTTTCACGATCCTCGATGACCCCAACGAAGGCCTCCTTTGGCAGGCGCGCGCCATCGAAAGCGCGCGCGAGGCGAACGACATCCATACCCTGTGCTCGGCGCTCGTGTTCGGCGGCTGTTTCGTCTCGGCACTCTCTGAGAACCGCGAGAACCTGGTCGCCTATTCGGACGAGTTACGCAGGCTCACAGTCACCCACGACGTGCCGTATTGGCGAGGTCATGCCGATCTGTTTTTCGGGCTTTCACTGATTAGCCAAGGACGGGAAGAGGAAGGCTTCGCGCACGCTCGACGGGGTGTCTACGGCTTGAGAGCCTCGAACGCCTATTCCAATATCTGGTATGTCCTCTACGCACTGGCCTGCCAGAGTCATCAGCGCCACGAGGAAGGGTTGGAGGTGCTGGCATGGGCGCGCCAGGGACTGGACGTGGGCGTCTGCTGGCTGGCGGCCGAGTATCATCGTGCCCGCGGGCTGCTCTACCAGGGACTGAAGGCACCGCACGAGGAAGTGAGGGCGGAATTCAAGGCGGCGCTCGCGACAGCCCAGAGCCAGGGCGCCCACCTGTTTGCCCGCCGTGCCCAAGCGGCTTTAGAGGAGGAGACCCGGTCATAGATGGCGGTATCAGCGCAAGCTTGATCTCGGCGGCGCGCACGGGGGTAGTGAGATCCTTACATAACGAGAAGGGGAGACAGCGCATGCGGATTTATCAGGCGGTGAACAAGGTCCCGGGCGGGATGATGGTCGTGCCCTTATTTATCGGCGTTCTTCTAAACACGCTCTTTCCGGATCTAATGAAGATCGGAGGCTTTACGGAGGCGCTTACGAACAAAGGATTTCCGACCATCCTAGGGATGTATCTTTTCGTGATCGGCTGCAAAATGACGGTGCGCGCCGCTCCGACCATGCTCAAGCGGGGCTTTGGCATTCTGATCGCGAAGGTGGGCGTTGCGATCCTGATTTCGCTGGCAATCGCCAGGTATTTCAAGGGTGACTTCCTGGGACTGTCGACCCTTGCGGTATTGGCCGCCATGAACGATACCAACGGCGGGATGTTTCTGGCCTTAACCAGCACCATGGGCGATAAGGACGACGCGGGCACGTACGTCGCACAGAGCATCGAAACCGGGCCATTTTTGACGATGCTCGTCCTGGTCGGGGCGGGCCTGGCGAACATCCCCTGGCTCACCATGGTGTCGGTCATCGCGCCCATCGCTGCAGGCGCGATATTAGGAAATCTCGACCGGGACCTGCGCGCGTTTTTCACATCCCACGAACCGCTCATCATCCCATTCATGGCGTTCACGCTCGGGCAGGGCATCAATCTGAAGGCGGTTCTGACGGCGGGCGTGCCCGGCGTCTTTTTAGGCCTCGCCGTCCTCGTCATCACGGGGATTTGCTGCATCGTGGCCGATCGCCTCCTCGGAGGATCGGGAGTCGCCGGCGCGGCGGCATCGAGCACGGCCGGAAATGCCGCTGGCACACCCAATGCCGTTGCACTCGCGGATCCAACCTATGCGGCAATCGCGCCGGTGGCAACCGTGCAAGTTGCAGCGTCGGTCATCGTCACCGCGGTTCTCACGCCGGTCTTGACCACCTGGATGTACAAGCGGGCCAATGCCCGAAAGGTCGTGGATCCAGTCACGCGCGAGCCGACGCTGGCTCCCTGACCCCGCCTCGCAAGGCGCGCGCGGACGGCGGAATCGCTTAGTACCTTATCTGAGCCAATCCGCGCAGTCCGGATGATTTCGCCCAAATCGCGACTACGAGCTTTCATCTCGAGAAATGGCGTTAGGAACGGCTGCCTCCAGCTCGGAAGTCCGTTCCAGCTGCGCCGCGGCCTCAAGTACCTCCTGCTCTAGCCGCGTCACAACGTCGGCGTTGCTAAAGTCCATCTCGTATCGCTTTTGCGCATCGTTCAGCCGTTGGACTGCGCCTTCCCACACCACATAGGCTGCTTCGAGTTCCTTGCTCATATCATCTCCGTCGGGTTGGTTTGCATCGAGGTGCCTTCCAGGTGCCGGGATGCCACCCGCAAGTCTTCGATAAAGCGCCCTTCCTCAGCCGCACGAAATTGCGCGGGAACGCGATCGCGACCTTTCGGAGCGCGCCATCGAGCACAGCGTCGGCCGGCGCAATAAAGGGGCGTCCCGCGACATCCTCGCGCTCACCCGGCTGCTCGCCCACGAGGACCAGTTATGCATCGTTTGGTCCCTCCCCAGACACCGTCTGCGTCGCGTTCTTCCAGAGGGGGCATTGCCGGCAGGCCATCGCCACCTGGCGGAGAGCCCCCAGCGAGGTACTTTGAAGGTTTGACGACAAGTGCACGGTGACCCTCAAAGGGCCTCTCACGCGGGAAGCGCGTAGGAGGCACCAGGATGAGGCGCAAGATTTGGGCCGCACGACCAAGCCGCTTTCTAGACACTTTCACTCATGTCTCGTGCGAAGGTCTTGCACGGCGCCTTGTCCAGGATCAAAAGCCCCTCCATCGATTCTCCGAGAATGGACACAAGCGGGATGTATGTGGCACTGGCGGATGACCGCTGCAGCGAGCGCAACACTCGAATGTTCACCCGGCACGAATTCTGCAACAGATAGGAAACCAGCCTGCAGCGAAGAAGTGCAGGTCCGTTTTTCACTGCGCGGTCATTTAGGCCTTGCAGCTCGACCGTCACGATGCGTAACGTATAAGGAAAATCCATGAAACCCCTCCTCGCGTCACTGCTTCTGCTCATTTGGGCATCCCCTGTATTCGCCGCGGGCGACATTGTCGAATCGATTCCCAACCAGAACGGCGGATGGTCGACTCTCTATGACCAAAATTCGGAGAAATGCCAAGGGTCCAATCACCTCGCGGTGGCCAGCGACGCGCAGGGTAATGTGACGGCGAAAGGCTGCTGGCAGGCTTATGCCGACGGCTACATGGTCTACGCGACTGAAGGAGCCAGATCGGTTGAGATCATTCAGTTCAGCCATGCCCTCATTGCACGACTGAAGGCCGCGCGAGAGGAGCAGCCAGCACCGCCACCTCACGCCCTTAACAGCATGGTGCACCAACTGATCAACTAGACTAAGGTGCGACGCGATAAGCGTCGCTGGTGAGACTCTCCCCGGTAGCCACCTCTCTTGCAAAGGGGAGGCTTTGAAACGTCTAGGCGAAGCGGGTTTCTGGGCCATGGCCTATTCCATGGGGCGCATCGACGAACGATCATTTCTTCGACGCTCTCGCCGACTTCTCGTAGAATTTAGATGCAGGGTTCCTGGCGCTCATGCACGCATACCCCCAGAACGGGCATCGAGCCCGGCCGGATGAATCAAGAATTGCCTTTACTTGGGCCGGACTGACTTGAAACAAGTGGGCAGTGGGATTCGTGTGTTGAACCAAAGGACGAATATCTTTAGGTTCATGGCGTGCACCGCTGCTTTCGTCCTATTCGCAGCGGCGATTCGAGCCCATGCATCGGACGAGCCGCTGGCCCATGAACCGTACGAACTTAGCGCGCAGTCGCCGTTTCCGGGCGCGGACTGGACCCGCGTGGAGCCTGCAACTTTGGGCTTCTCGCGCGAGGGTATCGACCGGGCCGTCGCTTATGCGCTACGACTTGGATCGACGTCGGGCATGATCATCGAGCACGGTGCAGTCGTCGCCGAATGGGGCGATGTATCACGGAAATCGAATCTTCATTCGGTGCGCAAGAGTTTCGTAAGCGCCCTGATCGGTATTGCCGTCGCGAAAGGCCAGATCAAACTCGACGAGACCTTGCAGCAACTCGGGATCGACGACAACGAGCCATCGCTAACGCCACTGGAGGAGCAGGCAAGCATACGGATGCTGCTTAAGGCGCGTTCAGGCGTATATCATCCGACGGTCTATGAAACGCCGGGAATGATGGCCTCAAAGCCACCGCGCTACAGTCATGCGCCGGACACTTTCTGGTACTACAACAACTGGGATTTCAACACAGTGGGGGCCATCTACGAGAAGGCGACCAACCAACACATCTTCGATGCACTGAAGACAGAGATCGCCAATCCGATTGGCATGCAAGACTACGAGCCCTCAGACGGGCAGTATGTTTCGGGTGAACCCGCTACCCGCTATCCTGCGTATCCAATCAATATGAGCGCTCGTGACCTGGCGCGCTTCGCACTGCTGTACCTGCATCATGGACGCTGGCGTAACGGGCAGATCGTCCCCGAAGACTGGGTTGCCGAGTCGACGAGTTCGTATTCCAATACGTCGACCGGTGGCTACGGATACATGTGGTGGACAAGCACGCCCGCCAGCGGGTTGCGCACTGCGACGATGGCCCTGGTGCGTCCTACCTACTGGGCGGAAGGCAGCCACGGCCAATTTGCCGTGGTCGTGCCCTCACTTGATCTGGTCGTCGTGAATATGGTTGATGATCGGCTGACCTCTCGAAATATGCACCAGTACGACATGGAGGAACTGGTGTGGCTGACCGAGTCGGCACAGGGTGCAACAGACATCGGCCGCGAGCCCCGGTAGCGCGGCGCGAGGTTGTGCTAATCGTGGCGCGCGGGGCCTGGCAGACGGGCTCACGATGGAGTTGCAACCGCATACACACGTCCTAAGCTGCGGCAAGAAGGCTCGGGACGTTTTGGTTTGTGCCGACTCGGGGTCGTCCTGAGCTGGGCTCTTGTGCAAGTCCAATTCTCTATTAGGCACACTGGGCCTTGATCGACTTCATTGTCGGTTTGAGGCAGTCGGCCGTCCCACGCGCACGTCACGGTTTTAAGAGTCCTCGCTTGGGAATCACTTCGCGTAGACCATCATGTCGATCGCGCCTTTCACGATGACCTCGAGTTCCTTGCGCGCAACTTGGGCGCGGGCTCGAATCGCGATGGTATGGATGGTGGCAGAGGCCAATCGCGCGAGTGTTGCAGGATCTGCTTTGGCCGGCAGCTCGCGCTTCTCAAGCGCGGAGCGAAAGCAAGCAGTGAACATTTTGTCCATTGCTGAGAGTCCGTCCAAGACCATGCCGCGAATTTCAGGATCGAATACCGCTTCCGACGTCGCTGTCATCACCGTGAAGCACCCGCGCGGCCCGGATTCACCGGAAAGATAGATGTCAAGCGCGACCGAAAAGATGCGTTCGAGCCGCTGCCTAATCGGTAACTCCTCGCGAAAGATCTCTTCCATCGCCGTACGTGAGTCCTGACGATAGCGCCTATAACTCTTGATGTAGAGCTCACGCTTGTCTCCAAATGCGCCGTAGAGGCTAGGCCGATTCATCCCGGTGGCAGCGCTCAGATCATCTAGCGAGGTTGCCGCGAATCCGTCCTTCCGAAACAGATCAAGTGCCTTTCCCAGCGCAATCTCCGGTTCGAAGCTGCGCGGTCGGCCTCGCCGCTTAGGTGGGGGCGACGCGTCCGCCTGGGTTGGCACGCGGGACTTTCTTTGTTTTTGTACCATTTCGCAAAAATACCCTTGACGTTTCTTATTCTATGCGAAATAGTATAAAAATCAACTCCGGTGGCGGAGTCAGTGAAACCAACAGGAGATAACCAATGGATGTGTACTTCTCGCCGCTCGCCTGCTCGCTGGCGACCCGGATCGCTCTGTACGAGGCCAACGCTCAAGCCAACTACTTCGAGGTCGATCCTCAAACGAAGGTCGTGCTCAATGACGGCTCGGATTTCCGCCAGCTCAATCCACTGGGCCTGGTGCCCACATTGCGCACTGACGATGGTTCGGTGCTCACTGAAAACGCGGCGATCCTGCAACATGTTGCCGATTGCTTTCCTACGGCCGGTATCGGCGCTTCGCCCGGCATGCAGCGAAGCCGTCTTCAGCAATGGCTCTGCTTTATCGGTACGGAGCTCCACAAAGGTCTCTTCGTGCCGTTGCTCGACAAAAAGGCGGTGCCGGACGTGAAAACCTACGTTCTTGGCAAGTACCTGTCGCGGCTCGATTATCTCGAAAGCTACCTGAAGGGCCGGGAATTCCTACTCGAGGAGTTCAGCGTGGCCGACGCCTACCTCACCACTGTCATCAACTGGACCATGGCGACGCCCCCGATCGACCTCGCCAAATGGCCGACCTTGAAAACCTATTACGAGCGTTTACTTGCGCGCCCCAGCATTGCCAGGGCAATCGCCGAGGAGTTCGAACTCTACAAGACCGAGCTCGCGCGGCACAGGTCGGCCGCGTAGGGCGTGACGTATGCAGGAATATTGTTTGAGGCACACGCGGCCGGAGCAATCGGTTGTCACTCGCTTCCGCCGCGTCAATCTAAAGATAAGTGACCTGATTCGGGAGATTGCGCGCCGCTTCACCTCGAAACAGACCTGAGGGCCGCTCAGTGAATGGTTAGAGACGCGTGACGCTGGCTCGCATCAAAGATGCCGTCCCGAACGGCGTCTGCAGCATTCGAGATGGACTACTAAAACATGGAATCAGGATCCGCGCCGGTCTGCATACTGGTGAATTAGAGATGTCCGGAGAATAGGTCAGTGGGATCGCGATACACATCGGTGCCCGTGTCGCAGCCGCAGCCCAGGTGAACGAGGTTTTGGTGTCAAGTTCCGTGAAGGACCTGATAGCCGGCTCCAACATTCGCCGGGTCGGCTATCGAAGCCACGAACTGAGGGGCCTTCCTGGCTCATGGCAACTCTACGTCGTCACCTGATCTTTGGCGATCCTGGACGGACGAAAATGGGGCCTGTGGCTTCGCGATCCCGGCCACAAGAAAGAAAAAAACTATCGCGCGACCAACCCGACGCATCAATGTCAACTGCTCCCACGCAGCGAGTTTGGGTCGCCGATTTGGTCGTCGGCCAGCTCGGCCAGCGCCGCCTTAAATTCGACTTCGGCCTTCTCGACATCCAGAGCAATTTCTTGCTTTTGCCACTCACCATCGAGGGCATCAGCATATCGTCCCCACGCCGCTTGCCAGCGGTCGAACAGAGCCTGGAGTCGGTAGAACTTTTGGGGCGGTGGTTTTGGCACGTTTCATCGAGCAACGAGAACCAGATTCTCTGCTGAGCATTCTAGAACCACTCCCGTCCTAGACAAATGGGGCGTTTGGGCTAATCGTGAGGGCGCGCCGGTGCAAGCTTACTCGATCACGCAGGGCTTCGAGCGCGCCTGACGCAGGGCGCGCAAAAACTATCTTGAGAAATGCGCTGGCAGCGGAACGCCTCCGGATCTGCAATTTCTAGTCGATCTTCGTTTTCACGATCAGCGGCATGAAGCCACCAGCCGGCTGTTCGAGAAGGGCTTTGACATCATGGAGGCAAGCGCGATCACCGGTCACCGCGATCTACGCAGTCTTAAGCGTTACACCCATTTGAATGTCCAAGACCTTGCGAAAAAGCTCGGCTAAAAGCGCTTCCATGAGCATAGGATTGGCGTCCCGGGCGGGATGCACGAAGACGGCATCCGGCATTTGGCCTACAGACTCTCTTTGGAGTATTCTCAATTGATGGACCTAGCAACGTTGGAAAGAATCAAGGCGGAAGCTTATTCACCGGAGCCTTCAGACCGGGTCGAATTGGCGCTAGGCCTCCTCGAGTCGGTTGAGGAGGTCGAGGCGGACCTGGAGGAAGTACGGCGGGCCTGGATTGCGGAAGCACAGAGTCGCCTGGCGGCATTCAGACGCGACGGTGGCCCCAGCATAGACGGTGACGAGGTACAAGCCCGAGCGCGAGCGCTACTCGCGGAGTAGAGCGTGTCGGCGCGTCGGCTGCGCTACCTGCCTGAGGCGCAAGCAGAGTATCTCAAGCAGGTGGCCTACTACAGCGAACGGGATCCCAAGGTCGGTGCTACGTTCGTGGCATCCATTGGGCAAGCGGCCCAATTCGCTCTTGGCAATCCCGAAGGCTTCCCATTGGTCGAGGGAGATCCAAGTCTCCGGGCAGTGGTCGTTCGGCGGTTCCCGTTTAGAATTTTCTACCCCTAGAGGGCAAGGACGTGGTCGTCGTGGCGCTAGTTCATACGGCCCGCAAGCCAAGGCAGTTTCCGAGGCGCTGAAACCGACAGATGGGGGAAGGGATTGCGGATTGCGACTCGCGTCACTGCGGATGCTTGCGGCCTTCTTGTGAAGCGCCAGGGCAAGGTCGTGAATGGTAAGGAGCGGATCCATAGAGCCTCGTCAAGAGAAACAGCTATGGATCGTAGTGCGTCATTCGCTCGACGGGGCCTTGCTCTGCGCAACCAACTGCGCAATAGTGATGTCGTAATTTTGTCGTAACGAGTGTACTATTTTATGCCCGTCAGTGCGGCGTTACGCGAAACCCCGCGAACTGTAAGTTGTTGATTCTTAGAATATTCGTGGTGCCGGAAAGAGGAGTCGAACCCCCGACCTTCGCATTACGAATGCGCTGCTCTACCGACTGAGCTATTCCGGCCCGCACCGCCCAAATCGACGGCTTGCAACTGCGTCTTAGGACGCGCGATTATAAACGCAGCCTCTCGGAGCGGCAAACCTGGGCTCAGGCCGCATCGGGTTGGCAGGCTGGGGCCGCCTTCTGAAACGGCTCAAGTTCCATGCAAGCCTCGTACGCCGTCATCACGCGCGACAGCCCCCCCAAATTGCATTTGAATCGCTGCGCATTGAAGACCTGCGGGACGAGACACACGTCTGCAAGAGTGGGACGCACCCCATAGCAGAACGGGCCCGGCAGGGCATGATGGACGAGTTGTGCTTCGAGTGAAGCGAGGCCCGACTCGACCCAGTGCCGATACCAACCGTCTTTCGACTCTTCGCTGATTCCGAGTTCGTGCACGAGGTAGCGCAATACGCGTAGATTATTGAGCGGATGAATTTCGCAGGCGATTAAAAGCGCGAGCGCGCGCACCTGACTTCGCGCCACTGGGTCTAAGGGAAGCAGCGGCGGCTCGGGGACGGTTTCATCGAGGTATTCACAAATCGCAAGCGACTGCGTCACCGACCAGTCGTCATCCGCGAGAACCGGGACAAGGGCCTCCGGATTCAACGCCTTAAACTCGGGCGCGAGCTGCTCATTTTTCACGAGATGCACGGCCGCGTACTCGAAGGGGATCCCCTTGAGGTTGAGTGCGATGCGCACCCGAAAAGACGCGGAACTTCGAAAGTAGCTATAGAGTTTCAAAAGCCTGTTCGCTTTGGCTAGATCGAGTCGTGGCTGATACTGCTGCCTCGGTCTTCGTTGCCCCCGAGACCGACGGGCAGCGGAAACTGGACGTTCTCCTCGACGCCGGGGAGCTTGCGGACCGACTTCACACCGAGCCTTCTTAGCACCTTGATAAGTTCCTCGACCAGGATCTCGGGGGCGGAGGCTCCCGCGCTGACGCCGATGCGCTCCTTTCCTACGAGCCATTCCGTCTTCAGTTCGCTGGCGTTTTCGATCAGATACGCTTCGACCCCGAGCTTGGCACCAACCTCACGTAACCGGTTGCTGTTCGAACTCGTCGGGCTGCCAACCACCAGGATCAAGTCGCACAAAGGTGCCATGAATTTCACTGCGTCCTGCCGGTTCTGGGTTGCATAGCAAATGTCGTTCTGTTTGGGCTCTCTGATCTCCGGAAAGCGGCGCTTGAGCGCGTCGGTGACTTCCTTGGCGTCGTCGGTCGATAAGGTCGTTTGCGTCACGTACGCCAGACAGTGCGGATCACGGACCTGAAGTCGCGCGACATCGTCGACCGTCTCCACCAGATACATGCCGTGCTCTGCCTGCCCCATGGTGCCCTCGACTTCGGGATGGCCATGGTGACCGACCATGATGATCTCCCGGCCCTCGCGGCGCATTTTGGCCACTTCGACGTGGACCTTCGTCACCAGCGGGCAGGTCGCATCGAAGATCACGAGCCCCAGCGCATTGGCCTTGGCCCGCACGCCCTTGGAGACGCCGTGGGCACTGAATACGACCGTGCTGCCACGCGGTACATCGGCCAGTTCCTCGATGAAGATCGCCCCTTTGCCACGCAGATCGTCGACGACGTACTTGTTGTGAACGATCTCGTGTCGCACGTAGATCGGAGCCCCGAACTGTTCTAGCGCCCGTTCCACGATTTCGATCGCGCGGTCCACGCCAGCACAAAAGCCTCGGGGTTGCGCAAGAATTACTTCCATTTCAGTACCTCATCGAATCTAGAGCACACCAATAATCTGGACTTCGAACCGAACCGGCTGCCCCGCTAGCGGGTGATTGAAGTCAAGCAGCGCGAAGTGCTCAGTCAATTGCCTAAGAACGCCGACAAAGGCAGGATTGCCTTTGGGGGCGGCCCCTTCGGGCGCCGCAAATTCCACGATGTCGCCCTCGCGATAGGACGAGCCCTCTTCGGCTTGCTCATCGAGCGCCTCACGGCTGATCCTGCGCACGAGCTCGGGATTGCGCGGCCCGAAAGCCTCGCCTGGCGCCAGCGCAAAGCTAACATGATCACCGGTCCGCAATCCGATGAGTTTGGCCTCCAGCGCCGGCGCAAGCTGCCCCATGCCCAATTGAAACGTCGCCGGCCTTTGCCCGAAGGTATCGACGATGGTTGTGGCCTCCTCTGCTGCCTTCGAGTCTAGGGCCAGGCGATAGTGAAGGGTCAGGTGGACACCAGGTGCGACAAGGATCGAAGCCGACATGAAAAGACATCGCGAAATCAACCCCTTATTTTATTCGAAGTGACGCCTCTAGTGCCAATTCGCGACTGGCCCAAGGAGCAGCGTCCGCGCGAGAGGTTGATTCGCGACGGACCCTCCATTCTTTCGGATGCGGAGCTTCTCGCGGTGTTCCTGCGCACCGGGGTTGCCGGACAAAGCGCGATCGAGCTGGCGCGCGTCGCCTTGCTCCGCTTTAAGACCCTTTCGGGCCTGTTTTCGGCCCCATTGAGCGAGTTCACTGCGATCAAAGGCCTCGGACAGGCCAAATTTGCGCAATTGCAAGCCGTTCTGGAAATGGCCAAGCGCACCTTAGAGGAGAGCCTGCGCGAGGGCCCTGCCCTCGGATCGTCGACCGCGGTACGCGAATACCTTCGGCTTGAAATCGGGCTAAAGCCCTACGAGGTCTTTTTTGCGCTCTTTGTCGACAGCCAGAACCGACTCCTCGAGGCCACGGAGCTTTTTCGGGGTACGCTGGCCGAGACCAGCGTGTATCCGCGTGAAATCATCAAAGCGGCGCTTCGCGTAAATGCAGCAGCCGTCATCTTTGCCCACAATCACCCCTCGGGTATCGCTGCGCCCAGCCTCGCCGATCGCGTCCTGACCCGAACCCTCCAGTTGGCGCTCGACGCGGTTGAGGTGAAAACCCTAGACCACCTGGTCGTGACGGGATCGGGCGTATTTTCCTTCGCCGACGCGGGCCATCTGTGAGATCCGAAACGAGGCTCGCAGAGCCTTCGGGGTCAGCGCCGAAACACGCCTAAGCTCTGTCACGGCAAATTAGAAATGTCCGGTTTCCGGCAAAGTAGAAATGTCCGGTCAAAACAATCAATAACCACGCGTTTTCACGTAGTTTTCCCGGCGAAACACGTTCTCCAGGCTGGATCTCGGGGCCAATTGGGAGGTTCTCCATGGATGCGATTTGGGTGCTGGGGCAGGCTTGGGTTGAGCGCGACTGGGCAACAGGACTTCTTGTCGCGACAGGATTTCAGGGGCGCGTGCGGTTCGCTCAAACACCGTGAAAGGCAGAGCGCTGATGCTCTGACAAAACACGCCTAAGCCCTTGAGTTTCGCGGGGTTTTACGCTATCCTCGCACTCTTTGCGCAATTTTTTTGAGGGTGCTTAACATGGCACGAGTTTGTCAAGTGACGGGGAAAAAGCCGATGGTCGGCAACAACGTTTCCCACGCCAACAATAAGACCAAGCGCCGCTTTTTGCCGAATCTACAAAATCGCCGCTTCTGGGTCGAAAGCGAGAACCGCTGGGTGAGCCTGCGCCTGACCAATGCGGGACTGCGCACGATCGACAAGAAGGGGATTGATGCGGTACTAGCCGAGCTGCGCTCGCGCGGCACGATTTAAGGAGTATTTCGATGCGAGACAAGATCAAGCTCGAGTCCACTGCCGGAACCGGTCATTTCTACACGACGACCAAGAACAAGCGGACGATGCCGGAAAAAATGGAGATCAAGAAGTTTGATCCGGTCGCGCGTAAGCACGTCGCCTACAAGGAAACGAAGATCAAGTAGTTCGGCCCCTCCCCGGCCGGTACTTGAACATGGCCCGCAAGGGCCATTTTCTTTGGGGAGATTCTCTTTTTGACCGTCAACGCTTCCTTCCCTGGATCGAATCGGTGTCGCTCGTTGCTGGATTTGTAGCAATTGCGATTTCATCGACAATCTACGACAATGGGGCGTGGAGACCTTCGATGACATCCAGATTCATCGGCCCGAACTCGCACGCGGCTATCTCGAACTCCTCACGGCACAGCCTGGGCGTCCGATCGCGCTTTTCGCCCCCCGCAGGGTGGGCAAGACCTTCTTCCTGGACCATGACCTAAGGTCGGCAGCCAAGCTTGCCGGCTACGTGACGGTCTACGCGGATCTTTGGCTCAACAAGAAGGCGCCGCTTCTGGCCATCAATCATGTGCTCGAGGAAGCCCTCGACGACGTCACCGTTCCGGGCTCCTCGGTGGGCAAGGTCGCGCTCACACCCGTCAGAAAGATCGGAGCCCTTGGCGCTAGCCTGGAGTTGGGCGACGAGCCCAAGCGCCGTCCGCTACCCGAAGTTCCGGAGCTACGGCTCGACAGTCTGTTGGCCCGGCTGGCGGGTGAATCGGGACGCCGAATTCTTCTGATGCTCGACGAGATCCAAGCGCTCGGTGATGCTCCCGACGGTGACGCCATCGTAGCGACGCTGCGCGCGGTCTTTCAGAATCGCAAGGACACCGTCTTTGCGGTGTTCACGGGATCCTCCCAGGAGGCGCTCTCGAGCATGATGGTAGCCTCGGGCGGGCCGATGTACCAGTTTGCCCAACTGCTCGATTTTCCGGTGCTTGGGGACGAATATCTGGAGCGGCTTTGCAGGCACTTCGAGCGCGTGCATCACAACAAGCGCCTCGATCTCGATGCGCTAAGACGCGTGTTTGAACAAATCGGATTCAAGCCCGCACTCATGAAGGACTTGGTGAAATCGATGTCTGCCGACGGGCTCACCGACGTCGATGGAGCCTTGCAGCGCCTGTCGCACGATGAAAAGCAAGTGGCCGGCTGGCGCGCGCTGCTCTCGGGGCTGCCGCCATTCGATCGGGCCATCCTGATCGGGATTGCTCGCGGCCATCCGCCCCTGGGCCGCGAGAACCTGCGCGAACTCGATGAACTCACGACAGGCTCACCGGCAACGATATCCAAAGTCCGCTCGGCGCTTGATCGCCTGCACAAGACCGGCATTCTGGTCAAGCCGCAAGGCACGTACGCCATCTCAGACCCGCTGCTGTCGAGCTATCTCGCCGGTCTCGACATCCGAAGCGTGATGGTTCTGTGAAAACGATCGCGCGTGCGAAGGAGGCGGGCCGGTCCTAGACGTAGCTGCGCAGGCGCAGGCTGAAGTCCTGCAACACCCGGATGCCGCTTTCCTCAGCCCGCTTGCACCAGTCCTGCAGCTGAAGCACCAGCTGCTCGCGCGACGCGCTCGAGCGCTCCCAGATCAAGGCGAGTTCAACGCGCATCTCGTGCAATTTAGTGAGGACCTGACTGTGGGCAAGCGCTTCGGAAATGCGTTTGCGGTCAACGTCAGACAGGGTCCCGACGTCGCGATAAACCCAGCGCTTGACGCCCCGGACGTTGGCCAGTTGCAGGTCGGCTTCCCGTTCCGAAGACCGGGACTTGAGATGGGCAATCTCCTCGCGACACGCCTGCTTGAACGATTTCGCATATTTCGCCATGACGTCATAGCGATTGGAGATGACGGCATGCAGGTTTTCCAGGTCGACCTGGGGGCGCGGCAAGGAAAAACTCGGCCGAGGGGCGACTTTCTTGATCGTTGCAAGATGCAGGAAAGAGAGCGTGCGAATGTAGAGCCAGCCGATATCGAACTCGTACCACTTGTTCGACAGCTTCGCCGACGTCGCGTAGGTGTGGTGGTTATTGTGGAGCTCTTCGCCCCCAATCAGGATGCCGAACGGAACGATATTCTTACTGGCATCGGCACAATCGAAGTTGCGATACCCGGAGAAGTGACCCACGCCATTGATGACGCCGGCGGCAAAAAACGGAATCCACATCATCTGAATGGTCCAGACGACGGTTCCGACACCGAGTCCGAAGAGGACCCAGTCGGTTGCGAGCATGATCCCGCAGCCGTGCCAGGTAAACCGGCTGTATACGTTGCGCTCGACCCAGTCTTCAGGGGTGCCGCGACCATACTTGGACAAGGTTTCCTTGTTCTCCGCTTCGGCCATATACAGCTCTGCGCCCTCCAGAAGGACTTTTTTCAAGCCCCGCGTTTGCGGACTGTGCGGATCTTCGGGTGTCTCGCACTTCGCATGGTGTTTACGGTGGATTGCAGCCCATTCCTTGGTCTGCATTCCGGTGGTCAGCCACAGCCACACGCGGAAAAAATGGGAAGGCAACGGGTGCAATTCCAGGGCCCGATGCGCCTGGCAGCGGTGCAGATAGATCGTCACGCCGGCAATCGTGACGTGGGTCAAGACAAGCGTTGCAATTACGATCTTCCAGATCGGCCAGGCGAGCACGCCGTGGGTCAGGAAATCGAGAACTTCGAGAGGCATCTTGCTTGCTCCATGCAGGATCAATCACGCAACGGCTAAAAAACGGCGTCAAAACAGCAGCCCTGCCGTATTCCGGGCGGTAGACGAATTATACGGTAAGTGGGGTCGCCCCCCTTTTAAACCAGACCGTAGGAATACTTATTTCGACCGGACTGTCTGTTTCATGAGGCTTTCTTCGGCAGCGCTGGCTTGCAGACGCACTGCTTCGGGCACGGAGAGCCGGACCTCGCGCTGCGGCCCGGGAATCGTGATCCCGGCTTCGTTGAATGCGGAAAGAATCGCGCGACTGATGTCAGAACGCGTCAGTCCCGTACCCAGCTCCGGATCGGGAACCCAGAACCCGAGTTCCAAATCGAGACCGTCGGCACCGAACCCGCTCAAAGTCGCCAGCGGAGCGGGGTCGGTGAGGACCCGCGATTGCGCCCGCGCGGCTTCGACCATGAGCTTTAAGGCGCGCTCCAGATCGCAGCCGTAGCCGATTTGCACCTTCACGGTCATGCGCAGTTCCTTGCTCGTATAGCTGTGGTTGGTGACCGCCCCACTTACCAAAAGCTCGTTAGGAATGATCGCCTCGGTGCCATCCAAGGCTTTGATGACCGTATAGCGCGTGCGAATCTGGGTGACCGCCCCATGGTATTTGTCCACGGTGATGAGGTCCCCGATGCGTAGACTGCGGTCCAACAAGATGATGAAGCCGCTCACGTAGTTGCTCGCGATCCGTTGCAGCCCAAGTCCGAGCCCCACGCCGAGCGCGCCGCCGAAAACCGAGAGAACGCCCAGGGGAATGCCCACCGTATTCATACTCACGAGAACGGCGAGCACCAGCAGCGCGGCGCGAGCGAAGCGAGCGAGCGCCACGCGCAGGCTCGCATCGATCGAACCCACCTTCATCAGACGCGCATCCAGCACGGCCCCGGCCCAGAGCGCGAGGAGCAAGGCGATGAGGATGAGAAAGCCATCCCTCAGAAAATCCAGGAGCGTGAGGGGCTTGGGCATGTCGCCCGCCTTGTAGATCGGGATCTCCAGCGCATCGAGCACATCCGGCAGAAAACCCGTGACATGCAATGCGACCACCACGAAGACGAGACCGGCGAAGATGCGCTGCAGAACAATCAGAAGGCCACTGGGCTGAAAAACGCGCGTGATCGTGTAAGTCGTCAGACGCAGGATGCCCGAGGCCAGCAGCAGAACCGCGGCGATGCGCAGCAAGTTGGCCCGTTCATGAAATCCCACGGCGAGGCCGGCCACGCCCTTGAGCAGGAGCCACGCGATGAAGGGGGCCAGCACCGTACTTAAGTGGATCGCCCCAAACTCGGGCGCCGCGGCAACCCCGGCGGTCTCGATGCTCTCGCGTAGGTTGGCGCGCAGCGCACGACGAATCACCCAGGTAACCGCCAATACCAACACCAGAGTCGCGATCTGCCAGAGGACGTGCGTGAGCACCTGCGGATCACGCAGGTCTCCGAGGAGGTCGGAAAACATCGAGTGAAGAAACTCATCGTTCATCTCTACGCTTCCTTTCGCGCCGACCTATTCTCCGCGGCGTGCCGATCGGGCGTGTCGTGCCGCACCGCCCGCTCTATTGTCTTATGAATACGGCGGCGAAAAACCCGTCGGTGCCGTGAATCTCCGGCGACAGACACAGGCGTGGTCCGGTGTCGATCGGGATCTGTTGGGCAGCCAGGGTCTCGCGCACATCGTGGGGCGCAAAGTCCGGATGGGCCGCAGCGAACGCATCGACGATATCGCCGTTTTCTTCCGCGAGCAGACTGCAGGTCGCGTAAACGAGGCGGCCGCCCGGTTTGACGAGGCGCGCGGCCGCAGCGAGGATCGCGGTCTGCTTTGCGGCCAGCTCGGTCACCCCGGCTGGTGTCTGGCGCCACTTCAGATCGGGGTTGCGCCGAAGGGTGCCCAGTCCGCTGCAGGGCGCATCGACGAGTACACGGTCGGCTTTGTGGGCCAGCCGCTTGAGTTTGGCATCACGCTCGCTGTCAATGGCCATGGGATGCACGTTGGACAGGCCGCTGCGCGCCAGGCGCGGCTTGAGATGAGCAAGCCGCTTGGCCGACACATCAATCGCATAGAGCCGGCCGCTTGAGCGCATCAATGCACCCAAGGCCAGGGTCTTTCCGCCCGCGCCGGCACAGAAGTCGACGACCAGTTCGCCGCGACGCGGCGCTACGAGGTGGGCGAGGATCTGGCTGCCCTCGTCTTGAACCTCGACTCCGCCATCCTCAAAGATCGCAAGTTTCTGAAGGGCCGGCTTGCCTGCGAGCCGGATCCCCAAGGGGGCCAATGGAGTGGCTTGCGCATCGAGCCCCGCGGCGCGCAGATTGGACAAGGCGTTCTCCCGCGTGGCCTTCATCACGTTCGCCCTCAAATCGAGAGGCGCGGGACGATTCAAGGCGTTGGCGAGGCGCTCGATGGCGCTGTCGTCGTGGGTCTGCCTTAACCGCTCCAAGAGCCAATCCGGAAGATTGCAGCGTGCCTCGAAGGACAGACTCATGCGGTCCACCGTGGCGATGTGCTCGAGCCAGCGCGCCTCGGCCGGCCCGACCTTCGCCGTCACCTCGGCCATGCCCGCGACATAGGCCAAGCCGAGAAGAAGGAGACGCCGCGTCAGGGGGCCGCCCCCGCTTTGCGCAAACTGGGCGAACTCCAGCTTGTGCCGCAGCACGGCGAAGGTCGCCTCGGCAATGATTGCGCGGTCGCGATGCCCTAAGGCCGGGTGGCTGCGAAAGTAGCGCGTGGTGACCGCGTCGGCCGGAAATTCGAAGCGCAGAACCTCCTCAAGCAGCGTCTGCGCGTGACCAATAAGCGCCGGATGCAGACTCACGAGCGCTGCTGCCTGGGCAGTAGAACGAGTTCTTCACTGGCCACGCCGCTGAGCCGAACGGTCGTGCCCTCCAAGGCCACGGCCCCTTCGAGAAACCAGCCCACCACGCGTGGATAGAGCCGGTGCTCCTCAACTAACACACGCTCTTCGAGGCTCGCCTCGGTGTCGTCCGGCGCGACTCTCACCACGGCCTGGGCCACGATGGGGCCATGGTCCAACTCGGGCGTGACGAAGTGAACGGTGGCACCATGGACCCGCACGCCGGCGGCCAGCGCCTGGCGGTGGGTCCGAAGCCCGCGAAATGCGGGAAGCAAGGACGGATGAATATTGAGGATCCGTCCAGAATAGCGGCCCACAAATTCCGGGCAGAGAATGCGCATGAATCCCGCGAGCACGATCAAATCGGGTTGGTAGGAGGCCACTCGCTCCAAAAGCGCCGCGTCAAACGCCTCCCGACGCGAGAAAGCGCCGCTATCGATCACCTCGAGTGCAACACCGGCGGCACGCGCGAGCGCCACCCCGGGTGCGTCAGGACGGCTGCTGATGACGGCAAAGCGCGCCGGCCAGCTTTCCAGGCGCGCGGAATCGAGCAGGGCTTGCAAGTTCGAACCTCGACCCGAAATCAGTACGGCGATGGATTTCACGGGGCGCAGTTTAGCACCGGCCGCCCTACGCCCCCGACAGACGCGGACACGTTGCTTATAATCGAAGGTTTACACTCTTTTCTGGTTGCGCTTGGCCCACACCATGCACGTCTATCGCGGACTTCCCAGTGCAGCTGCTCGCACGCCGTGCGCTTTGACCATCGGCAACTTCGATGGGGTCCATCGCGGCCACCAGGCGTTGCTTGCGCATCTGCGCGCGGCCGCCGACGACTTGGGGATCGCTGCGGCGGTCATGACCTTCGAACCCCATCCGCGCGAATTCTTCGCCAAGAAGGCCCATGATCCGACCCGTGCGCCCGCGCGCATTGCCAGCTTGCGCGATAAACTGGGCGCGCTTGCAGCCGCCGGGGTCGATCGGGTGATTGTCGAGCACTTCGGCAGCCGCTTCGCGGCGCTGACGGCACGCCAGTTCATCGAAGAGATCCTCGTTAAAGGCTGTCATGCGCGCTGGATCATGGTGGGCGAGGACTTCTGTTTCGGCGCCGGACGCAGTGGCAACGTGAACCTGTTGCGCTCCGCCGGGGAGGAGTTCGGATTTACAGTGAAAACGCTGGCCACCGTCACTGAGGACGGTGAGCGCGTTTCGAGTTCGCTCGTGCGCAAGGCGCTCGCCGAGGGCAATCTCGAACGCGCCCGCCAATTGCTGGGACGGCCGTACTTTATGAGCGGGCATGTGGTCCATGGTGCCAAGCTCGGCCGAAAACTCGGATTTCCGACCTTGAACCTGCGCATTGCGCACCCTCGACCGGCCCTGTCAGGCATCTTCGTCGTCCAGGTTCATGGCCTAGACGGCCCGCCGGTCCCCGGTGTGGCCAGCATCGGATTGCGTCCGACCGTCGATCAGTCGGGGCGAGTGTTGCTGGAAGTCCACTTGTTCGACTTCGCATCGAATGTTTACGGTAAGCTGGTATCCGTGGAATTCCTGAAAAAACTGCGTGATGAGGAAAAGTATCCTGATCTGGCTGCCCTGACCGCCGCCATTTCCGAAGACACGCGCCAGGCGCGCGCCTTTTTCGGCTTGCCGCCCTTGTCCTTGAACTTCGCGACCTCCGCTACCGACCGAATTAGCTAGGCATGGCGCCCGCTCGCCGGGCCACCGCTTTGCCGTCCCTCCATTGACCTGGCTTGCGAAGGCGCATTCGATCCTTCGCGAGCGTTTTGCAACAAGAGAATCACCATGGCCGAGTCTGCAGACCCGAAGACCGATTCCAAGCAGGACTACAAGACGACCTTAAACCTGCCCGATACGCCATTTCCGATGCGCGGCGATCTGGCGCGGCGGGAACCTCAGTGGATCAAGCAGTGGCAGGACGCCCGCATCTATGAGCGCATCCGCGAGGCGCGGCGCGGCAAACCGAAGTTCATCCTGCACGACGGGCCGCCGTTTGCCAATGGCGAGATCCACATCGGCCACGCCTTGAACAAGATTCTCAAGGACATGGTCGTCAAAGCCCGCGGCTTAAAGGGCTTGGACGCGCAGTACGTACCCGGCTGGGACTGTCACGGCATGCCCATCGAGATCCACATCGAAAAGGAGTTCGGTCGCAATCTGCCCGCGCAGGAGGTGCAAGCCAAGGCACGCGCGTACGCGCGCACGCAAATCGCCCGGCAAATGGAGGGCTTCGTGCGGCTTGGCGTGCTGGGTCAGTGGGACAATCCCTATACCACGATGTCCCACTCGGCCGAGGCCGAGGAGCTGCGGGTACTGGGCCGTATCCTCGAGAAGGGCTATATCTTTCGCGGACTCAAGCCCGTGAACTGGTGCTTTGACTGCGGCTCGGCGCTTGCCGAGGCCGAGGTCGAGTATCAGGACAAGGTCGATCTTGCCATCGACGTGGGCTTTCCCATGATCGATGACCAAAGGGCCCGTATCGCGTCGGCATTCGGACTGGCCGAGCTTCCGCCGGGTCCCGGCTTCGCCGTGATCTGGACGACGACACCGTGGACGATCCCGGCCAATCAGGCGCTCAATGTCAACCCGGAACTGATCTACGCCCTGGTCGCAACCGAACGCGGACTGCTCATTGTGGCCAAGGAGCGCGTGGTGAGCTGCCTTACGCGCTATAGCCTCTCGGGAGAGATCCTGGGCACGTGTGTGGGGGCAGCACTCGACCACATCGAATTCGCCCACCCGTTCTACCCACGGCGCTCGCCCGTCTATCTCGGCGACTACGTCACGCTCGAGCAAGGCACGGGCATCGTGCACTCCTCGCCCGCCTATGGCCTGGAGGACTTCGTGTCGTGCAAGGCGAACGGCCTTGCGGACGCCGACATCTTGAACCCGGTCACAGGCGATGGCAGTTTCGCGAGCACGGAACCTTTGTTCGCCGGAGAGAACATCTGGGCCGCGGCCCCGCACATTCTCGCTACGATCGAGGCGCGCGGGGCACTGTTTCACACCGAGAAATTCACGCACAGCTACATGCACTGCTGGCGCCATCGCACGCCCATTATTTACCGAGCGACCTCACAATGGTTCGTGGGAATGGATGTGATCCCCAAGGATAGTGAGAAGACCTTGAGGGAAACCGCGCTCGCTGCAGTCGAGGCGACCCGATTTTTTCCCGCGTGGGGCCAGGCGCGACTGTACGCCATGATCGCCAATCGTCCGGACTGGACGCTTTCGCGCCAGCGCCAGTGGGGTGTGCCCATGGCGTTTTTCGTGCACCGGGAAACCGGTGCACTGCATCCGCGCACGGTCGAACTCCTCGGTGAAGTCGCGGCCCGCGTCGAGAAAGCAGGCATCGAAGCATGGCAGACGCTCGAGCCCTCCGAGCTCCTTGGCGAGGAGGCCAAGGACTACGTCAAGAATCGCGACACGCTAGACGTCTGGTTCGACTCGGGTTCGACGTTTCAGACTGTTCTTTTGGGTTCGCACCGGGCCGAATCCAAGTATCCCGCCGATATCTACCTCGAAGGCTCGGATCAGCACCGGGGCTGGTTTCACTCCTCACTGCTCGTGTCTTGCATGCTCTACGGTCGAGCACCTTACGAGATGCTGCTCACCCACGGTTTCACCATGGATGGTGAAGGTCGCAAGATGTCCAAGTCGCTCGGCAATGTCGTTTCGCCGCAGAAGATCTGCGGATCGCTCGGTGCCGAGATCCTGCGTCTTTGGGTGGGCAGTGCCGACTACTCGGGCGATATCTCGATTTCGGACGAGATCCTAAAGCGGATCGTCGAGAGTTACCGGCGCATCCGGAACACCTTGCGCTTTCTGTTGGCCAATACGTCTGACTTTGATCCAACGCGAGATGCGTTGCCGGTCGATGAGTGGCTCGAGATCGATCGCTACGCCATCGCGAGCCTAGACGTCCTTCAGCAGGAGCTTCTTGCGCATTACGAGAACTTCGAATTCCATCCGGTCGTCGCGAAGTTGCAGACCTATTGTTCGGAGGATCTGGGAGGCTTCTATCTCGATATCCTCAAGGACCGGCTCTATACGACGAGCGCGACCGGCGTTAGCCGGCGCTCGGCGCAAAATGCGCTGTGGCACATCACGGCCGCATTGCTGCCTCTCATGGCTCCGATCCTCTCGTTCACGGCCGAAGAGGCCTGGGCGGTATTCGGCAAGCGCGCGACGGACCCCAAGGAAACCATCTTTGCCGCAACCTATCATGAACTTCCACGGATCCCGGATGCGCCGGCGCTGCTGGAAAAGTGGGCCGCCTTGCGCGCCGTGCGCGCCGAAGTCATGAAGCGACTCGAGGATGTTCGCGTCCAGGGAAAAATCGGTTCTTCCTTGCAGGCCGAGGTCGAAATCAAGGCACAAGGCTCGCGGTATGCGGCACTAGCCAGCCTCGGAAACGATCTGCGCTTTGTTCTCATCACCTCGCAGGCGGGCGTAGCAGAGCTTGCCTCGGGTGCAGAAGAAAGTGTCGAGGTAAGCCCTTCGCGCCATCCCAAGTGCGAGCGCTGCTGGCACTACCGCGCCGATGTGGGCGCCGACGTCCGTCACCCCGGTCTGTGCGGCCGCTGCATGGCCAACCTGTTCGGCTCGGGGGAGCCCAGGTCCTTTGCCTAGAAACGGACGCACCGTGGTCTTAAGGCGCACATTGCATGGCTAGGCGCAGCGTCTTGCGTGCGCCCGCCACGGGTCCGCTTTGGCTGCGCCTTGCGCCTTGGCTGCTGCTCTCGGCGATTGTCATCGGTCTGGACCGGATCTCCAAGATCCTCATTGAGCAGCACCTGGGCTACGGCGAGCGCGACCCGATTCTGCCCTGCTTCGATCTGACGCTTCTCTACAACAAAGGCGCGGCATTTAGCTTCCTGTCGAGCCAGTCCGGCTGGCAGCGCTGGATGTTCACCGCCATCGGCGTTGCGGCGGCCCTGTTTATCGTGCGGCTTCTCGCGCGCCACGGCAGCCAGCGGCTTTTCGCCGCAGCGCTGGCACTGATCTTGGGTGGCGCCTTGGGCAACGTGATCGACCGCGTCCTGCACGGACGCGTGGTCGATTTCATCCTGGTTTATTGGCAGAACTGGTACTTCCCGGCTTTTAATGTCGCCGACAGCGCGATCACGGTCGGTGCCGTCCTTCTGATCTTTGACGAACTCTGGCGGGTGCGGCGCGCGCGCTAGCCCACAGGCTTGGGGATCCCAGGGCGCTGGGCCGGCCCGGTTCTATGGCAAGATGGTCAAGATGCGACGTGGGGAATTCTGTGGCTCAAAGCATTGGTGATCTCGAAGGCAAGTCCCTCATCCTCGGTCTCAGCGGAGGCATCGCTGCCTACAAGTCCGCGTTTCTCGCGCGCCGGCTGCAGGAGCATGGGGCCAAGGTCCAGGTCGTCATGACCGAGGCCGCCACCCAGTTCATTACTGCGGTGACGATGCAGGGTCTGACCGGTAATCCGGTCTATACCAGCCAGTGGGATGGCAGACCCCAAAACGGCATGGCCCACATTGACCTTTCGCGCGGAAAGGATGCCATCCTGGTCGTGCCGGCCAGTGCCGATTTCATGGCCAAGCTTGCCAACGGCGCCGCCGACGATCTCCTAAGCACCCTGTGCCTCGCTCGCGACTGTCCCCTGTTGGTTGCGCCGGCCATGAATCGCCAGATGTGGGCCCATCCGGCCACGCAGCGCAACGCAAACCAGCTGCGCGCCGATGGTGTGGCCTTGCTCGGGCCGACCTCGGGCGACCAGGCCTGTGGTGAGGTCGGAGCGGGGCGCATGCTCGAACCCGAGGAGGTGCTAGACGATGTCATCGCCTTCTTTCAGCCCAAGCTTTTGCGCGACATGCGTGTCCTGATCACTGCAGGACCGACTTTCGAGCCGCTCGATCCGGTGCGGGGACTGACGAATCGATCCTCGGGCAAGATGGGCTATTCCCTGGCACGTGCCGCCCGTGAAGCGGGTGCGCGTGTGACACTGGTCTCAGGCCCGACCGCCTTGCCTGCGCCTAGGGGGGTCAACCGCATCCCCGTCGAGACCGCCGAGCAGATGCTTTCGGCGGTTCTAAGCTACGTGGACCACGCGCAGATTTTCATCGGGGTGGCTGCCGTCGCCGACTGGCGCAGTGCCTACGTGAGCGACTCCAAGATCAAGAAAGGTGAGCCGGGCTCGGGACCGCCCCAATTCGATCTCGTCGAAAACCCGGACATTCTGGCGACCGTAGCGGCGCTTCCAGGCGCTCCTTACTGCGTTGGGTTCGCCGCCGAAACCGGCGAGCTGGATCGTCACGCGCAAGTGAAACGCCAGAAGAAAAATATCCCGCTTTTGGTCGGCAATCTCGCGCAGAAAACCTTCGGCAGCGACGACAGCGAACTCGTGCTCTACGACGAGACGTCCACGACACGCCTGGATCGCGCCGATAAACTCACGCTGGCGCGACGGCTGGTGGTTGAAATCGCGCGTCGTCTTCCGACATGAACGAGTCGGTCGCAGGTCCCGTGAACGGCGACTTCGCACGCTACATCGAGGAACTGACGCAAGCCCAGCAGGCGAGGCTTTTGAGCACCGGAACGGTGGAGCTTCCCCCGCCGGCGGATGGCTCCGCTGGTTCTCGGCGACCGCGTCCTGCCGCGCCCCCGGGCCAGCCGGTTTTTGGGACCTCGTCGGCGACCGGGCCAGCGGCCAAGACGGCACCGTCGGCCGGATCGGTCGCCCGGGGCCCCAGTCTGCTCGTCATTCTCGCCGTCTTTGTGGCCGTCGCGCTCCTGATCCTAGGGATGGTGCCCGTCGGACTTTTCATCCTCGCTGCGGCCGTGATTGGCAACGCCTTGCGGACTCGCTTTCTCAAACCTGGCGCGGGGTCGTCCCGTGTCCGATCCCCGCCCGGGCCGAACTAACGCGGACCTCGCTCCCCTCACCATGCAAATTGACCTCAAGATCCTCAGTCCCCGTTTGCGCGAGCAACTTCCTTCCTATGCGACTGCAGGCAGTGCGGGACTCGACCTTAGGGCCTGCATCGATGAACCTCTCGTGTTAAAGCCCGGGCAGACCGAGTTGATCAGGACCGGGATTGCGATCCACATCGAAGACCCAGGCTATGCCGCGCTCATCCTTCCCCGCAGTGGGTTGGGCCACAAACATGGCATTGTTCTTGGCAATCTGGTCGGCTTGATCGACTCGGATTACCAGGGAGAATTGATGGTGAGTACCTGGAACCGCGGTCAGGAGTCGTTTGTGCTCAATCCCATGGAGCGACTTGCGCAACTGGTCATCGTGCCGGTCGTGCAGGTGGGTTTTCGCGTGGTCGAAGCGTTCGCCACGACCCAGCGGGGAGCAGGCGGCTTCGGAAGCTCCGGTCGCGCCTGATCCCGTCGCGCGCGCCTAGCGGCGAGCGCGTCGACCCGATTCGGATCCACTGGACGATCGCGCGGCGCCAGCGCCCGACCAGCGCTTGGGCGGTCCCCGGCGCACACCCGGGCGGGAGGCGGACGGCTTGCCGGCATAGCGAGGCTCGAGGCCCGCGATCACGTGCACGGCAATCGGCTGCGCCGTAAAGCGCTCGATCTGCTTGACGGTCCCAAAATCCTGCCCGCCGGCGAGGCTGATCGCGATGCCGGTGCGTCCTGCCCGACCGGTCCGTCCGATGCGGTGAACGTAATCTTCGGCCTGCTTGGGAAGGTCGAAGTTGATGACGTGGCTGATCCCCAGGACGTCGATGCCGCGCGCGGCGACGTCGGTTGCGACCAGGATCTTGACCTTGCCCCGGCGCAACGCGTCCAGTGTCCGATTACGCTCGCCCTGGCGCATATCGCCGTGGAGGGCAGCGGCGGCGAAGCCCTGGTCGATGAGCGATCCGGCCAGCTGGTCGGCATCCCGCTTGGTCGCCGTGAAGACCACCGCCTGGTTTAACGCCGTATCTCGCAAAAGATGCGAAAGCAGGCGATTCTTGTGCGCGAGATCGTCCGCAAAATGGAGTCGCTGCTCGATTAGATCATGCCGTGCGCTTGCCGGCGTGATCTCGATGCGCCGGGGCGTGCGCAACATCCGGCCCGCGAGCTTTCCGACATTGCCGGCGAGCGTCGCTGAAAACAGCAGTGTCTGACGGGTCGCCGGCGTGGCCGCGACAATGGTTTCGATATCATCGATAAAACCCATGTCGAGCATCCGATCGGCTTCATCGAGAATGAGCAGTTCGAGGCGGCTGAAATCGATTCTGCCGCGCTGCAGGTGGTCCAAGAGCCGCCCGGGAGTTGCGACCAACACGTCCACCGGTTGGCGCAAGAGTCGGTTCTGAACCGGGTAGGGCATACCGCCTAAAATGGCGATCGTCTTGATGCGGCCTAAGGATTTGCCGTATTTCTCCGCGGCAGCGGTCACCTGGAGCGCCAGTTCGCGCGTCGGGGTCAATACCAGAACGCGAGGTCCGACTCCGGCCTTTTTGGTCGCGCTGGCCAGCTTGTGCAAGGCAGGCAACATGAACGCGGCGGTCTTGCCACTGCCGGTTTGCGAGGAGACCATCAAATCGTGGCCCGCTAGTACCTCGGGGATGGCGCGCGCTTGAACGGCTGTGGGAGCCGCGTAGCCCGAGGCCAAAAGACTGCCGATGAGTCCGGGGTGTAAGCCCAGGGCTTCAAAGGGATTGGTAAGAGCTGCGCTATCGAGCGGCTCGCTAACCGGCGCGCCTTCGGGCTGCAAAGTCGGGGCGGACTCGAAAATGGGGTCCAATGACATAGTAAATACCTTTCGTTTCGCGGTGCGCACACGCGCAGCCGCTGTCCCGGCGCATTCAGTGCGGCGGGAGGGTGGACAAAACACCGGCTCTAACCGATGTTTCACACCCGAATGCGCCTAGGGCGCGAAGGAATGGAGAGTGGCGAGAGACGATGGACTGTGCGAACAACAAAACTGCGCAGTCTCAAAAAAGCACGAACGGCTCAGAGGAGGACGAACAAGGCATGTTGCAGTGCACACCAGATTATATCCGAATGCGCCCTCGCGCGGGGGCGGCAGGACCAAATAGCGCCGCAAATGGGCCGACCTGCCGGCCCGAGACGGCCGCATTACAACTGGAGGTCCCGAGAGAACAACCGTGGGCCGCCCGCCTTGGGCAGGCCCACGGAGTCGATTTGCCTCAGGCGTCGAGTTCCTCGACCTCGGGACTGGCCGCCGGAGCTCCGCCGCCCTCGGGGAAACTCAGCTTCAACTGGTCCTTGTCGTCCAAGTCGACCGTCACCTTGCCACCGTTGACGAGCTTGCCAAAGAGCAATTCGTCTGCGAGCGCGCGGCGGATCATGTCCTGGATGAGGCGTGCCATGGGACGCGCGCCCATGAGGGGATCGAACCCCTTCTTCGCGAGAAAAGCGCGTAACTCCTCTGAAAAGACGATATCGACCTTCTTCTCGTGCAGCTGCTCTTCGAGCTGCATGAGGAACTTGTCGACGACCCGCAGGATGATTTCCTGATCGAGTGCGCGAAACGAAATGATCGCATCGAGCCGATTACGGAACTCCGGGGTAAACAGGCGTTTGATTTCGCCCATCTCGTCGCCCGTTTGCTTGCTGTCCGTAAATCCGATGGAAACCCGGTGCAAGGCCTCGGCGCCGGCGTTGGTCGTCATGACAATGATGACGTTGCGAAAATCCGCCTTACGACCGTTGTTGTCCGTGAGCGTGCCGTGATCCATCACCTGCAAGAGGATATTGAAGACGTCCGGGTGAGCCTTTTCAATCTCATCGAGCAGAAGCACGGCGTGGGGTTTTTTCGCGATCGCCTCTGTCAGAAGGCCACCCTGATCGAACCCGACGTAGCCTGGAGGCGCACCGATCAGTCTTGAGACGGCGTGACGCTCCATGTACTCCGACATGTCAAAGCGAATGAGCTCGATTCCCAAAATGAAGGCGAGCTGACGCGCTACCTCGGTTTTGCCCACCCCGGTGGGTCCCGAGAAGAGGAACGATCCGATCGGCTTTTCGGGCTTGCCCAGACCCGAGCGCGCCATCTTGATGGCCGCGGCCAAGGCCTCGATAGCCGGCTCCTGGCCAAAGACCACGTTCTTCAGATCACGCTCGATCGAAGCGAGCTTGCTGCGATCATCCGACGAGACGTTTTGCGGCGGGATCCGCGCGATCTTGGCGATGATGTCTTCAATCTCGCCCTTACCGATCGTTTTCTTGCGTTTCGAAGGCGGCAGGATGCGTTGCGCGGCGCCGGCCTCGTCGATCACGTCGATGGCCTTGTCGGGCAAATGCCGGTCGTTGATGAAGCGTGCGGCCAGTTCGGCTGCCGAGCTTAGCGCGGTCGCCGAATACTTCACTCCATGGTGCTCTTCAAAGCGTGACTTCAGGCCCCGCAGGATCTGGACCGTCTGCTCGACCGTGGGCTCATTGACGTCGATCTTCTGAAAACGTCGGGAGAGCGCGTGATCTTTCTCGAAGATGCCGCGGTATTCGTTATAGGTCGTCGCGCCGATGCATTTGAGCTGTCCGGAGGAGAGCGCAGGTTTGAGCAGGTTCGACGCATCCAACGTGCCCCCGGAGGCCGATCCGGCTCCAATAAGGGTGTGAATCTCGTCGATGAAAAGAATGGCGTGCGGATTTTCCTTCAACTGCTTGAGCACCGCCTTTAGGCGCTGTTCGAAGTCGCCGCGATACTTGGTTCCGGCCAAAAGCGCACCCATGTCGAGCGCAAACACCTGGCTTTGATTGAGAATCTCGGGAACATCGTTTTGGGTGATGCGCCACGCAAGGCCCTCGGCGATCGCGGTCTTTCCCACGCCCGCCTCGCCCACGAGGAGAGGATTATTCTTGCGCCGACGGCACAGCACCTGGATGACGCGCTCGACCTCGGACTCCCGACCAATCAGGGGGTCGATCTTGCCCTGGATCGCAAGACCGTTCAGATTCTGGGTGAATTGGTCTAGCGCGGTCTGGCGCTGTTCCTTGTCCCCATCGGCTTCCTGCTCCTGCGGCTCGGCGCTGCCGCCTTGTTGCGAAGGCGCCTTGCTGATGCCATGCGAGATGAAATTCACGACGTCAAGACGTGTGATCCCCTGCTGGTGAAGATAATAGACGGCGTGCGAATCCTTCTCGCCGAAGATCGCCACGAGCACATTGGCGCCAGTGACCTCCTTCTTGCCATTCGAGGTTGACTGGACGTGCATCATCGCGCGCTGGATGACGCGCTGAAATCCCAAGGTCGGCTGGGTATCGATCTCCTCGGAGCCCGACACGACGGGCGTGTTGTCATTGATGAAGTTCGAAAGATTCTTGCGAAGATCTTCAATGTTGGCCGCGCACGCACGCAATACGGCCGCGGCGGTCGGATTGTCCAGCAGCGCGAGCAAGAGATGCTCGACGGTGATGAACTCGTGGCGCGCCTGGCGTGCTTCAACGAACGCCATGTGCAGACTGACTTCCAATTCCTGCGCGATCATGCTTCCTCCATCACGCACTGCAGCGGATGCTGATGCTGGCGTGAAAACTCCGTCACCTGTTCAACTTTCGTCGCCGCGATATCCCGGGGATACACTCCGCAGACCCCCTTGCCCTCGCGGTGTACCTTCAACATGATCTGCGTCGCCTGCTCCCTGCCCTTGCCAAAAAACTGCTGCAAAACCAAAACCACGAACTCCATTGGCGTGTAGTCGTCATTCAACAGCACCACTTGAAACATCGGAGGAGGTTCAACCCGCTGCTCCTGCTTCTCCAGCAGCGTAGTCTGGTCATCGTCCGGAACGTGATGCTGAGCCATTGGAACAATTCTAATGCGATCCCGCATCCTGCGCTCGTTGCGCGAGACGATTCGCAATGATTCTGTAGCAGGATATTGCACTCAGGCGGACGAATTCAAGCCCCTTGCGTGTCACTGTGCACCGTAGCGACCCCCCGCGGGCGGTTCGAGGGGTTTTTGGGAACTATTCGGCCAAACGCCGATACAGCTACTTGACTTCCCTGATTTTCCGCCGAACAATTGTTGCCGTGTTTGCTGTGAAGCGGTTTGCCGCAGCGGTTAGCTATTCGAGGGCAGGTTTGCAAACTCGAGCGTCAAACACGGGCTGGGCTTCAATTTGCGGGGGGAGCGGTACGCGTTGCGTTCCGAGGCCTTTGGATTCAAGCCCGTTTACGGTTCTTTCTTGGGAAGATCGCATTTATGGCAACTGGTACCGTCAAATGGTTCAATGACGCTAAGGGGTATGGGTTCATCACTCCGGACGACGGCGGCGAAGATCTTTTCGCGCATTTTTCCGCCATCCAGATGAATGGATTCAAAACGCTCAAAGAGGGCCAAAAGGTCCAATTCGAAGTAACCCAAGGCCCCAAAGGCAAACAAGCATCCAACATTCAGGCCGCGTGAGGGCCGCAGAGCCCCAGTACAGAACACCGATCCCCCCTCTGCGCGACCCACAAAACGCAGAGTACATTCTAAAATCCGTTGAGAGCGAGTGCTCACAACGGATTTTTCGTTTTTACATTCGAATTCTCCTGCGAAGCGACCGCGCACGCGGGTTCATGGGACAGGGCTACATCGGATGGCCCACTTTGCGCGCTGTGCTGATTCCCGGAGTACTTCACAACACGGCAAAAGATCCCGTCGAACTGAAACGCCGTCGCGACGATGGTGGCCCATCGGGAGCGAAGTATCTCTGAACGAGAAACGCAGCCCGCGGGCTGACGAGATTGGCCTTTGTACTTTGTACTTTGTACAATGGACACGGATCGGGCAAAACCGACCCTACCCTCTCGAACCACCGCGCGCGCAGGGCGGGAACCTGATTGCAGCTCATCGCCTCGACCGCCGCCATCGAAAGGATGCGCGCCTGGCCGAGTCGACCGGCGTCGAGGAAATCATGACCAAAGGTGGTGATCTCCGGCACCGTCGAGTACAGGCCCCCGCGGCCGACGGAGTCTGCGTTGAACGCGCGAGCCGACTTGGAAACGCGGGTCGCCCGGTTCGTTGAGCAGTAGACCTGCCGCGCGCTGCACGACGCGGTGAGATTCGGCTTCGGGTACCTCATAGAAGCTTGAGTGCATCCCAATGATTTCGAAGATACGCTCGTGGGCCAGTTGCTCCACGCCGCGCTCGGACAGGCGCCGCACGATACAGCTTCCGACGTTCGATGGTGTACTCCGACCTCAACTACCATCTGCTCAGGGAGATCAACCACGCTCCGGTTAGCCGGGTAGCTTGCCGTTGAAGAAAACCTTGAACGGGCGACGGGCCGCGACGCGATGATCGGCGTGAGCTGCTTGGCAATGAAATGCCGGTCTCCGAAGGGGGAGAGATGCTCGTGTTTTGGGATAAACTGAAACTTAAGCGGCGGTTCGCGGGTGATTGCTCTGCAGCACCGACCGCACATCAGATACTGCCTGTACGATGGACCAGGGACCCGACAGGGTCACCGTGCCCGTAGTCCTGTACATCTTGTAGGGCTCACTCTCGACTCCGAAGCAGTCGGTCGACGCGATGGCACTTTCAGAACTCTCTGCTCGGGCTGGCGCTGAGGTTGCAGCTTATGTCGCGTCGGTGATAAGTTCGCCGACGCAAATCGTCGCGACCGTAGCCGTCACGTTCGGCGTCGGGTTGGTGCTGGCCGGCGCCTTCGTCCGCACGATGCTGCCGCTGCGCTGGTTGGCCGCTGGCAGCGACGCCGCCCTGATTGTCTTCGGTGCATTGCATCCGTCCACGGTCACGCTGATCATGGCGACCACGCTCTTGCCAATCAACGTCTTTCGAGCCATCGAGATGACGCGCCTAACAAGACGCGTCAGGCACGCGCAAGCTGACGCTGACATGGCCGGACTCTGGCTCAAGCCGTATATGAAAGCGCGACGCCTACAGGCCGGACAAGTACTATTTTATAAAGGCGATACGGCGGACCGGTTGTATCTGCTCGTCGACGGCATAATGGAGCTGGCGGACATTCACAAGGCGCTTGAACCGGGACGAATCTTTGGCGAGATTGCCTTGTTCTCACCGACCCGATTGCGCACGCACACGGTACATTGCGTGAGCGCGTGCACCGTGCTCGAAATTCACGAAAGCACGGTCCAGCAGCTTTACTTTCAAAACCCGGCATTCGGCTTCCATCTGATGAAGCTGCTCGCAAGTCGCATGAGCGCCGACCTCGAGCGTAGCGCCGCAGTACAGGCTGTCGCTGACGACGGACAGAGTCCCGATCGGTGACCGGCCCGCCGATTTTTGGGCACAGCCCGGGCGCAGTCACGCGGCAGCTTCACTCGACTGCGAATTTGATAATCGGAATGGGCTGCCCTGGTCAGGGTTCATGGTCTGCGGCCCGCCGTATTGGTTAATGGCTTCCTAAAGGGCCTCGACTGAGAACTCGAACTTGGCGGGCAGCGCCTTTAGATCCACCGGCGGCGCGCCGGGCGCCTGTGCATCACCAAATGCCTAGTGAGGCGCGCGAAATGAAGAACCCCAGTTGAATCAATGGTCTAGGCTCTACTGCGGACAGTCCCGGACGGCTTACATGTGTTCGATCATGACCTGGCCGAACCCGGAGCAAGAAACCTGGGTTGCGCCTTCCATCAGGCGGGCAAAGTCGTAGGTCACCTTCTTTGAGAGGATCGAGCGCTCCATGGAGGAGATGATCAGATCGGCGGCCTCAACCCAGCCCATATGGCGCAACATCATTTCGGCCGAGAGGATCTCCGAGCCCGGATTGACGTAGTCCTTCCCGGCGTACTTGGGAGCCGTTCCGTGCGTGGCTTCGAACATGGCGACCGAGTCGGACATGTTGGCTCCGGGGGCAATCCCGATGCCGCCGACCTGGGCTGCCAATGCATCGGAGATGTAGTCGCCGTTTAGGTTCAAAGTCGCGATCACGTCATATTCGGCCGGCCGCAGAATGATCTGCTGCAAGAACGCGTCGGCGATCGAATCCTTGACGATGATCTCCTTGCCCGTCTTGGGATTGCTGAATTTGCACCACGGACCGCCATCAATCGGCTGGGCGCCGAATTCCTTCTGCGCCAGGGCGTAGCCCCAGTCCCGGAATGCCCCTTCGGTGAATTTCATGATGTTGCCTTTGTGCACCAAGGTCACCGAGGAGCGGTTGTTATCGATCGCATACTGGATCGCTTTACGCACCAGCCGCTCGGTTCCCTCACGCGAGACCGGCTTGATGCCCACACCTGAGGTCTCCGGGAACCGAATCTTCTTGACGCCCATTTCCTCAATCAGGAATTTCACGAGCTTTTTCGCGCTCTCAGACTCTGCCTGGTACTCAATGCCGGCGTAGATATCCTCTGAGTTCTCGCGAAAGATCACCATATTCACCTTCTCGGGGGCCACAACGGGACTGGGCACTCCCTTGAAGTAGCGTACCGGTCTTAGGCAGACGTAAAGGTCGAGTTGCTGGCGCAAGGCGACGTTCAGTGAACGGATCCCCCCGCCCACAGGCGTTGTGAGAGGGCCCTTGATCGACACCACGTAGTCCTTTAGGACCTTGAGCGTCTCGTCGGGAAGCCAGACGTCGGGACCGTACACCCGGGTGGACTTTTCTCCGGCGTAAATCTCCATCCATGCGATTTGGCGTTTGCCGCCGTAGGCTTTGGCCACGGCTGCATCGACGACCTTGATCATGACCGGGGTGATGTCCAGGCCTGTCCCATCGCCTTCAATGTAGGGGATGATGGGGTGGTCGGGGACATTCAACGAAAAGTCGGCGTTGACCGTGATCTTCTCGCCAGTGGAGGGTAGCTTGATATGCTGAAACATGGTGGTCTCCGGAGGGGCTTGGGGTTCGCAGCGGCAGTTTCTGATTCTTGGGCAGCGCGACTTTCACTGATCAAGGTTCCGACCGAGGCCAGTCGTACGGCGAAGGGCAGTTTATCAAACGCGCCCCACGCTGTGCGTTCCCGAACCGACGTGCCGCGCGATGTCTTCTATAAGATATAAGAATATTATGCCCTTATTAGCGCCCGTGCGCGAGTCATCCGGTGCTCCTCGCTCTGAATAAGCCGTATGGAGTGTTGTGTCAGTTCAGTCCCTCGGGCGTGCGCCCGACACTGGCCGACCTGCTGGCCGTGCCGGCGGTCTATCCGGCCGGGCGGCTGGATCTGGATAGCGAGGGACTGGTCCTTCTGACCGACGATGGCCGACTGCAAAACCGCATCGCGGCGCCCAGAAACAAGATGGACAAGCGCTATTGGGTCCAGGTCGAAGGCGAACCCGACGAGGCGACCTGCGCGCGCCTTCAACAAGGTGTTCGGGTCGGCGACTATGTCAGCCGGCCCAAGCGCGCACAGCGCATCGTGCCACCGGCATCGCTTTGGCCCCGAGACCCTCCGATCCGGGTGCGCCGCAACATTCCCACGGCCTGGATGGAAATCGTCTTGACCGAGGGGAAAAACCGGCAGGTCCGTCGCACCACCGCCGCAGTCGGTTATCCGACGCTGCGCCTGATCCGCGCGGCCATCGGCCCCATCGACCTCGTCGAACTCGACCTGGCGCCGGGACGTTGGGTCCAATTGGACCCCGGGGCGCTTGGTTAAAGCCGTTTGCACGTCCGCATCGCGGTCCGCGCACTTAGCACAATTACTCGTCAACCGAGCTTCGGTTCGCGCCGTTGAAGGCTTGCGCGGTTCCTCATCCAGACTGCAGCACCCTTTTTATGCCGATTCATCAAGGAGAACAGCATGACCGCTTCACGAACACTCATTGCCAAGATTGCCCTGGGATTCCTGGTTCTGGCGTTTTGCTCGGAGGCAGCTTTCGCCGCCCCCCCACACCGTCACCACCATCACCACCACCATCATCATCACAAGCATTAGGCGGTTGTGCGATTCGCTCGATCGTTGCGATCACGGCGAGGCCGATCCTAGCTTGAGGGGCGCGCGCGGTCGATGGCGCTCCTTTGCGCAGGCAGGAGTTTAGGCCGAGCCCTCCCGGTCGAGCGCGGAATCGCATGGAAAAGGGGTACTGGCCCGTCGCCTCTACGGCGGGCGGCCTTGCGGCAGCCCGTGCGTTGATTAACGCCAACGAACAAGAAGGTCTTGCGGCCTTTGCCAGAAAGAGCACGGCGGTACATGCGGGTCATCCTGCAATTGAGGATGGTCCCGATTAGCGCAACGCGCAGGGGCGGCTTGGCCGCCCCGTTTTTTTGGTCCCTGCGGATGTCCGGGCGGCGCCTCGAGATTAGAATAGACCGCCTTATCGACCTGCCAGCCCTTCCCATGTCCTGCTTTCCGACTCGCCGTCTTTTCCTCGCTGTCCTTCTGGGTGTTCTGAGCCAGTGCGCCCACGCGCAAGACAGCCCCACCGTCTTTCCGGTGCAAAAGCTCAACGCGGGGATCCTCGTCATCCAGGCCGAGGTGGCCTCGACCGATCCACAGCGTGAGCAAGGTCTGATGTTCCGTCCCACTTTGGGCGAGAGCCAGGGGATGGCGTTCGTGTTCGACTTCCCGGCGCGCGAATGCATGTGGATGAAAAACACGCTGCTTCCGCTTTCGGTGGCCTTCTTGGACGAGACCGGCACGATCGTCAACATCGAGGATATGCAACCGCAGACCCTCACCGACCACTGCTCGACGAGGCCCGTACTCTATGCTCTAGAGATGAACCTCGGTTGGTTTGCCAAGCACGGCCTTAAGGCCGGCTCGAAAATCAGCGGCTTCAGGCCGCTGTCCCACTGAAGCCCCGCCAGGCCTTAGAGGCGGGCTAGGCGCTCAAGCCGGCCTGCGCTGGCACAGGCTCCACGGGGACCGATGCGGCCGTCTGGACTTCTTCGGTCGTCGCAATGGCCAGACCGATCCGACTGGGGCCATCGGACTGCGAGAAGTGAACCGGGGCCGCCGTGCGGCTGCTGCGTGCCGAAATCAAGGCGCACGCGAAGGCCGATAGATAAGGGATTGCCTGGGTCGCCAAAATCGCGGCCCAAAGCAGGGTCTCGTACTGCATGGGCATCGTCAACAGCGTGCCTGCAATGCAAACCGCGATTCCCAGAAGCAACATGCACTCTTCGCGGACCGACCCGAACCAGGCCTGTTTTCCCTTGGACTGCCAGCTCTTGGGCGTGACGACAAACGTACCGTGTTTTTGGACGAGGCCCGCCATGATGCCGCGTGCGATCGCATGCGAGAGCCCCATGCTGGCAATCGAGGCGCCCAGGACATCCGCCCAGCCGCACGGCACGCGCACGCGATAAAGGGCGGGTCCAAAGAACGCCTTGAGCACGAAAAAGCCCAGCACCGGGATGACAAAGAGATCCAGGGGTAGGCTGAAATCCTCGGGGCGCGCAATCATCCCCACGGTCCAGGCGATGGAGGCGAGCGTGAAAAGCAGATGCAAGGCATCGGCGAACCAGGAGAACCATCCCGTCAGGAAATGAAAGCGCTGACCGCGCTCGAGACCACGCTGGCCCGGACTTTTGCCCCACAGCCAGCCCCAGCGTCGCTTCAGGATCTGCATGGCTCCAAAGGCCCAGCGAAAACGCTGCGATTTGTAGCCGGCAAAATTGGATGGGGTCAGTCCACGTCCGAGGACTTCGTCCACGTAGCGCGTCTCCCAGCCGGCGTTCATGAGCCTCAGGCCGAGTTCGGCGTCCTCGCAGATGCACCACTCCGACCAGCCTCCCGTCGCAGCGAGGGCGGTTTTGCGCACCAAGGTCATGGTGCCGTGCTGGATGATGGCGTCGCGCTCATTGCGGTGATGCATGCCGATGCGGAAAAACCCGTCGTATTCCCAGCTGCAGATCCGCTGAAACGTATTTTGCTGCCAGTTCCGGTGCGCCTGGGGGGCCTGGACCACGGCCACGCGCGCGGCGGCGAAATGGCCCACCATGTTCTTTAGCCATTCCTGGTCCACAACGTAGTCGGCATCGACCACGCCGATGACCTCCGCGCGCGGATCGGTCTCCTCGAGGGCAAAATTCAGGGCCCCGGCCTTGAATCCCGGCCAGTTGTCCAGATGGAAAAAGCGTACGGTCGGACCGCTTCCGGAGGCGCTCATCGTGGTGACGTAGCGCTCAACCGGCTTCCAGACTTCTTCCTTCTTGGTGTTGTTATCGATGACCAGAATCTCGAAATGGCGATAGTCCATTCGGGCTAGGCTCGCCAGTGTCTGAATCACCATCTCAGGAGGTTCATTGTGGCAGGGTAGATGAATCGAGACAAAGGGCTCGTGCGCGCCCTCGGGCAGGGGCTCGGGTCGGAACTGGCGCAGCCAGCGTTTGCACCAGACGGCTTCGGTAAACTCGAAGCCGTTGGTCAGAAGAATCATGAGCATCGCAGCCAAGGCCGGCAACAGGATGACAAGCATGGTCCAGTCGAGCGCGTTCAAGTAAAACTCAAATGGCAGGGTGACAATCCAGACGACCAGTGTGGCCGCGGCCTGGATCAAAAGACTGAAAAACAGGCGTCCGGTGAAGCGAAAGCGGCGAAATGCATAGGCAAACCAGATGATCGGAAGAAACGCCAGGGCCGAAGCCACCAGGGCCTTGGTCGGCCACTCCGGATCGCCCACGACCGGCCCTTCAAGGGAAAACTTGGGCTGGCGATCGGCGTCGAACATGCCCCAGTACGGGCCGGTGCGACCCTCGCCCACGCGCTTCCACGGCTGATCGAAGGCCTCCATCAGAAAGTAGTCCAGGTGGTGCTCGCGGGCGACGGGCAGGAACTCGCGGATGAATTCGGCCTCCTGGGACACGGAAGCCGTGGCGTAAGTCAGCGACGAATCGGACTTGACGCGATCGCCGTTACTGGGCCAGCCGACTTCTCCGATCAGAATCTTCTTGTGGGGATACTTGCGGCGCAGTTCCTCGTAGCGACGCAAGACATGGGTCACCGCGTCCTG
>JBEKVI010000050.1:0-38821 GCA_049514215.1 Burkholderiaceae bacterium
TATGACGGCAAGACCGACACGCACGTGCTCATGGACCAGAAGTATGCCCGCGAGAACGTGACGCACGCGTGGTATGACGAGAGCCCCATCGATCAGCACCCCTATGACCGTACAACCAAGGCGGTAAGCAAAAACGATCCGGACTATGGAGGGAAGTATTCGTGGTCGACCGCAGTCTCCCACGTCGACTCCGGCCGCCTCGAGGCCGGACCGTTTGCCCGCCAGATGGTCGCAGGGGGGCGACACGGCGAGGCGTGGCAACACTACGACGGCTTTATCCTCGACATGTTCAAAAAGATGGGCGGCCCTAGTCTGCATTTGCGCCAGATTGCCCGGATGCATGAAACCATCAAGCTCTATCGGCAAGCTGAACACTGTCTGCGCGAATTCCGGCTGAATGATCCCTGGTACATCAAACCCACGGAAAAAGACGGGCGCGGCTGGGGCGCGACCGAGGCTATTCGGGGCGCGCTATGCCACTGGATCGACGTCAAGGATGGAAAGATCAAGAACTATCAGATCATCGCGCCCACGACCTGGAACGTCGGGCCGCGCGACAGCCACGGCGTACGCGGTCCCATCGAGGAAGCACTGATGGGCGCGCCGATTGCCGATCCCAATGATCCGGTCGAGGTCGGCCATGTGGCCCGCTCCTTCGATTCCTGTCTGGTCTGCACGGTGCATGCGCACGATGCCAAGACCGGCCAGGAATTGGCGCGTTTTCGAACGGCCTGATGACCCATCTGTCGCGTTGCCTTTAGGTGCAAGTCTATACAATGCTAGCGAGGGACGGCGGAGCTGGTCCCCCTGGGGGCGCGAAGGAGACGGCAGATGCACAATGACGAGGAGAGTGCCCTAAGAGCGCGTATCGCCAAGTTAATGGAGGACGGCTTAAAGACGCAGACCGAGCCGTTTCCCGAAACGGACCGTGAGTTCGGCAGTTTGCTTGCGGAACTGCGGGCGCTCGATAGCAGCGATCTGGAGGCGAAGCTCGTCATCTCCGGGTTTCTCGATCATCCCTACGGTCCCGACCAGATGCGTTGCCAGGAATGCATGTACTACCTGGTCCATCGGAAGTGGTGCGACCTGCCAGAACTGTCTGTCCCGGTGGAGCCCAACTGGTGGTGCCGCCTGTGGCGCATATAGGCGCGAGCCCGGGGCCTGAACCGCCGGCCGTCGAGTCCAACGGCCAAACCCGCTTGGGCAGTGCCGCACCGCACCGCTCTTTGGGCATGCTGACGGTGATCGGATGCGGAAACTCCAATCGTTCCGACGATGGGGTCGGGGTCTGGGTTGCCCAATCGCTCGCACGGCATTTAAGAGCGCATCCGCATCAGGGTGTGCGAGTCTTTGATGCGGGTACTGGTGGTGTCGAGGTGATTTTTCAGGCGCGCGGTTCTCGAAGGCTCATCATCGTGGATGCATCGCGGTCCGGCTCCAGCCCCGGCGCGATCTTCAAGGTGCCTGGCCTGGAGTTGGCGACAGATTACACACCGGCCTACAGCCTGCACGACTTCCGTTGGGACCATGCACTTGCCGCGGGCCGCAAGATCTTTCGCGAAGAGTTTCCCGCCGATGTCAGCGTCTACCTGATCGAGGCCGAAAGCATCGCCCTGGGATTGGAGCTAAGCGATCCCGTGCGCACGGCTGCTAACGCGGTGTTCGCCGAGATCTGTGCCCTCGTGGACGAGTATCCGCGTGAGGCCACCGATGCGGGCTTGGCCAAACAGCGCGCGCGCGCGAGTGGGTGATGGAGAGGCCCGGAGTTGAGTCGTCGCCGAGCGAGGAGGACGTGGCGGGTCCGGGTGGTGGACAGAGCGTGCGAGTGGCTCGGGGCAACATCTATCTCTCGAGTGCGCTGTGCGCCCTTTTCTTTCCTCACGCCCCATGCGTGGCCTTGATCGAACGTGAGGGCCACGTCTTGATTGTGCCCCTCATCGAGCAGTCGGCCGGTGGTCTCCTTTTAAAACTTCGCAACCGGGCGGGCGACCGCGTCATCCATGCTCAGGAATTTCTGCGCCAGCGAAGCGATCTAGGGGAGTTCGATGAGCACATCGTGAAAGTGCGATGGAGCCAAGAGTGGTCCGCACTGGTCCTTGTCGATCTGCCCGCTCGCCTGTAGCCCTGTAAACTAAGTTTGCATATTGAAAAAGGACTGGACAATTTGGATGGTGCATTTCAGACTGCGTTGAGGCTAGGAGCGCGAAGGCCGCCCATCGAAATCGCAGGAGACAAACTTGGCGCAGACGCTTTCGACGTCGCAGTTCGATGCCGCCCTCCAGGCCGTCGAGGCGGACGGGGCGAGCGCCGAGGAGAAGGCCGAGATGCTCATGGAGATTGCGATGGGCATGCAGGAGCGCCCGAAATCTCCACAACAATTGCATCAAGCCGTCGCACTCTACGAGCGCGCATTAGCCACCTGTCCCGCAGACGCGCCGCTGCTGGCGGCACGCGTGAGGGCGCGCATGGCGTGCGCCCTGTACGCCATGCCCGATGGGGGCTTGGAGGCCCTCTACAAGGCCCAGGCCGCGTTTGAGGACTGCCTGCCGACATTCAAGGAAAGAGGAAGCCTCGAGGAGGTCGCTGAAGTCGAGATGAATCTGGGTCTCGTCTTGCAAGCGCTGGCCAGCTTGGGGAAGGCGCGGATCCACGATGCCATCCAGTGCTATCACCGCGCCCTTCGCGTGTTCACGAGACCGACGTATACGCGTGAATTCTCGCTCCTTCACAATAATCTGGCGATCGCCTATCTCTCGATTCCTCTATCCGACGAGAAGGGAAAAATGCGTGAGGCTCTGGCGGTGCAGTCGTTCGAGGAGGTCTTAAAGGTCGTCAATCTGATCGACTTCCCGAGCGAGTACGCGATGATCCAGAACAACCTCGGTAATGCCCTCCAGTATGCGGCGTCGGGTCATCCGCTGGAGAACAACCTGCGCGCCCTTGGGGCCTACGACGAGGCCCTTAAGGTACGCAATGCCCGGGACACGCCGATCGAGTACGCCAACACGATCTCGAACAAGGCCAACGTGTTGCGCAATCTGCCCGACGATGACTTGGGTGGCGCTCATCGTCGAGAGGCACGTGCGCTCTATGAGGAGGCGCGAGCGATCTTTCTGCGCTTCCATCAGGAAGGCAGCGTCGCCGTTGTCGACGAGGCGCTAGCCGAGTTGGGCGAAGAGGCAGTCTCTACATCCGCGCGTAGTAACGGCGCGGCGCGTCAATAGCGAAGGAAAGATTCCCTATGACCGAAATCGTCGCGCAGCTCGCCGCCGGACAGCTTGGCATCCTCACCGTCGTGCTGTGGACCTTCATCGCCTTTCTTGTGGCCATGGTCGGCGGTGCCATCGCTGGTGTGCGCCTCGCAGGCAAGGACTTAGGTACCGAGCTGGCGGCCCTTCTGGGGGCCATGTTCGGGCCGTCCGGCGCAGTGCCAGGGGTTCTTGTGGGGCTCGTCATTCTCGCGGTGCTACAAAGGAGCTAGCTCATGTGGGCCATGTTTCTAAACTATCTGAGGCTGTTTGTGAAGGGCAAGCTGTTTCGCAATCCGCGCGAAGTGCTTAATCGGTGGCTTATCGGCGCGGCCGTTGCGCTCTTGCTCGTCATCGTCATGGCCAAAGCGGGTCTTCCGCTTGGCCTTGCGGTGGTGGGTTCGGCATTTTTCGCGGGTCTGCTTCAACCCTGGCTGTTCAAGGATCTGAAGTACAACTGAACAAGCGAAGCGGACAGCACACGAGAATTCGTCATGGGCCATTCATGAACGCACCACGGGAGAAAGACGCCGTACCGACGGAGGATCCGGCCGACGAACTGAATCGGCTCGTGAACGCGATCACGAGCCTTGAGGCGGTCGTGGCGGGATGGGATCAGTCCCATGCCCTGACCCTTCAGGCTCTCAAAAGCGCCATCGAGGACTTGCATCGAGAGGCCTTAAGGCGGCTCATTCGCCATCTGAAGGAAGACCCGGCGTGTCTGGCGCAGCTGCGCGGCGCTCTGGCCGATCCGATCGTCTTTGGCGTATTGAGCTTCCACGGTCTCATCCGCGAGCCGCTCTCGGCGCGTGTGGAAAAGGCCCTCGAAGAAGTCAGGCCCTTCATGCACGAGCATGGCGGAGACGTCGAACTGGTTGCCGTGCGATTGCCCGACAGCGTTGATGTCCGACTGCTGGGCTCGTGCCATGGTTGTCCGGCATCGAGTCAGACCCTGACCGAAGGCGTGGAGAAGGCGATCCGCGCGCACTGCCCGGAGATCGTGCACATCAACCAGGTCAGCAAGGGCGTGCCCGAGAGCAGATCGACTCCATCGGCGGCCAAGGACGCCGCGGGTCAGGCGGTCGTGCAATTCGTCAGTCCCTTCGCGCGACGCGACAGCGCAGGCTGGCAGGACGCGCTGCCCCTCGCTGCGATCACCGAAGGCGGTATCACCGAGCACAAGATCGGAACCCGCTCGCTGCTGCTGAGCCGCGTGGGCGCACAGGTGAGTTGCTTTGACAACCGCTGCGCGCATCTGGGCATGTCCTTGGAGATGGGTGAGGTGCGCGATGGCGTCATTACCTGTTCCTATCACGGGTTCCAGTATCTGCTTGAGACGGGCGAGTGCCTTACCGCCCCCGAAGTCCAATTGACCACCCACGCGGTGCGCGTGATCGGTGGGCGCGTTCAAGTCCGGATCGAGGGCTTAACGTGACGGCCACCCTTCGGGTTAGCTTGGCGCCAGCTCTGAAGGGCGCGTCGTTGCCCGCGCAACTGTCCGCGCTCGACCCCGTAGGGCCGCTTGTGTGTCTTGGCGCCGCACCGGCCATAGATGGGCTCGCCTTGCCAGTGCAGCCGGACGCATCGTCTCTGTTTGGCCCGCGTGGGGCTTGCCTTCAGAGGATCGACGGCCCCCTTTGGGTCTGTGATTCGGGCCATCACCGGCTTCTGGGTTGGGCGCAACTTCCCCTTGAGGATGGCGATGCGGCGGACTGGTTGATCGGACAACCGGATTTTTTCCACGAGGGCCGCAACGCCAAGGGAAGGACGACTGCGCAGACGTTCAATGTGCCTACCGGAATCACCTGCTGCGAAGGCGGCCTCGCGGTTGCCGACGCATGGAACCATCGGATCCTGATTTGGCAACGCGCACCGCGCGCCAGTCATGTTCCCGCCGATATCGTGCTTGGGCAAGCCAACTTCGAATCGAACGAGGCCAATCGGGGAGCGGTCGATCCGAGCGGCGAGACGCTCTTTTGGCCTTATGGCGTGCACTGGGACGGCGCGCGCCTTTGGGTGTGTGACAGCGGCAATCGCCGTGTTCTGATGTGGCGCGGCCTGCCCCGAAAGAACGGCCAGGCCGCCGATTTGGTGCTCGGCCAGGCACACTTTGCCTTGCGCGATGAAAACGGCGGGGGCGAGCCTTGCGCATCGAGCATGCGGTGGCCACACGCTATTGCCATCTGGTCGAATCGCTTGTGCGTTGCCGACGCCGGCAACAACCGTGTCATGGTCTGGGAGGGCATTCCCGAGCAAAACAATCGTCCCTGCGACCACCTGTTGGGCCAGTCTGACTGTCACAAGGTCGACCACAACCAGTCCCTCTACTGGCCGACGTCGGCAACGCTGAACATGCCTTATGGCATAGCGTCGGCCGATGATTGGCTGCTCGTGGCCGATACGGCGAGCTCGCGCGTGATCGCCTGGCATGCGGAAGATTGCGAGAGCGGGGCGCCGGCGCGCGCCTTGACGGGCCAGTCGGACTTTCACGCAAAAGGTGACAACCGCTGGCGCCAGCCGGTGCGTGACAGTCTGTGCTGGCCCTACGGCGTCATGCACTGCGGGGGTCATGTTGTGGTCGCGGACTCGGGTAACAACCGCGTTTTGATCTGGAAGCTCTCCAGTGACCTTACGGGCCGAGCTTCGTGAGCGTCCAAACCGCATTGGAGAAGGCGAGCCACCCCGAGGGGGAGAAGGCCGAATGGATCCGAGTGCGCGGGCTCGTGCAGGGAGTGGGTCTGCGCCCTGCCATCTGGCGCCTCGCGCGCGGGCTCGGACTGCGCGGCTCGGTATCGAATGATGGCCAGGGCGTCATGATCCACGTCTGCGGACCCGTGCACGCCCTCGACGATTTTGCACTTCATCTTCTCGATCACGCCCCGCCCCTGGCCAGAATCGAGGCGATCGAACGCGAGTCCACCTCGGCATGGCCAGAGGCACGGGAATTTAGCATCTTGGCGAGCCAGTGCGGTCCGGTGCGAACCGGCGTCGTTCCCGATGCGGCCACTTGCACGGCGTGCCGCGCGGAGATCTTCGATCCCTTTGCGCGGCGCTTTCGTTATCCCTTTACCAACTGCACCCACTGTGGTCCGCGCCTGTCGATCATTGAAGGCGTCCCCTACGACCGTGCCCAGACCACCATGCGGTCGTTCGATCCTTGCACCGCCTGCGCAGCGGAGTATCGCGACCCCGGAGACCGCCGCTTCCACGCCCAGCCCATCGCCTGTCACGCGTGCGGTCCGCACGTCTGGCTCGAGCGCAGTGACGGTGCCGCCATCGCGCTTGACGCGTTGACCACCCTCGATGCCGTTGACGCTGGCTGCACGCTCTTGCAGCGCGGACACATCCTCGCCGTCAAAGGACTAGGCGGATTCCAACTGGCGTGCGACGCTTGCAACGGGGCCGCCGTAGCTCGCCTGCGCTCCTGGAAGCGACGCGAGTCCAAGCCATTTGCCCTGATGTTTCGCGACCTTGAGATGGTCCGCGAATACTGCCACATCGGCGACACGGAAGAAGGCCTTCTGGCTGGTTCCACCTCCCCGATCGTGATCCTCCAAGCCCGTGAGCCGACCTCGCTCGCAGGCGCCGTCGCACCGGGACTGCACACCCTGGGCGTCATGTTGGCCAATACGCCGCTTCATCATCTGATGCTGCGCCGCATGCGGCGCCCCATCGTGCTCACGAGCGGCAATCTTGCGAGTGAGCCGCAATGCATCGACAACGAGGATGCGCGCCTGCGATTTCGGGAGGTAGCCGATTACTTGCTATTGCACGATCGCACTGTCGCACGTCGCGTCGATGACTCGGTCGTGATGGTCGCAGCGGGCGCTGCACGCCTGGTGCGTCGTGCCCGGGGTTATGCTCCGGCGCCGATGACGCTGCCCGACGGCTTTGCGTCGAGCCGCCCGCTTCTGGCGCTCGGGGGTGAGCTCAAAAATAGCTTTTGTCTTCTACAGAATGGTCAAGCGATCATCTCGCATCACATGGGGGACCTGGAAGACGCCCGCTCCTACGCTGACTATGTCGCATCAATTGAGCAGTTCCGCAAACTCTTTGAACACAAGCCCACCGTAGTCGCGGTCGATCTGCATCCTGAATATCTCTCGCGCAAGCTCGGCCTGGAGCTCGCCCAGCGCGAAGACCTCGTGGTCGCGCAAGTCCAGCACCATCATGCCCATCTTGCAGCGTGCCTCGCCGAAAACGGGCGCGCACTCAACGCACCCGCGATTCTGGGCATCGCGCTCGACGGGCTGGGTTTTGGAGCCGATGGGTCCCTGTGGGGCGGTGAATTCTGCCGCGTGGACTATCGGCAATGCGTGCGACTGGCGACTTTTCGTCCGGTCGCCATGCCCGGCGGCACGCAAGCCATCATGGAGCCGTGGCGCAATACGTACGCGCATCTGGTCGCCCATATGGGCTGGCCGAGCTTTGCCATGAATTTTAACCAGACGAAGATCTACCAATTTCTGGAGCGCTGTCCACGCGATCTGCTGGACCAGATGATGGCCGCCGGCCTAAACAGTCCCCTTGCGAGCTCGAGCGGACGCTTGTTCGACGCAGCTGCCGCGGCCGTTGGGATCTGTACCGAGGAAGTGGCCTACGAGGGTCAGGCCGCAATCGAATTTGAGGCGAGCGTCGATGCCGAAATCCTCTTGGAGGAGACGGATGATCTGGCTTATCCGTTCGCGATTCCACGCTGGCGGTCGAACAACTTGCCTTACGTCGAGCCCTTGGCGATGTGGCAGGCTCTACTTGGCGACCTCGTGCTCGGAACGCCCGTGGGTGTGATCGCGGCGCGTTTTCACAAGGGCCTTGCGATCGTGCTCATCAAGATGGTGGAGAAATTGACACGTCAGCATTGGGGCGAAGATGCCCCACCTGGTGCAGTCGCTCTCTCGGGGGGAGTCTTCCAGAACCGGGTACTGCTCGAACAAGTGATTCGCCGGCTGCAGGAGCAGGGGCATGAAGTGCTCACGCATCGTCACGTGCCCGCCAACGATGGCGGTCTTGCGCTCGGACAGGCCGCCGTCGCTGCGGCCTGCGCGCTGGTTGGATGAACAAGGAGATTGACATGTGCCTAGGAATTCCTGGACAGATCACTGAGATCGTCGATCCGGACAAGAAGCTGGCCGTCGTCGAGGTGGCAGGCGTCAGACGCACGGTGAACATCGCGTTCATCGTGAACGACGCCCACCCGCTGGACTCTTGCCTGGGGGAATGGGTGCTTCTGCACGTTGGCTTTGCCATGAGCCGGATCGACGCCCAGGAAGCCGCTCAAACGCTCGCGCTGCTAACGGAGATGGGCGAGGTGCAGGCCGAACTCGAAGCCATCCGCGCTTCATCCGCTGCCTAGCCGCGCCTTCGCAGAATCATGCCAGAGCATCCTGCCCTCACCGGACTCTATCCGTTCCTGCATGCCCAGCCGGAAGGTCCGGCGCGGCTTGAGCAGGCTCTCCTGGAGTCGGTGCGCCAGAAGTCGGCGGAAAGTTTGGCCACCAAGCGTGAGTTCTTCGAAAAGCAGGGCAGTGCGGTGGTCGCCGTGGCTCGCGCACTCGCCTTGGTCTACGAGAGTGATGGCCGCCTTTTTTGCATGGGTAACGGCGGCTCCAGCTGCGATGCCGCCCACATCGCAGTCGAGTTCTTGCATCCCGTCACCGCCGGACGGGCGGCGCTGACTGCCGTGAATCTGGCGGCCGACATGGCCATGCTGACGGCGGTTGGAAACGATGTCGGCTTCGACCATATCTACGTGCGTCAAATCATCGCCCTGGCGCGCAGAGGCGACGCCTTGATTGGCGTATCGACGAGCGGGCATTCGCGCAATTTACTTGCCGGTTTTGCAAAGGCGCGTGAGCTTGGCCTTCTTACGATCGCGCTCACGGGGTCCGACGGCGGGAAGATGAAGGGCAATCCGGACATCGATTTCTGCCTCGTCGTTCCAAGCCAGAGCATTCACCGAATCCAGGAGACGCACGTTGCGATCTATCACATTCTGTGGGATCTCGTGCACACCCTGCTTGCAGATCGACGGGGCAACGTAGTCCAAGAGGCCGTTACGACGGTGATCGAATCCACGGGGAAGGCGGGTTTGGGATGACGCTCTCAAATCCCCTTTTCCTGGGGCACCAAGGCTTGGGCCCTGGAACCGGCCGCTTCATACCCGACCCACCGTGTCGGAGGACGGCGATGGAGGCGTTGCGCCAGACCGAACAGGAGGGCCGACCAACATGAAGTATGTCGACGAGTTTCGCGATCCCGAGAAGGCCCGCATCCTCAAGAAGCGGATTTCGGCGGTGGTTTCGGGCATCGAGCGCGCCCGCGATCGACCTCTCCAGATCATGGAAGTCTGTGGAGGGCACACCCACTCGATTTTTCGTTATGGAATCCAGCAGCTATTGCCCGATGCGGTGGAGTTCGTGCATGGTCCGGGCTGTCCGGTATGCGTGCTACCCATGGGTCGGGTCGACGACTGCGTGGCGCTCGCGGAGCGGCCCGAGGTGATCTTTACGACCTTTGGAGACGCGATGCGGGTGCCGGGGTCAAAGAAGAGCCTGCTGAAGGCCAAAGCCGATGGCGCAGACGTGCGGATGGTCTACTCGCCGCTGGACGCGCTTCGGCTTGCCCAACAGAATCCGCATCGCGAGGTGATTTTCTTCGGATTGGGGTTTGAGACCACCATGCCGAGCACCGCGATGACGGTCCTAGAGGCACGCGCGCAGAAGGTGCGTAACTTCTCGCTGTTTTGCAATCACATCACGATCATTCCGACCATCAAGGCGATTCTGGACTCGCCGGATTTGCACATCGACGGATTCCTCGGACCGGGACACGTGAGCATGATCATCGGGACCAGTCCCTACCAGTTCATCGCCCAGCACTATCGCAAGCCAATCACGATTGCAGGGTTTGAGCCGGTGGACGTCTTGCATGCCCTTTGGATGGTGCTAGCCCAGATCGCGGAGGATCGCTGTGAGGTGGAAAATCAGTACGGACGGATCGTTCCGGAGGAAGGCAATCCCGAAGCGCTCAACGCCATACAGGAGGTCTTCGAGCTTCGCGAGTTCTTCGAGTGGCGTGGCCTGGGGTCGATCGACCACTCCGGGGTTCGTGTCCGCGAGGCCTATGCCGAATTCGACGCCGAGCGCCGCTTTCCAGTGGCCAATCTGAAGATCGCCGACCCCAAGTCGTGTCAGTGCGGGGAGGTGCTCAAAGGCGTCATCAAACCGAAGGACTGCAAGGTATTCGGGACCGCCTGCACACCCGAGATGCCCCTGGGGTCTCTCATGGTGTCTAGCGAAGGCGCGTGCGCGGCGTACTTTAACTACGGCCGTATCGATACGTCCGGTCTTCAGCGAAACAGGGCGGTGAGCGTGGGTCCCGTCACCGGAGAACTCGCATGAATGATCGCGCCCCGGGCGAACTTGAACCACTGCCAGCGGTGACGCGTCGTGTTGCCCGGGTAAAAGACCAGTCGATCAACCTGGCCCACGGGAGCGGCGGCAAGGCGATGCGCGAACTCATCGAGGATGTATTTCTGGGCGCGTTCGATAATCCCAAGCTCGCCGCGCTCGAAGATCAGGCCGTCGTGGCCCTCTCCGAGCTCTGCCAGCATGGCGATCGGCTCGCCTTTACCACGGACAGTTACGTCGTGGACCCGTTGTTTTTCCCGGGTGGTGATATCGGTTCTCTGGCTGTGGCTGGGACCGTCAATGATCTGGTCGTCAGCGGCGCAAAGCCCCTGTTTCTGTCGTGTGCTGTCGTGCTCGAAGAGGGCCTGACCTTGGAGGTTTTGCGCCGGGTGGTTGCGAGCATGCGCGCTACCGCGGCCGTGGCGGGTGTCTCGATTGTCACCGGAGATACCAAAGTCGTCGAGAGAGGTTCGGCCGACAAGCTTTTCATCAACACCGCAGGTATCGGAGTCGTCCCCACCGGTATTGCCATTTCAGCACGACACGCGAGACCCGGAGACCAGATCCTCGTTAACGGATATCTGGGCGACCACGGCACGGCCATTCTGATCGCCCGCAATCAGCTCGCGCTCGAGGCCAAAGTGGACAGCGACTGCCGGCCTCTGGGTAGCCTCGTGGCTGCCATGCTTGAGTCGTGTCCCGGAATTCATTGTCTGCGCGATGCCACGCGCGGGGGGGTGGCTACGGTTCTAAACGAATTTGCGACGAGTTCAAACGTGTGCATGCGGATCGAGGAGCAGGCGTTGCCTCTGCGTGACGAGGTGAGGGGAACCTGCGAGATTCTGGGACTCGATCCGCTCTACCTTGCCAACGAGGGCAAGATCGTTGCGGTCGTTCCCCAGGCTGACGCGCAGCGCCTGCTCGAGGTCGTCCGCGCGCATCCGGACGGCGCCCAGGCCGCGATCATCGGCGAGGTGAGCGAGGCGCCGGCCGGAGTGGTGATTTTGCACACGACATTTGGCGGGCAGCGCATCGTCGATATGCTCGTAGGTGAGCAGCTGCCGCGCATCTGCTAGAAGGCGCGCAAGCGGATCCGGGAGTGGGGTTGGGCCTGATCGAAGATGGAATGTACCGGGAACCACAATGCACGAGTTAGGAATTACGCGGAATGTCGTGGCGATCTGTTTAGAACAGGCGCTGCTCCACGGTGAGCAGACGCGCGTGACGCGCGTCACGCTCGAGGTCGGCAGACTTTGCGCAGTGATGCCCGACGCGTTGCGCTTTTGTTTTGAGATCTGTGCCAAGGACACGCGAGTCGACGGCGCCGAGCTGGAGATCGTTGAGATTCCGGGATGGGCAAGGTGTCGCTGCTGTGGCCATGAGATGCCTTTGCTGCAACCCTTTGGGCGATGTCGCTGTGGCAATGCCGACCTGGAGCTGCTGGCCGGTGAGGAACTGAAAATCCGGACCATGGAGGTGACGTGATGTGTATCACTTGCGGATGTTCGAGCGCGGATGCTGTGTCGATCACGGGTCCCGAGACCCCCTCGACAGAGGCCCTGATCGGTGCGGAGCATGAGCGGGCCCACGCTTTGGGGATTGCCCATGAGCATGTGCGACCCGAAGCGGAAAGGCCGATGGGGTCCGCTATGGCGCCGCCCGGACGTTATCGACCCGTGCCTTCGCCTGCGCCACAGCGCTCCCCGACGGATTCATCGGAACATTCTCACGCGCCCGGGGGGGCGCGTGCGCATCACGCAGTCCCCAAGCACGTTCACGCGCATGAGCATCCTTTCGTCCCGGCGCCGGGCCACGGGGCGGATTCCCGTTCGAGCGCCCGAACACATTCAAACAGCGGCGAGACCGGAGCGGCCGATTTCGAAGCCCGCGTGCGCGGCACCCAGATCCATCTGGAGCAAGAGGTTCTGGCCAAGAACCAGCGACTGGCTGAACGCAATCGCGGCTGGCTGGCCGGACGTGGCGTACTTGCGTTAAATCTGGTCAGCTCGCCTGGCTCAGGCAAGACGACGCTTTTGGAGCGCACCATCCGTGACTTGGCAGGTTCGATCGAACTTCAGGTGATCGAAGGCGATCAGGCCACGTTAAATGACGCCCAGCGCATCCGTGCAACGGGCTGCAAGGTGGTGCAGATCAATACCGGAACCGGCTGCCACCTCGATGCGGACATGCTGGCGCGGGCTCTGGATGGACTGGACCCCCCCTCGAACTCGGTGCTGATGATCGAAAACGTTGGCAACCTTGTCTGCCCGGCCCTGTTCGATTTGGGCGAGCGCGCCAAGGTGGTCATTCTTTCGGTCACTGAAGGCGAAGACAAGCCCGTCAAATATCCGCACATGTTTAAAGCCAGCACAGTCATGCTGCTGAACAAAATCGACCTTCTGCCCCACCTGCGATTTGATGTGGATGCCTGCATTGCCTCTGCCAAGGAGGTCAATCCCGCCATTCAGGTGTTTCAGGTGTCAGCCCAGACCGGGGAGGGCATGGGGGACTGGTACGACTGGCTGCATACGAGTCGGGCGCAGGATCACGGGCTCCAGCGAAGCCCCTAAGCCGCGCAACCGGTCGTGGTGGCCTTGCGTTGGATCGCAGCGATCATGCGTTCGTCATTGGGTCACCGAAAGCAACCCCAACGGGGATCAGGCTTGGATCCTAGCGCTTCTTCGCGAGGGGATATAAATCGCTACACCAGCTCGGGTCGTGCTCCCCCAGTTGCCTCCAGGCCATGGGGACGTCGCTGGCCTTGCATTCGGGCAGCTGGTATTCGACCAGTCCGGTCCAACGATCGTAGCGGGATGCCACTCCCCCGCTGGTATTGGCCATGGGCTGATAGCGAAACAGCAGGCACGCGGTAGCAACCGCAGTCAAGATGGAAAGCGCGAGCAGAGCAAGCACTGCTTCTAAGGCGAACGATCGTTCATGCGTATTCATGGTTCGATGGTGGCCCGATGTGAACCATGAGATTAACTAGGGTGGCGGGCACAATTCAAGAATTACTAGTTGTAAACCTTAGTCCGAAAGAGGGGTGTCGAGCAGTTACAACCCGGAATTTGCGGTCGAAGGAAATTCTTGACTTCGCAGAAAAAGAAAGCCCGTCGAAGCCAGCGCAAGGTCAGACAATTCAGGGGTACGCTGCTTGAGTTCGCGCGTGAGTCACAGGGATTTCGGGGCGAAAGAATAAGCACGTCTCGATCGCGCGCTCAGAGCCGCCTTTTGCGAGGGCAGGGCGTGCCCTCTTTGGGAAAGACCGGAGCGGCCCGTGCCTTAGCGTCCTTGCAGCGCGCCCGCGAAGGACTGCAGTACCTCAGGCGCGCTCGCGCAGCTTTGCAACTGCTTGCGAAAGTGGGGGTCGGCAAAGAGCTGGGACACCTCGGCAAGAACCACGAGATGCTCCTGGGCTGCCTGCTTTGGCACGAGCAGGACGAAGACATCGGTAACCGGTTTGCCGTCGACGGCGTCAGCGTCGATCGGTTGCGCGAGCCGCAGATAGGCTACTTGAATCTTGTCGAGCCCGTGCACTCGAGCATGCGGGATGGCGACACCTTGGCCGATGGCGGTCGAGCCGACGCGCTCGCGCTGCTCGAGGCCCCTCCTGACGAGCTCTCGCGACAGGCCATGTGCAGCTTCCATATGCTCGCCAACCACTTCAAGAAGGGCATGCTTGTCCTCTACGGCGAGCTCCAACAGGATGTCCTTCTCGGAGAGAAGTGTGGGAATCGATTTGCGCAAGGCTTCCTCGCAGCTTCGTGGTCCGCTATGCGCAGAGCGCTGCAAAAGACGCCTGAAAACCGATGCCATGGCCGGCAGGTGTCCATCGAGCTTCGATCCTATTCGAAAGGTAGGGTTCATGGCCTTCCTGTCGCCGGAAGCAGGCGCTCAAGTTTCACCGATCGGACCACGGGGTCCTGCTTGAGCAACTGCAAAGCGTGTTCGATCCTCGATCGCTCCTGCTCCTGCGCGCCGAATCGAATCGCCACGCGCGTAACTCCGCTTTTGTTGCTTGCGGGAGTGCGACCTCGGGTGAGTTCCGGATTGCGTTCCCCAAGCAAGGCGAGGGCGCCTGCAATCACTCTCTCAAGCCCAGCGTCGGAGCATAGAATCACGATCTGATCGGTATGCCTGACGGGTGCACTGGACGAAGATAGCGAGCCCTCCGTAGAAGAGCGAAATGAACTGCCAAACGAAAATGGTGAGCGGTAGAACATGCGCTTCTCCAACTCGATGCAGGCGTCGCCAACGAACCCGTTGCGACGCGCCGGGGATATCGAGTCCAGTATAGGTTTCGCGATGTCAATCTTTTGTAAAAAGTGAAGAAACCCCGCTAAGGATGTGCAATGGACGTGCCGGATTGATTCGCCCCATTGACGTGTTCCCTCGCACAATCTAAGTTAAAGATGTAGAAGACGCGAGGCGCATGCGCCTCGGTTGGCCGAGTCCCGGCGAGAGGCGTCTTGGGCGCAAGCCAGCGCACGGCCCAGCTGAGTTTCCGATTGATAGAGTGGGATCGGCTTGAGCAGGCAGCGCCAGTTCCGACCGAATTCCTGGCTTTTGCTCTGCGCCGCTTCGCACCTGCGGGACCTTATAGCTCAACGAAAGGAGAAAATCATGAAGAGATCAGCATCAGCGCACTGGGCAGGGGATCTGCTAAAGGGCACCGGGACGATTTCCACGCAAAGTGGGGTATTAAAAGACACCACGTACGGCTTTAAGGCGCGCTTTGAATCCGGTCCTGGGACCAATCCCGAGGAATTGATTGCGGCAGCGCACGCCGGTTGTTTCACGATGGCCGTCTCGGCCGAGTTGGCCCAGGCCGGACTGGTTGCAGAAAGCCTCGACACCGAGGCCACGGTTACTCTGGATAAGGAGGGAAGCGGATTTTCGATCACCGCGGTCCATCTGAACCTGGCGGCCAAGGTTCCAGGCGCGACCCAGGCCAAATTCGAGGAATTGACGGGCCGAGCCAAGTCGGGTTGTCCCGTCTCCAAGGTTCTGAACGCCAAAATCACCCTCGAGGCGCGGCTCATCGAATAACTCATGGGGTCGATACGAGCGGCCCCGCCGAGGGCGCCCCAACCGGTCCGTCGATGCCTTAAAAAGCGGACGCAAGCATCAGAGCCGAGCGGCTTGCGCTTGAACGTCGCGTTTTGGGATTTTTCGGCTTTGCCTTTTGGATCCGAGCCGATTCTGTCCTCGGTGAGGCGTGGACGCGAGGATGCGGAATTTGCCCGGCGAGATACTTGGTGCTCGCCTGGCCACCTTGGCGCGCCGTGTATTTCGGCAGAACGCTGTAGAATTCGGCTGGGCGTTTTCTGGCAAGAGGCACACGCGCATTGTTCGTCGCTGCCGTCGAACTCTGCGGCTCCACGGCACCATCGCCTTGCCGCACACACGGCACGACAGAACCCCTGGCAAGGTCGGCCATCCTCACCATAGTTCAATGGATAGAACGAGTGCCTCCTAAGCGCTAAATGTGGGTTCGATTCCCGCTGGTGAGACCACGATCGCCGGCTCGTCCAAGGTCAGGAAGAAGGCGCTTTGGGCGCAGGTCCCCCGCGAAGGGGGCACGCTAAAAGAGGAAGAAGAACGTGAATTCGGCGCGCGCTGGCGTCGAAGGCGAATGGCCTGAAGCCGCAACGCGGGCCAGGCGCGATCGGGTGCTCTCGCGCGCAAACTCTGGCTGAACTTTGTTAAGGGTCCAACCAAAGAGCGTCGAGCTACTAGCGGAATACAGGCGTCTTCCAGCCCTAAGCGCCGGAGGACGATCGGTTCGATTCATGCGTCAATCGGGGGCGCTTTGCGCAGGTGCAAGGTTCGCTGAAACCTTGCACCTGCATTGCGTATTACGCCTTCTTGCGTGGCGGTGCTTCCGCCTTCCACGTCTTTAACAGCTCGTCATAGTCCACCGTGATTCCCTGGGGCTTTTCATTGGCCAGCTTGCGTTGGGGCGCGAGATTGCCATCCTTTGCCGCGCGGGCATACCAGTACTCGGGATCCTTTTCCTCGTTGAGCTTGGGACCGAGCTTGCCCTGTACGCCGGATTTTTCGAGCCGACCCAAGATCGCGTCCTGCGCTGCGGCCAGACCGTCCATGGCTTGCTGGGGCGTTGCTTCTCCCGAGATCGCCTTCGAGACGTTTTGCCACCAGACCTGTGCGAGCTTGCCGTATTCGGGGACATTCACCCCCGTGGGTGTCCAGAGCTTACGTGCCGGACTGCGATAGAACTCGACGAGCCCACCTGTCTTGGGCGCGATGGCGGTCATCGCATCGGACCAGATGTCGCTTTCGCGGATCAGGTGCAACGAAGTGACCGACTTCTTGAGCGTCACCGTCTTAGACACGCAGAATTGCGCATAGAGCCAGCCGGCCTTGATATGTTCCATCGGAGCGTATTTCAGCATCGTCCAGCAACCCTGATCCTGGTAGCCCAACTTCATGCCTTCTTTCCAATACGCACCGTGAGGACTTGGAGCCATACGCCATTTTGGTGTGCCGTCGGGATTCATCACGGGCAGGTTCGGCACTGTCAGCGCATGCGTAAACGCGCTATACCAGAAGATCTGCTGCGCGACGTGACCCTGACCCGGAACGGCGCCGGCTTCCAAGAAGTCCATGCCCGATGCTTCCGGAGGTGCATATTTCTTGAGCCACTCGACGAATTTGGTCAGGGCATAGACGGCTGCCGGTCCGTTGGCGTCGCCCCCGCGGGAAACCGACGAGCCGCGCGGAATTCCATCCTCCATCCGGATACCCCATTCGTCCACGGGCTTGCCGTTGGGCAGACCACGGTCGCCGGAGCCGGCCATCGATAACCACGCATCGGTAAAGCGCCAACCCAACGAAGCGTCCTTCTTGCCGTAATCCATGTGCCCGTAGACGCGCTGGCCGTCGATTTCCTTCACGGTGTTGGTGAAGAAGTCGGCGATATCTTCGTACGCGGACCAGTTGACCGGAACGCCCAGGTTGTAGCCGTACTTCTTCTTGAAGGCGTCCTTGATCTCGGGCTTTTGGAACCAGTCGTAACGGAACCAGTAGAGATTCGCGAACTGCTGGTCGGGCAGCTGATAAAGCTTGCCATCCGTGAAGGTCGCAAATGAGAGCCCGATGAAATCCGGCAGATCCAGGCCTGGGTTGGTGACGTCCTTGCCCTCGTTGGCCATGAAATCGGTCAGCGAGCCGCCCACGATGTCGTTGTAGCGAGGGTGGGTGCCGATAAAGTCCGAGTCGTTCATCCAGAAGTCGTACAAGGGTTTTCCGGACTGGATCTCGACTTCGATCTTGTCGACCAGCAAGCCCTCGTCCATCATCTCGTGGTTGACGGTGATGCCGGTGATTTCCTGGAACGCCTTGGTCAGCGTCTTTGACTCGTATTCATGGATACTCAGGATCTCCGATACGCAGCGCACGCTCATTCCCTTAAAGGGCTTCGAGGCGTTGATGAACCACTGCATTTCGGCCATTTGCTGGTCTTTACTCAGGGTCGACGGTTGAAACTCCGAATCCACCCATTTCTTGGCCGCATCCATCTGCTGCGCGTACGTTACGGTCGGCGTCAGAATCGCGGGTGCACCAACGACCGCCGTGGTTGCCGCTGCCGCCGCGCCTTTTAGTACCTTACGACGATTACCATCCATTATGTCTCTCCTCCTCAGTTGCTCCCGCACAACCTGTGCGGCGGTTGTCGCCTCACTCCAGCCTGGCAGCGAGGATGTTCACTTTCATGCGACCTTAAACATGACGATGCCGTAGAGGACCGATATCCCTAAGGGATACCAGAGCGCGCCGCCCCCTAAGCGCATCCAGATGATGAAGATGAAAGCCGAGCCGATCATCGTCACGAAAAACCGATCGCCTCGGGTTGTCTCGAATCCGAGTATTCCCTTGCGCGGCGTCTCGGGCCGGTAGATCGCAAGAAGAGTCAGAATGAGGAGAGCTAAGCCGATGAAGACGAAAAAGATCGCCGTCTGCCAGGTCCATGCCATCCATGCAAAGCTCACGTCTGGTCTCCCCTCATACCCGACCCAGGGCAAAGCCCTTGGCGATGTGGTTGCGCACGAACCAGATGACGACCGCTCCGGGGATCATCGTCAGAACGCCCGCCGCAGCGAGCAGTGACCAGTCCATTCCCGCGGCCGAGTAGCTGCGAGTCATCACGGCAGCGAACGGTAACGCATTCGACGCCGTTAGAGTTGTCGCAAGCAGCTGTTCTACCCAAGAAAACATGAAGCAGAAGAATGCGGTCACGCCGATGCCGTTGGCGATGAGGGGAATGAAGATCTTCACGAAGAACCGCGGAAACGAATAGCCGTCGATGGCTGCGGTCTCATCGATCTCGCGAGGGACACCCGCGATAAATCCTTCCAGGATCCAAACGGCCATCGGCACGTTGAAAAGGCAGTGGGCAAGAGCAACCGCCCAGACCGTATCGAACAGACCGAGCGCGAAATAAAGGTTGAAAAAAGGCATGGCGTAGACGGCGGCCGGAGCCATCAGATTCGTCAGCAACCAGAAAAATAGGTGCTTGTCTCCCACGAAGCGGAATCGATTGAAGGCGTACGCAGCCGGCAGTGCCACCGTCACCGAGATGATCGTGTTGATCGCCACATAAGTGAGCGATACGCCAAACCCATGGACCCACGTCTGGTCGCCGAAGATGGCAGCGTACTTCTGTAACGTCGGACTCGTTGGGAACGGCGCCATCCGCGACATGATGTCTTCGTTGGTGCGTAAGCTCAGATTGATCAGCCAATAGATCGGCAGCAGCAGCGCAAACATGTAGACTGCCAGAGCGATGCGAGAGAAAAGGCTGCGGCGCACTACACGTCTCCCCGACGATCAAGCTGGGTCATGATCGTAAAGAAGATCCAGCAAAGCGTAATGGTGATGAGGTTGTAGACGAGTGACATCGCGGCGGCGTTTCCAAGATCCACCTGGCCCAAGGCGATCTTGACGAGATCGATCGAGAGGAAGGTTGTGGCGCTTCCAGGACCACCGCCGGTGACGACAAAAGGCTCGGTGTAGATCATGAAGGTCTGCATGAAGCGCAGCAGGACCGCGATCACGAGGACACGTTGCAGCTTGGGCAGCTCGATGTAGGCGAAAGTCGCCCACCGGCTGGCGCCATCGATCTTCGCGGCCTGATAGTAGGCGTCCGGAATCGCCCGCAGACCGGCATAGCTCAACAGAATCACCAGCGGCGTCCAGTGCCACACGTCCATCACGACAATCGTGCTCCATGCCGAGACCGTGTCTTGGGTGTCGTTGTAGTGCAGACCAAGGCCAGTCAGGGTTGCGCCGAACAAGCCAATATCGGCACGCGCGAAGATCTGCCAGATCACCCCCACGACGTTCCAGGGAATCAGCATGGGCAACGCGAGCAGGACCAGATAGAGTCCCACGGTCTTGCCCGTTCTGGGGAGACACAGCGCAATCGCGATGCCAAGGGGCACTTCGATGAATAGCGCGGCAAACGAGAAACTCAGATTGCGCAGGAGCGCATCGCTAAACCGGGCTCCAATCTCGGTCTTTGGATCGAGAAGATCGCGAAACCAGGTGTCGCCACTCCAGAAGAAGCTGTTGCCGGCCATCGCGTCCTGAACCGAGTAGTTCACGACCGTCATGACGGGCAGCAATGCGGAGAACAGAACAAACAGCAGCACTGGTGTCACCAGAAGCCACGCGCGGTTGTTCAGTGGTTTTTCGGTCATGGCGCGGTACCGTGAACACGTTGCTCATTCACAAAAACGAAAACCCTGTCGGTGCGCAACGACATGCTGGCTCCTTCGCCATCGAGCGAGACGCCGTAGGGCAGGGTGGCAAAGATTTCGTGGGGTCCGAGGGCCACGCGGGCAATGCGTCGTCTTCCCAGATCTTCGATGCGCCGTACCCGAACGGGGTAGCCGCCACTTCGGGAAAGTACGGCGAAATCCGGCCGAAAGCCGATCTGGACCGTACTGCCCTTCGGGGGTGGAGGGTAGTTTGCTCCCAGTTCAATGGTCTGGTCGGCCACACGCGCAATATGTCCGTCAACCTCGGCGTTGATCAGATTCATGCCGGGTGAGCCAATGAAGTAACCCACGAACGTGTGCTCAGGCTGTTCGAACAATGCCGCAGGTGATGCAATCTGCAGGACGCGCCCTTCCTTCATCACCACGACCTCGTCGGCGAAGGTCAGCGCCTCGATCTGATCGTGCGTGACGTAGATCATGAGCATGTCGAGGGCGCGGTGCACGGCCTTTAGCTTCGAGCGCAATTCCCACTTCAATGAGGGATCGATGACCGTCAAGGGCTCGTCGAACAGGAGGGCAGCGACGTCGGAGCGTACGAGCCCGCGCCCGAGCGAGATCTTCTGCTTCATATCCGCGGTGAGGTTCCGGGCGCGCCGCTTGAGCACGGGGGTCAGACCCAGCAGTTCAGCAATCTCCGCTACGCGTGAGTCGATCTTGTCGTGAGACAGGTTGCGGTTGCGCAACGGAAAGGCAAGATTGTCCGCCACGGTCATCGTGTCGTAGATGACCGGAAACTGGAACACCTGGGCGATATTGCGTCGCTCGGTCGGCAGATTCGTCACATCCGTCTGATCGAACAGAACCCGCCCGTGCGAGGGGGTGATGAGGCCGGAGATGATGTTAAGCAGGGTCGTCTTGCCGCATCCGGAAGGGCCTAGAAGCGCATAGGCTCGGCCCTGCTGCCAGACATGGTTCAGCGGCTTTAGAGCCAAACTGGACGGATCGCTCGAGGTGCCCTCGTAGTCGTGGGAGACGTGATCGAGCGTAATTTGCGCCATGACTGCCGCTCCTACTCTCGCTGGCTGGCCGCAGCCAGCGCGCCACTGCGGTCGAACACCACCACCCGGGTCGCGTCCACGTGCACGTCGACCGATTGTTGAGGCTGCAAGACGCTCACGCCAGCCTCGACGCAGATCAGTCGTCCCACCGGGGTGTCCAGATGGACAAAGCTCTCGGATCCGCTGATTTCGGCAACCGACACTTCCCCTGGGAAACTCAAGGAGGTTTCCCAGGGTTTGCCAAGACTGACGATGTCGGGGCGAAACGCGAGCGTGTAGCTACCATCGGGAAGATGGGCGAGTAGCCCGATTGCCGGAGACTGATGTGCGTCGCCGAAATGGACTGCACCATCGCGCTTGGAAATCGGCATTTCGTTTAGCGGCGGATCCGAAAACACGCGCGCTGCCTCGATGTGATTGGGGTTATGGTAGACCGAGGGTGTGGGCCCGAACTGGATGAGACGTCCCTCGGAAAGCGCTGCGGTGTTCCCACCCAATAGTAGGGCCTCGAGCGGCTCGGTGGTCGCATAGACAAGGATCGCACCCGACTCCCCGAGGATGCGGGGCAACTCCTCCCTTAGCTCTTCGCGCAGCTTGTAGTCGAGGTTGGCCAGGGGCTCGTCGAGCAAGACGAGTTCGGCCCCCTTCGCAATCGCCCGGGCGATTGCCGTACGTTGCTGCTGCCCCCCCGAAATCTGGTTGGGGAGCCGATTGAGCAAAGGCTCGAGCTTGAGCACCTTGGCAACGCGCTGCACACGCGCGTCGACCTCGTCGCGCGAGAGCTTTGCAACGCGCAATGGCGAGGCGATGTTTTCGTAGACAGTCAAAGTCGGGTAGTTCACGAACTGCTGATAGACCATCGCCACGGAGCGACGCCGCACGGGGATGTTGCTCGCGTCTTGACCATTGACCGTGATGACGCCGCTCGTGGGCTTGTCGAGCCCGGCCATCAAGCGCATGAGAGTCGTCTTACCCGAGAGGGTTGGACCGAGGAGCACATTCATCGAGCCCGGCGCGAGGGTCAGCGAAAGATCGTGGAGGACCGTATCCGCGCCTACTGAGACGCTCACATTGTTAAGGCTGAGCGTCATGCACCCTCAGGGAAATCCGCGGGAAGGAGACCGGGTTCGCAGGCCCGGCCGTTTTGACGGCGCGTCTGTGATCCCACTGTGCCAGTGCTCAAGAACTGCTGCCGAAGGCACACAGCTTTCGGACACAGACGTTCGGCGAATCCTGGGACGCCTCCCGCGCCCGCGCCTTTAGCGCAGTAACTGACCACCCTTGTCTCCCGCCATTCGGCATTGTTTTATTCCTTTGTTATAGTATACGAAAAAATATCGGTGAGACAAGCGAACAAAACAAACATATAAAGAAAGCTGACGAACCTCCAAGAAGCGATGCAAGAGAGGCAAGTCACGCCGAGAAAAGCGGAGACAGAATCAGTGAAAGAGGAGGATTTCGATGCCAGCGTGGTCGTTCGTGCCGCTTGAGAAGACGGGCTCTCGGCGCGTCCCAGGTGCGCCGGCTGTGGGCTCAGTCGCCTGCCGCTTCTGCTCGTTCATGCGGCGGTAAGCGGGCATGCAACCCCTTAATGATCGGCAGCAAAGCATCGTCGCACTGGCGCGCTCGGCCGGCCGGGTATCGGTCGAGGAATTGGCCGCGATGTTCGATGTGACGCATCAGACCATCCGCCGCGATCTGAACGAGTTGTGCGATCGCAGCGTACTCACCCGGACCCACGGCGGAGCAGTCGTCTCGTCGTCTGTCGAGAACCTGTCCTATGAAGCCCGCCGCTACATCGCCGCGCCTCAGAAACGAGCGATCGGACTGGCCGCGGCCGCACTCATTCCGAACAAATCCTCGCTCTTCCTGAATATCGGTACGACGACCGAGGAAGTGGCGTCCGCCTTGGCCAATCACGAAAATCTCCTCGTGATCACCAATAACCTGAACGTGGCGATGTCGCTGTATCCGCGCCGCTCGATCGATGTCATCGTCGCCGGAGGGCCGGTGCGGCGTTCCGACGGCGCCGTAGTGGGAAGCGCTACGGTCGAGCTGATCCGCCAATTCAAGGTTGATACAGCAGTCATCGGAGCCTCGGCGCTCGACGAAGATGGCTCGCTTCTGGATTACGACGCCATCGAGGTCAACGTCTCCCGGACGATCATCGAGAACGCCCGGCGCGTCATCCTGGTATGCGATCACACCAAGCTAGAGAGGGCTGCACCGGTGCGCATCGCGCATATCTCGCAAATCGATACGTTCGTCACCGACCGGCTGAATTCGGCGGTGCTGCGGCGCGTTTGTGAGTCTCACGGCGTGAAGATCATCGAGACGGACCCATCGGAGGATCCACTGATTGAGGGGCAAAAGGGGTGAGGTCCCCATCACAGTGCGCGCTTTCGACGAACCATCGCGCGGATCGCACCGCAGCAAGATTGCTTTCCGCGGAGGGGGGCTCGGCAGCAAGATTCGAGAAATTTTTGGTGTGCACTGCGGAATTCGTTTCCGTTCAATTGGCGAAAATTACGAACATCGCTCGGAAATCTGCGACGGGAGGGGCCGTTGGACGGGACTTTTGATATAGCGATCATTGGCGGCGGAGTGAATGGCTGCGGGATCGCTCGCGACGCGGCCGGGCGCGGCCTGTCGGTCTATCTTTGCGAGCAGGCCGATCTGGCCAGCGGAACCTCGTCGGCCGCGACCAAACTGATTCACGGTGGTCTGCGCTACCTCGAGTACTTTGAATTCCGCCTCGTGCGGGAAGCCCTGATCGAGCGCGAGATCCTCTGGCGCATGGCGCCCCATATCGTGCGGCCGCTACGCTTCGTGCTTCCCCACCACAAAGGATTGCGTCCGGCCTGGATGCTCAGACTGGGCTTGTTCCTCTACGACCATCTTGGAGGCCGGAAACTCTTGCCTGCAACGCGCGCACTCGATCTTTCGACCGATGTCACTGGAAAGCCACTGAAAGCGGGCGAATATACCCGCGGCTTCGAGTATTCGGATTGTTGGGTCGACGATGCCCGTCTGGTCGTGCTGAACGCGCGCGATGCGGCCAATCGCGGCGCGATCATCAAAACCCGTACCAAAGCGATCTCGGCCGAGCGCGGCGGCGATGTGTGGCAATTGACCACGGAAGACATGCGTACCGGGACAAGGGAGACGATCCGCGCGAAGATCCTCATCAATGCGGCGGGTCCCTGGGTCGGCGAAGTCCTGGCCCAGACGCTTCGCCAGACCACTTCGGGAGGCGTGCGCCTCGTGCAGGGATCTCACATCATCGTCCCGAAGCTCTACGAGCATGATCGCTGCTATATCTTCCAGAACGCGGACCAGAGAATCATTTTCGTGATCCCCTATGAGCAAGATTTCACGCTCATCGGCACGACCGATCGCGACTATGTGGGGGATCCCGCCGATGCGAAGGCGACCCCTGACGAGATCGCTTATCTGTGCAGCACGGCCAGCGATTACTTTGCCAATCCCATTGCGCCGGCCGACGTGGTGTGGTCCTACTCTGGCGTTCGACCTCTCTACGACGATGGTGCGGCCGAAGCACAGGCTGCCACGAGGGACTACGTACTCGATTTGGACGATCGCGAGGGCGCGGCACTTTTGTCGATCTACGGCGGAAAGATTACGACCTACCGCAGACTGGCGCAGCACGCTCTCCAGAAGCTGGCCGCGCATCTGCCCGAGGTCACCGAGGCGCAACGCAACTGGTCAGGGGGAGCCGCCTTGCCAGGAGGTGACTTCCCGGTTTTGGGATTCGAGGAACTCTGCCTTGAACTCGCGAAGGCCTATCCGTGGCTCGAGTACGATCGCCTTCGGCGGCTTGCGCGGGCCTATGGGACACGCGCGCGCGCCGTCTTAGGGTCGGCTCGGCAAGTGGCCGATCTGGGTTTCGACTTCGGGGCTGGCCTGAGCGAGGCCGAAGTGAGCTATCTTATGAGGGAAGAGTGGGCCCAGAAGGTCGACGACATCATCTGGCGTCGCTCCAAGCTCGGTTTGCGACTGACCGCACAGCAGATCGGGGTGCTTGAGGAATTCGTCGCGCGACGCCGAGAAGAACTTCTCGAACACTAGGGTGTTTGCCAGATGCACCGCTGCTGCCGGGAGCGATGGGCCTGCTGTGCTGCTTCGGTGTTGTAAGCCCGTCGAACAAAGGTAGTTTATGGCGCGTATCGAAATCCAGGTCAAAGGTCTGTTTGCGACACCAGTTGCGGCGGTCATGCTTCCCGACGCCGAGGCGCGCAACGCCGAGTTGCAGGAGATTATCCTACGACGCCGGGACGAACAGGTTACGCTGGGAGCCTCCAACATCGGAGGGTGGCACTCGTCGCGCGATTTCGCCGAATGGGGCGGACCGCGTGCCGAAGAATTGTTGGTGTTCGCCCGCGAGATCGCGACCCAGTTGACCACGGACCGCGAAGGAAAACCGGTGCAGCCCAACTGGGTCATGGAGGCGTGGGCCAATGTCAGCGAGACGGGCGATTCGAATGCGTGCCACTACCACCCCGGTTCGTTCTGGTCGGGCAGCTATTACATCAACGACGGCGGGTGTGCCAGCGATCCGGGCTTGGGCGGCGAGTTCGAGATGTTCGATCCGAGAGGCCCTAGCCCGATGATGCACGCTCCTTTGCTCAAATTCGGCGGAGAGGATGGACTCTCGGCGGGAAGTGCCGAGACGATTCGACCGCGTCCGGGATTGATGTTCCTATTTCCCTCGTTTCTGCTGCACGCCGTACGGCCCTACCGCGGATCCGGTCAGCGCATCTCAGTCGCGTTTAACCTCGGTCTCTATCAGAGCACATGAGAGCGGCCAAGGCCGCTGCCCTGGCCGCTCTGGCGAAGTCGCGCGTTCTGGGCTGGACCATCGGAACGCGACCGCGCCCCCTAGGGCGCCGGCGGATGTCGTCTTCGAAAGCAGAACATGCGTATCGCGTTTCGCTGTGATCCGGCCCTCATCGAAACCCTTCCGCGTCCCACACCGGCGCGGCAGGGATTGCCGACTTGGGTGCGTGAAATGCCCGCCACGGCTTTTTCGACGACGCACGCCCAAGACGTGCGCACGGTCAAGCAATGCCCGCCTTTCATCGATGCGATGGCCCACGGTTTTCTCATCCCCCTGCCCTGTGACGTGACGGTGCGCCAAGGTGTTTTTTCCTGGGATTGGGATCTGCCTGCGTTATCGGTGAGCGCCCATCCCCGTTCCCCGTTAAGTTTTCACGTCCCTGCCCAAGTCACGGGGACCCCCTTTCATGAATCGGCACGGTCGATCGTGAAATTCAACTGCTTTTGGACCATCGAACTCGAACCGGGCTATTCGCTGTTCGCCACGCACCCCGTTAATCGCGCCGACCTGCCCTTCCGACTCTTGACGGGGATGATCGACGCGGATCGCTTTCACGATGTGGGAATCTTGTTTCCGGCGATCTGGACTGAACCGGACTTCGAAGGCGTGCTTCGCGCCGGAACCCCGATCGCCCAGTGCTTCCCGGTGTTTCGCGAGCCCCTGAGCTTGGCCTATGAGTCCTTGTCGGTCGAGGGATGTGAGCGATATGACAGCACTGCCGGCGCCTTGCTTTCCAAGCCAGGGGTGTATCGCCGCCGCTACCGAGCGCGCACCCGCTTATCGGGCAAGTGAACGTCGAAGAGCGTCGTGATCCAGCCAGACCTCCCCCCTGTTCGAGGCCGAAAGCGCCTGGGTGATGCGGCCGAACGTGTCGGCCCTGAGGGCCAGAGCATCACCGTAGAACTTCTTCGCAAGCGCGAGGTTGCCGCGCGCCTGGTGGCAGATTCCGAGGTTGACGGCCGCCTCGGGTAAATCCGATCGAACGCGCAGCGCCTGGTCGTAGGCAGCAATGGCCTGCTCGTAGTGGCTTTCATCTTGCCTAAGCAGGCCCAAGGCGAACCACGCCTCGGCCGATTCAGGATGGCGCTTCAAGAGCGCCTCGAGCGTTGCCGCTGCGCCTTCGGGGTCGAGCGCCTGCTTTTGGCACTGGGCTAGGCGCAGCGCGATTTCCGCAGTGCCGGGCGCCAAGGACTCGGCGGCCTGGAAACGATTGATGGCCTCGCGAAAGCGGCCCAGGGCCTGCAGGATGGCCCCGCACCGGAATTCGAGCGCAGCCGAAGGCAGGACGGCGGCGGACCTCGCGTAGGCGACAAGAGCGGCCTCATGCTGACCGGCCTCATGCAAGCTGTCTCCGATCATGCGCCAGCCGCTCGCATCGTCGGGAAATCGGGCAAGGAGCGTATGCAGGAGCGCCGTGGCCTCCGCGGCCTGCTGCTCCAAAAGCGTCCGGCAGAGAAGAAAAGCGGCGTCGGCTCGATCGGGGCCTTCTTGGACAGCCCGTCGAAAATGGGTCAACGCGTCGGCGGAATCACCGGCAAGCCGGGCGGCCCGTCCGGCGAGAACCAAGGTCGGCACATGGCCGGGTCGCAGTCCGAGGCTTGAAAGCGCGCGTTCACGGGCGCGCCCCGCATCGCCGGCCTCGAGCGCAATCGCAGCCGCCAGCTGGTGTAGAGCTGGATCGTCTGGATTTTGCTCAAGTAACGGCGCGCACACCGACTCGGCGGTCCCAATGTCTCCTTTGCGTAACGCGGCGAGCGCGTGTTCGAGGGTCACGAGATCCGGTTGCGCAGGAGTTCGCATACCGAAACTGTAGCGCAAATGGCCCATCAACCTCGCGTCCAGGTAAGGTCGCAGGAAATGTGGAAATCCGTGGGACATTTATGTCAAACTCGGGCACCCACCCCAGGCTCCCGCCACTTTAGACGATGTCGCATTCATCGGATTCATTCTCGCGTCTGGACCAACTTACCGAGATTTCGCGCGCGCTGGCGGGCGAGCGCGATTTGACGAAGCTTTTGGAGTTGATTCTCGTGTCGGCGCGCGCTGCGACCGGGGCCGACGGTGGCACGCTCTATCGGGTCGTCGAGGAAGGACGGGCGCTTAGTTTTGACCTGGTCATGAATTCCACGCTCGGATTGCATTTCGGCGGCACCTCCGGTAGGCCGGCCAACTTCGCACCGATGCCGTTATACGACGCTGCCGGCAGAGAAAATCTGAGATCCGTGGTGGCGTATTGCGCCTTGACCCGCAAGAGCGTCTTAATCGACGACGCGTACACTGCGCAGGGATTCGATTTCCAAGGAGCGCGCCACTTTGACGAATCCAACTCTTACCGATCCAAGTCGTTCCTGACCGTCCCGATGACCTCGCACGATGATCAACTGATCGGCGTGCTCCAGCTCATCAATGCCCAGGACAATTCGGGAGAGACCGTCGCCTTTTCGATCGAGGATCAAGGCTTTATCGAAGCGCTCGCGGCGCAGGCGGCCATCGCACTGGACAATAAACTGCTGGTCGACAAGCTGCAGGAGCTCTTTCTCGGATTCGTGAATCTCATCAACCTCGCCATCGATGAAAAATCCCCCTACACGGGAGGGCATTGCCAGCGCGTGCCCGAGTTGACGATGATGCTGGCCGAGGCGGCAAGCGCAACCCAAGCCGGGCCGTTGGCCGAGTTCAGGATGAGCGACCGCGATCGCCAGGAGCTCATGATGGCCGGCCTCCTTCACGATTGCGGAAAGATTACGACCCCCGTCCACGTCGTCGACAAGTCGACCAAACTTCAGACCATCTTTGACCGGATCGAGCTCGTCGAGACCCGCTTGACCGCCTATGCGCGTGAGCTCGAATTCAACGCCGCCCAAGCCAAGCTTTCATGCGCGACCGCTAGCCATCCAGCGATCGATCAGCGCCTTCGCGAAGAACTCCAGGAGCTTGAGGACGACCGTGCCTTTCTCGGTCGCGTCAACATCGGGGGCGAGCGCATGGCGGCCGAAGACATCGCCCGCGTCGAGAGGATCGGGCAGCGGAGCTGGACGGCGCCGGATGGCACACGGGCACCGCTCTTAAGCGCCGAAGAGATCGCGAATCTGACGATCCCCTACGGAACCCTAACGGCCGAGGAACGCACGATCATCAACAATCATATTGTGGCCACAATCCGCATGCTGGAGGCTTTGCCGTGGCCTCCCCATCTGAAGAACGTTCCGGAGTATGCCGGCGGTCATCACGAACGCATGGACGGCAAGGGCTACCCCAGGGGATTAACCCGCGAGCAGATGTCAGTCCAGGCCCGCACGATGGGTATTGCCGATGTCTTTGAGGCGTTGACCGCCAAGGACCGACCTTACAAGGAAGGCAAGAAGCTCACAGAATCGCTGCAGATCCTCGGCCGGATGGCTCAAAGCGGTCATGTCGATCCGGATTTATTTGACGTCTTCGTCAGAGACAAGGTTTACCTCCAGTACGCCATGCGCTTTCTCGACCCTCAGCAGATCGACGCGGTCGATGAGAGTGGCATCCCCGGCTATACTCCCTGACCCGGCCTCCTAGGCAGGCCACGGGCTGCGCGAGCCCGGCTTGCCGCTTCTGTGAGGCATTCGACCTTTTATGTCACTGATTTCCCTAAACGCGGTCCAGCTGGCCTACGGGCACGTGGCCCTCCTTGATGCGGTCGACCTTTCACTGGAGGCCGGTGAGCGCGTCGGTTTGATCGGCCGCAACGGCACAGGAAAATCGTCGCTGCTGCGTATTATCGCCGGACTCGCCCTGCCGGACGACGGCACCGTGACGCGCCAGTCTGCGATGACTTGGGCGCTCGTCGAGCAGGAGCCGCTTTTCGAGGGGGCCACGACCGTGCTCGAGGCCGTTGCCGCTGGTTTAGCAAGCGGAGCGCGCGCCTTGGTCGATTACGAGCAAGCTGTCATGCGTGTTGCCGCGGGTGAATCGGGTGCGCTCGAGGAACTGGCCCGGTCACAGACCGCCCTCGAGGATGCGGGCGGCTGGAACGTGGCCAGCCGCCTTGAGGCGGTGCTCGAACAATTCCAGCTCGCAGGGCACATCGCCTTGCAGGACCTCTCCGGAGGCCAGAAGAAAAGGGTGGCCCTGGCACGCGCGTTCGTCGCGATGCCCGATTTGCTTTTACTCGATGAGCCGACCAACCACCTGGATTTTGAAGCCATCCGCTGGCTCGAAGAGACGCTTCGGGGATTTTCGGGAACGGTGCTCTTCATCACGCATGACCGGGCCTTCTTGGATGCCGTGGCAACACGGATCGTCGAATTGGATCGCGGCCACTTGCGCAGCTATCCAGGCAATTTTCAGGCGTACCAGCAGCGTAAGGACGCACAGGTCGAATCCGAGCGTGTCGAAGCGGCTAAATTTGACAAGCTGCTGGCCCAGGAAGAGGTCTGGATCCGCAAGGGGATCGAGGCGCGGCGCACGCGCAACGAGGGACGCGTGCGTAGGCTCGAAGCGCTCAGACGCGAGCGTTCGGCCCGGCGTGAGCGCCTTGGGACCGCCCGCCTGCAAGTCGATAGCGGCGAGCGTTCCGGCAAGCTCGTGGCCGAACTCGAACACGTCTCGAAAGCCTACCAAGATCACCTCGTCGTGCGCGACTTCTCCGCGACCTTGTTAAGGGGCGACAAGGTCGGCCTGATTGGGCCCAACGGTGCCGGCAAGACCACCTTGCTTAAGCTGATCCTGCGCGAGATTTCTCCCGATTCGGGGACCGTGCGCCAGGGTACCCATCTGAATGTCGCTTACTTTGATCAGATGCGCGCTCAGCTCGAGCTTGACCGGACGGTGGCCGACACGATCAGTCCCGGCTCGGAATGGGTCGAAATCGGCGGTCAGCGTAAACATGTGATGAGCTATTTGGGTGACTTCCTGTTCTCGCCCGAGCGCGCCCGCTCGCCGGTCCGCAGCCTCTCCGGTGGCGAGCGCAACCGATTGCTGCTGGCCCGTCTGTTCGCGCGACCGGCAAACGTGCTGGTCCTCGATGAACCGACCAACGACTTAGACATCGATACCCTCGAACTTCTTGAGGAACTCCTCGAGGACTACCAAGGGACGGTCTTTCTTGTCAGCCACGATCGCGTCTTCTTGAACAATGTCGTCACGCAGACCATCGCGTTTGAAGGCGCCGGAGTCTGGCGCGAATACGCGGGCGGATACGAGGACTGGGAGCGGGCGCGCGCGCGCGCTTCCGTGCGCGAGCAGACGCTACGCACCCCCCCAGCCGCACCTCCCAGCGCCTCCCGTCCTGCCAAAGTCACGGGGGCGGCTCCAAAACAGCCGGAGAGGGGGGCCTCCAAGCTCGGATTCAAGGAGCGTCGAGAACTCGATGACTTGCCCTCGAGAATTGCCACGCTTGAAACGGAACAGACTGAACTCACCGCCCGTCTGGCAAAACCCGAGCTCTATCGGCAGGGTAAGGAAGAAGCCGCCGGGTTAAAGCGCCGCGCCCGCGCAATCGAACAGGAGCTTTCGGACCTGTATGCCCGGTGGGAAGAGTTGGAAAGACGCAACGCGTAGCCGCCACGGGAAAATGCGTGCGCTGGCGTGGCCGATCCGTTGGTGCGAGTAAAATGGCGGCGGGCCAGAGGTTCGGCCGGGTCGAATTGACCGATTGCCCGCTTTTTGGGCGTGTCGGCAAGAGCCAGACGGGACGCGAATTTGAGCGCCAGAACCCCGTCCTTTTCCACAGCATCTGGGGATAACTTGGGATGGCTTTCCGCTGTCCCCAGCCCCTTCTTGTCAAAGACAGCATTAAGTTATGGCAAAAAAGAGCATCCCGGGGAGCTATTCGGAAGCGTCGATCCGCGTTTTGAAAGGCCTCGAGCCGGTCAAGCAGCGGCCCGGCATGTACACACGGACCGAGAGCCCGCTGCACGTCGTTCAGGAAGCCATCGATAACGCCTCGGATGAAGCGCTGGGCGGCTTCGCCACGCGAATCGAAGTCACGATGAACACCGATGGGAGCATCACCGTCGACGACGACGGACGGGGCATTCCGGTGGGCCTGCATCCGGAAGAGGGCGTGCCGGTCGTGGAGATCGTGTTCACTCGGCTGCACTCAGGAGGCAAGTTCGACAAGGGATCCGGAGGGGCCTATAGCTTCTCAGGCGGCCTGCATGGTGTTGGCGTTTCGGTCACCAACGCGTTGTCGGCAAGGCTGGAGGTGACCGTCTACCGAGATGGCGCGGTCCACGAGATCGCGTTTGCTGATGGCGAAGTTGCAAAGCCCTTAAAATCACGACCCTTCGAACGAGGTGAGAAGCGCTCGGGCACCCGCTTGACGGTCTGGCCCAATCCCAAATATTTCGATTCGCAACTGGTTCCACTGGCCGAGCTGCAACGGCTGCTGCGGAGCAAGGCGGTCCTGTTGCCCGGCGTGAAAGTGAGCCTGACGATTGCCAAAACCGGGGAGACCCAAAGCTGGCAATATCAGGAGGGGCTGCGCGGCTATCTTCTGGAAGCACTGGCGCAAGACCGAGGGGCGAGCGAGCCTGTGATTCCGCTCTACGAGGGGGAGTCGTACTCGAGCGGTGCCGACAATTTTGCCGAGGGAGAGGGCGCATCCTGGGTTGTGGCCTGGACGGACGAAGGCGCGGTGGTGCGCGAGTCCTATGTCAATCTCATCCCCACTTCGGCGGGCGGCACACACGAGTCGGGGCTGCGCGAGGGGCTCTTTCTCGCCGTCAAGAGCTTCATCGACATGCACGGCTTAATGACCAAGGGCGTGAAGCTCCTGGCTGAGGACGTCTTTGCGCGGGTCTCATTCGTGCTCTCGACCAAAGTGCTCGATCCGCAATTCCAGGGTCAGATCAAGGAGCGCCTCAATAGCCGCGATGCGGTGCGGCTCGTCTCATCCTATACGCGACCGGCCCTCGAGCTGTGGCTCAATGAGCACGTGGAGGCGGGCAAGAAACTCGCTGAATTGGTCATCAGTCAGGCCCAGACGCGCTTAAAGGCGCTGCAGAAGGTCGAAAAGAGAAAAAGCTCCGGAGTGGCCGTCCTGCCGGGCAAGCTCACCGATTGCGAATCGGATGATGTCTTACGCAACGAATTGTTTCTTGTCGAGGGAGACTCCGCGGGGGGGTCTGCGAAAATGGGGCGGGACAAGGAGTTCCAGGCCATTCTTCCCCTGCGCGGCAAGGTCTTAAATGCCTGGGAGACCGAGCGCGACCGTCTGTTCGCAAACACCGAGATTCACGATATCGCCGTAGCCATCGGGGTCGACCCGCACTCGGCAGGGGAAGTCGGGGATTTGAGCGGATTGCGCTACGGGAAGATCTGCATCCTCTCGGACGCGGATGTGGACGGCTCGCACATCCAGGTTCTTCTTTTGACGCTTTTTTTCCGGCACTTCCCAAGCCTCATGGCCGCCGGGCATGTCTGCATTGCGCGCCCCCCACTTTATCGGATCGACGCACCAGCCCGCGGCAAGAAGCCCGCGCAAAAGCTCTATGCGCTCGATGAGGGAGAGCTTGAGGCGATCGAAGACAAGCTGCGCAAGGAAGGCGTGCGCGACGGAGGCTGGTCGATCCAACGCTTTAAGGGGCTAGGCGAGATGAATGCCGAGCAGCTCTGGGAGACCACCATGAATCCGGATACGCGCCGACTGCTGCCCGTGACCATGGGCGAGTTGGACTTTGAAGCGACCGTGGCGCGCATGACGCTCCTCATGGGCAAAGGCGAAGCCGCAGCGCGCCGGGCGTGGCTCGAGGAGCATGGCAACGAGGCCGAGGCCGACATTTGACCGGGCCGTGGTTGGCCTCGTCGTCGAGACCCGAATGACCGATTTGGAATGCGAATGACCCATGAGTGAACAAACTGTTCTTTTTCCGGCGGATGGCCTCACGTTGGGCCAGTATGCGGAGCGCGCCTATCTCGACTACGCAATCTCTGTCGTCAAAGGCCGCGCGCTTCCGGATGTCTGCGACGGGCAAAAACCGGTGCAGCGGCGCATCCTCTATGCGATGCACGAGATGGGACTGGATTTCTCTGGCACGAGCGGCGCGAAACCGGTCAAGTCCGCGCGCGTTGTGGGAGACGTGCTGGGAAAGTTTCATCCCCATGGGGACCAGTCGGCCTACGACGCGCTCGTGCGGCTCGCACAGGACTTCTCCATGCGCTATCCGCTCATCGACGGACAGGGCAACTTCGGCTCTCGAGATGGCGATGGTGCCGCAGCGATGCGCTACACCGAGGCGCGGTTAACGCCGATCGCTCGCCTACTGCTTAGCGAGATCGACGAGGGAACCGTTGATTTCCAGGCGAATTATGACGGCTCGACCCGAGAGCCCCGGCTGTTACCGGCGCGACTGCCTTTCGTCTTGCTCAACGGAGCTTCGGGGATCGCCGTAGGACTGGCGACTGAGATCCCGCCCCACAATCTGCGTGAGCTCGCGCGGGCTGCAGTGGCCATGATCCGCAGCAATCTGCGGGCGTCCACCGCTGAACTCCTGGAACACATCCAGGGGCCGGATTTCCCGGGCGGTGGCCAGATCATTTCCTCGTCGCGGGAAATCGCCGAGGTCTACGAACTCGGCCGCGGCAGTCTGAAGGTCAGGGCCCGCTGGAAAATCGAAGAGCTCGCGCGCGGCCAGTGGCAACTGGTCATCACCGAGTTGCCGCCGCAAGCTTCCTCTCAAAAGATCGGCCAGGAAATCGAGGAACTTACCAATCCCAAGGTCAGGCTCGGCAAGAAGTCGCTCACCCCCGACCAGATCCAGACCAAGCAGGTCATCCTTGCGGTGCTGGACAAAATGCGGGACGAATCTGGCAAAGAGGCTCCCGTGCGTCTGGTGTTTGAGCCCAAGTCGCGCACCGTCGACCAGACCGAATTCGTGAACATTCTGTTGCGCCATACGAGTCTTGAATCGAATTCTCCGGTGAATCTTGTCATGGTGGGCTCAGACGGAAGACCTCGTCAGAAGTCCCTTGCCCAGATCATCCTCGAGTGGGTCGGTTTTCGTCAGGACTGTGTCACGCGTCGCACCGAGCACCGTCTCGCCCGTGTCGCCGAGCGGATCCACGTGCTCGAGGGGCGCCAGCTCGTCTTGCTCAATATCGATGAGGTGATCCGTATCATTCGCGAGTCCGAGGAACCCAAGCCCGCGCTCGTCGCCGCGTTCACCTTGACCGACCGCCAGGCCGAGGACATCCTCGAACTGCGACTGCGCCAACTGGCTCGACTCGAAGGCATCAAGATCGAGCGCGAATTGGCCGAACTGCGCGAGGAATCGGGCCGCCTTTCCGAACTGCTGTCGAGTCCGGCCGCGATGAAAAAACAATTGATTCGCGAGATCGAGGCCGACGAAAAAGCCTATGGGGACGCGCGGCGAACCCTGATCCAGGAAGAGAAGCGAACGGTCTTGGAGACCCGCGTTCTGGATGAGCCGGTAACGGTGGTCGTCTCGGAGAAAGGTTGGGTTCGCTCGCGTGCGGGCCATGGTCACGACCCCGCACAATTCGCCTTTAAGCCCGGCGATCGACTGCTCGAATTGTTCGAGTGTCGTACCGTCGACATGCTCATTACCTTGGGCAGCAACGGACGTGCGTACTCCACGCCGGTGGCGCAACTGCCCGGCTCCCGCGGCGACGGCGTCTCGATCTCGAGCCTGATCGATCTGGAACCGGGCAGCCGGGTCGGCCAGATCATTGCGGGGCCATCGGAAATGTTCCTCCTCATCTCGACGCGCAAGGGCTACGGCTTTTCCACCAAATTGGGTGAGCTCTCGAGTCGCATCCGGGGAGGCAAGGCCTTCTTGACCCTGGAGGAAGGCGACGAGCCGCTCAGGCTCGCGCCGATCGATCCCGTGCGCCACGAGCGCATCGCCTGCCTGTCGGAACATGGTCGCCTGTTGATCTTTGCTCCCTCGGAAATCAAGTTCCTCGCGAGTGGAGGCCGTGGCGTCATCCTGCAGCGGCTCGATGGAAACGAGCAGCTTCTCGACGCCGTGGCCTTTGGGTCCGCGGGGCTTCTCGTCAGCGGCACCGCGCGTTCAGGCAAACCGATGAGCGTGTTATTGCGCGGCGCCGAGCTTGAATCGCATTTGGGCAAGCGTGCTTCCAAGGGACGCAAGCTGCCGCCACGGATTAAGGCCGAGCGGCTTCTCTTGCCCTCCGAGGAGAAGCCGACCGCTTAGAGGCTCGGGTTGGTTGGGATACTACGCCGCACGTGGCTGGATTTCGGCAATGCGCTTTCCAATGAGCGCCCCGAGCCGCTTGATCCCTTCCTCGATGAGCGCCTCAGGAACCGTCACGAAGCTCAGCCGCAGCGTGTTTCCCGGCGCCCGCCCCGCGTAGAAGGGCGCCCCCGGGACGAATGCGACATTGTGGGCAACCGCTTCGCCAAGCAATTCTCCGGTGTCGATACCTTCGGGGAGGGTGACCCAGATGAACATGCCTCCTTGCGGCCGGGTCCATTGGGCCGAGCGCGGGAAGTGACGCTCAAGCGCCGCAAGCATCGCCTCGCATTGACTGCGATACAGGGCGCGGATCTGGGGCAGATGGGTCTTCAGAAAGCCGCTTTGCACGATCTCATGCACCGCCATCTGAATGAGCGTTCCGGTGTGAAGGTCGGTGGCCTGCTTGGCCTGGACGAACTTCGATAACAACGGCTTGGGAGCCACAACGTATCCGAGACGCAAGCCTGGGGCGAGAACCTTGGAAAACGATCCTAGCCGAATCACGGTCGCGCCGGTATGCCTGCTTAGGGATAGCAGTCCGGGCAAGGCCTGCCCGTCGTAGCGCAGTTCGCCATAGGGGTCATCCTCGACCACCGGAAAACCGTGGCGTGCGGCCGCCTCTAGGAGTGCGAGACGTCGCTCCAGCGGCAGTGTACGTCCGGTCGGATTCTGAAAATTGGGCAGGGCGTAGAGAAAACGGGCGTTCGCACAGAGGGGCTCGTTGAGTGCCTCGGGCACGAGACCTTCCTCATCTGATGCTACCGACACAAATGCGGGCTCGTACAGACTGAAGGACTGCAACGCGCCAAGGTAGCTAGGCGTCTCGACGAGCACCTTACTGCTGGGGTCGATCAGGACCTTGCCCAGAAGATCCAATCCCTGCTGGGATCCGGAGACGATCAGAACCTCCTCGGCGGTGACCTCTGCCCCGGATGCGTTCAGGTCGTCAGCGACCCACTCGCGCAGCGCGCGAACACCCTCAGTCGGTCCGTACTGGAGCGCGCTTTTGCCCCGGGTCGAGAGCACGTGAGACAGCGCACGCTCGATGACTTCGACGGGAAATCCTTCGGGGGAGGGTAGGCCGCCCGCGAATGAAATGACTTCAGGGCGTTCGGTGACCTTCAGGATTTCGCGAATTGCCGAACTCGTCAGGTTTTGGGCGCGCCGCGATAGATGCCAGGGTTCGGCTGGGTTCATGCCAGACTCCGTGAGAAAAAGTACGCTAATGGGGCAGCGCGAGGCGACCCTCGACGCAGGTGAGAGTATCCCCGCCCAAGCGAATCGGGCCATTTTCGCTGAATTCGACTTCGATGTAGCCGTCGCGACCAATGCATCGGCCCTGACGCGCACGGTAGGCCGTGCTGGCGCCGCGATTTCGCAACACTATCGCCACAGCCGCATTGCCACTGCCGCAGACCGGGTCTTCGTCGATCCCGCTGGCAGGAGCGAAGGAGCGAACCTCGGTGTCGGTCGCATCGCGCGCGAATAGATTTATGCCGGAGATCTTCAGATCACTCGAAAGCTTTGCTATGGCAGCGAAATCGGGACGCGCCGCGAGGAGCTCATGGATCGAGGCGACTTCGGCGGTGAGCCAGCGCGGACCGAGGTCCACAATCACAGCCTGGCCCAAAAGCGGGACCGACGCTGCCCGGCTTACGGCGTCGATCGCGCCTGTATCGAGGTCGGTCAAGCGCGCCGGAGGTACCTCGAAGAACAGGCGTGCATCCTTCGCGGCCCGGTGTAGCCGCACGAGTCCCACGCCGCATTCCTGCACGATGTGCCCGGAATGCAAGGTGGCGCGTCCGGCTTCCAGCACGGCATGGGCTGCGCCTAGCGTCGGATGGCCGGCAAAGGGAAGCTCGCTTTTCGGGGTAAAGATTCGAGCGCGGTAGTCGGCACCGTCTTGCGTGGGCGCGGTGATGAAGACCGTCTCGGACAGGTTGGTCCATCGCGCAATGCGCTGCATCGCCTCCCCGCTCAGAGACTCGGCATCGAAGATGACGGCCACCGGATTTCCACTATACGGAACAGCGGTAAAGACATCGACCTGCTTGAAGGGTAAATGTGTCATGGGTTGGTGGGATTCGGTTCCAGCGGGGGGCGAGGATCCCTCGACTTAAAGCGCGTTCGCGTGCCCCACACCACGAAAGCAAAGGTCCCAAGGGCATAACCCAGGGTGGAGGCGTCGGTAGCCTCGCCTAGCACGAGGTACGCGGCGAAAAGACCGACGAAAGGTTGAAGCAATTGTAGCTGCCCAATCCGTCCGACCCCACCCAGGGCCAAACCTCGGTACCAGAAGAAAAAACCGA
>JBEKVI010000051.1:0-38440 GCA_049514215.1 Burkholderiaceae bacterium
ATGGTTGAGAGAGCCGTAGTAGCCGTGTGCGAACCACTCGTTGTTCAGAGCTTCCGGCAAGCGCAGCGATTCGCCGATCTCGGTGTACGTGTACCCCTGATTCATCAAGCGAACCGACTGATCGTGGACGAACTTGTAGAGGTCCCGCTGCTTGGCCAGAAAATCAACGACGCGATCGTGCCCGAACGTGGGCCAGTGGTGTTGGGCGATCAGGTAGTCGCTTTCGGGTCCAAAGCGGGCCAGAGTCTCGTTGAGGTACTTAGCCCAAGCATTGCCATCCCGGACTTCGGCACCCCGCAAGGTGTAGAGGTTGTGTAAATTGTGCGTGGCATTTTCGGCGACATCGATGAGCTTGAACTGAGGGAAGTACATATTCATCTCGGAGGGAGCCTCGGTACCCGGTGTCAGCTGGAACTCGATCTTCACGCCGTCGAGCGTACGCGTGTCCGGGCTCTTCGAAATAAGTTCGGTCGGCGGGATGAGGGTGATCGTGCCACGCGAAAGATTTTTCCCGAGCCCGGTGTCGACTTGTCCCTGAGGCGAGCGCGGCAGGAGGGGACCATACATGTAGAGCGCGCGCCGACTCATGGCGTTGCCGGCGATGACGTTTTCCGAGATCGCGTGTTCCATGAACCCTTCGGGCGCAACGATCGTGACTTTGCCCGCGCGCACGTCGGCCTCATCGACGATACCCTTGACGCCGCCGAAGTGATCGACGTGGCTGTGCGTATAGATCACCGCGACGACGGGGCGCACCGGGCGGTGGGCGAAGTAGAGCGCGAGGGCCGCATGGGCGGTCTCTGCGCTGATGAGCGGGTCGATGACGACGAGACCCGTGTCCCCCTCGATGATGGTCATGTTCGATAGATCAAGACCTCTGACCTGATACACCCGGTCAGTGACCCTGAAGAGACCGGAGAACATGTTGAGCTGTGCCTGACGCCAAAGACTCGGATTGACCGTGTCAGGCGCAGCTTCGGCCGCCAGAAAATCGTAGCCGCGCAGGGTCCAGACCGGTTTGCCGTCCTTCCCGAGGATCGTGGAATCGTCGGGAAGCTTGGCGATGAAGCCGCGTTGCGCATCGTCGAAATCGCGCCGATCCGAAAAGGGGAGCTGGCCGAGGAGCGCGTGATTGGCGCTTTGGGTATCGGGCTGCGCGACTTTGACTTGGTCGTTTGGGGGATCCTGCGCAAAAGCGCCTGCAACGGCCATGCTCCAGCACGCAAGGGTACCGATCCACACGCGAATGTCCCGCATCCCATCCTCCTGGTTGTTCTCGTTTCGAGCCGGCTTACGAGATCAGCCTAGTGTAAGAGAATTGGGACCCTCCTGGCCTGAGGCGAGGAAGTTTAGGCGCGCCCTGCCTTAGGCGGCCAGTTGGGACGTCGACGGATGGACCGCAAGAGCCGCGCGTTCCAGACGCGCGGAAAAATCCGCCCAGGGCATGGGCCTTCCGAACAGGTAGCCTTGTAAGATATCGCAGCCAAACTCGGTGACTGCGGTTTGCTGCTCCCTGGTCTCGACTCCTTCGGCCGTGACCTGGATCTTCAGCGAGTGAGCAAGAGCCACGATCGCCTCGCAGATTCGCATGGCTTCCTTGTCGCGCGGCAAGCCGTTCACGAAGGAACGATCGATCTTGAGCTCGCCCACGGGTAGCCGGTGCAGGTGGCTCAAACTCGAGTAGCCCGTCCCGAAGTCATCCATGGCGATGACTACACCCAGCTGACGCAGGGCCTGCAGCGCCTTGGCGCAAGCATCCATGCCCGTGATCGCAAACGTTTCCGTCACTTCGGCGACCAATTGGCCGGGCTGGATTCCGTGTTTGTCCAGGATCGCCTTCGCGCGGCCAGGGAAGTCCTCGTCCTGAAGCTGGACTGCCGATAGGTTCACTGCCATCGTGTACTTCAGTCCTCTCGAATGCCATTCTGCCAAGCGCATGCAGGCCTGATCCAGGATCCAATCACCCAGCGAGTGGATCAAGCCCAGGTCCTCGGCGGCCGGAATGAATTCGGCCGGAGACAGTACCCCACGGACCGGATGGTTCCAGCGCACGAGCGCCTCGGCACCCTGAATATGGCCGGTGAGGGCGTCGATGGTTGGCTGATAGTAGAGTTCGAACTCCTCGTTCTGGATCGCGCGAGTCAATTCGCCCACCAGCGCGGTTGCACGAATGCTGGCCTTTTGCGAGAAGAGCGCGGTGTTCTTGCCCGCTTTCTTGGCGGCGTACATCGCGCCATCGGCGTGGATTAAAAGCGAGCGGGAATCGGCGCCGTGGACTGGATAGACGGCGCCGCCCAGGCTCGCTGTGACCTCGCAGGTTCGCGAGTCGAACACGATTGGCTGGCGTACCGCCTCGAGAATAGATCCACAGATGCGATCCAGTGCGGGTCCGATCGAGGCCTCCATGACGATCACGAATTCGTCGCCGCTTAATCGAGATACAAAGCCTGCGCTATTGCGCACGGTCTGTTCGAGGCGCGCCGAAATCTCCTGCAGGACCCAGTCTCCCGCCGCCGGTCCCCATTGATCATTGACTCCCTTAAATCCGTCCAGATCCAAAAGGAGCACCGCAAGTCCGCGTCCGTGGCGCTGCGCTTTGGCGAGAGCTGCGGACAGGTAATCCTTAAGCTGGCTACGGTTGGGCAGTCCGGTCAGGTGGTCATGGTGCGCAAGCCGCGAGAATTGCTCATCTCTGCGAGCCAGCGTCGTGGAAAGCTTTCGATGTTCGCTCAAGTGGGCATCGAGGATGGTCGAGCCGATCGCGGCCATGAGCAACAGTCCCGTGGTCAGGATGACGCCGTAGACGAGACTGACTTTTTCGATTCCGTCGGCTGTAGTGCAGATCGAACCATCGGCGAAATGGGCCGCGGCCATCCCGGTGTAGTGCATTCCGCAGATCGCAGCGCCCATCAGCAAGGAGGCGCCGATTTGGGCTACGAGACGGTGTTCACGGTCGGAAGGACGACTTAGCACAAAGAAAAGCCAGGTCGCCACCGTGGAAGCGATGATGGCGATTGCGCCTGACAGTGCGACGAGGCCGAAATCGTAGGAAAGCTGTGGGGTTACCTGGATCGCCGACATCCCGGTGTAGTGCATGCCCAATATGGCCACACCGAAAATGGTCCCTCCGCCGATCAACCGCAAAGGCCCCAAGCGCTTTCCGCTGATCAGAGCGAGCGCGAGGGCCGACGCCGCAATGGCGATGAGGCCCGAAAAAGCCGTCGCAAGCGGCTCGTAAGAGAGCGGAATTGACATTTTCATGGCCAGCATTCCGACGAAATGCATGGACCAGATGCCCGCGCCCATCGCGACCGATCCGCCTAAGATCCAAAGATCGCGTGCCGCGGAACTCGTGCTGGCAGCGACTCGGGACGCGAGCCTGAGTGCCGTGAAGGAAGCCAGGATAGCGATGGCGAACGAAAGCGCGACGATCGTCGGGTCGTATGCAGTCGCCATGCTCAGATTCGCCTTTACATTCAGTGGGTTCTAGAAACGGCATCCGCACGGGGCGGACGACGGGGACGTGTGTAGAGGGCCGGGTACGGAATCTCTCCGTCGGGTTATCGGCAATTCCTTCAGAGAATTGAGAACCTTTCGCACCTTCTTGCGCGGCGCCCGGATCTTCCTCTAACGCGCGGCTAAAGCGGCTAAATGGGGGGGATCGGCCCGGTTGCTGATGGGGAGGTGCCGTTCCCCAGGGACTCGCGGCCAACGCAAAACGGTGGCCCCACCGGGTCGCTTGGCTGAGGTGGTCGGCTCAGTGCAGCCTGGCGTGCGCGAAGCTTGCCGCAAGCCGGCGAATTTCCTGGCAGTCCAAATAGTTGGGCACCAGACGCCATGCGATAAAAGCCGCGGCCGGGACCAGTGACAAGTACCAGAAGCGCTGCCCAAGCACCCAACCGAGCGCAAAAGTGGCCGCCAGAGAGCCCGTGAATACGCGCGTGTCAAGCCAGCCGCTGTTGGCTTGACGACGCTCGGCGAGCGATTCAAGCCGGCTTAGCAAGCGCGTTGCGGCAGGCTGCATCCGCTTGAGGGATTGGACGGTTTCCATTCCCGCGGGGTCGGTGGTCGGCGTGCCGAGCAAGCGTGCGAGTAATTCGAAGTAACGGCCAAGGTCCGCCTCCAGGCGGCCACAGAGTACGGGCCGAAGGTAGCGCTCGTGGGCCGCGGCCTGGATACGGGCCACGATCGCATGGACTTCGCGCGCGGCCTCGCTGCGTTCGCTGGCCTCCGATTCGTGCAAGCGTTGCTTGGCGGTCTGGCGATGCTGGGCTAGGCGCTGCAATTCCGGCAAGGTTGCCTCGATGGCCAATAGCGTGGCCGCATCCGCGCGGGTGATGTCAATGAGGCCCATGCTCTCGCCGGTTTCGAGCTGCAATTGGGCCACGGCCGCGGTGACACGGCGCCGTAAGCCTTCGACCCACCCCGCATCATTGGCAATTGCGATTAAGCGCGGTACGAGCCACGAGGCGGCAGGCCGTTTTAATGCGTCAGAGCCAAAGACGACGTCATCGAAAAGGACGACGCGCGTTGGATCCGTGCTTGCGGCCCTTGCTCCAAGTTCACCGGCATGGTCCAGCCAGGCCTTCTCGAACGCCTGGCTGACCGACTGCCATTGTTCCTTGAAGCGCGCGGCCTCAGGATCGCCAGACTTGGCGCAGACCCCGAGAACGTCGTACTCGAAGACGGAAACGAGCCACCGTAAGGCGGGGTCCTCGTTCCTTAAGGCCCGATTGGTATAGACGAGTAAGGTCTCCCGTGCCAATTTCTCGCCTCTCCAGAAGGACGGAAGACCGGGTGCGATATGGAGCAAGAAATGGAGCAGTTGTAGGTCAACGTGAAGCTGCGACTCGTGCTGCATTTCGAGCAACAGACGTACCGTATCCTGGTCCTTCTGGACATCGCGGAACCAGCGCAGGAGCTGGCCATTTCTGAGATCGGCGGTTCCTGCGTCCCAGTGCTTTGACAGTGCCTGCGCGAGTTCCCGGGGGCTGTTCGAGATGGTGCCGGCTAGATGGTAGGGCTCGGTGAATCCCTCGGCCCGAGCCCCATCATTTGGTGCCTCGAGCCCCGCATCTCCGGCGAGCCATCGTTTGATCTCGGCACTCCCCCACCGCGCCTTGGGGTCGCGAACCAGTAGGCCCTTAAGGAGCTTTCGCAAGTTCGCGTCCTGAATCCCGTCGAGATCGATACCCTTTGTCGCGAGGTGAAACAAGATGACGGCCTCGGACAGACCCCCGAACGGATGGGCGCCAAGCGCGCCCTCGAGCAGAATCATCCCCATCGCCCAGTAGTCGGCCTTGGCGTCGATGACGCCCGACAGACTCTCAGGGGCTGCGTAATTAAGCGTGCGCGCATCGCTCGTGAAGCGCTGCGTCGCATCGAGCAGTGAGGCGATGCCGAAGTCGATGAGGACCAGTTGCAGTGGCTCGTCCCTGCGAAGAAGGATGTTCTCGGGCTTTAAGTCCCGATGAATAACGTGGACGGCATGCACTGCGTCCAAGGCGCCAGCGAGTTCTTGGACTATCCCGGTCAGTTCAGCGAGCGACAAAGGTCCCCGGGAGAAGAGATTTCTGAGGGAACCTAGAGCACAGTACTCGAGAACCTCGAAGGCCCTTCCGTCGGTCGTTCCCCGCTCAGAGGTGCGCAACAGATAGCGACTTTCGAGCTGCGCAAGGCGCTCCCCGACCAGGGCCCTCGGAGCGATCCCGGGTCGGTAAATCTTTGCGACCGCCAGGTGATCGCCCGACACCGACTCGATGAGCAAAAGGTCCGCTTCGCTCCCCCGGGTGGGAAGGGGATGAACGACTCGAAAGCGGTCTCGCAGCGCCAAGGGCAGCTGCAAGAGGCCGGGGCTTCCTGCACCCGCCGGCAATTCGGGCTGGCCTGCCAGCGGGCGGTCGCAGTACTTGCAACGCAGCGCGCCCTTGGGATTGGGCTGTCTGCAATCGGTAAAGGGACACTGGACTTGCGGCTCGGCGCGCGGCCCAAGGGAGGCCATCGCACCCGGGCGAGCGACGGGAGCGGGCGCATTGCGGCTGACCACATCGACCCCGGTCAGCATGGCACTACATGCGCATCGGACTACCTCGGGCGCGTTCTCACGGCCACAGGCGGGGCACCGACGAACGAATTCCCCATCCACCTACGCCCTCCAGGAGACTTCGTCGAAGATCAAGCCTCGCTCTTGGCAAGACTGCTCCAGTGCGAGAAGCTCGCCGCGCAGCGGAACCCCGATGTACCAGACGTGGGCGCCTTCGACGCTCATTTGAAAGCGCTTTCCGAGCGCTGTGATCGTAGTCTCCACAAAAGGCCCAATCCGGGCATGGCCCAGGCCGGACAGAGGGATAAGACATTGGTTTGCCGAACCGCGCCACACGTGGATTGGAGCCCGGGCCTGAACGAAAGGCTCGGAGATCACGGCGTCGAGCTTGCAAAGAATGTCAGGGTAACGTTGGACCAGGGTGGCGTATGGATGACCGCTGTAGCAAAGGATATCAAAGGACAGGCCGCACTCGTTTCGCCAGCGCCGAAGGCCATCGACCAGTTCACAGAGCGCTTCGGGCTGATCAAAAGGCTCCCCGCCCGAGAGCGTCACGCCGTCGATGCCCTCGCGAGCGACGCCCTGGCACCACGCCAGAAGGTCGGCCGTTTCGATCGCGCGTTCGTCATCGGGCTCCCACGTATCGATCGACAAGCAGCCCTTGCAGCGGATGCTGCAGCCTTGAAACCAGATACCGATGCGCCGCCCCGGACCCAGAACCGTGACCGGATAATGGGCCTTGTTCAAAAGCATTTTCATTGGGCTAGAAGGGTGAGCGCGATGATGCCCTGCCGATCGGCCCACCCGGTGACGGTCACCTGACTCTTGCCCTCGAGTTTCTGATCGAAAAGGGTGCGCGCGAGCGGGTTGATGAGTCCGGACTCGAGTCGGTTGCCGATTCCCCGTCCGCCATCGGAGAGGTCTGCGGTGCAGTAGTTCAGAAGCGTCTGTCGGATAGGGTCGTCGATCTCGAGACGCAGCTGGGATTCGTCGAACACACGTCGGGCTATGTTCTCGAGCATTCCGTCGAAAATCTGGCGCGCGATGTCCGGCGTAATGAAATTAAAGACCACGATGTTGTCCCCGATCCGGTTCAACAGCTCTGGCCTTAACAGACGGTACTTGAAGTAATCCGCGATGGCCTGGCGGACCTTGCCCTCGACCGTCTCGTAGGAATCGCCCGGCCGGACGTTTTGGACTCGCCCCGCCTGGCCGTCTTCGACAAAGATGCCCAGGTTGGAGGTAAAGACGATCACCGCCTCGGAGAAATAAGCAGTGTCGCCGCGTCCGTCGGTGAGGCGTCCATCCTCTAGGATCTGCAGGAACTTGTCCAAAATGCGCGGGTGAGCCTTCTCGATCTCGTCGAACAGTACGAGTGAGAAGGGCTTCTCGCGTACTGCGTTGGTCAACTCTCCGCCGGCATCAAATCCGATGTACCCGGGAGGCGCGCCGAGCAGGCGCGCACCGGTGTGCTCCTCGGCAAATTCACTCATGTCAAAGCGAAGGTAGGCCCGTTCGTCGCCGAAGACCAGTTGCGTCAAGGTCTTGGCCAGTTCGGTCTTGCCCACGCCAGAGGGCCCGGCGAAGAACAGAACGCCCCGCGGCCGGCCCCCGACGCTGCGCACGTGGGCACCCGTCATCCCCATCACAGAGCGCTTGATGATATCCAGGGATTTGACGACCGCCGGTACCTGACCCTTGACGCGTTTGGCAATAAATGGCTGACCATCCCGGACTTTTACACGCAGGTAATCCTTCTTCCAGGGGTTGTCCAAAGCCCCGGTCTTATAGGCCCGCACCGCGTCTTCGATCGCATCCAGACTAAACGAGTTCTGGGCGGCCAAAGCGGTGATGTCCGAAAGTGCGCTTAGCGTCATGCCTTCGGTGCCCTCGCTAAAGCTGCGCACGAACTCGGCGCGCTGGGCATCCGTCGCGGAGTCGAACTTCAGAAAAGTGGGTCCTAGGGCCCGAGCGGCACTGCTGCGGGTCTCATAGTCCGGACGCGAGACCGACAGCGTCGCGACTTTTTCGCTATCGAGCGTAAACCAGGAAGGCAGATCCTGGATACGATTGAGCAACCAGAGTACGGGATTAAACAGCGGCGGCCCGGCAACTTCCTGGGGCACGATGGGCGAGGCGGTCAGTGAGAGCTTTTCGGCCGATACGAAAAACCGGTGTTCTGCCTCGCTCAAATGGTCGGATTGGCGTGCCAATCGCGATGCAAAGTCGATGACCAGCGCGCAGCGCACCGCGCGCTGTGAGGCGACGGCATGCATCAGATTGGATAGGGACTCAAGACTCATGACGCGCGGCCCCGCCGCAAGCTTGAGATCGAACAGACGGTCCGCCAGTTCGCAGTACTGTGGCTCGTTCGGATAGACCCGCAGGCCATCGGCCGGATCGAAAATCAGTAAGCAATGATAGTGATGCCGAACGAGGAGTTCCCAAAGGGCGCGCGTGATCGGCACCATGGCAGGTCCGCCCGGCATGGGGATCAGGAAGCTGTCGCGAATGTTCCCGAAGATCGCAAACTGCGATCGAATCGGAAGCAGCCGCTCCAGGTCGAGCAGCCACCGCGGCGTCGAAGGCGTCATTTGATGACTCGGGCCTGAGGCAGGTGGGTGGGCGCCGCGGATTGCGACTGTTCCGGCTCAATGAATCGCGGCAGCAGGGCCGGCTCAACGACCTGGACCGGAAGCTCGCCCGGGCCAAGGTTGCGCGTGACCCTCACAGTGGCGCCCCGCCTCTTTAAGGTCTCAAGGAGCTTCGGAAACTCGGAGCACCACCGGTCCTCGGCGAGCGTATCTTCTCGACTGGAGACGTTCGCTTCCGGACTCGCCGCCCGGATGACATTGAAGTTGGTGGTGTGGGCCTGCTCATCGACGCGCATGCGGACCATGTAGTCACCCCAGTCCCGACGCCGGAAGTGAGCGACTCCTCCCTCGACGAAAAGGGTGTCGCGGATCGGTTCGACCTCATAGCCTAGGTCCTCCAGAGACTGGCGCATGATCGTTGTCGTGGCCTCTTCGGTCATGCGACGTTCCGTCTCTTCCAAGTGCAGCTGGATGAGGCGGCGCAATTCGGTGGTCAAGAGCTCAGCGCGCGAACCCGGTGGCAACGCGTCCAAGGATCGTGCAACAGTTGCAATTGCCTCCGGCGGTTCGCCCAGATGGACGATCCGCCTTAGCAAGCGCTGCGACGGGGTGACGGAGGCCTGCGGACCCTGCCCCGCGGCCACCGAGATCACCAAATCGGTGTCGTCTGGCATCCTCGCGGCCCGGGTCAGCAAGATCGTCTGGACCTCGTCGCAATACTGGCTGAGCCCCCTTAGGTAGCCTGCTAGGGCACTGGCATCGCCCGCAGCCCCGGGCGCGAGCGGGGCAAACTTCACTTCGCCCTCAAAGCCGATCGAATGCGCAAGCGCGGCCAGTTGCTCAAGCCGCGCTGTCAGTTGCGCACTTTGATCCTGTAGCGCCTTCACGCCCTGGCCTAGGGCCGCGGCAAGCGCCGTGCGCCGAGTGTGGTCGGCCTGGACGTGAGTCGCCTGCAGAGCCTCGGCACGCGCTTGACCCTCGCGAACGGCTTGGACTGCGCGGATCGCGGCTGCCGAGAGCAGCACGGTAATGGGGTCTACGCCAATGACGGCGGTCTTGGGTCCGCTCAATGCGGCCTCCCGGAGCGAAGGAGGCCTCTATGCTACCGGTGTGGCCCTGCGAGTCAATCGTTGGCGAGGGGACGACGTAGCGAACACCGAGACCCCTCCCCCGCCATTCGAGACCGGCGTTTGGCGTTCTCACGCAGGCTCGGGTCGTGCGTTACCCGCGCAATCGGAGCTCTGGTTTCCGTATGCGCCAGACCTCCCCGGCCGCCAAGCGGGGTCGAACCCTTCCCTAGGTTGGCTCGAATACGGTCAAACCACTCGGATCAAGACGCTCAGCTAGGAGCGCCCCGCGCGCCCCGATTTCCGCGCTGCGGGCGACAGGCTAGCGGTGCCGCGGTTTGTGAACTATCGCCCGAGGCGGACTCGCCCTCCTTGCGCGGTCCTAGGCAGCTCCCATTGACGGTGTTGTTTTCCCGACCCGTGAAACTGCAAGCATCGCCGCTGTTCTTGCCCTGACACGCCGCAACGGCTTCCGGTGGAGGACCACGGTGACCTCCGTTGGGGCCGCCTTGACCTTCCGGAGGGGGTGTTTGCGCGAGGGTGGCTTGAAGCAAGCCGGCCGTCAGGACGGCGAAAGAGATTCGGATTAAGGTCATGAAGGCTCACATCGGTTAGTTGGAACAAGATCGTGCGGCGCGACCGTGCTGCCCCGTTTGCGTTGGTTGAGCCGCCTCGCAAGTCCAAGCGCCGGGATTTGGAGATCCCAAGAACGAGCGCAGACCCGCGCCGGGGCGCCCCCCGGCGGAGCGCGGTGATCCCACACGATGGACCGGTGAGTGGATTCCGTTCGCTAGCGCTTCTGCTCGAGACGGCGCAACACGTGGATGCGCGAGTTGGCATCGCTGCGAAACATAATAGGCTCTTCGTCAACGACCGCCGCTTCGTTCTCGCGAAGGATGTTTTGGATGATCACGTGGTGTGAAGACTTGTTGCAAACCGGGTCGGCCTGGCGCGCGTCCTGCGTCAATAGGTAGGCTTGGCATCGGCAACCGCCGAAATCCTTTACCTTCTCGGGACAGCTGCGACACGGTTCCTGCATCCACTCATCGCCGCGATAGAGGTTGAAGGCCTGACTTTCGTACCAGATCGAGCGCAATGAACGATCACGGATATTCGGGAGTTCGAGTCCGGGCAGATCTCGCGCGTTATGGCAAGGCAGGATCAGCCCGTCGGGCGCGACCACCATGAAGACCGAACCCCAGCCGTTCATGCACGCCTTAGGCCTCTCCTCGAAGTAGTCCGGGACTACGAACAGAAGTTTGCAGCGCTTGCCGATCTTCTGACGATAATCCTGGACGACCCTCTCGGCTTCTTCGAGCTGCGATCGGGTGGGAAGCAGCCGGCTGCGGTTGTGCAAGGCCCAGCCGTAGTACTGGGTGTTGGCGAGTTCCAGATACTCCGCCCCCAGATCGAGCGCCATCTCGATGATTTGCGCAACATGAGGCAGGTTGTAGCGATGCAATACACAGTTGAGGACCATCGGATAGTCGTAGCGTTTGATGAGCTCCGCGATCTTTTTTTTGCGTTCGAAGGTCTTTGTGCTACTAAGGAAATCGTTCAATTCCTGGGTCGAGTCCTGGAACGACAACTGAATGTGATCGAGGCCGGCGCGCTTGAGTTCGCCGATGCGCTCCTCGGTCAATCCGACCCCCGAGGTAATGAGATTCGTATAGAAACCGAGGCGATGCCCTTCGGCGACCAGTTCCACGAGATCGTCGCGCAGGAGCGGCTCCCCGCCCGAGAAGCCGAGTTGCGTCGCCCCGAGCGCGCGCGCCTGGCGCAAGGCATCAATCCATTGCGCGGTACTCAGTTCACCTTCGATGCCCGCATAGTTCAGGGGGTTGTAGCAGAAGACACAGTGCAGCGGACATCGATAGGTGAGCTCGGCGAGCAACCAGAATGGCGGCGAAATCGGAGCCGGCACGGATTGCGCCGGACTAATCGGGTCGTAGGACATGGCTATTGAATCCAATCTTTCTCGAAGGCGATCCGGAGCATCTCGACAATGTCATTCTTAAGACCCGTCGTTTGGAATTCGGCCTCGATGTCCTGGACGATTTGCTCCAGTGTGCGAGAGCCATCACAGCGCTTGAGAATCGCGCTTGCGCTCGCGTTGAGCTTGACCATCCCTTCCGGATAGAGGAGCACATGACACCCCTGCACCTCCTCCCATTGCATGCGAAAGCGGCGGTTCAGGCGGGGTTGCGCCGGAAGCTCGCTCACTGGGGATGCGCCTTCTGGATTGCATCGAGCATGCTCCAGAGAATGTCCAGTTTGAATTGCAGAATCGCGAGCGCGCGTTCCTGCTGCGCCCGTGTGGTGAAGTAGTCCAGGGTCACGCTGAGTCCATGCTCGACGTCACGCTGGGCAAGCGGAATGCGGCTGCGGAAATATTGCAGACCTGCCGAATTGATCCAGGGATAGTACTCGGGCCAGCCGGCGAGGCGATCCTTGTGAATCTGCGGGGCGAACATTTCAGTCAGCGAGGAGCAAACCGCTTCCTGCCACGGCACCCGCCTGGCGAAGTTAACGTAGGCGTCGCAGGCAAACTTGACGCCGGGGACGAGATGCTCAAACGACCAGAGGGTCTCGCGCTGAATCCCCACTGCTTCGCCCAGCCGTGTCCAGGCCTCCATCCCACCGGCGGAGTCGCCGGAATAGTCGCCATAGCCATCGTGATCGAGGATACGGGCGATCCAGCGTCGCCGCGTCTCGCGGTCCTCGCAGTTCGACAGGATCGCCGCGTCCTTTAACGGGATACACCATTGATAATAAAAGCGGTTCGCCACCCAGCCGCGAATCTGCTCCTTCGAGCAGCGTCCTGAATTCATCAGAACGTTAAAGGGGTGATGGATATGGTAGCCCTGGCCTTTTGCACGTAGGCGCTCTTCGAACTCCGAGCGCGTCCAAGGGGTGTGTCCTGCAGCGTGGGTCATAGTGCCACCTCCATGCCGTCAAAGGCGACTTCGATCCCATGTTCGGCCAGAAGAGCCCTCTCGGCGGAGTCTTCGCGAAGGATCGGATTGGTGTTGTTGATGTGGATGAGAATGCGCCGCTTGTCCTTGAAGCGATCGAGCACTTCGATCATGCCTCCGGGTCCAAACTGAGGCAAATGCCCCATGTCGGCCGCATATTTCTCGGAAAAGCCCAAGCCGACCAATTCATCGGCGGTCCAAAACGTGCCGTCCACCAGAAGAACGTCCGCCGATTGCATGGCTGCGCGCGCGCCGGCGTCCAATTCTCCGAGTCCGGGAGCATAGAAGATGCTCTTGCCGCTCTGCCGGTCCTTGAAGGTGAGGGCGATGTTGTCGCCCACGCGCGGGTCGTGGCGATGGCGTGAGTAGGGCGGCGCCTTGCTCAGGATCGGCAGCGGGGAGATCTCAATCTCCTCGAAGCCTGGAATCGAGAACGGATCCAGACCGATGGGCCGTAAATCGGCGCCACAGTAGTGCGACAGGAGCCGGGTAATCGGGAACGGGCCCTCCAATTCAGCGAGCACTTCCCGCGTGGCATAAAGCGGGAGCGGCGTGCTACGCTCGCGCAGCATCAGAAGACCCGTGACATGATCGACTTGGGCGTCGATCAGCATCACCGCCGCAATTCCGGTATCGCGCGCCGCGCGCGCGGGCTGCAGCGCGGGTTGTGCCTTGATCTGGGCGAGGATATCCGGCGAGGCATTGATGAGAAGCCAGTCGCGACCCTCTTGCGTTACCGCGATCGAAGACTGGGTGCGCGCTACTGCTTTGACCGTGCCATTGCGCACGCCGGCGCAGTTGGCGCAATTGCAATTCCACTGTGGAAATCCGCCACCTGCCGAGGAACCTAAGACGCGAATTTTCACGAATGAGAAAGAGCGCCGAGCGCTTTAACGCCCGACGCCGTGTTCATCGACTAGCGGTTCGCAATGTACATCGTAATTTCGAACCCAAAACGCCAATCGATTGCCTGCGGTTTTTCCCAAGCCATGATTTTCCTCCTATAAAGTGTGGATCGGTCGGATCGGATGCACCCGAAGACTCTCAGCGCAGCACGTCGCGCCGATTCCTGCTAATTTTCACTTGGAGCGCCCGCGAAGGCTTGCGCTAATGATTGATTCTGGGCTCATGATTTTCATGAATTCGATCCGCGCTGACAGCCAATGTTGCGGCGCAAGAATCCACTGATGCCCACCGCTTGGCTGGCGAACTGTGCGAGAAGAGCGTTTGCACCGCAACAATACCTCGAGGATGGACGATGAAGCCTGTTCGCTTCGCACGTAAGTCATGAGCCTGCGCCTTAAGATCAACCTCGTGCTGTCGGTGTTTCTGACGGTGTTTCTGGCGACTTTCATCTATTTCGAAATCGATGCCACGCGCAGCAGCGTGCATGAGGAGATCGAGGCCTCAAACCGGGTTGCAATCCAGCTGCTCACCCGCATTAGCCTACTTTTCCAAGTCGATGATCCGGCGGTCTTGGCCGAGTTCCTGCGTCAAACGGGACGGGTGCGCGCCAACGACATCGTTCTGTATGACGAGTCCGGTCGTCCTTTGCACGTCTCGCCCGCGCCCACCTATAAGCAAGGGCGCGACGCGCCCGAGTGGTTTGCCAGGCTAGTCTCCCCCGACATTCGCGCGCGACGCATCGAGCTTCCTCGGGCGCAGCTCGTGATTACTCCGAACGCGTCACGCGCGATCCTCGACGGCTGGGATGGATTGCGCTTGATTCTCTATAGCGGAGCTCCCGCGGTGATCCTCGCGAGCTCTCTCATGTTCTGGCTCATCGGACGTTGGCTTGCGCCACTTGAACGAATCCAAGGCGCGCTTTATCAGATGGAAAGAGGGGATCATTCCATTCGCCTTCCTCCCCTTGCCGGCAAGGAGGCGCGCGAGATGGGCAGGGCCTTTAACCGTATGGCTCAGGCCGTCGACGAGAATCTGCAGGCGCGGCAGGCGGCGGCAGAGGCGCGTGCGCTTCTGATTGCGCAGCGCGAGTTCACCCAGGTGTTGCAGGAGCGCATCGAGGAAGAGCGCAGAGCCTTGGCGAGGGAATTGCACGATGATCTGGGCCAGTCGCTGACGGCCATCCGCACGATCAGCCAGTCCATCGCCATGCAAGCGCCCGAAGGCCAGACGGCCTTGCAACGCTCGGCTCATCTGCTCGGAGAGACCGCCTCGAGCATGTACGATGCCATGCACCGCATGATTCCCCGCTTGCGGCCCAGTGCCCTTGACGAACTCGGACTGGTCGAGGCAGTTCGCGATCTCGTCTCTGATACCCAGCTCAATCATCCGGATCTGGCCTTCCGTCTGGAGTTCGACGAAACCATGCCCGTGTTCCCGGGACCTCTTCAGATCTCGGCTTACCGCATCATTCAGGAGGCGATCACGAACGTGCTGCGGCATGCCAACGCCAAGCGCGTATCGGTTAGGCTTGCGGTGGAACAGGAGAGCTTTGTGATTTCGGTGCAAGACGACGGACAAGGCTCCAAGGAAGTGCTTGAGCGGCCCGGCCACTACGGCGTACGCGGCATGCGCGAGCGCGCCGAGGCGCTCGGGGGCGTCATCACGTTTTCCCGAAGCAGCGAAGGGGGATTGGCGGTCCTGGCGCGACTACCGCTCGCGCTCGAGTCTTCGACGTGACGCAGAAAATCAAGGTCTTGCTGGTCGACGACCATGCGGTGGTGCGCATGGGCTTTCGCATGCTTTTGGAGTCGACCTCCGACATTCAAGTCGTCGCAGAGGCCGAATCGGGCGAGGGCGCCTGCCAGGAGTTTCAGTCATCTCAACCCGATGTTGTCGTCATGGATATCACCATCACGGGGATGAGCGGCGTGGAGGCGACCAAACGAATTCTCGCGCGGGAGCCCCACGCGCGCGTTTTGGCCTTGTCGTCGCACGAAGATCCGAGTCAAGTGCGCTTCATGCTCAAGGCCGGAGCCTTGGGCTATCTCTCCAAGCGCAGCGCACCTCAGGCTCTCATCGAAGCCATCCGCTCCGTGGCCGCAGGTCGCATGTACCTCGATGCGCAGGTGGCCCAGCGCATGGCACTGCAAGAATTCCGCGGTGAACGGCATCCGCTGGACGTGCTCAGCGAGCGGGAGTTTGGCGTTTTCATTCAGCTGGCCAAGGGCGCATCGGCCAACCAGATCGCCGAGGTCTTAAACCTGTCACCTCGCACGGTCGGAACCCACCTCTACAACATCAAGCAGAAACTCTCGGCCAGCAACCAGTCGGAATTGACTCTGATCGCGATCCGTCACGGCCTCATTAGCGCCTAGCCGTCGCGCGCCATACAGCGAGGCGCTTGGGTTCTGAGACGGATTCGCTACAATCGAGCTTTACCTCTCAGCCCCATCCTTAGCGTCGCTATGGATGCACGGATAGGGCAACCTTACCGGAACTAGCCTTGACCAGTATGCCGCACGTCGCATTGATCCCGTTTGGCCCGCCCGCTGCGGATCCCGTCGTCTGGACACCGTCCGAGGTGCTGCAGGGTTCGGCCGAGCAGCGCGCCTGGATCCTCTATGAGGACGCGACGCATGAATTTAGCGCCGGAATCTGGGAGTGCGATGACGGCAAGTGGACTGTGCATTACACCGAGCACGAATTCGTGCACATGCTTTGCGGGCGCATTCGTATTGTGGATGGCGCCGGCATGGAACGCGAGGTGGGGCCGGGCGACAGCTTCGTCGTGCCTGCTGGCTTTGTTGGCACGTGGGAAGTCGTCGCGCCTGCCCGAAAGTATTTCGCGATTTACGAAAAGAAGGCGGACTAGGCGTTTGAAACACGACTTCGCCTATCTGACACAGGCCGGGTTTCTCGGTGCCGCCTTGGGAGGGCGCGGCGAGAAGCCTTACGCGATCGCCGGCATTGCCTATGACGGAGCCACTACGAATCGACCCGGGGCGCGCCTTGGCCCGGTTGCAATTCGCCGGGCGAGCCATCTCTTGTGTGACGCCGAGCACGATCTCTGGGCCTGTAGCCCTCGCGACGTGCTCGAAGACTACGGCGACTTGCGTACGCCAAACACCAGTCTTGAAGCCATGCGCGCCGAACTGGAACGCATCGCGCCGGCAATCGTGGGGCGCCATCATGTCTGCTGGCTCGGTGGTGACCACTCGATCACCTTGCCGCTCTTGCGTGTCTACCGGGAGATGTATGGACAGCCCTTGGGGCTGGTCCATTTCGACGCGCATTGCGATACCTGGACAAGCCATGCGGGAGAGCCCTCCGGGCATGGAACCTGGGTCTACGAGGCCTTAAACGAGGGCCTCATCGTTCCTCAGGCCACGATCCAGATTGGACTTCGTTCGCCCGGGCCGCGCGAGGCCCGCGAGTACGTTCTCGCCAAGGGTGGCGCGATCTTTGATGGGCGCAGTCTTAGAGGGCTCGAGAAGGCGGCCGACCTCGCGCCGCACCTGGCCGAAATCCGGCGGCGCATCGAGGTCGCCGGAAATCCGCCGGTCTACCTCTCGCTTGACATCGACTGCCTCGATCCCGGTTGCGCTCCGGGGACCGGAACGCCCGAGCCGGCCGGACTCAGTTCTGCCCAAGTGGTCACCTTCCTGGAAGGAATGATCGACCTTCCGTTTGCGGCCATGGACTGCGTCGAAGTGGCTCCCGCCTACGATCATGCAGAGCAGACGAGCCAGGTAGCGGCCTATCTCGTGTGGACTTATTTGTGCGCGCGCATGGCCTATCCGAACTCGCAGGCCCGCGGCGGCGGATCCTAGAGGGCGCAGGCGCACGACGCACGTGCGAGCCTGACAGGTCGCTGTTTTTAGCCGCCCGTCCCATCAATTTCGTTTGCGTCCGCTCCATGCAGAAGGTAATCTCTACGCGCCAGCGGAGGAGCCCATGCCCGTTGGCTTTCATATCCATCATGATGGCGTGCCCCGCAGGATCGGGCCGCGGAGTGCCGCAATGACATCTGTAGTGGGCCCGCTGGGTAAGCCGTCGCCGCACCCAGTCGTTTTTCTCGTGCTCGTGACGCCGTTTGGCGTCATGAGCGGCTACCTCACCGTCGCTTTAACCTATCTCCTGTCCAAGGCAGGCCTGTCGGTAGAGGAGATCGCTAGCCTGATCTTCGTCAGTTTCCTGCCGCAGACGTGGAAGTTCCTCTGGGCACCGGTACCTGACACCACGCTCTCCCGCAAGACCTGGTATCTCATTGCAGCGGTCACGAGTGCTCTGGGCATCTATGCCATGGGGGTCGTGCCTGCGATGCCCAAATACCTCACTGTGCTCTACGCGGTGGTGTTCGTCTCGAACGTGGCTTCGACTTTTCTTGCCATGGCCGTCGAGAGTCTGATCGTCTTCTCGACCCCTCCGAATCAGCATGGTCGGGCGGGCGGCTGGTATCAGGCGGGCAACCTCGGGGGTGGGGGGATCGGTGGCGGCCTTGGTCTGTGGCTTGCGCAGAATCTGGCTGAGCCGTGGATGGCTGGTGCGATCCTCGCCGTTTTGTGCATGGCTTGCGCGGTGGGTCTTTTTTTTGTTGCCGAACCCGAACCCGCCGATCGCTCGCAGCGTTACGTGGTGCGCCTCGTCACCCTGGCAAAAGATCTGTGGACTGTGGTGCGTTCGCGTCTGGGCGTTTTGGCCGCCTTGATTTGCCTTCTGCCCATCGGCAGTGGCGCCGCGAGCGGGTTGTGGTCAGCGCTGGCCGACGACTGGCATGCGTCGGCCAACACGGTGGCCTTAGTCAACGGCGTCCTCGGTGGGGTGATTTCCGCAATCGGATGTCTCGTCGGTGGCTACATTTCCGACCGAATCGACCGCAAGACGGGATATGCCCTCTACGGGGTTCTTCAGGCCCTATGCGCCATCGCGATGGCACTGGCTCCGCGGACCGAGGCGATGTTCGCCATCTTCACCCTGCTTTATGCGTTTATCGCTGGCCTGACCTATGCCGGTTTTTCCGCGCTGGTTCTAGAGGCCATCGGATTGGGGGCTGCGGCGACAAAGTACAACGTGCTCGCATCGCTTGCCAACATGCCCATCGCAGGGATGACCCTGGTGGACGGCTGGGCGCAAAATCGCTTTGGAACGAGCGGGATGCTCTATGTCGAAGCGGCTTGCGGGGTCGCCGGAATCCTGATTTACCTGGGCGCAGCCGCTGTCCGCATCAAGCGTGTGGCCGTTGCGCTCTAGCCTTGTCGACAGCCGAAAAACGAGGCTAGGTTCACCAGAGTGAAGTCCGGGCCCGCTCGGGCCATTGTCGGTCGTATTGCTCGCCGTCGATACGCTGCGACGTCATTGCAGCGAGAATCTCGCCCGGACTGGGGAGGTTCTTGGCGTCTGCATGGTGCTCCGGGTTCCACAGATCCGAGCGCAAAATGGCCCGCGCACATTGGAAATAGACCGCATCGACCAAAATGACCACGACGCAACGGGGTAGCGCGCCACCCATGGCAAACGACGCGCACAGTTCTACATCGGTGTCGATATAGGCGCGTCCGTTGACTCGAAGAGTCGTGCCTGACCCTGGAATCAGAAACAGCAGCGCGACTCGCGGATCGCGCACGATGTTGCGCAGACTATCAGTGCGGTTGTTTCCGCGTCGGTCGGGCAACAAAAGAGTCCGCTCGTCGCGCACCTTCACAAATCCCTTCTGGTCGCCGCGCGGCGAGCAGTCCAAACCCTCGGGGCCTGCCGTGGCGAGCGCCGCGAATGGCGAGGCGGCAAGGATGCGTTGGTATTCGGCAGTGATGTGATCTGCGACCTTCACGAGCGCGGCTTCGCCCGGGGGTCCGTATAACTCCTCCAACTGCTCGATGGATTGAATGCGGGTCATGTGCGCTCACAGTGGTCCGTGGGTTTTTCCATGCTTAGTGTGCCATACCCGCATCTGCCGACATCATTTCGCCCCGGATCTCAGCGGCGCTGCGATCAGCTAGGGATGCGGTGGTGGCGGGGGTGGCTGGCCCGGCGCAGGCTTTTTGGCGTCATCGGGATTGGTCGGAACCTTCAAGCCCGGGATGAGATAATAGTTCAGAAGCTCAAAGAATCGATCGTAGAAAGTGTCCGCGTGAATCGTCTCGCTCGCGACTTTGACCATGGAGTCATCGCTCGCGCCAAACGGCAGCGAAATGGCTCCGACCGCACCCACGCCCAGTCCTGCCGAGCTTGACACCTTCTTGATTGCGAAGCGTTCTTGTAGCGCGTTCACGAAGGCGGTGCTGGTCTTGTCGTCTTTGTCACTTCCGGCACACACGACGTGAAACGCGATCTCCATGTGGGTTTCGGCGTCTTGCTGGAAGCTCTTGCGCGCGTCTATCGAATCGGACTTGGCTTCGTTGATGACATATCCTTGGCTTAACAGAGCACGTCGTGCTGCCTCACAAGTCGCGCCGGATTCCGCCGCGAAGTGGTGAGAATAGGGGCTCTCGGTGGCGAAGGTCTCTTGATCGTAAAAGGGCTTGGGCGTCGAGCAACCCAAAAGAAGCGCCGCCGCCAGGAAGGCGACAACGCGAAAACGCTGGTCTAGAAGGGACATGAATCGATATTTCCTGAAATAGCCCCTGAAACGGGGTTCTGAATTGACTGCAACTCAGACCTTACTTGCGTTCTGAAGTTTTGAATTGCAGGGCCGACCGGCAACCTTGGGCACGCCTCTGACGCGAAGCCAAGGCCGAATTCTTCCTCTGATCCGATGTCGGTATCAATGCGAGCGACTCGGCGTGAAAGCCAGTCGGAAGACGGTGTGCGCGGTTCACTTTGCGATGCCGTACCGCATTACCTGGCATTCTACCCGCCCGTGAAGGGGTAATCCCGGTTGCGCAGGCCAAGCCCTGGAGTTAGGCTCGCTTCATACCCGATGAGGACTCGCACGATGAACCGCACCGTTCTGCTTTTTTGGCTGGGACTTCTGTCGACGGCACCGGCGTGGGGCGCGCCGGCATATACGTTGAAATCGGTGAACGTGCGCGCAGGTCCTGCCCGCGACTATCCGCTGGTGGCGCAGCTTCCACCTGGCGCCACACTGGAAGTTGGCGGTTGCTTGAATGGCTACAGCTGGTGCGATGTCTATGCGGGGCCCCTTCGCGGCTGGGTGTACGCGGGCAATCTCGGTTATCCGTACCAGGGGCAGGAGGTGCCGATCCTGGGTTATGGACCCACCCTGGCGTTGCCGATCGTTACCTTTTCGCTAGGCGCTTACTGGGACCAGTACTATCGTGGTCGGCCCTGGTACGGGAGACGCTCGCAGTTTCTGCATCGACCCCCGCCGCGCCCCGGGATTCGGCCGTCTCCACCGCGACCGGCCCCGCGGCCGCCTGGGCCACCACCTCGGCCGATTCCGCATCCCGGAGCCGGGCCGGGTCCTCGTCCTCCAGGCCGACCCCCGGCGGGGCCGCGACCACCGGCACCGCGGCCCTCCCGGCCCGATGGGAGACCTGACTCGCGACCCTAGGCGGAGTGTGGGGCCCCGCTCCGTGCGCTCGACCCTGTCTATCGCTTGCCGTGGATTGCCAAGCTGGCCTTGAGTGACAGATTCTGAGCAGACTCGCGTCCGTTTGCAGCTTCAGTGATCATTTTTGGGGTTCGGGATGCCATTCTCTGCTGGCACCGTCGCCACCTATGGGACGGTCGCCGTGGCGTCGCCAGGGCGTGTCTTAATCCTGAAGGAGTCACATGATGCCAATCCATTTTTCTGATGTTCGCGAAAGCATTTTGTGGAGGCGTGTCGGGGCGCTTGCCTGGAGCATGGGCAATCAGAAGAACGACAATCCATTTCGCAAGTACCTCAGCGTCTTGGAGCCCGAGGGTGTGCCGACGGCAACCTGGCTCAACAAGATGCGCGCCTGGGATCAAGGCTGGGAAGGTGCAGCGGCGCGCGCCAAGCCACGCCGCGAATCCCTGGGTCGGATCTACCTACCGCGCAGCCGCTGGGTCCGGTTTGCGGCCGAGGTGGTCAATGCACACCGTAAGCCCTAAGGCACATGCGCGGAAGGGTCCATGCATTCGGACCAGCCGATCGCTCCTGCATGAGGACTCAGGTGCTCGGTGGAGGCCTATCCTCGCGGGGGATTCGATGGCCTTCCAGGGCCGCGACGGCTACGAGGATGAGTGCGAGCAGGCCCCCGATCATCAGTCGATCGGTTTGAAACCCCAGCGGTATCAAGATCAAAAGGGCGATACCACCGGCGATGTGCGAGACGGGCGTGCGGGAGTAGACCATCTTCTTGTAGAGGCCATTGCCCAACAGGTAGAGCAGTGGGCCAAGCACCAGCACCGTGATCGTGGGAATCCGAATGCGTGTGGCGGGCTCCGCAATGATGAGTTCGTTGGCGACCGCGACCACAATGATCCCGCCTATGAGGGTGACGTGGACATAGTGGAAGCAGGCGCCCATGCGGCCCGGATCCCCGGACCGTTCTATTTTGGCGGCTCCATCCGAACTTCCGCTATCGAAGTAGATCCACCACAAACTTATGCTGATGAGGAGGGCCACCGCAGTCGCAATGAGCGTCGGAACGCTCCAGTGCGCCTGACTGAGACTGGCACCGGTCACAAGCACGGATTCGCCCAATGCCATCATGACGAAGAGTTGGCAGCGTTCGGCGATGTGGCCCCCATCGATGGTCCAGTCCGTCGTCTTGGACCGACCGAGACCTGGAAGCCAGAAGCCAAACATGGGTGAGACGTACTCGCAAAGTACCGCCAACGCCCACAATCCGAGCCGGATTGCGCCATCGGCCTGGCTGCCGCTCAACCACAGCACTGCAGAAATGCAAAGCCATCCCAGAATGCGCTGAAAGTTGGGCGCGAGCGCGTGCTTGGGGCCCAAAAGGTAGAGCACGAACAGGGTGCGCCCAACCTGGATGGTCACGTAACCTGCTGCGAACATCAGTCCCCTCTCCCCGTAAGCATCGGGAATGGCTGCCGCAACGAAGAGCCCGATACCCATGATGATAAAAAGCATGAAGCGCATCGCGAGAATGCGGGGGTTGCACCAGTTGGTGACCCAGCAGGTGTATTGCCAGCCGAGCCAGACGGCAAACCAAAGAACGAGCGTCTGGAACACGTTAACGAGGGTCAGATTCTCGAGGAGCCGATGCGACAATTGGGTTACGGCAAATGCATAAATCAGATCAAAGAACAGTTCCTCGTTGGTCACACGGGGGCCATCTTCGTCGCGCGTTCGCAGAAAGTTTCGGTGGGGCGTCATGGTTGGTTCAGATTCGAAGAGCCGGGATCTCTAACGGCTTCCATGATACGTAAATCGCAGTCGAGCCGCCCTTTAGTGCCACGAGCCCGTCCTGCAGGGCTTTACCGAGGGCCCTCACGGCCTCAATATAGAAGTCCGCTCACAATCCCTTTCAATCCTCATGCCGCAAGTCTCGCGTGAAGACCCCATCGCTACCCCCTGCGCGTTGTCACACGCCGTATCGAGCGCGGCAACCCAAGCCGCGCGAAGCGCGAGCGAGATCACCTCGCTGAGTGCCTGTGAACTCTCCGAAGCGATTCACGCGCGGCGTATCTCGTGCCGCGAGGTGATGCACGCTTACCTCGATCAGATCGCCCGGATCAACGTCCAGGTCAACGCGCTGGTCTCCCTGGTTGACGAGGAGCGGCTCCTGGGCGAGGCCGACGAGCGCGACCGTCAACTGGGCGCCGGCCAGTCGATGGGATGGATGCACGGCTTTCCGCATGCGATCAAGGACCTTCTCGATACGGCAGGCATTCGCACCACACGCGGTTCTCCCTTGTTCCGCGATGTCGTGCCAACGAGCGATGCGATCGTCGTCGAGCGCATCCGAGCCGCTGGCGCGATTCTGATCGGCAAGACCAATGTCCCCGAATTTGGCTTGGGCTCGCACACGTACAACCCCGTGTTTGGTACGACCTTTAATGCCTACGATCAATCCAGGACCGCCGGAGGCAGCAGCGGAGGCGCCGCGGTGGCCCTCGCGTTGCATCTGGTTCCCGTGGCCGACGGGAGCGACATGATGGGGTCGCTGCGCAATCCGGCGGCGTTTAACCACGTCTTGGGACTGCGACCGTCCCTGGGCAGGGTTCCGTCCGGTCCCGCTCCTGAAGTCTTCTTCAAGCAGTTGAGTACCGAAGGCCCGATGGGTCGAACCGTCGGCGATGTGGCACTCCTGCTCTCAGTCATCGCCGGGTTCGACTCTCGAGCGCCGCTTAGCCGAGACCAGGATCCGGCCCGCTTCACGGCGACGCTCGAACGCAGCGTGACCGGCACTCGCGTTGGATGGCTGGGAAATCTGGGAGGTCGCCTCGCCATGGAAGCGGGCGTGCTCGATGTCTGCGAGGGCGCGCTGGCGCGCCTGTCGGATTGCGGCTGCATTATCGAGGAAGTCCTGCCGGAGTTTTCCTTCGACCGGCTGTGGGATTGCTGGGTGACTCTGCGCCATTGGTACGTTGCCGGCACCCACGCCGAGCTCTATGCCCAGCCCGAGAAGCGTGCGCTTTTCAAGCCCGAGGCGGCGTGGGAGATCGAGGAAGGGCTCAAGCTCCGTGGCATCGAGGTTTCGCGCGCGGCGGCGGACCGTTCCCAATGGTACGCGGTCTTGCGCACGCTTTTCGAGCGCTTCGACTTCCTCGCCATCCCTTCGGCTCAGGTGTTTCCCTTTGAAGCCGCCCTGCACTGGCCCAAGGTCATCGCGGGTCGAACCATGGATACCTACCATCGCTGGATGGAGGTGGTGATCGGAGCGACCTTGGCGGGCCTGCCGGCCATGAGCGTTCCTGCGGGCTTTGGCGCCGCAGGTCTGCCCATGGGGATCCAGATCATCGGTCCTCCCCGCGGGGACTGGGAGGTGCTGCAACTCGCTTTTGCCCTCGAGAAGGCTGTGGGTGGATTCGTGCGTCCGCCCGCCCTCATCAAACCAGGATCGAGCGTCCTAGCCTAGCCCGAGCTTGGCAGCGAGCCCGATGCGCTGGAGCTTGCCGGTTGCGCCTTTGGGGATCTCGGCCATGAACAACACTTTGCGCGGCACCTTGAAATCGGCCAGCCGTGTCGCCGCGAATTCACGGATCTGCGCCTCGCTCGCATTGGCCGACTCGCGCAAGACGACCACGACGCCAACCTCTTCACCCAGCTTCTCGTGCGGAATACCGAAGGTCACGACCTGCAGGATTGCCGGATGCTCCATCAGGACCTCGTCGATCTCGCGCGGCGAAATCTTTTCGCCCCCCCGAATGATGATTTCTTTCAGGCGGCCGGTAATCGTCACATAGCCCTCTTCATCCATCACGCCCTGATCGCCGGTCCGAAACCAGCCCTCAACGAAGGCTTCGCCGTTCGCCTTCGGATTGTTCTCGTATCCACGGGTCACATTAGCGCCGCGGATGACGATCTCGCCGGTCGCCGTTGGAGGCAGAAGTTCACCGGACTCGCCCATAATTGCGACGTCCGGGCCGGCCGAAATGCCCACCGTCCCGGGTTTGCGTATGCCTGGGGGCAGGGGGTTGCTGCACATTTGATGCGATGCCTCGGTCATGCCGTAGGACTCGATCAACGGAGCCTTAAAGACCTCCTCGAGCTCGCCGATGACTTTGGTCGGCATTGACGAGGATGATGACCGCAAGAAGCGCAAGGGATGCCGCGCGATGATCTCGCGGTTGTGCGCAGCGCGCGTGAGGATCGCCTGATGCATGGTTGGAACCGCCGTAAACCAGGTCGGCGCCGTCTGATCCATCCATGCAAAAAATCGCAGCGCATTAAAGCCCGGAGTGCAGCAGACGTAAGAGCCGACCGAAAGCGGCGCGAGCATACCGGCAATGAGGCCGTGGATATGGAAAAGGGGCATGATGTTCAAGCCGCGATCGGTCTGCCTCAGGTGCAGAACCTGGGCAATGTTGGCCGCGGACGCGGCCACATTGCGCTGCGAGAGCGGCACGATCTTGGGGCGCGAAGTCGTGCCGGACGTGTGAAGAATGAGAGCGATGTCCTCCTCTTTCGCAAAGCCCCCATGTCCGAGTGCGCCTTCCGGTGCCGAGGCTAGTCGCAGGGTATAGCAGCCTGCGCCTTCGTCGGCATGGGATTCCAGTTCGATGAGCGCGATCCCCATGGCCTTGGCCACCTCGACCGCGGGCGAATCGCTGCCGGCCTCGACGATGAGTGCGCGCGCCTTCAGATCGGACAGGTAGAACTCAAACTCGTCGGCGCGGTATGCGGGATTCAACGGAGCCGCGGTTGCGCCGCAGGCGACACCGAGAAATGCGACTCCCATTTCCGGCCCGTTTTTCAAGACGATACCCACGCGATCGTTGCGGCCGACCCCGAAGCCATTGAGATCGGCGATCGTCTTGATGATCTGTTGGCGCAGATGCCTGTAGCTTAGGTCCGGAACACCGGGCGACCCCAGCGCCGGATCGGGGTCCGAGCCTGCCGAGAGCAATTGCGTCAGGGTGGAACAGTGCGATTTCATGATGGAATTCCTTGGGCTTGTCGTTCAGGAAAGGTCGGTCACGCGGCAGGCTGGACGCGCAGAACCCCTTTTTGTGTCTGCATGTTGTGAGAGAGCAAGGCTGCAGCCGCATAGATGGCATTGATGTTGGGGGTGGGAATCTGCGTAATCCGGCCCAGTTCGACCACCGAGCCCACGAGCGCCTCGAGCTCGATGGGACGGCCGGCTTCGATGTCTTGCAGCATCGACGTCTTGTGCTGTCCAACGGCCTCGGCGCCTGCGATGCGCTTCTCGAGCGAGACCTTAAAGCGGATACCCAGATGCTCGGCGACGGCCTGCGCTTCGCGCATCATGTTTGCCAAAAGCGCGCGGGTGGGCGGGAACTGACAGATATCGGCGAGCGTCGCGTGGGTTAGTGCACTGATGGGATTCAGACTCAGATTGCCCCAAAGCTTGGTCCAGATCTCGGAGCGAATATCCGATAGAACCGGGGCCTTAAATCCGGCCTCGCGCAGTCGCTCGGAAATGTTGCGTATGCGTGCAGTGTCGGAATCGTCGATTTCGCCCACCGAGAAGCGATTGCCCTCGATGTGCCTGATGATGCCCGGGGCGATGACTTCCGCGGCGGGATACACGATGGAGCCGATCACGCGCTCGACTGGAAGTGAACGTGCGATGACGCCCCCCGGATCGACGCTTTCGAGGTGCATTCCCTCGTGGGGGCCTTTTTGCTTCATGAAGTACCACCAAGGAATGCCATTTTGCGCGGTCATCACCACGGTCGTGTCGTGGTAGAGCGAGGACAGCTGGGAGACGATCGGTGGGACCTGGTGGGCTTTCATGCCGAGAATGACGAGATCCTGAGCCCCAGCTTCCCCGATCACGTCGGTGGCACGCAATGGCACCGCGCTCTCGCCGCCTGCTTCGTCGATGAGCTTGAGCCCGTTCTCGCGGATCGCAAGAAGATGCGCCTTGCGCGCAATGACCGTCACTTCGTTGCCACTTTGGGCGAGCTTGGCCGCCAATAACCCACCGATCGCTCCTGCACCCACCACGCAAATCTTCATGTACTAGCCTCCACGGGCTCAAAAGTATTCGTCAATCTGCCGATCCCGTCGATGTCGATCTCAACGACCGTTCCAGGCTTCATCGGCAAGGCGCCCAGCGAAGTGCCGCAGGCGATGACATCCCCTGGCGAGAGCGTCATTTCCTGGGATAGGAGGCTCACGATTTTGGGCGGCGAAAGGATCATGTCTTCGGCCGGATAGTTCTGTCGTTCTCGGCCGTTGACGAAGGTCCTGATGCGAAGTGCCCTCCAGTCGAGGCCCTGCGCGACAACTGGCCCGAAGGGGCCGAACGTGTCGCAGCTCTTGGCCCGCGCCCACTGTGGAAACGAAGGGTCCCTGTTGAGCAAATCGAATGCGGTCACATCGTTCACGCAGGTATAGCCCAGGATGTACTCGGGCGCCTCGGCTTCGTTAACCGCTCGACAGGATCTCCCTATGACGATGCCAAGTTCGCCCTCGTAGAAGATTCGACCGTTGTAGGTCGCCGGGGAGCGGATGATCCCGCCCGGCGGCAGATAACTGTTGGGCGACTTGAAAAAGAAGAGGGGCTCTTCCGGAATCGCCTGCTCCAGCTTCGTGGCAAGCTCCCGAAAGTTATTCCAAAGGCCGATGAACTTGCCAGGCTCGGTCGGTGTGAGCAAATTCACCTCGCCGATTGGGAGCGTCTGATCGAGCGCCTCGCCCTGGCCGATATGAGGGCAGTCATAGCGAACAATGGCCTCGCCTGCGGAGGTAAGGATCCCCGTGCCAATCTGGTCTTCGAAAAGAAAACGCACCCAGCGCTTCATCGTCTTCTACCTTTTGCCGCGCTTCGACAGCAGAACTCGATGCGTGCGAGACCACTGGGTCTTGGAACAATCGACCGCGGGCCGCCATTTTAGACCCTTTAGACGGGCTTCACTTCGGGACGCGAGCGGAGCAGCCCCATCAGGGATAGGCTAGTGGGCTTGCCAGAAGGCCTCACGAGGCCTTCCGGCACGAGGGCGCTTTTTTCGGCGGGTTAGAGGGGTCTGGCTTCCCGGACCATCCGGCGCAGTTCGGGTACGCAGGAGCCGCACTGGGCACCGCAGCGCAGATCCGTCTTCAGACTCTCAAGGATCTCTGCGTCTTCGGGCAAGCGGCTTTTTGCGCTGTCCAACGCGAGGTCCTGGGCCGGGCGATCCGGGGCGAGGGACGGGTTCTGAGCCAGGTGCAGGCTCTCGGCGATGTGGGTGGTGATCCTCACCACATCAACACCTGCGCAATTACAGAGGATACGCGAGCGGGCCTTCGTGGCGCCGGGCGCGTTTCGATGGGGCGCGAGCAATCGCCGCTTGGAGGCGAACACCGGCTGCTCGTCTTCCAGGTACTGGCGCAACCAGCCTGCCGAACGCACGTCGCCGGCGAGCGAGAAGCCAACGATGCGATCGTCGGCAACCCGGATACAGCGGCTTTGGGCGCGCCTGGCATCGAGGTAGCTGAGAATGCCCCCGCCACCGCCCAGTCCCAACACGGCCTCGACCGCCCTGATTTGTTCGCGGGTCGGGGCGAAATCGTCGGCTGCGCGCCACTCGAGGCCGATCCGTTCGCGTCCGAATGGAACGCAGTGGGCATAAGCAAATTTGCCGAACTGCTCGCTTAGGATTCTTTGGGCGCGAAGCGCCTCGTCGGCCGGCAGCCAAGCGGCAGCGATCCAGTCCCAGGGAAACTCGGCTTTGAGGATCCTGACCGCTGCGTGCTTGAGTTCCGGCTGCTTGGAAATCGGATCGATGGCGGCGGGGAAGAGGTCATTGACGCCGTGCGCGCGGCTGTGCGAGGTCCTCCCAGAGACGTAGGCGCAGTTCCAGTGCATCGCGATGAACGCCTGTCCGAATCCAACCGACTTGGCCTGTTGCGCCGGCAATACCTGGCTTGCAAGTCGTCCGGTGACATGAACCAGATCGCCTTCGGCAACGTTCAGGGATGCCATGTGTTCGGGGCTTAGCTCCACCGCGGGGGTGGGGACGTGGGCAAACGCCCGGGCGATCGTGCCGGTGCGGCTCATTCCATGCCATTGATCGCGCAGTCTGCCGCTGGTCAGCGCCGTAGGATAGCGAGGCCCGGTCGGGTCCGCTGGCGCTACGGGCTCGGGCGCGGTAAAGCGCGCTCGACGATCAGGAGTCGCGAATCGACCGTCCGCATAGAGTCGTTTCGTGCCGTGAAGCGCCCCTTCCGGATAGGGCCACTGCTGCGGTCCGCGCGTCTCCAGGATGGCATAGCTTAGGCCGGTAATATCCAGATCGCGTCCGCGGGTGGTTGTTCGGTGTTCGTTCCAGATGCTTTGCGCGCTCGTGTAAGGAAAAAGCGAGGGCTGCCCAGGCCTGAGCCGCGCCTCGAGTCTGCGGGCGAAATCCAGCCCGATCTCCCAGTCGTGGCGTGCCGATCCGTAGCCGGCCTGTGCGGGCCTGACCCGCGAAATGGTTCGCTCGGAATTCGTGACCGTTCCATCTTTTTCTCCCCAACTCGTGGCAGGCAGTAGGACATCGGCGTAAGGAACGGTCGCGCTATTGCGAAAGGCTTCCTGGAGCACGACGAATTCGGCCTGGTCCAAGGCCCGCCGGATCGCTCGCTGGTCGGGCATCGAGTGGGCCGGGTTGGTACAGGCGATCCAGATCGCCCGAATCTCCCCCCGTTCGAGGGCCTTGAACATTTCCACTGCGGTCTGGCCGGTTTGAACCGGAAGCGAAGGCACTCCCCAAAAGCGCGCGATTTCCGCGCGATCGGACGCGTTGCCCAGGTCCCGATGGGCGGGGAGCAGATTGGCCATGCCTCCGACTTCCCGTCCACCCATCGCATTGGGCTGGCCCGTGAGCGAGAAGGGCCCTGCGCCCGGTTTCCCGATCTGGCCGGTGGCGAGGTGCAAATTGATGAGCGCCGTATTCTTGTCCGTTCCCGAGGCGGACTGATTCAAGCCCTGGCACCACAGCGACAAGGTCGGGCCGTTGGCGAATGCGCGGGCTGCCTTTTGGAGGTCCTCCAAAGACACGCCGCAGCCGACAGAACACTGTTCCAGCGACAACCGGCCCAAGAGCTCGACGACTTGAGTAAACCCCACCGTCGAGCGCGCGACGAAGTCCGAGTCGACGCGACCCTCGGCGATGAGAAACTTGAGCATGCCGTGGAACAGCCATACATCCGACCCGGGTCGGATCTGCAGGAAGAGATCGGCCTCTTCTGCCGTGTCCGTGCGGCGCGGGTCGGCCACAATGACCCGTAGATCGGGCTTGTCCAAGCGGGCCTGGCGCAGCCTTTGATAAAGAATCGGGTGGGCGTAAGCCGGATTGGCACCCACGATGAACACGGTCGCTGCGTGGTCTAGGTCCTCGTAGCAGCACGGCACCGAATCCGCGCCCAGACTGCGCTTGTATCCGGCGACAGCCGAACTCATGCAAAGGCGCGAATTGGTATCAATGTTGTTGGTCCCGATGAGACCCTTCGCGAGCTTGTTAAAGAGGTAGTAATCCTCTGTCAGGAGTTGACCGGAGATGTAGAAGCCCACGGCGTTGGGTCCGTGGCGCAGGATGATATCGGCAAACCGGTCGCAGGCGAGCGTGAGGGCGTGGTCCCAGCTGACCTCCTCGCGCGGGGCATCGCGGCTCCTGCGTATTTCGGGGGCTCCGATGCGCAACTGCCGGGCGATGGCCGGTGTTGACGTAAGCGCGAGCGTGCTCCCCTTCGAGCACAGGCGCCCCCAATTCGCAGGATGATCGGGGTCGCCCCGCACATCGGAGATTGCTTGCGATCCATCGGGCATCACGTTCGAGGTGATGACCACACCGCAGCCCACGCCGCAGTAGCAGCACGTCGAACGAGTTTCCACCTGCGCCAGCCTCTCGGTGCTTTCGTCATAGCGCGGCAGTGCTGCGGGGTCAGGCGCTCTGCCTCGGTCGGGCCCCATTGGCTAGAGGACCTCGCAAAGGGGCACCTGCGTCCCGGGCAAAGGCCTCGCCTCGACGGGTTCGGGTCGGCCGAACATGAGCTCGTCGCGCAGCGAGTCGACATCGGCTTGTTGACGAATCAAATCCAGGTACCACGGGCTGTCCTCGGTATCGCCAAACAGACAGGCGCCGATGAGTTTGCCATCGCGCAAGACGAGCTTGCGATAGACCGCCGTGTCGCGGTCTGCGAGGAGGATCTCCTCCGTTTTTGCGTCACCCAGAAAATCACCGACGGAGAAGACATCAATGCCGGTGACCTTAAGCTTGGTCGAGAGGATCGAGCCGCCGTAGCGAAGCACACCGCCTTCGGCCAGGTGGTCAGCGCACACCTGGGCCTGCTCGAACAAGGGGGCCACGAGCCCGTAACTTCGACCGCGATGGCTGACACACTCTCCGACGGCATAGATTCGCGGGTCAAAGGTCTGCAACGTGTCGCTCACCACGATTCCCCGGTCGCAATACAGTCCGGCCGACTCTGCGAGCGCGGTATTGGGTCGGATTCCGATCGCAACGACGACCAGCTGCGCAGGGATGATTTCTCCGTCGGCCAGTACGACCGACCCCACCTGGCCTGCGTCGCCTTCACTGAATGCCTCGGTTTTCGCCGACAGTCGAAAGCGAAGTCCGCGTGCCTCAAGCGATTCCTGGAGCAATCCGGCCGCCGTACGATCGAGCTGGCGTTCCATAAGCCACGGCGCGAGGTGCACGACTGTGACCTCCATGCCCCGGCGCACGAGGCCGCACGCGGCTTCAAGACCCAAAAGTCCGCCTCCGATGACCACTGCACGCCGGAATTGCGTGCTCGCGGCGATCATCTTCTGGGTATCCGCGATGTCACGGTACGCCAACACACCCTGCAATCCGCTGCCGGGTAGAGGCGGCACGATGGGGACCGAACCCGTCGCCAACAGGAGTCTGTCGTAGGGTGTCGGCTCGTGATTCTCTGCGAACACGAGGCGGCGTGACCGGTCGATAGAGACCACCTTCTGCCCGCAGCGCAGCTCAATGCCATGCGCCTCATACCAGCCGAAGTCGTTTAGGACGATCTCATCGAGCGTGCGCTCGCCCGCGAGCACAGGTGACAGAAGGATGCGGTTGTAGTTGGGGTGGGGTTCAGCCCCGAATACCGTGATCGCGTAGCGTTTCGCATCCCGGCGCAGCAATTCCTCGAGGGTCCGGATGCCCGCCATTCCGTTACCCACGACGACCAGCCTTGCCGTACTCATGGGCTGCGGCTCACCGGGTGTTTGACGAAGCCTGCGTCAGTGCTCGGCAATGGCTCCCCCGGAGAATTCAAGCTGATCGGGCAATGCGGGACGCGCCCAGACCGACCAGTTGGACCGGAGGTAAAGAACTAGGACTAGGGCCGTTGCTGCGATGGCGCCTAAGACCGCAAAGCCACCTCGGAAACTGCCCGTGGCCTCCTTCGCGAGCCCCATGATGACCGGCAGGTAGAACCCGCCGATGCCCCCGGCAGCTCCGATCAATCCCGTCATGAGGCCGGTCTTGGCCCGCCACCGGTTCGGCACCAGCTGGAACGTCGCGCCGTTACCTAATCCGAAGCCCAGGTAGAGCACGACGAAGAGAGCTACCGCGCCGTCCCGGGGCAGATCGAAGGCCGAAAAGGCGGCATCGCAAAGACAGATTCCGAAGAGGATGAAAAGCAGGGCCTTCACGCCCGTGATTCGGTCTGCGACCCAGCCGCCCACCGGCCGCACCATCGCACCCGTAAATGCAAGCAACGACATAAAGCCGCCGGCTTCGATCTTGCTCATGGAATACGTCGCCGTCAGAAGCGTGGAGACATAGGAGGACATTCCCACGAAGCCGCCGAAGGTGACGCTGTAGACCAGCATCAGGACCCAGGTGTCGCGCTCCTTGAACACGCTGCGGTATCGGGCTGGCAGCAGTGCGATCGCATACAATGCGCCCGCTATGGGTAAGAGGAGGATGCCGGGCTTGACGCCGAACAGCCATCCGGCACGCACGGCGAGTACCAGAACGATCAGGCCAAGCGCGGTGGCGGCAAAGCACGCCAGGGGAGCCTTGATGGCACCCGACTTTAAGCTCCGATCGCATCCCCAGAACCACATCGTCAACGCGGCGACCGCGAGCAGCGGCAGAGCAGCGGCGCAGGCAGCCTGCCAACCGAAAACGTCTGCCAGGCGGGGGAAGAGAAATCCATCCAGGACCGCGCCGACGTTGCCGGCTGCAGCCAGGCCCAGCACCAAGCCCTGCACCTTGGGCGGATAGTTGCTGCCCGCCATAGGCAGCGCCACGGCGAAGCTTGCCCCGCCCACACCGAGAAAGACGCCAAGAATGAGGAGCGTGTCGTAGCCAGGCTGCGGGAGAAAGGGAAGAATGACGCAAGGCAGGGCCGAGAGCGTCATTCCCAAGAGGGCCACTTTCTTGCCGTCCATCGACTGAAACAGGTTGCCCAATGCAACGCGCAGAATCGCGGCCGAGAGCACCGGTGTCGCCACGAGAAAGCCCTGATCGGCGGGACTCATCGACACGGCCTTGCCGATAAACGGTGCCAGGGGCCCGTACATCACCCAGACCGTAAAGCCGGTGTCGAAGTACAAGAAGCAGGCAATCAGGGATCGCCAATTCCCGCTGCGAAGCGAGTCGATCAGATGACGCATGGGCGTGTGGGAGCGCTGAAGCGGGGCGCAGTAAGCTGGACGTGGCTTCCCCAGGTAATGCAATTAATGTGCCATTGGATGCGCCGGGAGAACTCCGGATCTTGACGGCGGCTGCCTAGATCTGGTGCGCGAGCGGCACCAGAAGCGGGATACGCCGAGCGATTCGAAAACGGCGCTCGGCGTTCTTCGAAGCGAACGTGGGCGCTATTTCACGAAATTGCCGTGGCTTCCAATCATGGTGATTTCGACGAACCGCGAACCGTTATGATTCTCCGGCGAATAGGTGATCGTAAAGCCGCCCAGATCGTAGTCGCGCAGCGTCTCTAGCGCTGCGATCAGGCCCTCGCGCGTGAGATCGCGTCCCGCACGACGCAGCCCCTCCACAAACACGCGGGCCGCAATGTAGCCTTCCATGGTTCCAAAGTCCGGTGTGGTGATCCCCGCTGCCTTCAGGGCGGCGGTGTACTCACGCTGTAGTGGCGAAACATTGCTCCAGGGAAAGGGTACGACCTGCGTGATCATGACTCCCGAGCCGCTTGGGCCCAATGCGTCGGCCAGTTCCTGGCTTCCGACGAAGGAGACGTTGACGAACTGTCCCGTATAGCCTGCAGCACGCAAGGATTGGATGAGCGCGGCGCAGGATGCGTAGGCACTGATTTGCACAATGGCGTTGGGGTCGGCCGCGCGCAAGGTCTTCATCGCCTCGCTCACATCGACGCTGTTGCGCTCGACGGTGGCGAGCGCGGTGACTTTCAGATGTCGGCGATCCATGGCGCGGTTCACGCCCTCCAGTCCGGCCTTGCCATAGGCGTCATTTTGATAAAACACGCCGATGCGGTTGGTTCCGGTGGTCGTGAGCTGATCGACGATTCGTTCGGTTTCGTCGATGTAGCTTGCTCTTACGTTGAAGACATAGCGGTTAAACGGTTCGCGCAGCGAACTGGCGCCGGTGTAGGCCCCGAAGAAAGGAACCCGGTTTTCGGTATAGATCGGGGCGGCCGCGTTGGACGTCGGGGTTCCCACGTAGCCGAACAGTGCGAAGACCCCGTCCTTATGGACCAGATCGAGGGTGTTTTGACGCGCCCGCTCGCTCTCGTAGCCGTCGTCTTTCACCCGCAGTTCGATTTTGCGTCCATAGATGCCCCCGCGGGCGTTGACCGCATCGAAATAGATTCGCGCCCCCAGATTCATATTCGCGCCCAGCTTGGCCGCCGGGCCCGATAGAGCGGCGGACTGCCCGAGCAGGATCGTTTTGTCCGAGACGCCAATCTCGCTAGCGCTGGCCGGCCCGAAGCCGACGACGCCAAACAGCCCTGCGGCCAGCACACACAAACCCGACTCGAGAAAGGAATTCATGCGGGGCATCCATCGGTTAAAGCGGTGTCGGTGCAGTGGCGCTGTGACGGGCTCGTCTCGTTGGGATTTCTGTCTCATGGCAATGTGAAGCGTACCGGATGAAAGTGTGGAAACGCGCGCCTTGACGACGGCATGAACAAGGGCACGGTGTACGAATAGACCACTGGCCCCCCGCCCCCGCGTAGACGCTCTTCGCGTAACGTATAGCGTACCGGATGGGCTGTTAAAGGCATGCCATGCCCCGCAAGTTGTTCAGTTTTTTTGGTCTGGCGGGTGCTTTGCCGCGGTCGATTCGGTGTCTCCCCGTCGCAACGACCCCCGATTCTAGAGAGATTCGCAGGGTGTGGACGAATCCGTAACAACATTTTCTGTAACCGGGCGTGCCGCCTTTCCCATCTAGGGGTTCCGCGGAATCTTTCGCGCAAGCGCGATAAGCGGTTAACCCCACATCGACGAGACCGACGTTCAAATCCAAGTGGACCGATTCTCCGGCCGGGGTGGAGGCACCGGGTCTTCGCGTCTGGGCCGTCTCGTCCGGGACGAATGTGTCCACAGTCGAAACCTAACCAGGAGAGAACCGATGCGAGATGCATGCCTTCGGGCTGTAGCAACCTTGGCCTTCGCTTTGACCGGGGCGGCGGCCCAAGCCTCCCCCGAATCGGTCACCACAGAAGAGGCGCAAAGGCAGGTCGCCGTCACCATCTACAACAGCGACCTTGCGCTCGTGAAGGACATGCGGCACGTCGGTCTCAGCGAAGGCAGTTCAAGCCTCGCGTGGCGCGACGTCTCGGCACGCATCCGACCCGAGACCGCGTTGCTGCGCGATGTGTCGGACCCGAAAAACGTCGCGGTTATCGAACAGAATTTCGACTTCGATCTCTTAACGCCTCAAACCCTGCTCCAAAAGTACGTCGGTCAAAAGGTCCGCGTTCTGACGACCAATCCAGCCACGGGCGTACAAACCAGCGAGGAAGCGACCGTTCTGGCAGCGCAGGACGGCGTGGTGCTGCGCTATGCCGACCGTATCGAGTCAAATCCTACTGGCCGCATCGCGTTCCAAGCCGTGCCCGACAATCTGCGCGACCGCCCCACGCTGGTTCTGGATCTGCGCGCGGCGCGTTCAGGAGCCGAGGATCTGGAGCTTTCCTACCTCACCTCCGGGCTTTCTTGGCGAGCCGACTATGTTGCCGAACTGTCGGACTCCAACGAGACCCTGGATCTGAACGCCTGGGTCACGCTATCGAACCAAAGCGGCGCCGCGTATCGCAACGCGCGGCTGCAGCTAGTTGCCGGAGACGTCAATCGGGTCCGCGACACGCTGCAAATGCAGCAAGGGATGCTGGCCCGCGCGGCAGAGCCTTTACCCGCGCTGAAGAAGGCGGTCGAGGAGAATCTCCTCGACTATCATCTTTATACGCTCGCCAATCCTACGACACTCGCCCAAAATCAGACCAAGCAAGTGGCGTTGCTCGAGGCGCAGCGCATCCCGGTGACGACCGAATATCTCCTGCAGGGAGCCGACTATTACTATCGTGCCAGTGTCCCGGACATCGGCCGAAAGCTGAAAGTCGGCGTACTCGCGCATTTCCAGAATGTGGCTCCCAGTCTGGGTGTTCCCCTGCCCAAGGGAATCATCCGCGTCTACAAGAAAGATGCCGCAGGTCACGCCCAATTTGTCGGCGAGGATCAAATCGACCACACACCCAACAAGCAGCCGGTTGATCTCAAACTGGGATACGCGTTCGATGTGACCGCATCGAAGCGACAAAGCGAATTTCATAAGTCACCCGGTGCGGGACCCTATCAGTTCGTCTACGAAGCCGCCTACGAAATCGAGATCCATAACGCCAAGTCCAGTGCGGTGACGGTCCATGTGCAAGAGCCGATTCCCGGAGATTGGGAGATCGTTTCGGAGTCCAAGCCGCATCGCGTGGAAGCGGCCAATGTCTCCGGTTGGAATGTCGCGGTGGCGCCCGGTGGCATGGAGACGCTCCAGTACCGCATCAAAGTTCGTCTCTAGGGCGGCGCCGGCGCGCCGCGCGCCCGATTGCCCGAAGGCGGCGCGACACCGCATAATGCAGCCCTCGTTCCAGTGGTCGTATACGACTCGAATCGCGATGGAATCCAGCGCCACCCAACCCACCGTCCGAAAGGTTTTCTGGGAAGATCCCTACAAGACCTCCCTTTTCACCTCCGTCAAGACGGTCCAAGGGGACGAGATTACCCTGTACGACACCATTTTCTATGCCTTCTCCGGCGGCCAGGAGAGCGATGCGGGAACGATTGGCACGCACCGCGTCCTTCAGGCCGAAAAAAGAGGACTAGATATCCTCTATCGACTCGAGGCAGGCCATGGCCTTGTGCCCGGTGATGCCGTTGAAGTGGAGATCGACTGGTCGAGGCGCTACGCCTTGATGCGGCTGCACTTTGCCGCGGAGGTCGTCTTGGAGATGGTGCTGCGGCTTGCTCCGGGAATCGAAAAGATCGGTGCCCACATCAGTCCATCGAAAGCACGCATCGATTTTGGATGGTCGAGCAACATCGCGGAGCTGTTTCCGCGCCTTCAAGAAGGGGTAAGCCAGATTGTCGCCTCGAATGAAGCAATTACGAGCGCCTACTCGAGCGAGGTCGACCAGAGGCGCTACTGGAAGATTGACGCGTTTGCCGCGGTGCCGTGTGGCGGAACGCATCTGCGGCGTACCGGTGAAATCGGCGAAATCGAACTGCGGCGCAAGAATGTCGGCCGCGGCAAGGAACGGATCGAGATCAGTCTGCGCTACAACGAGGCGGCGCCGACCCATCGCGAAAAAGCGGCATAGCTCCCCGGGGCCAGGAGATCGCTCGGGCGGGATGTGCCGGACACGAAGGATCGTGTCCTTCACGCACGAGCGCTGCGCCTAGTCGTCCAGACCCAGTGTTCGACCGGCGAATCCGGCCGCGTCGAAATAACGGGTTGAGCCGACGGTTTCGTAGATCAGGGAAGTCTTCAGCGCCGATGGGCCCGCCTCCGAGGTCAGCCGAGCCGCGCTCCAGGGGGGTTCTTTGCCTCCACGAAAGGCTTCGCGCAAAATCCGGCCCTCAAGTGTGCCGCGAGAGGGCAATTGCAGTCCCAGCAGATCGGCCAGAGTCTGGCCGATGTCGGCGTTGCTGGCGGGAACAGGGTCGACGAAGGCGCTGCGAAAGTCCGGTCCCATCGCAGCCATGAAGTTGTAGGTATCGGCGCGACTGAAACTGCCATGCATGCCTTGACCCTGCTGAAGTCCCGTATCTGCGATCTCGACTCCACAGTTCGTGGCGATCTGGCAGCCGCTTGGCCTGGATGCGAAGTTCACGACGATTGCGGGTTTGGGCGTCACGG
>JBEKVI010000052.1:0-38354 GCA_049514215.1 Burkholderiaceae bacterium
CTTCGGACCCACGCCCATTCAGCCTTTGAAACGGTTAAGTGCCTACCTTGGCGGCAAGGTCGAGATCTATGCAAAACGGGAAGACTGCAACAGTGGGCTGGCCTTTGGCGGTAACAAGACCCGCAAGCTCGAGTACCTGATCCCCGAGGCGCTTGCAGGTGGCTACGACACTTTGGTGTCGATCGGGGGGATTCAGTCTAATCAGACGCGCCAGGTCGCGGCCGTGGCCGCCCACCTGGGTATGCGATGCGTGCTCGTCCAGGAGAACTGGGTCAATTATTCCGATGCGGTCTACGATCGCGTCGGCAACATAGAACTCTCGCGTATCCTCGGTGCCGACGTGCGCCTGGACCCGGCCGGATTCGATATTGGGATCCGAAAGAGTTGGGAAGACGCATTGCAAAGCGTTCGCGAGTCGGGCGGAAAACCCTTCCCCATTCCGGCGGGCTGTTCCGAGCACCCGCTGGGCGGCTTGGGATTCGTGGGGTTCGCCGAGGAAGTCCGCGAGCAGGAGGAAAAACTCGGTTTTCGCTTCGACTATATCGTGACCTGTTCGGTGACCGGCAGCACCCAGGCCGGAATGGTCGTTGGCTTCGCTCATGACGGGCGCGGCGAGCGGGTCATCGGCATCGACGCCTCTGCCAAACCCGTCCCCACCTTCGAGCAGATCTTGCGCATCGCTAAAAATACTGCAGCCCTGGTGGAGCTCGGACGCGAGATCGGCCATGAGGACGTGGTCCTCGACGAACGTTTTGGCGGCCCGGAGTACGGACTTCCGAACGCGGGAACCCTCGAGGCGATTCGGCTGACCGCGAGGCTCGAGGGAATGCTGGTCGACCCGGTCTACGAAGGCAAGTCGATGCACGGCCTCATCGAAAAGGTTCGAATGGGTGAGTTTCCTCCGGGCTCGCGGGTGCTCTACGCGCATCTGGGCGGTGCCCCCGCTTTGAATGCCTACAGCTTCCTGTTTCGCAATGGCTAGTGAACCCGAATCGGACTAGAGGAGTTCTTCCGGGGCCAGGGGCGTGAGCAGTTCCAATTCGAGACGCAGCCAGAAACCCGAATCGGGTTCGTCGTGCTGAACCATGGCGTCGTCGTCTTCGATATTAAGCCACTCGATTTCGTTGGTATTTTTCATCAGGCGCAAGGTGTAGGCGCTCTGGTAGCGCGCGATCTCGAGCAGCCGCATCACTTCTTTGGCGAGCGGCTTGCTTTCGATGATGATGCCCAACTCGGTGTTCTTGTGTGCCGAGCGGGGATCGAAATTCATCGATCCGATAAACAGTGTCTGGCGATCAATCACGGCCAGCTTCGCATGAAGGCGTCCGATCGAGGTCCCGAACATGCCTAGGCGCTTGGCGGTCTTGATGCGCGAGGGACTGAGTTCGGCGAGCTCGACCCCGGCATCGAGCATGGCACGGCGGTAGTGCGAGTAGCCGATATGGACGACCGGCTCGTCGGTGGCGGCCAGCGAATTCGTGAGGATCTTGATGGTCACACCGCGTTTTCGGTCGTCGCGGATCATGGACATTCCAGACGGGCCAGGAATGAGATAGGGCGACGAGATGTCCACCTCGGACTTGGCCTTGCGCATCAATTCGAGCAGGTTGTACTGAACAGAATCCTCCGCGAAGCTCTTCTCCATCGAGATCTTGGAGGGCCGGTCCGCGTAGGCGAAGGCCGGAGCCCAGGTCAGGCCCAGACGACCACGTTCGAGGTCGTCGGCGAGCGGTCCATAACCTAAGGTGTCGGTGGCGGGCAGCGGTTCCGGGTCGGGCGTCGAGGCAGGGCCGGTCCGTCGTTCAAAATCCTCGCGAAGCTCTTCCTGGCTCCGGTCCGTATGGGCGATCGACTCGAGCGGATAGACGTATTCGCTATTCCAGTAGTCATCGAAGATCTGTTCGAGTTGCGGCACCACCGCCCCGCAGACGAAGGAATCCAGATCCACAAAATTCTCCGTGTTGCTGCGCTGGAAGTATTCGTCGGCGATATTGCGGCCGCCCGCGACGGCCATCGCCCCATCGGCAACGAAGAGTTTGTTATGCATGCGATGATTGAGCCGTTCAATCTCGAACGGCGATGCCGCAAAGCGGCTCAAGAATCCCGAGCGTCCGCCCGGAAAGGGATTGAAGAGCCGGACTTCCACGTTCGGGTAGGCTCTCAGTCCGAGAAAGAGACTATCCTCCCCCGCCGAGTAGAGGTCGTCGACCAGCAGACGCACCCGAACGCCACGTAACGCGGCATCGCGCAACTGGCGCAGCAAATAACGACCAGTCTGGTCATCCGAGACCAGGTAGTACTGGACATCGAGCGATTTTTCCGCCATGCGTGCCAACGTCACGCGCGTATTGAGCGCGTAGCTGCCCACTGGCATGAGCCGAAATCCAGACAATTCCTCCGCGGGCGAGGAGATCGTCGCGATCTTGCCGAGCGTTGTCGCCTGTGACGCCTCGACGGCCTCGCTGGACTGGCGTTCGACCTCTTTGGGCAACGTGGCGCAACCGGCCACCATGACCATGGCAAAGGCGACGAGGAACGCGCGCAGTGCGCCGCCCCAAGCGTCGCCGTAAGGCTTATCATTCACCCTGGAAATCTCGAGCCGCCGTAACGACGCACAGTGCTCGTCGGGACCAAGTGGGTTGGTTTGCAAGGTGCTCATTTCCCGCATTGCTCGAGATCCGTTTTTTGGACAAGGATACTGCGAATGAAGCCGATTTCGATGTTGGCCTTCCTTTTTTGCGCCGCCCTGTGCGGACCGGCCTTCGCTGCTCTGGATGTCGGAGAAAGCGCCCCGAACTTTACAGCGAAAGCGTCTCTGGGAGGGCAAGTCTTCACTTTTTCTCTGTCCGATGCGCTGCAAAATGGCCCGGTCGTTCTCTATTTCTATCCCGCGGCCTTTTCGATCGGCTGCACGATCGAGGCCCACGACTTCGCCGAAGCCGTCGATCAGTACAAGGCGCTGGGTGCGACGGTCATCGGCGTGTCACACGACGATATCGATACCCTGAACAAATTCTCGGTGAGCGAGTGCCGCAGCAAATTTGCAGTCGTGGCCGATGAAGATCAGAGCATCATGAAGAGCTACGACGCTGTACTGTGGCTCAAGCCCGACTACGCGAACCGCATCTCCTACGTGATTGCTCCAGGCGGTGTCAAGGGTGGGTCGATCGTCTACGAGTATTCGAGCCTGAATCCGGACAAGCACGTCGCCAATACGCTCAACGCAGTCAAAGAATTCGAACAAATCAAGAAATAAGGCTTGAAGTCGGCGGAGCGCACCCGCGCCGTGCTTTATGTGCCCGCTAAGCGTCTAGGGGCGCTCCAGCGGGGTTTGCCGTTGCAGCGACCCGTGCCCCGCCAGCCTGAGGGCTGTCGCGGATGTACCGGACATCGTCCTAGGCGGCGCGGCGCACTTGCTCGATAAGAAGCAACAAACGCTCGATGGGTACGGGCCTTGAAAATAGATAGCCCTGGTATTCGTCGCAGCCCATGCGCTTTAAGGTTGCGGCCTGCTCTTCGGTCTCGACCCCTTCGGCCACCACGCTTAATCCGAGAGAATGCGTCATTGCGATGATGGCTTGGGTGATGGCGAGATCGTTGGCGTTGCCCGGCAGATCATCGATGAAGGAGCGGTCGATCTTGACCGTCTCCACCGGAAAGCGCTTGAGGTAGGTCAGTGAAGAGTAGCCGGTCCCGAAGTCGTCAATCGCGACGGCGATCCCCATGGCACGCAGTTCTCCGATGACGCGCTCGGCGTGATCGGGATTCTGGATCAGAAGGCTCTCGGTGATTTCGAGCTCCAAGGCGCTGGCCTCGAGGTTCTTGGTACGCAGCAGATCACCGACTTCCTGGACGAAATCGGTTTCATTGAGCTGCCGCACCGACAGGTTCACCGCGGTCCTCAGGGGCTTGCCCTGGGCGCGCTCGAACAGGAGCGCATCGGAGACGGCCATCTCGAGAATGTTGCGTCCAAGGGGAATGATGAGTCCGGTCTCCTCGGCAATCGAGATGAACTCCACAGGCGAAAGTAGCCCTCGTTCGGGATGCTGCCAGCGCACCAGCGCCTCCACGGCTTTGATGCTTCCTGTTTGCAGATCGACCCGGGGCTGATAGTGCAGCACGAATTCCTTGTTCTCGACCGCCCGTCTTAGGCGACTCTCAAGCGACATGCGCTGCACCGTGTGGATATTCTTGCTTGCCGAATAGAATTCGAACGTGTTCTTTCCCTGGCTCTTGGCCCGATACATCGCGATGTCGGCATTCTTTAAGAGCGTGTCGCCGTCTTCCCCATCCTCGGGAAACACGGCAACGCCGATGCTTGCGGAAAGCTGACACTCCTCGCCCTTGATGAAAAAAGGACGCGCAGCGACTTCGAGGATGCGCCTTGCGACATCGGTGATCTCGCTGGCCTGCTCGATGCTTTCGAGCAGGATGAAGAATTCGTCGCCGCCCATGCGCGCGATACGATCCGAACCCCTTAAGCAGGCACGAAAGCGCGCGCCCACCTCGCGCAGCACGTCATCCCCGATGCCGTGACCGAACGTGTCGTTGATGTTCTTAAAGCGGTCCAGATCCAGGAACAGGGTTGCGAGCTTGTGGTTGTGCTGGCGCGCTCGCGTCAAACTCTGCTCAAGCATCTGGTTAAACAGGAAGCGATTCGGCAGAGAAGTCAGTTCGTCGTAGTGGGCAAGATAACGGATGCGCTCATCAGCTAAGCTGCTCTCGATGGCGATGCCGGCCAAATCCGTCGCCAGGGCGATGAGTGACATCTCGAGCGCGTTGGGCTCGCAGGGTAGGGCGTAGTAGAGCGCGAAGGTGCCAAGGATCTGACCGCGCTTGCCCATGATCGGCCACGAGGAGGCCGCTGCGATCGAATTCGAGTGGGCCAGCTCCACGAGTGGCAGGGTCAGAGGGTCGGTCGTGATATCGCGCACGATGACCGGCGCACCTCGAAATGCGGCCGTACCGCAAACCGCCGAGCTGGGCCCCACCGGTAGGGGATCGACCGCCGCTCGAAACGCAGGCGACAGGCTGGGCGCGACACAGCGATCAAGCACTGTGCCGTCTTGGCTTAGCAGCATGACCGAGCAGCGCGCGCGCGGTGACTGGATTTCGAGCAGATGCACGAGCTGGAGGAGGATCTCCGGCAGCCCTGCATCGCCCGCGATGAGGCTTAGTACATGGTTCTGGCGCTCCTGGATATCCAGGGCGCGCTTGCGATCGGTCACGTCGCGCAGGACCACCTGGTGCGCGATCTCCCCTTCGTAGTCCACGCGCGTTCCGGCGACTTCGACAATGGTCTCGGACCCGTCGATGCGCAGCCATCTCTGCTCGACGAAGTCGACCGTCGTCGGCTCACTGCTGGTCTTGGCAGCCATACGCTGCAGTACGAGCTTGTGGAAATCGCGGTGGATGAAATCAAACAAGTCGCGACCGAGCAGCTGGCTCTCGTGCGAGACGCCCAATAAACGCTGGCAGGCCTTGTTGGCCAGGAGAAGTCTCCCCGAGCGGTGCACGAGCAATGCCTCCGGGGAGCGTTCAACCAGTTGACGGTAACGAGATGCGACTTCGTTGAGGAGTTCCTGATTGCGCTTGAATTCGGAGATATCTCGAAGATAGAGGGTCAAAAGCAGCCCGGTTTCAATGCGGGTGGCGATCGTCGCGATCTCGATCGGCAGCTCCGTGCCGTTACGGCACCAGGCTACGCTCTCGCGCCGTTGGTTCACAAACTCGCTTTCTCCGGTCTTTAGGAACCGCTCCAGCGTCTTTGCGCGCTCGGCCCGAAAGCGGGGCGGTACGAGCACGTCGATGTAGGCGCGTCCGAGCGCCTCAGCCGCGCTCCAGCCCAGCGTCCGCTCGGCAGCGGGGTTAAAGACGACGATCTTGCCCGCGTCGTCGACGCACAGGATGGGATCGACGGCGGCGTTCAATACGCCTTCGGCCAAAGCTTCGCTGTCCAGCAGGCGCGCCTGGACGTTGCGCAGTTGCTGATCGCGTTCAAAGCGCTCCAGGGCCAGCGCGACGTCATGCGTCATCTCCTCGAGCAGATCGATGAGCGGTGCGTCGAAGAAGCCCGCTTCGGACGAGTACACGCCGAATACGCCCCAAGGCCTGCCCTGGCGACGGATCGGGATGCTCGCTGAGGAGCGGATCCCGGATCGAAGCGCATTTTCGCGCCACGGCCGCGCTCCCGGGTCGGCCAGGAAATCGTTCCAGACGCAGGGACGGTTGCTGCGCACCGACTGACCCGCAGGCCCCCGCCCTTCGGGCACGTCCTCGTTCGCCGAGACCCGCAGTGAAGCCACATAGTCCAGCGCTTCGCCGGCCTGGGCGATGCGCTTGAGTTCGCCGGTCTCGGCGTTGAGCTGCTGGATGATCGCCAGGCGAAACCCGGCATGTCGCACCGCGATCTCGCAAATCTCGGTAAAGAGGTGTTCGGGCTCGCAACTGCGTGCGATCGCCCGGTTGCTCGCACTTAAGGCCGCATAGAGATTGCGTACCCGTTCTGCCTCCACTTGCCCACGTTTGCGCGCCGTGACGTCCTGGATCGAGCCCTGCACTATCTGCGCGATTCCATTGGGATCGCGCACCACGCGGGCGACCGTGGCCTCGAGCCAAGCCCCGGGTGCCGGCCCTTCGATCCCGCGAAATTCGAGTACGCCGCCGACTGCGCCCTCGGTTTCCTCGAACGGCGTCGCATTGGCAAGGAAGTCGCGTAGCGCCAGGTGGTCGTCGTCGTGGATCCGCTCCAAAAAGGCGTTCACGGTATAGCGGCCGCCCCCGCCCAAAAGCGCTTGAAGACCGCCCTCGTGAGTTCCGATGAGTTCCATGACTTCGCCGCTGCGCCGCCACTCGAACAGGGCGCGCCGCGCACTTTTTAGCGCGACTTGCAGTCGTTCATGTACCGCCCCCAGGTCAGCTTCGATGCGCACGGCGCCTCTTCAGTAATAACTCCATCACTGGGTCATCGGACAAAACGGTCTCAAAATAAGGGCAATTCACCCGCCCAGAATAGAATTTCTCGACGAATCCTAACCCGGGGACGTCCTGGGCACTGTGAAGCGTTGGGGGAATGCGACGGTGTAATTACTTAGAGCCGGCCCGGATCGAGAAAATGATCCCCTGATGCGGCGCAACGCGCCGCTCCTCCCGCGCAAAAAGCACGGAAGGTCGCCAGGGCTGCCCCGGCCGTCGGGACTGGCTCAGTCTCTAGGTTCTGTACGAGGGATCGAGGCGATCCAGGCGGCGCAAGAGTCCGGGCCAAAACAGTTGCGCGCCCAGGGCATTGGTCGCCGCGCGTGCCTGTTCCTGCGCCGTATCGATAATGCTCTGGGGAATGGGGATGAGTTCCCCTCCGCCAGCCTCGGCGCGGATCTGGATGTTACAGGTGGCCTCGAACGTGTACATACCCTGGAACGCCTCCGCCACTGAGCGGCCCACGGTCAAAAGGCCGTGATTGCGCAGCATCAGGAAGCGCTTCTCGCCCAGATCGGCCACCAGACGCGGCTTTTCGTCGTCCCGCAACGCGACACCCTCGTAGTCGTGATAGGCAAGACTGGACAAAACAAAGATCGACTGCTGGGAAATCGGCAGAACGCCCTTTTTTTGGGCTGAAACCGCGACGCCATTCAAGGTATGGGTATGCAGCACGCACTGAATGTCGTGCCGGGCTGCGTGAATGGCGCTATGGATGGTGAAACCGGCCGGATTGACCGGCCAAGGGTTGTCGTCCACCTTGTTGCCTTCCATGTCGATCTTGACTAGGGAAGAGGCGGTGATTTCGTCGAACAGCATCCCATAGGGATTGATGAGAAAGTGATGTTCGGGACCGGGTACACGCGCGGTGATGTGGGTAAAAACCAAGTCATCCCAGTGGAAGTGGGCGACGAGCCGATAGGCGGCGGCGAGATCGACCCGAATCGCCCATTCTTCAGAAGAGTATTTGCTGGCATCACCTGTCTGGGCGGGAACGGACTTGAGCATGGGGGTCTCCGGGTGCGGTCGATGGAATGCGTCGCCAGGCGCATGGGCGAATCGGCTTCGTTTCCGTCATTCTAGAGCAACGGCAGCCGACGCGTTGGCCTTCGACGGTGGCCGCCGAGAGGAACCTCGCTTGTTCTTGTGACCGCCTGCGACCTCGTTAGCTGACCCGATCCACCGTCGCCGCTTGCGAGCGAAGCGACGACGGCTTCGACCAGGTGCCAAGAGCTAGTCGTGGATGGCGTGCTCCACAGCGTGGAGGGCCTCTTCGATGTGATGAATGGATCGATCGCGTAAGCCGTGGGCGTAGCGGTTGTCCTCTTCACGGGCGATATCGCCCCGGGCGCGTTTTAAGAAATCCGCTGCCGCGTGCAATCGGCCGCGCTGGTCAGGGCGCTCGTCGACGGGCGGGTGGTCGTTGAGATTCTTGCCGTCGTCGAAGGCCGCTTCACGCAGTTCGCGAATAGCCTCGTCGATCTTTTGAACCGCGAAATGCTCATCCTGACTTTGCTGCCAATTTCCAGGGCGATGCTCGATCATCCAGCGGGCTGCACGCAAGTCGGATAACGCATGCAGATAAGCGGGGTGATCGCCTGGTACATCGGCAAACGCGCCCAGAGGTGCGAGAGCTGCAAGAACGACGGCGGCGGCGGCAATGCGGGACAGTATCTTCATGACATAACTCCTTGTTTTACTTCGGATCGAACCCCACGTGCATGGGGAACAGTGTTCGTTCAGGTCGATAACGCCAGGCTCACTGGACCGGTGCACCGCAAATTTGGAAGAATCGTGTCCGAATGTTACCGGCACGAAGGTGACGGTGGCTGGATCGGGCTAGGCGGCGTAACATATAGTCATGGTTGTAATTCCGGTGAACCGGAAGCATGTCGGACGGCGGTTCGATTCCGCCCATCTCCAAAACTGGGGGGATGACCTGGTTTCGACGGCGTGAATGAGGGTAAGCAGGCAACCCGAGAGGCGACGGACGTAATCCGCGCAAATCAAGCAAATGCCAACGATGAGCAATTTGCTGTAGCCGCCTAATAACCGGACTACGGGGCTGCTGGAGCCTGGCAACAGAAGAAAGCAGGACGGGGGCTTCGGCCCCCGTTTTCTATGCGGTGCCGCACGCGAAGGGGGGCTGGATGCTGCCGTCAAGTCGAGAGCGCGGGGGCCGGGTCGGATCGGTTAGCGGTATCGAACACGCGCGGCAGGAAGGCGCCCAGTGTCGCGCCGCGCATGGCCATGAGGATGAGGAGCGCGAGCCAAAGACCCGTGTTGCCAAGCCAGGGCTCAAGCAGGGCGACGCTCGCACCAAATGCGGCGGCGGAGATCATCATGGACAGCATCAGTTCGCGTGTGCAGGTGGCACCGATGAAAACACCGTCGAACTGGAATCCCCACACCGAGATGAGGGGAGAAATCGCGGCATACGGCAGGTATTGGACTGCCGCCTCGCGCACGCCCGGTAGATCGGTCAGCGATCCCACAATGCGTCCGCCGGCGAACGCATAGATGAGCGCGAATGCGACCGCCGTAACACCGGCCCAAAGGGTGGTCACTTCAATGGCCCGACGCAGCGCCTTTCGGTCGCGAGCGCCGAAGGCTAGCCCGACCAGCGCCTCCGAAGCGTGCGCAAAACCATCGAGCGCGAATGCCATGAAGGTCTGAAAGTTCAGAAGGATCGCATTCGCCGCAAGAACGACGTCCCCCAGAAGCGCACCGGCGTGGGTGAACCACGCGAAACTGGCAAGGAGGCAGATGGTGCGAACAAACAGATTCAAGTTGATCAGCATGAGTTGGCTTAACGCGTGGCGATCCAGAACCCGCGACCAACTGAGTCTGGATAGTCCCTTGGGCAGTAACCGTTTCACGAGGACCAGTCCCAGGACGAATCCGGCCGTATCGGCCAACGCGGTGGCCCATCCGATCCCTGGAAGGCCTAGGTCCATCCCGAAAACGAGGACGAAGACCGCTGCGATATTGACGAGGTTGATGAACAACTGCAGCAAGAGCCCAAGCCGGACCTGCTGCAGGCCGAGAAAGCAACCCAGGATCGCATAGTTACCGAGGGCAAGCGGTGCAGACCAGATGCGCGCCTGACAATAAACTAGGGCGTTGTGTCGCACTTGAGCGCTGCCTCCGAGAAGGGTCAGCGCTGCTTGCAGCAGTGGTACTTGGGCAAGGAGGATCACCAGGCCAATGGCCAGTGCGAGCGAGAGTGCCCGAACGAGCGTCAGGCGAAGCGCATCGTTGTCGTGCGCGCCGTGGGCCTGCGCAGTCAGTCCGGTTGTTCCCATACGCAAAAATCCGAATCCCCAGTAGATGAAATTGAAAAAGAGACCTCCCAATGCAACGCCGCCCAGGTATGACGCGTTCGGCAGATGCCCCGCGACCCCCGTATCGACGGCTGAGACCACAGGCTGGGTCAGATTCGCGAGAATGATGGGAACGGCAAGGCGAATGACACGACCATGCCACTGTCGCGAGGTCTCAGTAGCCACCTTTTTCCAATCCCTTGTAGTGCTCGACGACGCGAAAGCCAAGGCTCCGGTAGAGGCGCTGCGCGACGTCGTTCGCATCGGCGACGATCACCAATTGCAGAGGCCCCCAGGTGCTCTCGGTCATCGCGCACGCCTGGCCGATGAGTGTGCCCGCGAGCCCTTTTTGGCGGTGGGCGCGCGCGGTGACCACTTCCTGAAAGCGCGCGAGACGAGTGCCATCCGACTGGGCCTCGCGTCCGACGAAAATGCCCAGGGAACTCGCGAGCAGATCTCCCATGAAGGCGCCGAACCAGGCCCCTCGCCCCTGGGCTACGCGAGTTCGCCAGCGCTCGACGCGCCGCAGGGCGAAGTTGGTGTAGTCCTCCAGCGGGTGACCTGCTTCGCGCTCTGCGACCATCAGTTCCAGAAGCTTTCCCCACTCATCCTCCCTCAATTTGCGGAACTGGGCGGCGGAATTCGCATGGCGATATGGCTCAAGCGTGCGAGCTGACATGACAATGGAGTCCAGCACTTCGTAGCCCCGATCCTCAAAGGGCCCGACTTCCCCCCTCTCGTGTCCGGGCCACGAGAAGGCCGTATGACGCGAGCCCGGCTGGGCCGCGCGGATCTGTTGGTTGAACAATGCTTCCCACCGGGTTGAATCGCCTGCTTGGGGTGGCGCCCCAAAATAGAGGAAGTTGCCCCACCAGAAGGTGGGATTCTCCGGCGTGCGCACAACTAGGCACTCGGGAAGTCGCGTCACCAGGGTCTCGGGTGCTGCGAGCATCAGGTCGGTGCGAAGGGCGAGCGACGCCTCTGGCTCGACGTCACCGCCAAACGCGCCATCCCGGTCCTCGATCATGCGGCAACGCTTCGACGGTCGAGCGTGACGCTCTTCACTAGCGCAAAGACCAGCGATCCTTGCGCGATTCCAAGACGCTCCCGGGATTGGCGGGTGATGAGCGCGCGCACGATCGAAGGACCGATCGCCACGGCGATTTCGACATACGGGCCCTGCCTTTCGATGATGCCGGCTACGCGGCCCTCAAGCTGATTGGTGATGCTAAGCTCGCCACAATAGGATGTCGCGAGCGCCACTTCTCGAGCGCGCAGGCGAACCCGCACGGAGTGCCCTACGGGTAACGCGACCTCCGGGACGACGAGGACACCCCCGGCGAAACTGAGGGTAGTCAGTTGCGTATCTGCATCGTGGCTTCTCACCTTGCATTCGAGCACGCTTCCTGCCTCGTAGCGCCCGATGAGTGGCGCGAAGTGCGGATCCTGCATGATTTCGATCAAGCCACCCGCGGCGACGCTTCGGCCTTGGGCTAGGATCACCACGTAGTCTGCAAGACGCGTGATCTCTTCAAGGGAGTGACTCACGTAGATGATGGGCACGCGAAACTCATCGCGCAGCTTCTCGATATAGGGCAGAACTTCGGATTTGCGCGGCGCATCCAGGGCCGCGAGCGGCTCGTCCATGAGGAGCACCTCGGGCTGGCACAACAGAGCGCGCCCCAGCGCGACCCGCTGTTGTTCGCCTCCGGAAAGGTGGCCGGGCCTGCGTCCGAGGAGCGTCTTTAGACCGAGCAGGGTAACGACCTCATCCATTTGCACCCGCACGGTGCGGCCCCGACGCTGGGCGCGTTTGAGACCGTAGAGAAGATTGCTGCGGACGTTCAGATGCGGGAACAGACGCGCATCCTGAAAGACGTAGCCTACGGCTCGCTCGGAGATGCGCAAATCGATTGCCCGCTCTGCATCGAACCACGTCTGGCCATCGACCCGGATGCTGCCGCGGCTCGGCCGCACGATGCCCGCCAAGGCATTGATGACCGTGGTCTTGCCGGCACCGCTGCGACCAAAGAGCGCAGTGATGCCTCGCGCTGGCGCGGTGAATTTCGCGTCGAGTTGGAACTGACCCAGGCGAACACTGATGTCGAGCTCCAGCTCGGCCGTCACGTTGGTCCTCCGAATCCGAGCATGCGACGCAGCGTCCGCTCGAACCAGTCCGAAAGACCGAGTGCGACCAGGGCCAGTGTCATGGAGATAATCACCAGGCGCACGGCGGATGCGTCGCCATTGGCCGATTGGGTCGCGGTGTAGAGCGCCAAGGGAAGAGTGCGCGTTTGACCCTCAATATTCGATGCGAACGTGATCGTGGCGCCGAACTCGCCTAAGGCACGCGCGAAGCCGACGACCGAGCCCGACAGGATTCCCGGCAGGATCAGGGGCAAGGTGATGGAGCAAAAGGCATCCCACTGTGACGCGCCTAAGGTACGTCCCGCCAGCTCCAGTCCTTCGTCGATCGCCGTCAGAGACAAAAGAACTCCCCGCACGACCAGAGGAAAGGCCATGACCGCGGTGGCGAGCACCGCCCCCTTTGTTGTAAACACAAATCGGATGTCGAAGTTCGCCAACAGCCAGTGACCGATGAGGCCGCGCGTCCCCAAGAGCAGCAGCAAGAGGTAGCCGACGACCACCGGGGGCAGTACCAGCGGGGCGTGGACAATTGCATTGATGATCGATTTTCCAAAAAATTGCGTGCGCGCAAGCAGCCAGGCGGTCGCAATGGCAAAGGGCAGGCAAAGGAGGCTGGCCAGAAAGGCCACCTCCAGGCTCAGGCGAACGATTTCCCATTCTTCCGAAGTCAAAATCATGCAAGGGCCTCGTATCGGTCGATGCGATGCTGAGGATGTTCCGGCCAGATTGTGCCGCCGCAGTGACTACGCTGACGTACGAGGAGACGACGCATCCTGCCCACCGCCGCTGCGAACGCGAGCGGCGGGCACGACGGAAACCGGGACTCGGTCCGCTGCGCCTTGGCGCTAGTGCAAAGAGAAGTCAACACGATTCGGACTGCCCTTGTCCTTGGGAGGCTCCTTCATCAGCTTGGATGCGACGATGAAAAGCCTCGAGCCCGCGATCTTTCCGGGCCCTTCGAGGGCATCGCGCACGGCGCTTGCGCGCCGGTCAGCCAGAACGAACAGGTCAGCTTCGTTGACGGGCATGTTTGAGCGAAGAAGTTGCTCCATCTCTGCTGGGGGTAAGGACTTGGTCAATCCGACCGCGTTCTTGGGTTTCTCGAAGTCCCCGTCCTTGTAGACTTCTTCAAGATACTTCGGGTATTCCGCTTCGCTGACCTTCACATCATCAAACGCGACGTTCTCGCCAGATTTCAAAAGGTCGCGGTATTTCAGGCCGCGGACCTTGGCACCCAGGCGCGCCTCGCGCGCAGCGTCGGTGTCCGTGGCGGCATCGGCTCGTCCGGTGATGTCCAGATTTAATGCCGGTCGGTTCCCGAGGACGCCCGCCAGCTTGGTGATTTTCGCCTGCGCGCCGGGCGTGAGGGTCGCCTGGCCGGGTTCGAACTCGACGTAGCCCAGTTCACCCGCATCACCCCCGCCGATCGACGATAACAGCGCGAACGGGGAGACCAGCGCTTTCTCAAGCAGATTCAAGATCACGCGGACGATCACGCCGCCGATACTGAACTGCGGATCGGACAGGGAACCCGAGATCGGCAGATCGATATTGATCTGGCCGTGCGTATCCTTGAGCAGACTGACGGCAAGGAGCACAGGCAGCTTGGTTGCGCTGGGACTGTCGACGCGCTCACCAAAGGTCAGTTGATCAAGGAACAGATTGTTTTGCGCTTCAAGGCGGTTATTTTCGATGTGGTACTTCACCTTCATCGAGAGCTTCCCCTTCTCGATGTTGTAGCCGGCGTACTTCGCGGCATAGGGCGTAAGCCGGGTTAGTTCAATGTCGGTTGCGTTCGCGGCAATATCGACAAACAGGGGACTAGCGAGCGGATTGATGCGACCGGTGATATCGAGATCGCCATTGCCCTCGAGCGAGCCTTTAAGGCTGACATCGGCCGGTGACGGATTATCCGAGGCGAAACTGGAGACCCCGCCATTGAGCGCCGTAATGTTGGTGGTGTAGTTGGGCTTGACGAAGTTATCCGTGAAGTTCACCGCACCGTCCTTTAATGTGACGGATTTCATACGGATGATCGGCTGCGGACCGGCCTCGGCGCCGGGGCTCGGAGTCACCGCCGCCACGGCCACACCGGGAGCGGGATGCGCGACCGGCGCTGGATTCTGCACGGGTGGCGCGGCTTGCGGCTCGGAGTCCGGTGCTGCGCTCGTCACGGATTGGGGAGCTTGGGTCCCGGGCTGCATCACGACGTTTTGCACGTTCAGTCGCGCATCGGGATAGACGATCAGCCGGGAATAGAAGTTCGTGAGGACGACATCTCCAATCTGAACTGACACGGGATGAGGTGACGAGGGTATGTGAGCGTCAATGTTCGGAATCACCAGCGACTTCCAGCGCAAAAAGTCCGCCGACGTGACTTTGTCCAGCGAGGCGAAGTCGGTCACCTCGACCGTACCCCGGAAGCGGACGTCGGTGTCGGGCGAACTGACCATCTTTAATCCCGCGCGCACCGTGAGGTCGGCCTGCTGGATCGTGACGTTCAGGCGATCTCCGAGGTAACCTTGAAAGGGTGCAAGGGGAAGCTTATTCGTCGAGATCTGGGCGTCGAGGCCGAACGGCGCTGGCACGACATTGCCTTTGAGCTCGATGCGTCCCTTCTGGTTTGCAAGCGCGCTCAATTGAAAGGCAATGTGCGAACCCGGCTCGATGCGCACCGCATGCGCCGAGGCTGCGATCTTCTCCAAGCGCATCTGGGAGGCCGGAGTCACGCTCTCGTCGCGGAAACCCACGACACTGTTGCCCAGTTCGATGTCGGCCACATCCCACTCGAAGGCAGGCGATGCTTTGGGTGGTGGGACCGAGGAAAGCTTGGGCGGTTTTTCCGGGGCGCCGGCCGGATGCTCGCTGACTCCTTTGGAACTCGCGACAAGAGTGGTCAGGTTCATGATGCCCTTCGCGTCGCGCACGACATTGAGGGCCACATCGGAAAGCGTGATCTTCTCGACGTGGGCAACGTGCTTGCCCAGGTCGGCGCTACCACCTTCGAGTGCAATACGGCCCGCCGCGGCGATTGGGTCGCGCTCGTCTGCCTTTTTCAGTCGAAAATGAGAGAGTTCGATCCCAAGATTGGAGACGCGTGCTTCTGGCCCGTTGTCGCCCAGTGCGAATTCGATGTCGCCGGTCGCACCGAGGGATCCATCCTCGAGCTTGGCCGTAATGAAGTCCGCCATAAAGACGGTGTAGGGAGGCAGGTGCACGTCCTTGATGGTTAAGTGGCCCTTGGCCTGTTTGCCGCCAAGGCTGGCTTGGCCGTCAAAGTCGATGCTTTCGCCCGGTGCAGTCGAAAGACCCAGCGCCACCTTGCTTTGACTGTCGGGCCGGCTCGAGAGGTCCGCGACATCGACGTGGATATCTTGTGCCGTCGCGGTAAATGGCTTGGCAAGCGTATCGTCCTCATAGTGCACCACACCGTCGACGAGCTTGAAAGCACCCAGGTGAAACTGCGGCGACGGCTTAGCCGGAGTGGTGTTCGATATCGCCGGTTGCGACGTCGGGGCGGACGGTTGACCGTTCCCTGAAGTCGCAGGCGACGAGGGCTGGGGTTGGGCCGCGGGCAGCGTAAACAGATCGACGAGGTCGATCTCGCCATTGGCCCCGCGCGTGATCGAGACATGGGGCGCATCAACCTCGACGGAGTTCACATCGGACGCACCTGACAGCAGATCGACCTCCTTGAGGTCGACCGCGATCCGTTCGGCGCTCACCGCCTCCGCATCGCCGGGCTTGAGAATGCGCAATTTCTCCAGCGTGGCCTTGCCCGAAAGCTTCACATGCGGGGTGGCGTCTGCATCGCGTGTGAAGGCGATGGAAAGGTCGGAACGCAGAGTTCCACTCTCCAGCTTCGGTCGTAGGGGTACGGGCGAAAAGCTCGCGTAGGGCGGCAGCTCTAGCCCTTCGATATTGAGGCTTAGCGAAGTATCCAGGGACTTCTCGAAGGGTTTGGATTTGCCCTTTAGGGCGATCGGGGTGTTGTCGAGCCTGGCCGAGAACTCCGGCTCGACAAACAGTTCGACGTCGTGGCGGATGTTGGAGATGAACGGCAGCTTTAACGTGATCGCCTCAAGCTTGTGTTGCGAGTGAGTGACCTGGTCGTCGAAATCAAATTGCCCATTCGTGATTTCAATATTGTTGATCGAAAACGCCATGGGTTTGTCGGAAGAGCCACTCGGGGGGGCGCTTTGCGGCGCTGATGTCAGGCGGTCGATGATGTCTTGGAAATCGAAGCGCGAGGGTGCCAGTCGTGTGACCGACAGATGCGGTGCGTCGATGTGCAGGCGATTGACGACCGGCGCGAGCCGAAACAGGGAAACCAATGAGAGTCCGGCGTCGAGCTGCCCGATGGAAAAGAGTGCCTCGGAGCCGTCGGCACGCCGGATCTTAAAATCCCTAAGCGTTATCCCCAAGGCAAACGGATGCACGGCCACGGAGCCCAGAGTGGTCTTTCGACCGAGCAGATCGGAGAGTCTGCTCTCGGCTTGACGCTGAACGAGCCCCGGCGCGATCAGGTAGCCGAAGGCCGCAAAGAGCAGGATCAGAACGGCTAAGACAATCAACCCGTTTCGGATACGAGCTCTGGATGGCATAAGCGCCCCGAAAGAAGTAACTCGCATTATAGGGTGCCTTGTTTAGGTCCCACGTGGTTGAACATGGCCCTGGGCCAAACCAGAAAGCTCAGTGGACAAGGAGTTCAAGCAGGGCTTGTGGAACGCAGATCGTGGCGTCGGCTCCCCAAAGCGCGGGATCGCTATCGGCGCAGTAGCCATAGGCCGCAGCGACGGTCCTCATTCCCGCGGCGCGACCAGCCTGTATGTCGCGCACGTCATCGCCGACGTAGATGCACGCATCGGGGAACACCTTGAGCGCCTGTGCGGCGAAGAGCAACGGCGCCGGGTGCGGCTTGGAGTGAGGCGTCGTATCTCCCGAAACCACGGTTGCAGCGCGCGGCACAAGACCAAGCGCTGCGACCAGAGGGGTGGTGAACTGCGTGGCCTTATTCGTCACGATGCCCCACGCGAGACCACGCTTGGCCAGATCCTCGAGAACCGAGTCGACTCCAGCAAAAAGGGTCGATTCGACGCACAGCGCACTTTCGTAGTTTGCGAGGAATTCGGTGCGCATCTGGGCATAGTCGGCGTCCGAAGGGGTGACGTCCAGCGCCACCTTCAGGAGCCCACGCGCGCCGTGCGAGGCCACGGGCCGCAGCGCCGACAACGGGAGCGGCGCGAGGCCGCGCGCCCGTCGCATGGTATTGGCCGCGCGGGCGAGATCGGGCGCGGTGTCCGCCAGAGTTCCGTCCAGATCAAAGAGGACTGCGCGCACACCCTGGAAGGGGAGAACGCTCATTTTGTCGGACGGATCGTGGCGACCATGTAGTTCACAGCGGTGTTGGAGGCAAGCCAGTAGTGGCGCGTGAGCGGATTGTAGTGAAGTCCGATGAGTTCGTTGGTCACGAGTCCAGCCGAACGACACGCGCGCGCAAGCTCAGAGGGCGTAATGAAGCGCGCGTAGTCGTGCGTGCCCTTGGGCAGCAGTCCGAGAATGTATTCGGCGCCGACCACGGCAAACAGATAGGACTTGGGATTGCGATTGATGGTCGAGAAGAACACATGACCGCCAGGCTTGACCAGGCGAGCGCAGGCACTTACGGTCTGCGCGGGATCCGGAACGTGCTCGAGCAATTCCATGCAGGTCACGACGTCGAAGCCTTCAGGTTCCCGGTCGGCCAGGTCCTCCGCGGAGATCTTCTCGTAGTGAACCTTGGCCCCGGATTCGATGGCGTGCAATTCTGCGACTCCAAGCGCGGCGTCCGAAAGATCAATCCCGCTCACCTGGGCTCCGGCGAGCGCCATGGCTTCTGATAGAATTCCGCCCCCACAGCCGACATCCAGTGCTCTTTTTCCCGCCAGGGCGCAGCGTTCGGCGATCCACGCCAGGCGCAAGGGATTGATCTCGTGCAGAGGGCGGAACTGACTCGTCTTATCCCACCAGACGTGGGCCAAGTCGCTGAATTTCTTGAGTTCTTCGGGGTCGGCGTTGACGGCTGAGTTCAAGGGCGTCTGGGCGCAAGCGCTTTGGGGGCGTTTTTGTAAGGGACAGGCGCTACTCTAGCCTATTTCGTCGGGCGCACTTTGGGCCCTGTTGTCGGTGGCGGCCGAAGGTGGTGCGGCACACCGGTGTCGGGGACTCTGAGCTTTTGCGCCGCCGCCGCCTTGGTTAAACTCGATGATGGACCATTAGAGGGATCGGCATGTCTCAGGCATTCTTGGAAGATCTGGAGTGGCGCGGCTTACTTCATCAGTGCAGTGATATTGCAGCGCTCGGCCATGCGATGTCGCAAAAGCCGATCACCCTGTATTGCGGCTTCGATCCCACCGCGGTAAGTCTGCACGTCGGCAATCTTGTGCCGCTGCTCTCGATTGTCCGGTTCGCCCGTGCAGGGCATCGAGCACTCGCGCTCGTAGGCGGTGCGACCGGACTCATTGGGGACCCCAGTGGCAAGTCCAACGAACGGGTTCTCCAGTCGTCCGAGGACGTTCTGGCACGCTCGGAGCTGATCAAAAAGCAGCTCATGCAGTATGTCGGCCCGGTCGGAGGGACGGTCGTCAACAATCTCGACTGGACGCGCGAGGTCCGGCTTCTCGAGTTCTTGCGCGACATCGGCAAGAATTTCTCGGTGAACGCGATGATTCGCCGAGACTCGGTCAGTGCGCGTCTTGACAGGGAAGGCGAGGGTATCTCTTACACCGAGTTCAGTTACATGCTGCTGCAGGCATTCGATTATCTGAACCTGTTCGAGCGCCATGGCTGCACGCTACAAATCGGCGGATCGGATCAGTGGGGCAATATCGTCTCGGGCGCCGATCTGATCCGCCGCACCCACAATGCGAGCGCGTTCGCTCTGACGTTTCCCTTGTTGACCAATAGCGACGGGGAAAAATTCGGCAAGAGCGTCCAAGGCGCGGTCTGGCTCGATCCCGCTCTCACCTCGCCTTGGGACTTCTACCAGTTCTGGGTGAACGCGGCGGACGCGGACGTCATTCGCTTTCTCAAGGTGTTCACCTTTCTCTCCAGAGCCGAGATCGAGGTCTTAGATGAGTCGGTTCGTGAGCGACCGCATCTGAGGGAGGCGCAAAAGCGGCTCGCCTCCGAGATGACCATCCTGGTGCACGGTGAGGCGCAGGCCAGACAGATCGTAGCCGCAGTCGAGGCCATCTTCGGAGGTGGCGACGTGACGCTGATGAGTAGCTCGATCCTGGAGTCCCTGCTAAGCTCGGTTCCTTCCGTGATTTTGGAGAAGGGAGAGGTTCCCAAACTCAACTCCATGCTCGTACGCGCCGGGATCGAAGCCTCGATGGGCAAGGCCAACGAGTCGGTCCGGCAAGGGGCGATCTCGGTGAACAACGTCCGGCAGGGCGACGCGCACGCAGAGATTCCGGATGCGAATTGGTTGCACGGCGCGTTCCTCGTCTTGAAGAAGGGGAAGAAACACTTCGCGCTCGTCAAGCGTGTGCCTTAGTGCCGACCGGCTCCGGCTCCGGACCCCGAGCGCGGCACTAAAATGTCAAAGGGCGACACGCTGTTTGCATCCCCGCAACCTTCCGAATAATCCGGTTGACGCAACCTCGCCGTCGCGCAAGACTTGCAACCTTCTGAACTGCACGGTCGCGAAACCGGGCTCTCATCGAGCGAATTTTCGTAAAGGGCAAACCCGATGAAAATCGGGGACGCAAAGCTTCCGGGCTACTGGTCGAGCGGATTCGACCCATGCCAGCGGGGCCGCCGGCCGAGCTGCCGTCACGCTCAAGCGGGCGCACGCGTTTACCCTTTCATCGTGGTTCGTCTTGGCGAAAGGTCTCATGCGCAATAGCCTCACTAAAGATGGTCCGCCCTGGGTACGGGCGGCTTCCCGATCCCGTGGCCCCGCAGCGGTCCGGTTGACGCGGTGCGCATCGCACAACCAGCGGCACGCGCGAGCGATCAGGAGCACAGGTTCTTTGGGGGCCTGGAGATTGTGCCGAGTCGCTGTACTCGGTCTGGCCTGGACGCTGATGGCTTTGCCCGCTTGGGCCGACGAAGTGCACGACGAATGCGGGGTAGTCGAGGAAGGAGGGGCCTTGAGCTTACACTTTCACGGCAAGTGCTCGCCGGAGGAACTGAAGGTTCTGCGCACAGCCATCCAGGAGGCGGTGGCGCAGACCGAACGCCGCTCGCAGGTGCGTCCTGGCCCGCTCAGAAACTGGTATCCCGGAAGCGAGCGCAACCTGGGACGCCTGGGCGAGTTCAGCACGAATATTCCAGTCTCGCCTTTGCACCGATAGCGGGTTTTCCCAGTCAGGCAGTTTTGGGCCTGGGCACCTTTACCACACCGGCCCCTGGCTATTTCGCGCTCAGACGGTCGTGGGTGAATCGCGCGTCATAGACGGGCCCTGTCAGACCGGGCGAGACCGTGCTAAAGGCCACGATCGTATTGGATCTGCCCGGCTCCCGAAAGACGTAGTCAGCCTTCGCAGGGTCCGGTGCGTCTGCCGTCACGCCAGAGCGATCCACAATGACGAAGAAATCATATCCGTTGGCAATCGCCAGATCGGCGCTTCGCAAAAGCGTGGACTCCACGTCACTGGGATTGGTGGCGTTGCCGCGCACGCTCACCGTCCACGCGTTGGTAGCCAGTCGTACTTCTGTGGACGCTGGGACAGAACTGGTCGCGGAACCGCCGTCGCCGCACGAAGCCATCGCCACCAGGCTTGCTGCAATCGCAAATTGCCTGACCATAGCACCCCCTTTCTGGATCAACAGCACGAAAACCGCGCCGAGCTGTTGGCGAAGAGACTACTCCTGTCGCTGTGACCTTTCAACGGCCCCAAAGACTGATCGCACATCGTCCGCGCGGACTCGAAGCGGGCTTTGACTTCGCCCGGTCCGATGCCGTCGCAGCGCAGCGGCGTAGAATCCAGATGCGTCGATTCATCGGCGCAGCGGATCCCCTATCGAGGAGCCATTGGTCTTGCAGCTTCATGAGATTGAACTCCCCGCCCCGAAGATTCGACTCTCGGACCGACGGACGCGGCTTGGAGGCTCTCGACTTCGCGATCCAAGGAGCCGTGCTTGACACGCGCAGCCAGGCTTGTAAGGCTCAGCATGGTGAGCCTTCTGGCGGGGGCGCTCCTTGGATGCGGCGACCGGGCGACCTTGCCGGAGAGCGCCGGTATCGGGCCGCAGCCCGTCCTGCCGTCGCCTCATCGCACGCTCATTCCCACGATCAACTTCGCCCGCGCCATCGGCTGGCCGGCCAATGCCCGGCCGACGCCCGCGACGGGCCTTGCCGTGAGTCCCTATGCGACGGGTTTGGATCACCCGCGCTGGCTCTACGTGCTGCCCAATGGCGACGTTCTGACTGCCGAGAGCAACGCGCCTGCCGCGCCCGCTGACCGGCAAGGGATCAAAGAGTGGATCTCCGAGCAGGTCGAGAGATGGATCGGAACTGAGAAACCAAGTGCCGATCGGATCACCCTGCTGCGCGGCATGGGTCCGGATGCTCTCGCGCAGACGCGCAGCGTGTTTCTCGAAGGCCTGCATTCTCCTTTCGGAATGGCACTGGTGGGTCCGTATCTCTATGTCGCCAACACCGATGCCGTGCTTCGCTTCCCATATTCGAGCGGAGACACCCGGATCACGGCACCGGGCACCAAGGTGCTCGATCTCCCCGCGGGGCCGGGAGGGCACTGGACCCGGAATCTGATCGCGAGCCCGGATGGCTCGCGTCTGTACATCACGGTCGGCTCCAGCAGTAACGTTGCGGAAGACGGAATCGACAAGGAGAAGGGGCGCGCTGCGATCTACGAAATGGATCTGACTACGGGTAGCGCCCGTATTTTTGCCTCGGGCCTGCGCAATCCCAATGGGCTTGGATGGGAGCCGCAGACGGGGGTGCTATGGGTGGCCGTTAACGAGCGTGACGAATTGGGAAGCGATCTCGTCCCGGATTACATGACCTCGGTCCAAGATGGCGGGTTCTACGGCTGGCCCTACAGCTACTTCGGTGCGCATGTCGATGAGCGCGTGCGGCCGGCGCGACCCGAAATCGTGGCCACGGCTCTCGTGCCCGACTATGCGCTGGGCGCCCATACCGCCTCGCTCGGGTTGGTGTTCTATCTCGCCGACGCATTACCCAGTAAGTATCGCGGAGGTGTTTTTATCGGTCAGCACGGTTCTTGGAACCGCGATCCGCGCAGTGGGTACAAGGTGATTTTTGTCCCCTTCGCCAATGGTCACCCAGCCGGCCCTCCGGAGGATGTACTAACGGACTTTCTAAGCCCGCAAGGTCAAGCCTTCGGCCGGCCCGTGGGCGTTGCGGTGGACTCCGCCGGGGCTCTGCTCGTCTCGGATGACGTCGGCAATACTGTGTGGCGTGTGACCGCGCGCGCCGCGTCGCCTTAATTCTTTGCAACGTGAAACACCCAGGACACGGCTTCTGGGCCCGTCGCCTCAAACGGAGCTTCATCTTGCAGCCAAGATGAACCGCCTCTCCGACCACGAAAAAACGGTGGCTCCTGGTGTCGTGGGATGTACACTGGATTGCGCGTACCGGTTCGTTTGAGGAGAGGCCATGGGCAAGATATTTTTCATCGCCTGGATCGCGTTGTTCATCGCCTGGTTCATCGGAAGCTTTGTCGTTCACGGCGTATTGCTTCGATCCGAATACATGCAGCTGATGAGCCTGTTTCGACAGGAGAGCGATCAGCAGCAGTACTTCCCGATGATGATTCTGGCCCACGTAATTCTATCCGGGGCCTTCGTTTGGATTTATTCCCGAGGCGTCGAGGCAAAGCCGTGGTTGATGCAGGGACTACGCTTCGGTTTTGCCGTCGCGTTACTGACCATTGTCCCGACGTATCTGATCTACTACGCCATTCAGCCTTTGCCTGGCGAACTCGTCCTGAAGCAGATCTTATTTGACGGCGTTCTTTTGCTCCTACTGGGCGTGATTGTGGCCTGGATTTATCGCAGAACGACTGGTCCATCCTAGCGGACGGCCCGTTCGGGGCCCGTCCGGAGTCGTGGCAGAGGCGCTCGGGATGACCTCATCCCGCTTGTGACTAACGGGGCGGTTCCCGCAAAATCCAGCCGTTGCCATCGGCATCCGAGAAAGTGGCAAATCGCCCCCAGGGCTCCTGCCTGATTTCGGAGAGCACCAGTCCGCGCCGGGTCAACTCCTCATGATCGCCTTCGATGTCGGTCGTGTTTAACATTACCCCCTGCAGACCGCCCGCGGGCATGGATTCAAACCAGCTTACGAGAGCAATGGTCGTGGCGCAGCCTTTGGGAGAGAGCTGAATCCACTTCTGTCCTGGGCCCATGGGCTCCTCTCGTACGAGGTCGAACCCGAGGACGTCCCGGTAAAAGAGTTTCGCGCGTTCCTGGTCAGACACTGGGACGGAAATGATCTCAAACGACACGATAGCCATTGGCCACCTCCCGTGAATCGATCCCCGATTTTGAATCCGAGGGGCCGGGATGCGCAATAGGTTTTGCCCGCTGTAGGTCGAGAACGCATGCCTGTGTTTTTTTAAGCTTCGGAAGGACGAGCAGGTGGGTGAGCGGACGACCTGCCAATAGTGCTGAACTGTTGAACTGCTGAGTTCGTGGCTATGGACGAGACTCTGTTCAGGGCAGGAATCAATCAACCGCCGCGGGAAGCGGACAGGAAGCAAATGCCGGCCTCAACCGGAGGAAGGTCCGCCTACGCCGCCTACTTCCGAGGCACCTCGCGTGCTTTGAGCCGCTTTCGGTGCGCAGCCTGCTTCGCTCGGTTCCCACATATCGCCATGCTGCACCAGCGCCGGGCGTGACCGCGCGTATGGTCGGCGAAGACCAACGTGCAGGATGGGCCCTCGCATGCGCGAATATGCGCGAAATCCTCATTACAAACGAGCTCAGCAAGAATCTCCCAGATGGGAAGTAGCAGCGATTCCGGCGCGCCCCAACGTCGCGCGAACTCAAGTTGCAGGCTACTCGTTTCCTTCGTCCTGGAAGCCACGATGCGGAGATACGCCTCGTCGCGCTCGAGAAGTCGATTGAGCGGCTCAAGCTCGACGATCGCCGCCGTCGTTAGGCTATTGCCCTTGTGCCGCTGCACAAAGGCCCTGAACCACTCCCGCACGGCCCTCGCTTGGTCCGCAAGCTTGTCGAATTCGCCTGGCCGTGCATGTGCGCGCAATCTCGAAATGACATCTTTCGGCACGAGGGCAGCCTGATGCAGCCAATCTAGAAGCCCTTCGCCCTCACCAATCCAATCGACAGGCGCATCGCCCGGTGTCGCGACGGAATTCAGAAAGTCCAGCGCGCGTGCATCACCTATGAAAATCGCCGGGGTTCGTCCGGGCATCTCAATTCCTATCACGGCTAGCCTTGGCACCGCGCCATCCGAAAATCGCCCAGAAAATGTAACCTGTAAAAGTAATCTTGACAAGTTACTTCTCGTGTAGTAACCCTATTGTGTGGATTAAGAAGGTTACTCTATCTGGGCTTCTTTTCTTCCAAGGAGAGGCGTGATGTCCGCGAAAGACGTGAGCGTGGTGCTGGTGCATGGTGCGTGGGCCGATGGATCGAGTTGGTCGAAGATCATTGGGCCGCTGGCGACGGAAGGACTCAAGGTGAGTGCGGCCCCGTTGCCCCTGACTTCATTCGCAGACGATGTTGATGCGCTCGATCGCGCGATTGAGCGGACGACGGGTCACGTCGTATTGGTAGGTCATGCGTACGCCGGGGCGGTAATTGCGGCGACGAAGAGCGAGTCGGTGAAGGCGCTAGTCTATGTGGCGGCGCTCGCCCCGGATGAGGGTGAGACGGTGGCCGACGTCTTCTATCGTTCCGAGTCTCATCCACAGTCGCCGAAGCTTGCGCCAGACGCACACGGGCTGATTTATCTGCCTCAGTCAGCAATCGGGGAGGCCTTCGCGCAAGATGCCTCGATCGAGGAGCGGGCGGTCCTTGCGGCGGTCCAGCGGCCGATCTCGCCCGCGTCAATCACGGTGCCGGTGACGCGCCCGCGCTGGAAGGATCTTCCGACATGGTACCTCGTCGCCGAGCGTGATCGGATGATCGTCGAGGAAAACCAACGCTTCATGGCGAATCGCATGAAGGCGCGGATTCACTCCCACGCCGTCGACCACACCCCGCTAGTTTCTGCGCCAGCAGCCGTGTTAGAGATTGTGCGGGAAGCAATCAAGCACGTGGGGAAGACTTAAGCAGGGCGTCCTCGGGGCGGGTGTTCGACGCCTCAGTGACGCAACGGCGGCGTCCAGAATTACTTCATTGAAGCAAGGTTAGTTTCGGATCGGGGAGGGATGAACATGAGCACGACGCACTACCGCACATTCGAGGTCGGCGACGCTGACATCTTTTATCGTGAAGCGGGAAAGCCGGGCGCACCGAAACTGCTGTTGCTGCACGGATTTCCAAGCTCGGGACACATGTTTCGCGATCTCATTCCGCTCGTCTCAAATCAGTTGCACGTCGTGGCACCTGATCTACCGGGCTTCGGGAGGTCCAGTTTGCCGGGGCGCGGTCACAGCTTCGACAAGATGGCCAATACCATCGACCGGTTCACGGAGGCGATCGGCTTCGACCGCTATGCAATTTACGTTTTTGATTACGGCGCGCCGACGGGTTTTCGCGTTGCAATGAAGCACCCGGAGCGCATCACCGCGATCATCTCGCAAAACGGCAACGCGTATGAAGAAGGCTTGACTGATGGCTGGAATCCGATCCGGGCCTATTGGCAAGATCCCTCAGCGGCGAACCGGGAGGCGCTGCGCGGTTTCCTGAAACCGGAAACGACGCTCTGGCAGTACACGCACGGCGTACCGGACATAACTCGCGTGTCACCAGATGGATATTCTCTCGATAACTTTTACCTGGCGCGTCCGGGAGCCGATGACGTTCAACTCGACCTATTCGGGGACTACAAGAGCAACGTAGCGCTCTACCCTGAATTTCAGTCGTATTTCCGCGCCCACACCCCACGCTTTCTTGCGGTTTGGGGCAGGAACGATCCCTTCTTTTTGCCCGCTGGCGCAGAGGCGTTTAAGCGCGACATTCCTGGAGCGGTCATTCGATTTTTCGACACGGGGCATTTTGCGCTCGAGACTCACGCAGGGGAAATCGCGGCGGAAATTTGTGATTTCCTTCCCGACGTAGTACACGAACGTCACGTCTGATTGGGGATTTGATCCGAGGAGAAACGAGATGACAGATTCGGTTGCCATTGTGACCGGTGCCAGTCAGGGCATTGGTCAAGCCACCGCGGTGCGCCTTGCGCGCGATTTTTCGTCGCTAGTGTTGGTTGCGCGCAATCGCGAAAATCTGGAGGCTACTGCAAGAGAAGTTCAGGCCGCTGGCGCGAACGCGCTCGTGCTCGATGCCGATCTCGGTGAGCCAAGTGCGGCGAAACACTTGGTCGACGAGACTCTTTCGCGCTTTAGCCGCATCGATGCACTGCTGAATATCGCCGGTGCGGTACCGCAGATTGACCTATTCGAGATGACCGACGAACAATGGGAGGCTGGAATGGCGCTCAAGCTGCACGGCGCCCGCCGCCTCACGATCGCGGCGTGGCCGGCATTGAAGGCGGCCAAAGGAGCGGTCGTCCTGATGTCTGGAAACTCGGCGCTCTTTCCGAAAGCACCTTATGCCGCCGTCGGCACAATTAACGCCGCAATCGTCGCGATGGCCAAGGCATTCTCAGACCGCGGTATCGCAGATGGCATCCAGGTAAATAGCGTGCTGCCTGGTCCAGTCATGACTGGGCGGCGGCGCTCTTACTTGAAGCACTGGGCGCCTTTGCACAACATGACCGTAGATGAGGCGACGGTAAACTTTCCGAAGGAGGCAGGCATCGGTCGGTATGGGGAGCCCGAGGAAATCGCGGAATTGATGGCCTTTCTGGTATCGCCTGCGGCACGGTGGATGACCGGTGCGATGCTGCGGATGGATGGTGGCGAGGTGAAGTCGGTCTGAGGGACGAGTGATCTCGCTCTTGAAAGCTGCCTCCTCCCTCCCGACAAGAACTGGCCGGTGATCTTCCATTCCAAGAACCGCTCTAAGCCAGAGATCGCGGATGTAATCGGTCGCGCGATGCTCAGCTAGAGGCCGCCTTTACGATCACCTCGTGTCTCGAGTCCGGGGAACCTGTTTCTTCGCTCCACGAAGGACTTGCGTGACGAGACTGTCGCCATACTCCTGTGTGAGCGGTCCGCTTCGAAGCAAGTGTCTGTAATAAATTGCTCCGAAGATCGCGTCGAGCAATAGGCCCGCGTCAGTGGCGGCCAGGAACTCGCCCTTAGCCTTCGCCTTTTCGATTTCCTCCATCGCTTGCGCCCGCCTGGGGCCGACGTGTTGCTCGTAGAGTGCGTGTAGCACGCCTGGATCACTTTGCCCTTCGGCAATGAGATCAGCCATCACCTTGCCGAAGAGCCCATTGAATTCCTTGACTAGCGTTCGTGCGCTAGCGCGGATGGATGCTTCCATCGTCGGGCCTCGCGCCGCGCCGAGGCCTAGGGCCAACCGTTCGTGAAACATGGCCAGAATCAACGCCGACTTATTCGGCCACCACTTATAGAGGGTCGCTTTACCCACCTTCGCTCGCGCGGCAATCGCCTCCATCGTCAGCTCGCGCGCAGACGTCTCCTTCAGGAGCCCATAGACGGCGTCCAGGATCGCCGCGTGAGAAACGGGAGCATCGCCGGGAGGGCGACCACGTCGGGGTTTGGAGAGCGCAGGTTCTGACATGCGAATTATCTTACCTGAACGTATTGAAAAATCAATTGACGGCCACCACCATATTACTAATACGATACGGATCGTATTAATAAGTACTCGTTAACCTCCTTTCGAAGAGAGCCATCATGGACGCCAAGAGCAAAACCGAATCGAGCACCCACACTTCTGTGCTCCACGCGCTAACCGCCGAAGACAAGTTGGTCACGACCGGGATGCGGCAAATGGCCGCGCCTAACAAGGGAAAACTGCAAGGCATTGCCGGGCGAGAACCGTTCGACGCGATCATGGGTCATGTGGCGCCGCCCGATGACACGATCTACGAGCCTGACGCCCTAGGCGGGGTTCGTGGATGGTGGTGCCGCCCCAAGTCCGCACCGGCAGATTCCGCCATCCTCCATCTGCACGGCGGTTGGTTCAGCTGGGGCTCGGCGCTCGCTTTTCGGAATTTCGTCGGTCATATTGCAAAGCGCGCAAACCTAAACGCGTTCGTTCCCGATTACCGCTTGGCTCCGGAAAATCCCTTCCCTGCGGGCTTGTCGGATGCGAAAGCAGCCCATAGCGGAATGATCGAGCGTGGCATCAAGAAGATCGCACTCACCGGTGATTCCGCCGGGGGCGGTCTGGCGCTCGCACTCTTGTTGGCGACCACCGGTGCCAACGCACCCCTCGGGGCTGCTGTACTTTCGCCAGTGACCGACCTCACCTTGAGTGGGGACAGTTGGACAACACGTGCGGAATCGGACCCGTACTTCCTTCGCCCGCAAGTCGAGAGCCTGATTCTCTCGTACCTGAACGGACACGAGCCCACCGATCCGCTCGCCTCCCCACTGTTCGGCAACCTGGCCGGCCTCCCTCCAATCCTGGTCCATGTCGGCGACGACGAAGTGCTGCTCGATGACTCCGTGCGATTCGTCGAGAAGGCGAGCGCCGCCGGCGTGGACGCGCGCCTCGAAACCTGGTTGGGTATGCCCCACGGCTTTGCTGGCGCTGTCGGCCAACTGAACGCCGCCGGCCACGCCTTGGATTCCATCGGCTCTTTCCTGGCAAGGCGACTTGCCTAGCCCGGCAAGAGCGCCTTCGTGCTTCCTCACCACCCCCACCAAGTGCAAGAGCCTCGCGTCTTAGCCTCAGCCACGTTTGGCGGCCGCGATTCGAACCTCAAAGCGTACCGGGCCTTCAGCAGTCCGGCGCCAAACAAAAAGCCCCGCAACTGCGGGGCTTTTTGCAGGCTTGAACGAGCGGCTTAGTGGCTCTTCGTTCCCACCACTTCGATTTCCACACGACGGTTCTTGGCGCGCCCTTCGGGGTTGTCATGACCGTTGATGGTGTTCGGAGCGATCGGTTGCTTCTTGCCCTTGCCTTCCGTGTAGATGCGGTTCGGCTCGATGCCCTTGCTCACCAGATAGGCCTTCACGGATTCAGCGCGACGAACCGACAGCTTCTGGTTATACGCGTCTGAGCCGATGCTGTCGGTGTGACCGACGGCGATGATGACCTCAAGGTTGATCGCGGACAGCTTGCTGACCAGATCATCCAGCTTCGCTTTGGCTTCCGGCTTCAATACGGACTTGTTGAAGTCGAAGAATGCATCCGCAGCAAAGGTGATCTTCTCGTTCACCAGCGCCGGAGGCGGCGGAGGTGGCGGGGGAGGCGGCGGGGCCGGGGGAGGCGGTGGCGGTGGTGCAGCGGCTACGGTCGGATCGCACTCAACCTGGGCCAAGTCCGGCGTGTAGTACCCCGTATGCCAGCACAGGCCAAACGGATCTTGAACGATCATGCCGTTAGTGCTCTGGACGTATCCGGACGTCTTTCTCGGAATGTCCGTTTGCGCCATGGCTGCGATCGGTGCTGCACCGAGCAACGCTGCCAGGGTTAACATTTTGACCGACTTATTCATGTTTCTCCTTTTAGTTTCGAGATGACCGCAGTTGCCCTGCGCCTTTAACTGCAATTTGTACTACTTTCCGACGGGCCCGAACGTAGGAGGGTCGATTGACCCGATTTCGTCGTTCGGGTTATTCGTTGCTAGCTGGACCCGAAACTGGTCCAGCTTGGCAGCGGACCCGTCTTAGCGAGTACAGACGCCCGCAAATTCAGCGCAGCGAGGCAAGCCTTAGCTCCGCCCGATTTTGCCACAGGGCCACTGCTGATGCACCCTTGATCCCGGCCTCGCGCGCTGCGGGCTGGACGAACTGTCGCTTTTGAACAACAGAATGGCCTGCAACCCAGACATTGGTCACATGGGTGCGCTCTGTGACGAAAACGAGATGAGATGCCGGATCGAAGCAGGGCTGACAGTCGAGGCCACCCAGATCGAAGGCGGTGAGGTCGGCCTGCTTGCCCTCTTCAATCGACCCGATCTGCGTCTCAAGACCGAGCGCCATCGCGCCATGGAGGGTGGCAGCACGCAATGCCTCGTGCGCCGAGAATACATCGGGACGACCACTGGCCCCTTTGGCAAGCAGTGCGGCAAGGCGCAGTTCAGAAAGCATGTCAAGGCGATTATTACTGGCCGCGCCATCGGTTCCCAATCCAATGCGAACACCGGCATCAAGGCAGCGGGCGATGGGGGCGATGCCCGAACCCAGTTTGAGATTAGAGCTGGGGCAGTGTGCGAGCGTTACGCCGTGTTGGGCGAAAAGCTCGATCTCGGCTGCGTCCAGATGCACGGCATGCACTGCGATCAGTTGAGGACCGACGAGGCCCAAAGATTCCAGGCGCGCGATCGGTCGCTGACCGGATCGCGCCAATTCGCTTGCAATCTCGTCTTGGGTCTCGTGAAGGTGGATATGGATGGGAACGTTGAGCTGCTCGGCTAACGTTGCCACGTGCATCAGATGCGCGTCGCCCACAGTGTAGAGAGCGTGGGGAGCCAGGCAGAAGGACAACAAAGGATCGTCCCGGTAGGCATCGCGCACGGCAAGACCCTTGCGCAGATAGTCCTCGGCGTCGCTCGCCCAGGCGCTCGGGAAATCGATGATCGTGATTCCGAGGCAGGCCCGCATTCCGAGTTCCTGCGCAGCCTGTGCCGCCGCGTCAGGGAAAAAGTACATATCGTTAAAGCAGGTAATGCCGCCCATGAGCATCTCGAGGCAGGCCAGGCGCGTTCCTTCCAGAACGAATTCATGCGAGACGAGGGCCTGTTCCGTGGGCCAGATCCGGGTTTCGAGCCAGTCTCGAAGGGAAAGGTCGTCGCCCACGCCGCGCAGCAGGGTCATGGCTGCGTGCGTGTGCAAATTCACCAGTCCCGGAGTCAACACATGCGATGCCAAAACGGTCTCGCAGGCGGGTTCAAACCGTCGATGCGCCTCTTCGAGCGGAAGAAGCGCCTCGATTTTGCCGGCGCGGATCGCCAGCGCGTGGTTCTCCAGGACCGTGCCGTGGGGCTCGATGGGAATGATCCAACGCGGAACGATCAGCTCATCTATCTGCATCATCGGTCACGGCGAAAATGCCGCCAGGGCTTCTGCGTTGGCGACGCGCTCAGGGCGGCGGGACTAGCGGGCGATGCCCTTAACGTCGATGACCAACCGGCGGTCGGGCGCAAGGCAGGCCACAAGCTCATGGTGCGGCACCTGCGGACAAGCGGTCGCAATGGAGCTCCCGCTGCCTTCACCGACCGCGCTCACGCGGGCCGAGGGCACACCCCGGGAAACCAGGAAGGCTTTAACCGTTTCCGCATGCTTCTCGGAAAGCGTCTGGCGCAGCTGCGCGGGCTGAAGTCGATCGGTGAATCCCGTCACGGTCACCAGTTCGAGCGTGCGGCAGCCCGCGAGCGGCGCCATCACCTGATGTGCGAGAAGAATGCTCCCGTCCGGCGAAATGTCTCCTTTGCGATGCTCGAAGATCTCGTCGCTTTTGAGCGTGACGGTGAAATCGCAGCGCGACGCCACCGGCTCGGGCGTGCGCACGACGGGTGCAGCGATGGGTTGGGGATCGAATTTCGCGGTCACCGGCAAAGGTGCAGGCTCGCTCGCTGCTGCCGCACCGCCCCCTTCCGGGGTTCCGAGTTGGCTTGCGCAACCGGCGAGCATGCTCATGCCCATCAAGCAAAGAAGACGACCCATTTGCGCCAATCGGCACTCCAGGAAAAGAGGGTGGTGGGGCTACGCGGCGGTCGCCTCGCCGGCCAGGGCGACACCGGACAGCTTAAATGAGATCGTTTTGATCGATCGTTAGGCACTGAATATACCGAAAAACCGGTCCAAGCGAAAAACGGAGCGCAGGCTGGACCGATTGGGCGGGTTCTCCGTGGTAAAATTAGGTGTTTAGAAGAGGGGCGTCTCGTGGATTTGATGAGGACTTCGGCGGGCTCCGGAAGGCCCACTGCAGTCCGTGCGGCTCAAGGCTGCGGGCTCTGCGAGCTTTCGGGTTTTCGACCCCGCCGGATTAGACGTCAGCCGCTTCATCCCTCTTTCCGCGCCCTCCTCACCACCTAGTCTGCATGGACCAATTCGCCAAGGAAACCATTCCCGTCAGCCTCGAAGAGGAGATGCGTCGCTCCTATCTCGATTACGCGATGAGCGTGATCGTGGGCCGCGCGCTTCCCGACGTCCGAGACGGCCTAAAACCCGTTCACCGGCGCGTGCTCTTCGCGATGCACGAGCTCAACAACGACTGGAACCGGGCCTACAAGAAATCGGCGCGCATCGTCGGTGACGTCATCGGTAAGTACCATCCGCACGGCGACACCGCGGTCTACGACACGATCGTGCGCATGGCGCAGCATTTTTCGTTGCGCTACATGCTCGTCGACGGTCAGGGGAACTTCGGATCGGTGGACGGTGATAACGCGGCCGCGATGCGCTACACCGAGATCCGCCTCTCGAAGATCGCCCATGAGCTGCTCGCCGACATCGACAAGGACACCGTCGATTTCGGCCCGAATTACGACGGCTCCGAGCGCGAACCGCTCATCCTGCCCTCCAAGATTCCGAACCTGCTGATCAACGGCTCTTCCGGAATCGCGGTGGGAATGGCGACCAATATTCCTCCGCATAATCTGGGCGAAGTGGTCGATGCCTGTCTGCACGTTCTGCGTAACCCCGATTGCACGGTCGATGAGCTGATCGAAATCATCCCCGGTCCGGATTTCCCGACCGCGGGGATCATCTACGGCGTCCAAGGAGTGCGCGAGGGCTATCGTACCGGGCGGGGGCGCATCGTCATGCGGGCCAAGACCCACTTCGAGGAAATCGACCGCGGCAACCGCAACGCGATCATCGTTGACGAACTTCCTTACCAGGTCAACAAGAAGACGCTCTTGGAGCGCATCGCCGAACTGGTCACCGAGAAAAAGATCGAGGGCATTGCGCACGTCCAGGACGAGTCGGACAAATCGGGCATGCGCGTGGTCATCGAGCTCAAACGGGGTGAGCTGCCCGAGATTGTTTTGAACAATCTCTACAAGGGTACGCAGCTGCAGGACACTTTTGGCATGAACATGGTGGCATTGGTCGACGGGCAACCGCGCCTGTGCAACCTGAAGCTGCTTTTGGTGGCCTTTCTCGCGCATCGCCGCGAGGTGGTCACACGGCGCACCAATTTCGAATTGCGCAAGGCCCGGGATCGGGGTCACGTGCTCGAGGGGCTCGCCGTCGCGCTGGCCAATATCGACGATTTCATTGCGCTCATCAAGGCCGCACCCACCCCGCCCGTGGCCAAACAGGAATTGATGGCGCGCGCCTGGGATTCGGCATTGGTCCGCGACATGCTGACGCGGGCGGAGAACGACACCCCGGGCGGTCGCGAAGCCTATCGCCCCGAGGGGCTGCCCGCGCATTTCGGCCTGCAGGCCGACGGGATGTATCGCCTCACCGACGATCAAGCCCAGGAGATCTTGCAGATGCGCCTGCAGCGTCTGACAGGCCTTGAGCAGGACAAGATTGTCAGCGAATACAGGGAGGTCATGGAGCAGATCGCTGATCTGATCGATATCCTTGCGCGGCCCGAACGCATCACGGCTCTCATCTCCGACGAACTGGGTGCCGTGCGCGAGGAGTTCGGCGACAAACGGCGCTCGGAGATCGTGCTCAACGCGCTTGACATGAGCGACGAGGATCTGATCACGCCCCAGGATATGGTCGTGACGCTCTCGCACAGCGGCTATATCAAGTCTCAGCCTCTATCGGAGTACCGCGCCCAGCGCCGCGGGGGGCGTGGCAAACAGGCCGCCGTTACCAAGGAAGACGACTGGATCGACCAGCTCTTCATCGCCAACACGCACGATACGATCCTGTGTTTTTCGAATCGCGGCCGGGTCTACTGGCTGAAAGTCTATGAGGTACCCCAAGGATCACGCAGCTCGCGCGGGCGCCCCATGATCAATATGTTCCCCCTGGCCGAGGGGGAAAAGATCAACGTGGTCCTGCCCGTCAAGCAGTTCGATACCCAGCATTACGTCTTCATGGCGACGGCGCTGGCGACCGTGAAAAAGACTCCGCTTGTCGAGTTCGCCAACCGAAGGACGGCGGGCATCATCGCCGTGGATCTGGACGAGGGCGACTTCCTGATCGGGGCGGCGATCACCGATGGTCAGCATGACGTGATGCTCTTCTCCGATGCCGGCAAGGCCGTGCGCTTCGACGAAAATGACGTGCGCCCCATGGGTCGTGGCGCGCGCGGTGTGCGCGGCATGATGCTTGACGACGGGCAGCGCGTGATGGCGCTACTGGTCGCTGAAAACGAGCGGCAGAGCGTCCTCACAGCCACGGAAAATGGCTATGGCAAGCGGACCCCCATCACCGAATACACGCGCCATGGCCGCGGTACCAAGGGCATGATCGCGATTCAGACCTCGGAGCGTAACGGCAAGGTCGTCGCCGCCACGCTGGTTGAGACCACCGATGAAATCATGTTGATTACGACCGGCGGCGTGCTGATTCGCACGCGCGTCTCCGAGATCCGCGAGATGGGGAGGGCGACACAGGGAGTAACCCTCATCTCGGTGGACGACGGCAGCAAGCTCTCGGGGGTACAGAAAGTCGTCGAGTCAAACGTCGACCCCGAGGAAATCGGGATCGAAGGTCAGGCCGAGGGCGATGTCGAGAACGGCGCCGGCGATACCGGACCCGAGGATCCCCTGGCGTGATGGTCTTAGGCGTCGGCAGGAACGCGTCTTTGGGCTGCTGACCCGCTTTCTGGAACAGCGTGCGCGTATTCAACTTTTCCGCCGGGCCTGCAGTCCTTCCCGAGGAGGTGCTAAGCCTCGCCGCATCCGAGATGCTCGATTGGCATGGTTCGGGCATGTCGGTCATGGAGATGAGCCACCGCGGCACGCACTTTGGAGATATCATCGCGCAAGCCGAGACGGATCTGCGCGATCTGCTGAGCATCCCCTCGCACTATCGCGTCCTCTTCATGCAAGGCGGCGCGCTCGCCGAGAATGCGATCGTGCCGTTGAACCTCTTGGGCACGAAGAAGTCGGCTGACTACGTGGATACGGGCCTGTGGTCGCAGCGCTCCATCAAGGAAGCGTCGCGCTACGGCGAAGCGCGCGTCGCGGCTTCGGGGGCGGCCCAAGGATACCGGCGCATCCCGCCGCAGTCAGAATGGCGTCTTAATCCCGAGGCTGCCTATTTGCACCTTTGCACCAATGAGACCATCGGCGGACTGGAGTACCACTGGCTGCCCGAAACCCTTCCGGACGTCCCGTTGGTCGCCGACGTATCGTCCCACATCCTCTCCAAGCCTATTCCGATCGAGCGCTTCGGCCTCCTGTACGGAGGTGCGCAGAAAAATGTCGGGCCTTCCGGTCTGACTCTTGTAATCGTGCGCGAGGATCTTTTGGGACGCGCGCACCCCCTTTGTCCTTCGGCATTCAACTATCAGATCGTGGCGGACAACGGTTCGCTGTTCAACACACCTCCGACCTACGCGATCTATATCGCGGGCCTCGTGTTCCAGTGGCTCAAACGGGGCGCCCTTCCGGGAAAATCGGCGCTCGAATCGATTGAAGCGCGTAATATCGAGAAGGCGGCTCTCCTCTATGATGCCCTTGACGCCAGCGCCTTCTACCGTACCCACGTCGAGAAATCCGACCGCTCGCGGATGAACGTGCCGTTCTTTCTTGCTGACGACAGCCTAAACGGTGCGTTTTTGAGGCAGGCGCAGGAACGCGGCCTCCTGCAATTGAAGGGACATAAGCTACAGGGGGGCATGCGCGCCTCGATTTACAATGCGATGCCGCGGGAGGGGGTTGTGGCGTTGGTGCAGCTGCTGAAGGACTTTGAACGCGAGCACGGCTAACCGGCACAGGGGGCGGCATTTGGCCATCGATGAAAACACGGATCCCGATCTCGCGCGCCTGCGTGCCGAAATCGATGCGCTCGACGCTCAAATCCTCACTCTGCTGAATCGTCGGGCAGGTATCGCACTAGAGGTCGGTGCGGCCAAGGAACACACGGGCGCGCCGGTGTTTCGACCGGAACGTGAGGCGCAAGTCCTGCGCGGCCTGTGTGAGAAAAATACCGGACCGCTCCCTTCTGGCGCAGTCCAGAATATCTATCGCGAGATCATCTCGGCCTGTCGTGCGCTGGAGAAGACGCTGGTGGTGGCCTACCTCGGGCCGGCGGGCACGTTTAGCGAGCAGGCCGTGCTGCGCCAGTTTGGCCAAGCCGTCGAGCCCCAACCGTGCGAATCGATCGACGATATCTTTCGGGCAGTGGAGACCGGGCAGGCGGACTTCGGCGTCGTTCCCGTGGAGAACTCGACCGAGGGTGCGATCAATCGGACCTTGGATCTTTTTTTGCAGACGCCCCTGAAGATCACCGGGGAAGTCGCCCTGCGCATCGAGCATCACCTGCTCACACTGAGCGGTACGGTTGAGGGTGTAACGAAGATCTACGCGCATGCCCAAGCCCTGGCGCAGTGCAATCAGTGGCTCAATCGGCATCATCCGCGCATTGACCGAGTCGCCTGCGCGAGCAATGGCGAAGCCGCCCGTCTTGCGAGCGGGGATCCGGGCGTGGCCGCCGTCGCTGGCGCGCTCGCGGCCCAGCGCTATGGATTGAAAAAGGCGGCCGAACACATCCAAGACGACCCGCAAAACACGACACGCTTTGCCGTCATCGGACAAGGCGATGCCCAGCCCTCGGGACGCGATCACACCTCCTTGATCCTATCGGTGCCAAACCGGGCCGGCGCGGTGCATGACATGCTCTCGCCGCTCAAGGAGCATGGGGTCTCGATGACCCGCTTCGAGTCGCGGCCGGCGCGCACAGGCATCTGGCTTTATTACTTCTACATCGATATCGAGGGTCACCGTGCCGATGCACGTACGGCTGCCGCACTCGATGCGCTGCGTGATTCGGCCGGCTTTTTCAAGCTGCTTGGATCCTATCCCGTTAACTGACTGCGAGAGCCTCATGGATTTGGCCACCGATCTGGCTTTGTTTCCCGTTCCCGAATATATCCGGGCGATCGCGCCCTACGTCGGAGGAAAGCCGATTTCCGAGGTGGCGCGCGAATTCGGCCTCGATCCGGACAAGATCATCAAGCTCGCCTCCAATGAGAACCCGCTCGGGATGCCGCGCTCGGCCGAGCGCGCGATCCAGGCGGCCCTGGGGCAGGCTGCGCGCTATCCCGACGGCAACGCATTCGATCTCAAAAGGGCGCTATCGGAGAAGTACCGGGTCGGCGAGGACTGGGTGACCCTGGGAAACGGGAGCAATGACATCCTGGTGCTGGCGGCCCAGGCCTTTCTTCAGCCGGGCAAGAGCGCCGTCTTTTCGCAATACGCGTTCGTGGTCTATACGCTTGCCGTGCAGGCTCTGGGCGCGCGCCGCATCGAAGTGCCCGCGACAAAGGAGTTGGGACACGACCTCGACGCCATGCGTGAGGCGATCGCACCCGACACCCAGCTCGTCTTCCTCGCGAACCCCAACAACCCGACCGGAACGTTTCTCTCTCCGGATCGGATCGAGCGGTTCATTGCGGACTTGCCGGCCTCAGTCATGGTGGTGCTCGACGAGGCCTACAACGAGTACTTGGATCCCGGTCTGCGCTTTGATTCGACGATATGGGTCAAACGCTTCCCCAATCTCATCGTCTCTCGCACCTTCAGCAAGGCCTATGGGCTGGCGGGTCTGCGCGTGGGGTATGCCATCG
>JBEKVI010000053.1:0-38291 GCA_049514215.1 Burkholderiaceae bacterium
AGCCGCGAGGAAATTCGCGACGCCGCGCGAGCCGCCCATCTTCTGGATTTCATCGATGAGCTCAAGGAGGGCATGGATACCCTCATTGGCGAGCGTGGCGTGCGACTCTCCGGGGGCCAGAGGCAGCGCCTCGCGATCGCGCGCGCGATCTTGAAAGACGCCCCGATCTTGATCCTCGACGAGGCCACCTCAGCCCTCGATTCCGAATCGGAACGGCACGTGCAGTTGGCGTTGGAGACCCTGATGAAGGGGCGCACCACGGTGGTTATCGCGCATCGCCTGTCGACCATCGAAAAGTCGGACCGCATCGCCGTACTCGATCGCGGCAAGATCGTCGAAGTCGGCCGCCACGCCGAGCTTCTCGCCCGCAACGGCACGTACGCCCACCTCTACCGCATCGGGTATGGCCTGGAGTCGCAAGATGCTTCGCGCAAGCCGGCCGTCGCCTGAGAAGTGCGATGAAGATCGTCCATACCGAGGCGTCCCTGGGGTGGGGAGGTCAGGAGATACGTATCCTGAACGAATCCCAGGGACTGATTGCGCGAGGGCACGAGGTCCAGGTGCTCGCGCCCCCCGAGTCCCGCATCCTTGAGGAGGCGCCCCGCTTCGGAGTTCCGGCGCAGGCCCTAGACATTGGCCGCAAGAACTGGTCGGGGCTCACAGCCATGCGTCGTTGGCTATCGAGGCAGCGTGGCCTTGGAGCCATCGACGTCATCAACACGCATAGTTCCACCGACAGCTGGCTGGTCGCCCTGGCGAGCCTGACAATGGGTCAGGCACCACCGCAGGTTCGCACCCGGCATATCTCGGCGGCTGTTCCCAACAACTGGACCACGCGCTGGCTCTATGGGCACGCCAGCCGGCTCATCGTCACGACGGGCGAAGCCTTGCGCGAGAAGCTCGTGCACGACAATCGCTTAGACGCGCAGCGCATCGTGTCCATCCCAACGGGCATCGACACCGCCCACTTTCGTCCCCCAACAACGCTCGAGCGCCGTGCGGCGCGAGCCCGATTGGAGGTGGGCGATGCCGTCTTCGTGGTCGGAATCGTCGCGACCCTGCGCAGCTGGAAGGGGCACCGCTACCTGATCGATGCGCTGCAGATGCTCACGCAAATCGAAGGGCAGGGCGAGTGGCTGCTCGTGATCGTGGGCGACGGGCCCCAGCGCGCCGCCTTGGAGGGGCAGGTTGCCTCCAGGCACCTCGATGCGCACGTGCTCTTCGTGGGAAACCAGAACGACGTGCTGCCTTATCTTTGGAGTCTGGATGCCTTTGCGCTACCTTCGTACGCCAACGAGGGCGTGCCCCAGGCGCTATTGCAGGCCATGGCGTGCGGGTTGCCCGTGGTCACCACCCATGCCGGGGCGATCTCCGAGATCGCGCGTGATGAGGAATCCGCGCTCATCACACCCATCCAGGACTCCAAGGCGCTCGCAGTGGCTCTGGCACGCTTGCGTGCCTCAAACGAACTGCGCCTCGGGCTGGCCCAAGCGGCTCGACGCAGGGTGGAAGACGGCTACGACCTGGAGAGCATGTTAACGCGGATGGAAGCCGTATTTACGCGGGCGCGATCGTCCGATTTGTCGACCTAGGAGAATGTCACCATGAGCGCAGCGCGACCGATTAGCCGCTTTCCTGTTCCCGAACTCCACGAGCTGCCTGAAGATATCCGCACCCAAATCCTGGACGTGCAGGAAAAAGCCGGATTCGTCCCCAACGTGTTTCTTGCGCTCGCCCACCGGCCGGCCGAATTTCGCGCCTTTTTTGCCTATCACGATGCGCTCATGCTCAAAGACAGCGGAAGCCTCACCAAAGCCGAGCGCGAGATGATCGTGACCACCACCAGCGCACGCAACCGTTGTCTGTATTGCGTAGTGGCCCATGGCGCCTTGGTGCGCGTCTATTCCAAGAAGCCGCAACTGGCCGACCAGATCGCCGTCAATCATGTCAAGGCCGATCTGTCAGCGCGCGAGCGCGCCATGTTGGATTTCGCCGTGAAGGTGTGTGAGCAGGCGGACGCAGTCGAAGAGTCTGACTACGCGGGGCTCTATACTCACGGTTTCGATGACGAGGATATCTGGGACATTGCCGCGATCACGGCGTTTTTTGGCATGTCGAACCGGCTCGCCAATAGCTTTGCGATGCGCCCGAACGACGAGTTCTATCTCATGGGACGCATTCCGCGTTCGCCTTCGCCGCAGAAGACCTAGCCGGAGGAAGGCCGTCTTCGGCGCGACGCGAGCAGCTTTGCGCGCAGGGATTTCAAGACGAAAAGAGCCAGCAGTGCTGTCGCGATATCGGCCGCGATGGCGAGCCCGAAGACGGGCGTCCAGCTGCCGGTGGATTCCCTCAGCAAGGCGGCAAGCGGGCCGCCCACGATGGATCCGACTCCTTGGGCGATGTAGAGGCAGCCGTAGTTGGTCGTGGCGTGACGGGTGCCGTAGGTGTCAGTGAGGGTCGAGGGGAAAAGGGAAAAGATCTCCCCCCAGCCGAAGAAGACGACGCCGGAGAGCACGACAAATAGCAACGGATCTGTCCGTGTGGCAAGCCAGAGTGCCATCGCGACCCCTTCGAGCGCGAAGGCGATCCCCATGGTGTTCTCGCGCCCGATCCGATCGGACAGAAAACCGAAAAACGGTCGGGTCAATCCGTTGGTGAAGCGATCCAGGGTCAGGGCGAGAGGCAATGCGGCACTGCCCAGGACCACCAGATCGGCAACGCCAAAGTCGCGCGCGAACGTGGCCATCTGGGATGTGACCATGAGTCCGGACGTGGACATCAAGCTCATCATCAGAAAGAGCAGCCAGAAAACCGGCGAGCGGAGCATCTCGCTGGGCGCGACGTCGTCGATCGCGGATGCGGCCACGGAGTCCACGGTCCCGGGTTCATCGGCAGGCGTGCGCAGAAACTGCGCGGCGATGAGTCCTACCGCACCGAAGATGAGGCCGTACGTCTGGAGCGTGCTTTCATAACCCGATTCGAGAATCGAGTTGCGGATGGGATAAGTCGTGAGAATCGCGCCCATGCCATAGCCCGCGGCGACCATGCCCGCTGCAAAGCCGCGACGCCTCGGGAACCAGCGCACCATGAGGCCGACGACCCCGACGTAGACAATGCCGGTACCCAGTCCCCCGAGGCCGCCATAGAGGGCGTAGAGACTCCAGATCGACTTGGCTTGGCTGCTTGCGACCCAACTGAGCCCGGTCAAAACGCTGCCCAGGGAGATTAAAAGCCTCGGGCCGAAACGGTCGATGAGCCGGCCCTGAAAAGGGGAAAAAAAAGTCTGCAGGACAATCAGGATCGAAAACGTCCACTGCAGCTGCGACAAGGGTACCCCGAGTGCCGCAGTGAGCGGCTTGGTAAAGAGGGTCCAGACGTATTGGGTGCTCGAGATCGACATCATGCACACGATGCCCACTGCGAGTTGCCACCACCGACCGCTCAGATCCGCTGTGAGCGGCAGACGGTTGGAAGAATCGATCGCTTTGCTTTCCATGAAGGTGACCTCAGCCGGATCTAAAGATCCCCGGCGAAAGCAAACCCCGTGCCGAACAGAGGAATTTGCTCCGGTCATTCGTCGTCGAGACGGCGGCCGGTATCGGCGCGCACGGGCTTGGCCGGCCGGAACCAGGAGTCGATGCGAGGTGCGAGCAACGCGCCCGGGTGCGCTCATCCGTTAGAATGGGGGCACAGCACGCCTCTTGGCTGGCGCTCGTGTGGCGTCTGTGCCATCGAGTCGGCCCGCGGTGACCATTCCTAAAACATGAGCGGAAGTCCGAAACCACAGAGTCCGTCTTGGGACTCTCCGATTAGCGCACAATCGGTTGCGCAGCTGGCCACGCCGCTCGATCAGCCGCAACTCGACGGCTCGACGGTCTGCTGGATCGAGGGACGACCCAAAGAAGGCGGCCGCGCGGCGGTGATGTGTGCCGGGCCGAGCCGGGCGACCTACGAGCTTTCATCCGCGCATCTGAACGTCCGCTCGCGGGTTCACGAATATGGCGGGGGAGCCTATCTCGTCAGCGACGGGATACTTTACGCAAGCCACTTCGAGGACAACCGCGTCTACAGGTGTGCCCGTGGGGAGGCGCCGCAGGCCCTCACGGCTGCGGCAACCGAGCGCTTTGCCGATTTTGCGATGGATGCTGCCCGCAGTCGCCTCATCGCCGTTCGGGAGGATCATGGTTTGGCCGGGAAGGAGCCCCAAAACGCGCTGGTCGCGATCCCACTTGACGGCTCGGCGTCGATACGCGTTCTCGTCGATGGGAGCGACTTCTTCTCGAGTCCGTGCCTTTCCCCCCGAGGTGATTCGCTCGCGTGGCTGTCGTGGCGTCATCCGCAGATGCCCTGGGACGGATGCGAGCTCTGGACTGCTGGTATTGCACCGGATGGCAGCCTCGTGGATCGTAAGCTGCGCGCCGGTGGACCACGGGAGTCGCTGTTTCAGCCGGCCTGGTCACCGGATGGGGTCCTCTATGTGATCTCGGACCGTTCCGGTTGGTGGAATCTCTATCGCGTGGACGGTGACGACGTCGTTCCGATCTGTCCTATGCAGGCGGACTTTGGGCGCGCCCAGTGGGTGTTGGGTATGTCGACCTATGGATTCGAAAGCGCGCACGCCATCATCGCGACGTACACCCTGGAAGGCGAGTCGTGTCTGGCGAGAATCGACTTGCGCTCGGACCACTTCGAACCCTTGGCGAGTGCGTACTCGGATATCGATACCTTGCGCGTGGGCGATGGGCAGATCCTCGTGCTGGCGGGTTCCCCGCAGAAGCCGTCCGAAATCGCCACAATCGCACTTGCCGATGGCCTAACGCGCGTGCTGGCTAAAAGCGTTGAGGTGCCCGTCCCGGCCGGCTCTGTTTCGATTGCAGAATCGTTTCGTTTCCCCAGTACCGGGCCGCGCCAGGTGCACGCGTTCTACTATGCACCGCTTAACCCGAACTTCTGTCTTCCCGAAGGCGAACGTCCTCCCCTGGTGGTGGTGAGCCACGGGGGACCCACGTCGCGCACGACCAACGCGTTCAGACTGGCCGTGCAGTTCTGGACGAGCCGGGGATTTGCGGTCTTGGACGTCAACTATGGCGGCAGCAGTGGCTTCGGCCGCCGCTATCGCGAGGCGTTAAACGGTCGTTGGGGCATTGTGGATGTGGACGACTGCATTGCAGGCGCGCGCTTTTTGGCCGAGCGCGGCCGGGTCGATCCGCAACGGCTTGTGATCCGAGGAGGTAGCGCCGGCGGGTTCACCACGCTGTGTGCCCTGACTTTCCACGACACCTTCAAAGCTGGAGCGAGCTATTACGGCGTGAGCGATCTGAAGGCTCTGGATCGCGATACGCATAAATTCGAATCCCGCTATACCGACACTCTCTTGGCCGAGGAACCGGAGCGCACACGACTGTATTTCGAGCGCTCACCGATTCACCATGTCGACAGGCTAGCGTGTCCTGTCATCTTTTTTCAGGGCTTAGACGATCGGGTCGTACCACCGTCGCAATCGGAAATGATGGTCGAGGCCCTGCGCGAGCGGGGCATTGCGCTGGCCTACCTGCCGCTCGAGGGTGAGGGGCACGGGTTTCGCCGGGCCGAGAACATCCAAAAAACGCTCGATGCCGAGCTCTACTTCTACTGTCGCGTCCTGGGGCTGGTCTCCCCCGACGGGGATCCCCCCATCACCGTGGAGAACCTGAAGCTGCCCTAAGCGGCTTGGATCACTCCGACAGACAGAGGCTTTGCGGCCCTTCAAGCCTCTAAGGGAGAGGCCTTCTCGTTGATGTAGATGCTGCGCCGCGGTTGGGCAAAGACACGCTCGACCATCGGCGCGAAAAAGTCCAGGGGCAGGTGCTCGTAGGCGGGATCGAACGCGGGCGCGTCGTACTCGGAACAGAACTCGAGCGTTCGTTCATAGTGGGGCTCATCCTTGAGTCGATCGCGCATATTGCGGTCGAGCCCCAGGTAATGAAAGAAGTAATAGCCCTGAAGGATCCCGTGTTTTTCGACCATGAACAGATTCGCCTCGCTAACGAACGGCTTCAGGATGGCCGCCGCAATATCGGGATGATTGAACGTGCCCAGCGTGTCGCCAATGTCGTGCAGTAGCGCACAGACCACATATTCCTCGTCGCGTCCGGCGCGATGCGCGCGCGTGGCCGTCTGCAGGCTGTGGTCGAGCCGGGTCACCGGATACCCACCGAAATCGCCATCCAAAAGCCTGAGGTGCTCCATCACCCGCCGAGGCAGATTCATGGCGTAGGGCTTGGCTTCTCCCATGATGATGTTCCAGTCCTCCTGGGTGCTCTCCTTCATGTCGGTAAACTTGGCTCGATCGTTCATCGTAGGTCTCCTCGAAATCGTGTCGCCGCGCTGAAACTGCGATCTTACCGGAGAGCCCATCGATTCTGCCCTGGGCTACTTTTCCGGGCCATTGGATCAGCATCCCTTGACAATCAATAACCATTTGGTTATGGTTAGAGTTGAAAGAGTTACGCTTTCTGCCGAGCGGGCGCGCAGCGCACGTGGGCCAAGGATCGTCATGCACGCCGAACCGACCGCGGTGTTGAAAACCCTGTCCGATCCGACCCGTCGCGCCATCTTCGAGCGCTTGTGCAGGGACGGAGAAATGGCCGTGCATGACCTAACCCAGCCCTCTGGCGTGTCGCAACCAGCGATATCGAAGCACCTGGCCGGGCTTAGACAAGCGGGCCTCGTGCGCGGGCGACGCGAAGGACGGGAGACGTATTACAGCGCTCAACCCATGGCATTGGCTCCGCTTATGGAATGGATTGGTTTTTATTCGACGTTCTGGCGCGAACGCATTGACCGATTGGAAGACCTACTGCAAAGGATGGGTCCATGACTCAAAACGAGGATCCCACGACCGTAACGCTCGAGAGGGAGATGCCGTTTTCGCCCGAGAAGATCTGGCGCGCGCTGACGCAGCCGCACCTCATCGAGGAGTGGCTTATGAAAAACGACTTCAAGCCCGTCGTGGACCACACGTTCAAATTTAACGCGGACTGGGGCTCCGTCGAAGGTCAGGTGAAGGCTGTAGAACTTCACAAGACCCTGTCCTATACCTGGGCCGCCTATGGCCTAAAGAGCATCGTCACCTGGACTCTGACTCCGACACCTTCCGGAACCCTCGTGCGCATGGAACAATCGGGTTTTCGCCCCGATCAAACGCAGGCCTACCAGGGCGCCTACAACGGATGGCAACAGTTCCTGGGCGCATTGGAGCGAGTCGTTTCGCGCCTGGGCTAAGAGTCTGGTTTCGGCCTGCCCGATATCGGGTCCTACAAGGCGCGTCTACTCGCAGAGCGTCCATGCTGCTTGCCGATGTCGTCCGTCTGGGCGCCATCCGCACCCCCTCACATCAGGATGATGTCGTACTGTTCCTGATGGTAGAGGGCGTCAACCTGCAATGAAATGGGTTTGCCGATAAAGTCCCCGAGCATGGCCAGATGCTGCGACTCTTCTTCAAGGAAGAGATCAATGACCTGCTGCGAGGCCAGGACACGGAATTCGCGGGGATTGAACTGGCGCGCTTCGCGCAACAGTTCTCGGAGGATCTCGTAGCAGATCGTGCGCGCAGTCTTGACTTCACCCTTGCCCGCGCAGGTGGGGCAGGGCTCGCAGAGAATATGCGCGAGCGACTCCCGCGTGCGCTTGCGCGTCATCTCAACCAGGCCAAGCTGCGTGAAGCCATTGACGGTCATGCGCGTGTGGTCGCGTGCTAGCGCCTTCTTCAATTCGGAGAGCACGGCATCACGATGCTCGCTGCTGTCCATATCGATGAAGTCAAGAATGATGATTCCTCCCAGATTGCGCAGACGCAGCTGCCGTGCGATCGCCTGCGCCGCCTCGAGATTGGTCTTAAAGATCGTATCGTCGAAAGACCGGCCACCCACGAAGCCGCCGGTGTTGACATCGATCGTGGTCATGGCCTCGGTCTGGTCGACGATGAGATAGCCTCCCGACTTCAGGTCGACCCGGCGCGCAAGCGCCTTTTGAATCTCCTCCTCGACGCCGTAGAGATCAAAGAGCGGCCGCTCACCCGTATAGTGCAGGATCCGTTTGGAGACCGAGGACATGTAGGCGTCGGAAAAGGAGATGAGTTTCTGGTAGCTTTCGCGCGAATCGATCTGAATGCTCGAAGTCTCCTCGTTGACAAAATCGCGGAGCACACGCTGCGACAAACTCAGATCCTGGTAGAGCAAAGACGGTGCCGGCTTCTCACGCGCGGCAGCATGGATGTCATCTAAGAGCTTGCGCAGATACGTGATGTCGGCTGTCAGATCGGCCTCGCTGGCATCTTCGGCCATCGTGCGCACGATGAATCCACCCTTTTCTCCGGAAGGAACCAATTTCTGGACCTTGCCTCGTAACAACTCCCGCTCGGCCTCGTCTTCGATGCGCTGCGATATCCCGATGTGCGAATCCTGGGGCAGATAGACCAGCATGCGCCCGGCGATACTGATCTGGGTCGACAAGCGCGCCCCTTTTGTGCCAATCGGGTCCTTGATCACCTGGACGATGAGCGACTGGCCCTCGTGTAATAGACGCTCAATCGGAGGAAGCGATCCGCCTTGGTTTCGACCATTCTCGCGTGGATGTTCCGCATGCCAGATGTCCGCGACGTGCAAAAACGCGGCGCGCTCCAATCCAACGTCGATGAAAGCCGACTGCATTCCCGGGAGAACCCGCGCAACGCGACCCAGGTAGATATTTCCAACCAGTCCGCGCGTGGTTGTGCGCTCGATATGCAATTCCTGGACTGCGCCTTGCAATACGACTGCGACCCGGGTTTCCTGGGGTGTGACGTTAATCAGAATGTCTTCCATCATGGAGGCATTCTAATCGGTTCGCCAAAGTCGAACGAATCGGCGCCCTTAGCCCACCCTAGCTTCGCACCCGAAAAGCGTGCAACAGCCGACTGGTCTCGAATAAAGGCAGGCCAACGATGCCTGTAAAACTGCCCGCGATGTGGGAGACAAATTGCGCAGCGCGTCCCTGGATTGCATAGGCGCCGGCTTTGCCAAAGGGTTCTTTCGAGGCGACGTAGGAACGGATCTCGCGGGCTCCGAGCGCGCGCATCGTGACCCAGGATTCGGATAGGTCCCAAAGCAGTCTCTTGCCATCGGTCAGGGCGACGGCCGTCAACACGCGATGGCGCGAGGCCGACAAGCGACTTAGCATCTCGATGGCCTCGTCGGCCGATTGTGGCTTTCCAAGAATGGAGCGTCCGAGCGCTACGGTCGTGTCGGCGACCAGAATCGGTGCGAAGGAAAGCTGCCGGCGCTGGTGGCGCACCACTGCGGCACCGGCCTTTAGCGCGGTCACGCGAATCACATAGTGTCTGGCGGTTTCCCTCGGCAGGCGTTTCTCGAGTGATTCGCTATCCTCCCTCTCATCGGCAACCAGCATCCGGTAACGTACCCCCAACTGGTCCAGAAGCTCCTGTCGGCGCGGACTTTGCGAGGCGAGATAGATGAACTCTGCCATGCCTAGGCGCGGTGATAGGGATGGTTCTGCGTCACGCTCCACGCCCGATAGAGCTGCTCTGCCAGAAGAACGCGTACCAGCGCGTGGGGCAGCGTCAGGCTCGAAAGTCGCAGCGTTTGCGCAGCTTCAGACTTTAATTCCGCGTCAATCCCATCGGGTCCCCCGATCACGAAGGCGACGCACGGCGCCGCTTGCCTCCAGCGCTCGAGTTCTGCGGCAAGGGCGATGGTATCGAGATCTCGTCCGCGCTCGTCAAGCACGACCACGACGGCCCGCTTGGGGATCGCGGCGCGAATCCGTTCGGCTTCGAGAGCCAGCATCGCGGGGACGGTGCGCGAAAGGGTTCTCGACTCGGGCTTCACTTCACGCAGTTCAGTGCGCAAATCGGATGGCATGCGCCGGAGATATTCCGAGACTCCCTCCTCGATCCAGGCGGGCATCTTGACGCCCACGGCGACGATGACCAGTTGCATGGGTTTTCTAGACGCTCACCGGGTGGGTCAATGGCGCGTCGACTTCTTGGAAGCGCCTTGGGTCTTGGACTTGGTGAGCCCCACTTGTCCTGCCTTGGAGGTCTTGCTGGGGGATCTCGGACGCCGCGCGCTCGCATCCCCGGCCTTTTTCTCGAGAGGCTTTCCCTTCGCGGGTGCGCCAGCTGCGGCACCACGTACCGGGGCACGCCTTGGCGCCGGCTTTAGGAGGACCGGCTTGGCCCCCCAGAGCTCTTCGAGATTGTAATAAATGCGAATTGCAGGCTGCATGATGTGAACGACCACGTCCCCCAGGTCGACGAGCACCCACTCACCGGTTTCTTCGCCTTCCATGCTCACGATCATCCCACCGCGCCCTTTGACCTTGTCGCGCACCGAGGCGGCCAGCGCCTTGGTGTGGCGGTTCGAGGTCCCGGTAGCGAGGATGACGCGATCAAACAGATCAGTGAGGCCCGTCGTGCTAAATGCCTTCACATCGTGCGCCTTGAGATCCTCGAGCGCATCGACGACCGTGCTTTGAAGAGTGCGGATATCCATTAAGGAGGAGCGTAGAGGTTGTTCTGGCGAATATAGCGCAGCACCTTGGAGGGTATCAGATGACGTACGCTTTCGAAGTCACGGTGCGAAAGACTCTCTCTGACAGCGCTTGAGGAGGTATCTCCCAAATCCGCCGGAATGAGAGCAATCTGACCCATGGGGGCATTGAGGCCGGCTGGAAGTTCCGATGAATTGACCTGCCGGCGCCCCACTTCGGCGGACACGGCAGGGTCCAGAGCTTCGGGCTGCAACGCGAAATGCGGGCGGCCACCTACGGCGAGATTAGCCAAGGTGAAGATCTCCTGCCACCGAGACCATGTGTGCAAGCGCAAAAGCTGGTCAGCCCCAATGAGCAGGTCCACCTGGGCGTCCCAACCGAGCTCGGCGCGGATCTCCCGCAGTGAATCGACGGTGTAGGAAGGCCCAGCGCGCCTGAGTTCGCGCTCATCGATCGTCGCGGCGATGCCCCGTTCCTGCAGTGCGATCTTGAGCATCGCCACGCGCTGCGGTGCGCTTGCCCCCACCGAGGTCTTCTGCCAGGGACTGCCCGCCGGAAGGAAATGGATCGACGCGAGATCGAGCTTCTTGAGGAACAAAAGCGCGAGATCCAGGTGGGCATTGTGCACCGGATCGAAAGTGCCGCCGAGGACACCGATGCGCTGTGCCCTCACGCGAGCCAATCGCGTCGCGGCAGGAAACGTTCGATCAACTGCGCTTCGGCCGAGCCCGCGACCGGGCCTTTGGCGTAGCGCCAGCGCACCAGGGGAGGCATCGACATCAATATCGATTCTGCTCGGCCTCCCGACTGCAATCCAAACAACGTCCCGCGGTCGTAGACGAGGTTGAACTCCACGTAACGGCCTCGGCGCTGGGCCTGCCAATCTCGCTCGGCGGGTCCGAAGGCCATGTGGCGACGGCGCTCGACGATGGGCAGGTAGGCCGACAGAAAATGATCGCCTACGCTTTGCTGCATCGAAAAGGCGGCTTCGAACCCACCTTCGTGGAAGTCATCGAAGAAGATTCCACCAATACCGCGCGCTTCGGCCCGGTGCTTCAGATAGAAATAGTCGTCGCACCAAGCCTTAAAGCGGGGATACAGCGCCAGGCCGAAAGGATCAAGGGCATCTTTGCAGGTCTGGTGGAAGTGGACGGCGTCTTCCTCGAATCCATAGTAGGGGGTGAGGTCCATTCCACCGCCGACCCACCAGACGTCGGCGGCGTGCGTGGCGCGTGCGACAAAAAGACGCACATTCATGTGGACCGTGGGCACGTACGGATTGTTCGGATGCAGAACCAGCGACACGCCCATTGCTTCGAAGCCGCGACCAGCGAGTTCGGGTCGGTTGGAGCTCGCCGAGGGGGGCAGCTTCTTTCCGCTCACGTGGGAAAATCCGACTCCTGCACGCTCGAAGAGCGAGCCTTCCTCCAGGATGCGCGTAATTCCACGGCCAGTCAGAGGCTCGGTGGGGGATTTTTGCCATTGGTCGGTCTGAAAGCGGGCGCCGTCGACGGCTTCGAGGCCCTCGACGATGCGCGCCTGTAGACCAAGTAGATAGCTCTGGGCTAAGGCGGTATCGACACTCTCTTGCATATCGGAAACCAGGTGTTCCTAGTGCTTGCGATTGAGTGCGCGCCATCCGATGTCTCGCCGGAATTGCGCACCTGGAAAGTGAATCTGCTCGACGAGTTCGTAGGCTCGCCTTTGCGCCATGCGTGCGCTATCACCTAAGCCGGTCGCGCACAGGACGCGTCCACCGTTGGTCACGAGCTTGCCATCTTGAACGAGCGTACCTGCGTGAAACACGATGGCGTCCTCGGCATCGGCGGGCAGCGATTCGATCACGTCACCGGTCTCGGGCGCGTCCGGATAACCCCGTGCAGCCATGACCACCCCCAATGCCGTGCGACGGTCCCAATCGAGTTCGACAGCATCTAACGTGCCATCTACGGCGTGCTCGCAGACCTGCACGAAGTCACTCTTCAGGCGCGCCATGATGGGCTGTGTTTCGGGGTCGCCCATGCGGCAGTTGAACTCGAGCGCCCGCGGATTGCCCTGGCCGTCGATCATAAGTCCGGCGAAAAGAAAGCCTGTATAAGGCGTTCCTTCCTTGGCCATGCCGGAAATCGTGGGCGCGATGATCTCGCGCATGATGCGCGCGTGCAACTGGGGCGTCACGACCGGCGCCGGGGAATAGGCCCCCATCCCCCCGGTGTTCGGTCCTTCGTCCTGATCCAGGAGGCGTTTGTGATCCTGGCTCGAAGCCAGGGGCAAGATGTGCACACCGTCGGCCATGACGATGAAGCTGGCTTCCTCACCCTCCAGGAATTCTTCGATGACGATACGCGCGCCACTGCCGCCGGCTGTGTTGCCTGCGAGCATGATTTCGACGGCCCGATGAGCCTGCTCGAGCGTTTGCGCAACCACCACCCCCTTGCCGGCGGCCAATCCATCGGCCTTCACGACGATCGGCGCACCGTGCGCGTCCAGATAAGCGTGGGCTTCGTCAGCCTGGGTGAAGGTCCGATACGCCGCCGTGGGAATGGCATGGCGTGCCATGAAAGACTTGGCAAAATCCTTCGAGCTCTCGAGTTGGGCGGCGGCTTGGGTCGGACCGAAGATCTTGAGTCCTTCCGAACGAAACAGATCGACTAGTCCCGCAGCCAAAGGGGCTTCGGGACCCACCACCGTGAACTGGATGTGTTCGCGCTTCGCAAACGCGACGAGGACCCGCGGATCCGTGATGGGGAGATTCTTCAGGTGGGGATGGCGCGCCGTGCCTCCGTTGCCGGGCGCGACATAGATGACCTGTGCCCTGGGTGACTGAGCAAGACGCCAGGCCAGCGCATGCTCACGGCCTCCCGAACCGACGACCAGGATTTTCATGGGGATTGAAAGAACAAGAAGGGGGAGTCGTCCCGGGCACAAGGCGCACGGCGCCTAGGCATGATGAATGACCGCCGATGTGTACACTTCCTGCACATCGTCGATGGCTTCTAGCGCGTCGAGCAGCTTTTGCATCTTCTCGCCGTCCTCTCCCTCGAGCGTGACCTCGGTCAAGGGTTTCATCACAATCTCGGCGAGATCGGGTTTGAGTCCCGCTTTTTCCATACTCACCTTGACGGCCGAAAAATCCGCCGGCGGGCAGGTGACTTCCAGGCCGCCCTCGTCGTCGGCGATGACATCGTCTGCGCCGGCCTCGAGGGCGACTTCCATGACTTTGTCCTCCGAAGTGCCAGGCGCAAACAAGAATTGTCCGCAGTGCTTAAACAGGTAGGCCACGGAGCCGTCGGTTCCCAGGTTTCCACCATATTTGGTAAAGGCGTGACGCACTTCGGCGACGGTCCGGGTCCGGTTGTCCGTCATGCAATCGACCAGCACGGCAGCCCCGTGAACGCCGTAGCCCTCGTAGCGGATTTCCTCGTAGTGCACACCGTCCAACTGTCCGGTACCCCGATCGATGGCCCGCTTGATATTGTCGGCGGGCATGTTCTGGTCTTTGCCCTTGTCGATCGCCAGTCTGAGCCTGGGATTGGAGTTGGCGTCGCCCCCACCCAGACGCGCGGCAACCGTGATTTCTTTGATCAGGCGCGTCCAGATCCGTCCGCGCTTCTCGTCCTGGCGACCTTTACGGTGCTGTATATTGGCCCATTTAGAATGTCCTGCCATGGCCTTCCCTTATGCGCTGCAACGGTGCAAAGAACATCGGAATTTTAACATGGCGCCTCGATGTGCCGATACGGCGCGCCGGGGCACGACGGCCTTATCGGCCAAAGATGATGCTCTCTCGCCGCAAAAGCCGCGTCAGCGACCAGAGGCAGGCGATGGTGATGAGCGCGGCCATCACCAAAGGCAGGGTGTAATCGAGGGCACCGACGGGATCGCCCCGCAGCACGCGGGCTAAGACCACCTGCTGCGCCAACGCCGGAACGAACAGTTGCCAGGTCGACTCGCGCAGCGCTGAAAAGATGGTCACGAGCGGCACGAAATTGATGACGAGCGCGATGTAGCTTGCATAGGTCTGAGCCTCTTTGAAGGTGCGACCATAGGTGGCCACTAGCATTTGCAAGGCCGAGACCATGCAGGCAAAAGGCAGCATGAGCGCGCAAAACTGCAAAAACTCCGGTACACCGAACTGGAACAGGGTGGCCAACCTCTCGCTGGGAACGAATTCGGTGGCAATCGCAAAGCTCGCTAGGGTGAGGACGACTACGGTGCACGAGTGCGCGGCAACCGCGGTCCATTTCCCCAGAACGAGCGCGCGCAGGTCGACTGGGTTCATGAGCAGGGGCTCAAGCGAGCCGCGTTCCCTCTCGCCAGCAGTGGTGTCGATGGCAGCACTCATGCTGCCTACGACCGCTCCGATCAGGGCGAAAAGCGGAATCAAGAACAGGAGGAAAGCACCTTGCTGCTTCGGAGTGGCGGTGTTGACGTGCTCGATGTCGACCGGCCGAAACAGCTCTGGATTGACCCCCCGATCGATGGCGCGCAGGAGAGCCACTTCGCGATTGAATGCATGCAGGATAGATTCGGCCCGTCGCGCCGATGGCTGCGCGTCGCTGCGCGATTCGTCGAGGATGATCTTGACCGCGACAGTTTGGCCATGCGCAATCTTGGCGCTGAAATCGTCGGGCAACACCAAAACGGCCTCTTGAAGCTGGCCCGTACGGATGTCGCGCTCGTAGCCGGGCGGGGGACGCAAGACCCTAATGGCGTTGCGCTCCAGGAAATTGGCGAATTCGGGAGCGTGCTCGATACCGTCCACATAGATCTGGCGCAGTTCCCCCTTCTGTTCGTAGCCCGAGATGAAATTGGCCAGAAGCAATAAGGAAACGGGTCCCATCAGAAGCGCCGTGATGAAGATCGTCATGAGGGTTCGGCGATCGCGCAAGCCATCGACCAGTTCCTTGCGAAACACGATCCGGGCGATTCGGATCACGGCGCGGGGTCTCCGGGCGCGTCCGGTTCGGCCGGAACCGGCTTTTCGACAACTTCGACCGGTTCTTCGATGGCAAAGGGCAGCGTATCCCCCGATTCGATCCCCGGCTCGGCCGCAGTGACGGCGGGCGTGGTCAGCGACACGAACGCGTCTTCCAGGTTTTGGGCCCCAGCCCGCTCTTGGAGCTCTTGTGCGGTCCCGCTCGCAACGCTATGACCCTCAGCGACGATGAAAATCTGGTCGGCCAGCGCCGAGATCTCCTGCATGATGTGGCTTGAGATCAGGATGCATTTGCCGGCGTCCTTCAAGCGGCGAATGAGTTCGCGAAGCGCGCGCGTGGACACAATGTCCAGCCCGTTGGTGGGTTCATCCAGGACGAGGTTTTTGGGATCATGGATCAATGCCCGGGCGATGGCGACCTTCATGCGTTCGCCCTGGGAGAAGCCCTCGGTGCGGCGGTCCAGAAGCCCTCCCATCTCGATGAGGTCGGACAGACGCAGGAGCGACTCATCGATGGAGGCATCGGGCATTCCCCTTAGCCTTCCGTAGTAACGAATGTTTTCGCGTGTCGTCAAGCGACTGTAGAGGCCCCGGGCGTCCGAGAGCACGCCCAGAACTTGACGGACCTGCAGGGCGTTCGTCACCGAATCCAGGCCATCGACGCGTGCGCTGCCGCGGTCGGGAACCACCAAAGTTGCGATCATCCGCAGGCTCGTTGTCTTGCCGGCGCCGTTCGGGCCGAGTAGACCCGTGACAGACCCATCTTGGGCGCTCAGGGACACCCCCTCGACGGCGGCAATCCTGCGTTTGCTCCTTCCAAATCCGCTCGTGAACGTCTTATGCAGGTCGAGCGCTTCGATCATGAATGCTCTCCCGTGACCGCTTGGAAAAAGGGCGGCCGGGGGATGCGCTCAAGACACGCCGCGTCCAGCGCCACGGGATCCGCCTTGCGGATGAAACGATCGATCAGGTCGGGGGCACAGCCCTGTGGGCTGATCCCGTGGGCCAGATTGGGTGCAACGAGGCTGCGCCCGTGCGTGAGGGTCTTTAGCACTTGCGCGGCGTAGTGAGGCGGCGTGGCCGGATCAAGACCTCCCGAGAGTAGGAGCACGGGCACGCTTGCTGTGACGGGATCAAAGTAGTGGTCGGGCAAGCGGCCCCGCGGCCACTCCGCGCACAGCGATTTATATTGGTCAAAGAACGCCGTGCCAAAGCGCGTCGATTCCAGCGAACCGACATCCGACAAGCTCACGTGCGCCATGTCCTCGCTGCAGATGATGGACAGGTGCATGCCCAGGCTAATCGATTCAGTGATCTCGCCATTGACGGCCTCGCTGGCCGTGATCAGGGGGTTGAAATCTTCATGGGCAGCCTTCTCGATCAAGTCGGGGATGAGGCTCGCCGTCACCGGGCTGTAGAGAGGGGCCCGCACCCAATTCGACACCAGCGCGCGCGTCACATCCAGGGTCCTCGGTTGACCCGTCATGGGCAATAGAACTGTCGCGTGAATGGGTCCTCCCGCAAGGCGCGCAAAAAGACCATCGACGCGCGCCGCAAAATTGGGCTGCTTTGCACTGCAAGCGGCGTCGGAGCGACAGTCGGAGATCAAGCGGTCGAGCGCCTGATCCGCCTCAAAAGCGCTGGAGATGGGCAACTTCAGAGTGCTAGGCGCCACGCCATCGAGGGTCGCCGTGCGCACGTGATCGGGAAACTGGCGCAAATATTCCAGTTCGACACGCGTCCCGTACGACGCGCCCCAGAGGTTGATCTGCTCGTAACCGAGAGCAGAGCGCACGGCTTCGAAGTCCTGGACTGCAATTGGGGTCGTGTATTGCGTCAGGTCATTTCCGCGCTTGTTCAGTTCTGCGGCGCATCCGGCAAGCTGGGCGATCTGCGCGCTCGGATCGAGTTCAGACAAAGGATTGCCTTGTCCGTGGTCTCCCTCGCACTGGAGCGCATTGGAGCCGCCAGTACCCCGTTGATCGATGAGAACGATGTCGCGTTCCCGATTCAGGCGCGCGAATAGGGGCTGCACGAGTCCGCCTACGCTGGTGGCCGCCTGGCCCGGGCCTCCGGCGAAAACGAAAATCGGATCCAGATGCTTACCGCGCGCCAGTGCGTGAATGACGGCAAAGTGGATCTTGATCTTGCGAGCCGGCGTTGGCGTGGCGGGCAGACGTTGTTCCGGAACTTCCAGGTCACCGCAGCGGACTTCGGTATCGATCCCACGAATTCGACACGCCCGCAGCTCCACCGTCGTAACGCTGCCGGATTCGGAAGTCCGCTCGCACCCCGCCAGCGACAGCGCCAGAAGAGAAAGCAAGAGTCCGAGAAAGGAACGCGTCCCCAGCCCCAGGAAGAATCGAGAAATCGAATCGCAGCGCAAGGCGCAGTCCGTCGTTTTGTTGGGCGTATTGTTCAGCAAAGGTAGTTCTGGCACAAGTTCGGGCCGGGCACCAGCGGCACAGTCTCCAATGAGGCCTTTTCCGCCGTGGGAACTCATTTTTTTCCGCGTGATGGCGTTCAACTGTCAATGCGTCGCAGGTGTGCGACTGAAGGCCCATTCAAGGGTGTAAGTGGCATAACGGGTCACGGTATAGTCGAACCTTTGACCGCGACGGAATCGACTTTTTATGCATCAATCTCCCAAGACCATATTGGTGACCGGAGGGGCGGGCTATATCGGTTCGCACACCTGCGTCGAACTTCTCGAAGCCGGACACGAGGTCGTCATTTTGGACAACCTCTCCAATAGCAAGCCGCTGGCTGTCGAGCGCATCGCGAAGATCGCAAAACGCACTCCCGTGTTCATCAAGGGCGATCTCCTCGATACCAGCTGTGTGGCGCAGATCTTTCAAGACCACGCGATTGATGCCGTGATTCACTTTGCGGGCCTCAAGGCTGTGGGCGAATCGGTCGCCATACCCCTTCGATACTACGAGAACAATGTCCAAGGAACGCTCGTCTTGCTCGATCAGATGCAACGGGCCGGCTGCAAGAGGCTGGTCTTCAGTTCCTCTGCGACCGTCTACGGGGCAAGCGCGACCGTGCCGATCACCGAAGAGTTTCCCATCCAACCCACCAATCCGTATGGTTGGACCAAGGCCATGATTGAACAGATCCTTCTGGATCTGGCCACGTCGGACAGCGCCTGGAAGATTGCGCTGCTGCGTTACTTCAACCCGGTGGGGGCGCACGAAAGCGGCCTCATTGGAGAGGATCCGGTGGGGATTCCAAACAATTTGTTTCCGTACGTCTCACAGGTCGCCAGCGGTCGTCTCGAGCGCCTGCGCGTGCATGGCAACGACTATGCGACCCGGGACGGTACCGGAGAACGCGACTATGTGCATGTCGTCGATCTTGCGCGCGGCCACCTCGCCGCTTTGGCCGCGATCGAGCGGTTCTCCGGCGCTGTACCCCTCAATCTGGGAACCGGCCGCGGCAGCACCGTCTTGGAGGTCGTCAAGGCCTTCGAAGCGGCATCGGGAGTCGCTGTGCCCTATGCGATCGGACCGCGCCGTCCCGGTGATGTGGGGAGCTGTTTCGCGCAGGTGTCAAAGGCACGCGAGGTCCTGTCATGGACGGCAGAGCTCGGACTCGAAAGAATGTGTACCGATTCATGGCGCTGGCAAAAAGCGAATCCCAAGGGATACGAAAGCGCCTAGAGAGGCGAGGCCGGGTGGCCCTTCTGGGCTAAACCATTGGGCAATGGCGCATTGCCATCGAAATCGCTCAAGATAGGCGGAGGTCACCTCGCCCCACAGGTCACCTCGCCCCACTCACCCGTCATCGGGGCAGTTTCTCTGAGTCGCAACTCAGGTTCTATCCGATGCGCGTCTAGTCGCTGCCTGCGTCCCGTCTTCTCTTGCGTGCATGAAGGTTTCATGACGAGTGCAAGAAATCGGATGTTATTGCCTAGGTCGCGCGGGGCTTCTAGGTCAACAAGATCGCGGGCCAAAACCACCCTGTGCATTGACATTGTGAATGAACGTTTGTCGTGTTTCATGGGGGCAACAGTGAATGCGGAAATTGACAGTTTGAAAGCGATTTTTCAGAGGGAAAAGACGAATGCCGTGGACTGATTTTGCGGACCCTCAAAACGCTTTGCGCGCATTGACAATTGCGTTGGGAAAATACCTTCCATTGCTGAAAAAAATCTTGTAGCCTCACTTCCCGAAGTAAGACTAAAACGCTTACTTACGCGGCAGAAACAAAGAAGTGATCAAGTAGGTTGTCTTCCCCGGCATCGCTCAGGTTTTAACGCAGACACCTAGGAAGCACATCTCATGCAGTCGTTCATCGAGGTCAAGAGGGAGCAGGTTCTATGATTCGGGTGTTCCAGCACGACGTACCCATGAAAACGGTTTTCGAGCTGTTCGCGGATGCGCTCATCTGCTTTGGTGCGGTGATCCTGGCCGCGCTGACGATACTGTTGACGTCATCGTCGGACGAGTTTCCCCTGTCTCATGCCCTGGCTCCGGCGGCACTGGTCGCCTTGCTTACGTCGTTCATCTATACCTCGCTTGGCATCTACAAGCAGGACAGCAGTGCCTCGGTGCGCAGCTTCGTGACCCGGTTCGTGGTTGCCGTCCCCGTGGTATGCATTCCCATCTACGTCCTTTTCTACGGCTTCGCCGATGGAGGCTATGCGCGCCACATCGTGGGCTACTCCCTGGTCTACATGGTCAGTGGCCTCGTGCTTGTGAGGCGCGCGCTGTTCTGGACGATCGGCGCACGCTTTCGCACGCGCCGTGTGCTCATCATCGGCACCGGCCCCGATGCGAAAAGCGTCGCTGCGGAATTGCACGAACGCGGCTTGGGGACCTATGAGATTGTCGGATTCTTTCCCGGAGGTCGTGACGAGCGCAGCTATGTGACCGGACAGAAGGTTTTCTCGCGCGATGTCCCCTTTGATCAATTGGTGCTCGAGGAGCGCGTCGACGAAATCATCGTCGCGGTCAAGGACCAGCGTGGTGGCGTTCTGCCGATCAGGCAGCTGCTCGAGTGTCGGGTTGCAGGCATTCCGGTCCGTAGCCTTGCCGAGTTCTACGAACGCAGCAAAGGGGAAGTCCCGCTGGACAGCTTAAAGGCGAGCTGGTTGATTTACGGTCGCGGCTTCACGCAGAATCGTTCCCGAACCCTCATCAAGCGCTCATTCGATGTGGTCGTGGCCGTCGCTCTGATTGCGGTGACTTGGCCGATCATGCTGCTCACGCTTGTTGCCATTCTGATTGAGGATGGCGGCCCGATCATGTTCCGCCAGGAGCGCGTCGGTTTGCACGGACACACGTTCAAGGTTCTGAAGTTTCGCAGCATGCGTACGGACGCCGAGAAGGATGGTGTGGCGCGTTGGGCCACGAAGAACGACTCTCGCATCACGCGCGTCGGTGCGTTCATCCGCAAGGTCCGCATTGACGAACTGCCCCAACTATTCAATGTCCTGGCAGGAGAGATGAGCCTCGTGGGTCCAAGGCCGGAACGCCCCACCTTTGTATCGCGACTCGGTGCCCACGTTCCCTTCTACAACATCCGGCACAGCGTCAAGCCGGGAGTGACGGGATGGGCGCAGGTCCGCTTTACCTACGGTGCATCGGTCGAGGATGCGCGTCGCAAACTCCAGTTTGACCTTTATTACGTCAAGAATCACTCGCTGTTCCTCGACGTACTTGTGATTCTGGAGACGGTACGGGTGGTTCTATTTCGCGAAGGCGCCGTCTAAGGCGTCCAGTTGGGCACCGGACTTCAGGGAGAATCGTTCGGAAAGGTAGTAGCAGGTTTAAGGCAGAGTCCAGGCGCAATTTCCGTTACTGTGGGAGTGGGCGCTGGGGACGACGGGGAGGGCCCGGGTCACCAAGCCGGGACCCATGGCGTTGACATCGCTTAGACGGACGCTCGCTCATGTTTGCAGTGAGAGGATTGGTTCGGCACACCGGGATCAAAGGCCGCGCCAACACGTCCAGACACCAACGCCGACCTGGATTCTTGGGCGCGGGCGGCTCCTCTTTCCCGGCGGCGCACAGCCGGCCTTGCCGTTTCCCCGGAAGTAACTCGTGGCGCAGGCAGCCACAACCCTCCCAGCGCGCCTTCAGCGCGTCTTCAGATCGCATCGTCCCCTTTGCGAGTCGTCCATGTCCGTGCTAACCGACCACAGAACGCCAGCGGAGATCCGCGGGCGTAATCCCGACGCGCTGGTCATCGCGCTCGTCAATCTCATGCCCGACGCGGCGCTGGAATGCGCCGAGCGCCAGTATCGAGACCTCCTCGGCGCAGCGTCGGGCAAGAGAAAAGTCGTGATGAAGCTCTTCACGCTCTCGGAGATCGAGCGGGGCGAATCCGCCATGGCGCGGATCCGTTCCTGTTATGAACCCTTAGACGCGCTCTGGCACGGTGGTTATGACGCATTGATCGTGACCAGTACCGAAGCACGTGCAGCGGCCTTGTTTGAAGAACCCTACTGGGAGTCCCTGACGAAACTCGTTCAGTGGGCCGAGGATCACACGACGTCGGCCATCTGGTCGGGCCTTGCTGCACACGCCACGGTCCAGTACCTCGACGGTATCGAGCGGCGCAGACTGCGCGACAAGCTCTCGGGCGTGTTCGGATGCAAGAAGGCCAGCGATCATGCCCTCCTCGAGGGCTTGCGCTCGCGTTGGCTGGTCCCTCACTGTCGGTGCTTCGATTTGCCCGAGGCCGAACTCGTGACCAGAGGCTACGAGGTCCTCTCCAAAGCGCCCGATGTGGGCGTGGACATGTTCATGAAGCAGCGCAAGCGTAGTCTGTTTCTATTCCTGCAGGGCCACCCGGAATTTGATGCGCGCGCTCTATTTCGAGAGTTTCGACGGGACAGTCTGCGTTTCCTCAATCGCGAGCGGCTGGACTTCCCTCAAATGCCACGGGGTTACTTCGATGACCGCTCCGTCATGATTCTGGAGGGGATCCGGGAACGCGCCCTGCAGCACCGGGATCCGGAACTGATCCTCGATTTTTCCGCGGCCGAGGCGCGTGGGCAGTTCCTTCACGCCTGGCGGGAGTCGTCCATTCAGATCTACGCGAACTGGTTCGCTGCGTTGGCCGCACGGCGCGCGCGCGATAGCCAGCGCGAACGAACCACCCGGACAAGCCCAATGCGCGTGCGCTTGAACCAGCAGATCTCCGCGGGCGTTTCCGCAGCGCTCAATGTTGCACTGGATCCCAATCTCCTGGGCCGCACCGATCCCTGGGGCGGTGCGCGTCCGGACCTGTCGTCCTCCACTTACTGACGCGACAACAAGACCGGAAACGGGTTACGCCTACAACGGTTAGGTCGTCGAGGGCGAACGCTGCTCGAGTCGCGCGAGCCATTTCATGACGCTGGGTTGAAACCATCCGAGTAGACGCGGGAAGCGCCGGGTCACCGAGAGCAGCTGGGCGACATCTTCGGTGTGCCACGAATCCAGGATGATGGAAAATGCCCCGAATACGGCTGCATAGACGAGTCCTGCGATGGATCCGCCCACGAGCCCCGGTACGAACCAGGCGATACCTGCGGCAGCCAGTCCTGCAACGGCGGCGCACCCAAACAAGCGGACGATCTCTCGCATCGGAAGTTGCACATCGAGCGTTCTGACCACGATGATGACAAGAATGGAGAATCCGATCAGCTTCGCGGTCGCAAAGGAGATTGCAGCGCCCATGAGTCCATAGGTGGGAACCAGGGCTAACGCACCAACGGCGCTCGCGATGAGGGAGAAGAAGGCGACTGCAACGCGGCCGGCCTGATTTTCCGTCGTCGAAAGAATCGCACCGAATGCTCCATCCGAAAGCGTCAAGCCCCCCACGATCACCATGATACGAAAGACGGGCACGACGGGTGCGTAGCTGCTGCCATACATCGCAGTAACCGCGACATCTCCCCAGAGCGTTCCCACGCCCGCGAGAAGCAGGCCAAAGAACAGAAAGTAGCGCAGCGAGGTCGAAAAAATGGGGCCAACGCGTTTTAAGCCGCCCGCTCCGTAGGCGTGCGCCATGAGGGGCATGAGTACTGTGGTAAGACCTGCTGTCAGAACATCGACCCCACCGCGGGTGAGCGTGGTTGCTAGAGTGAAGAAGCCCACCTCCTTGGTTCCCACCACGGTACTGAGCAAGAACGTCTCGATCGAGCGGTTCGACAGGGAGCCCACGAGAGCGAGCAGCACGGTCCAAAAGAGGTGCCGCTTCATGCTCGCGAGAAGATCGTGGTTCAACTCACCCCGCTTTGGAATGAGCTTTCCCCGGTGCAACATCACGGTTGCAAACACGGCGTACCCGACGCTCGTCACCGTGAAAAGCACCATATACGCTATGACCGTCGCATGCAGGAACCAGAGCCCAATCACCGCGAGCACATTGACTAGGCTTACAAAAATGTTGGAATAGGCCTCGACATTGAAGCGCCCGTAGCCCTTGGCAACCGAGGAGTCAAACAGGTAGATCGTCTTGGCTGCAGTGCAGGTGGCGACGATGAAAAGAAGGAGGCCCATATTCCCCTTCCATTCCCCGGGCCGGTTCCAGCTGAGCACCAAGACCAAAACGCAGAGCACTGCGAACAGGGACGCTCGTTGGCGTCTCCAAAGCCACCCATGCACACGGTTGGCGGTTTCCATCGACTCGCGTCCGAGGCTCTCAGACACGAAGCGGATTCCGGAAATCGCCAGACCATTGTTGGCGATCATGATTAGCACACTGGCTAGCCAGACGACATAGGCGTAGCTTCCGTAGTCGTCCGGGCCGAGCGCGCGCGCAATGAGCGCAGAGGTAACTAAGCCGAAGGCGTAACTCGCGTAAGTCGAGCCTGTGACTAGGAAGGCGGCCTTTAAGGTGGCAATCCGGCCGAACTGCTGGTTTCGATTCGCCGGGTCCTGCATCGCTAGCGACTGTCTCACGAGGTGGGGAATCTGATGGAAGCCTAGCATCCTAACAGATGCCGATGCCCCGCCTAAGCCCTCTCCACGGGCCCTCGCGCTAGTGCGGCCGGGCAGTCACACTTTGACAGTCTGCAAGCACCAAAAGCAAGATTCGTGAGGTGTGTTACGGCGCGGCGAACGCTCCGAGGTCGGACACGGTGGAACGGCTCACGTAACTCGGGTGGCCGTTAACGGTGGTTGTGGGCTGATAGGTCGGAGTCAGATTGGCAGTCGACGCGGGGGACGGGAAGGAAGAGACGGGAAAGGTCGTACCCGCTCCGATGGCCGCAGATCCCGCATTCAGACCGTAAGTCGAGGACAGAGAGGGTGAGCCCGCGACCAATGTGCCACTTCGATTCAGGGTGCAGGCGCCAGCCGAAAAACCGCTCTGGATCCAGTTCGCGTCAAGGAGATTGACAACGCCGACCTGGCTGCCATCCGCCGCCGAATTGGTGCACATCGAAAGATTTTGGGTACTCGAAATGATATTCGAGTGCGCATTGACGATCTCGGAGGACATGGCCATGTCGAAGATCGATGTGCCGATCGTATTCACTATCGTATTGAAGTAAACCGAAAGCGGGCCCTGATGGTAGTTCGCGTAAGTCTGGCTATCGCCGCCCCAGTGGATGAGGTCGCCCGATCCGCCGGGACCGTTGACGATGAGATTGCCGAACACCCAGCCGTAGTTGTAGAGCGGATCGACCATGACCGATGTGCCCCCGCCCTCGGAGTCGACGAGATCGATGGCGCGCGCGGCAGCCAGGATGTAGTTATAGCGCACGACCGGCCCACTGCTGCGGTCCTTCAGAGACCCGCCCAGAGCTCCCGAGATCAGTTGACCGATGTAATTGCCTTCGTAGAGAGAACGCACGCCCTGCACGTACACGTTGTGCTCAAGGTAGCTTCCCACGACGCCGTTGTTGAAGATGTAATTGTCGCGTAGCGTGACGAAGTAACTCGCTTCCTGAGTCGCGTCGCTCTTGGTGTTGACGAACACGCCTTCGCCGTTACCGGTGATCTCGCAATTCTGGATTGTGAATACCGAAGCGACGACCGCATAAATGCCGGATGCACCTGCGCCCCAGGCGGTGACCGTTCCGGCAGAATTGGTGTACGTATTAGGAGTGGTCGCTCCTTGGATCTGCAGATTCTGAATCGCGAGGAAAGACGGCTTGTACCCATAGGGGTCGTTCAGACCCTGCCAGAGAACGAAGAGCCCATCGCCTTCGATCAGTTTGCCACCCGTACTCGTAAAAAATCCGGCCGAGATTGCATCGGCCGCCGTTACGGCATTCACGCCCGTGACGATGGGTCGATTGCAATTGGAATCCGTCACACCGTTGATGATGACCGGATTCGTCGCGGTTCCTTGAGCGCGCAGCGCAACCTTGGTTGCATACGTTCCCGGGTAGATGTTCACAACGTCTCCCGCCGTAAGCGAGAGCCATGGAACCGTGGTCATACTTGTATAGGTCTGACCTGGGCCGACGTTATACGTGTTATGGGAGCCCGTCAGCGCGACAGAGCAAGGCGATGTGGGGGGCGTACACGGCGCAGGTGGCCACGGTTGTGTCAGATCGGGAATAGGGGTGACGCCACCCACGTTACTTGTTCCTGTGCCGCTAAAGCATGTTCCACTCACACTGGCGCTCGATCCGCTGCTGCCGCTAGAACCGGAACTTGAGCCGCTACTGCCGCTAGAACCGGAGCTCGAGCCGCTAGTGCCACTGGAACCGGAACTCGATCCGCTGCTACTACTGGAGCCCGAACTCGACCCACTACCGCTGGTGGAAGTGCCGCTGCTTCCCGAACTGCTTCCCTTGCCACCGCTCGTGCTGGTGCTGCCCCCCGAGGATTTGCCACTGCTGCTCGAACTGCCGGAGGACCCACTGCTGCTGCCGGAGGTACCAGAGCTTGTGCCGCTACTGGCGCTGCTCGTACCGCTGCTGCCGGAGTCGCCCGCACTCGCACTGCTTCCGCCAGAGGATGTACTGGAGCCTGCGCTACCCGAGCTCGCATCGCCGGAACTCGAACCGTTGGAACTGGCCGCCGTGCTCTGACTCGGTGCGCTACTTGAGCCGCTTCCACCTCCGCAAGCGGTTAGCGCGAGCAGTGCACACACGCACGCGATACTGAACGGGGCTCGCACTGGGTTCATTCCAAATGCAAACGATCTACTCATGGCTAGCGGCTCCGGGATCGAAGGGGGTGATCGTCAGTGAAACGGTTAGTCATCAAGTGACGCATGTGTGGTGCGCCAGCGAACGTCATTGATTGTTCTTGATCGCTTGAAATCCTAAGTTCAACTCTATCACGGGGTTGTTGAGATAAGCCCTTGATCTGAATCAAAACTCCGCGACGGCGAAGCTATGTTTATGAACTAGGTCGGCCTAGGACGCGCCAATCTAGGAGTTAGTCTGAAACGCTGTTAGGTGGCGGCCCCATGTGCTCACTGCGCCGCGAGGGCGAGACCATCTTTCTCCACGCCTCAAAATTTGAGCGGCGCTAATCAAGTCAAACAGACGATGGACGAGAATTCTTTTTTCGCATGCGAACCTCTCGCGAGTGAGAGAGGCACGAATGTGGCAGGCTGGCTGACAGACATCCGGCGCCTGTGCGTCGCGCGGAACAGATCCCTCAAGGATCTGCCCGCCCGTCACAGGTTCAAGGTCCTGCGAATGCTCCGAGGTCGGAGACACTGCCACGCGCTACGTAGGACGGATAGCCATCTTGCGTGGATGAAATCTGGAAGGTCGGAGTCAGATTGGCAACCGACGCAGGTGACGGCGGTGCAGTGACGGGAAAGGGCACTCCTGCACCTATGGCCGGCGAACCCGCCGGAAGCCCGTAGGTCGCCGTCAGCACCGGCGCGCCTCCGAGTAGCGTGCCCGCGGTGACTGTACAGGTTCCATCTGTGTAACCTGGCTGAATCCAATTGGTGTCGAGAAGGTTCACTGTCCCAACGGGTGGGCTGATTTCCGCGGCCGAATCCGTACAGAGCGCAACACCCCCTGTGGCCGCGATGATATTGGAATGGACGCTGAAACTCTCCAATGCCGTCGCCATATCGAACATTGCCGGCCCACTCCCTGTGTTCACGATGGTATTGAAATAGACGTATAGGGGACCGTCATGGTAGCCCGCGTACGATGAAGGATTGCCTTGGGTAGCGCTATCTCCTCCCCAGTGGATCAAATCGCTCGATCCGTTGGGTCCATTCAGAATTAAATTCCCGTATATCCATCCATAGTTGTACAGAGGATCGCTCTGAATCGTGGGACTGCCGTTCTCGTTGTCCACGAGATCGATGGCGCGTGCCGCAGAGACGATGTAGTTGTAGCGCACTACCGGGCCGCTGCTACGGTCCTTGAGCGACCCCCCTTGTGCATTTGGAATCAATCCGCCGATGTAGTTGCCTTCATACAGTGATCGCACCCCCTGAACGTAGACATTGTGCTCGGTATAACTGGCTGCGATGCCATTGTTATAGATCGAATTGCCCCGCAGGGTAACGTAGTAGCTCGTATCCTGGTCATCGTTTTTGGAATTGACGAACACGCCCAGTCCGTTATTGATGATGGTGCAGTTTTGGATCGTGAGGACCGATGCCACGACCGCATAGATTCCAGCGGTGAAAGACGACCACTGCGTCGATTTTCCGTTGATGTCGGTATAGGAATAGTTCGGGTTGGCGTCCTGGATTTGCAAGTTCTGAATCGCAATGAACGAGGGCTTGTAGCCGAAGTTATCGGGAGAAAGAGTATCGTTCCACCAGAGTACAAAAATTCCCGATCCATCAATGAGGGAGCCTCCCGAGCCTGTGAAGAAGCCTTGGGCGATTGCGTCGGCTGCCGTGTTGGCGTTCTTTCCAGAGATGATGGGGCGCCTGCAACTGGTGTCGGTTACGCCATTGATGATGACTGGGGCCGTCGCCGTACCCTGCGCCCGCAGCGCCACGATGGTCGAGTAGACCCCCGGGTAGATATTTACGACGTCGCCGGCGACCAAAGAAAGCCAGGGGACATTGGTCAGATTGGCGTAGGTCTGTCCGGCGCCCACGTTATAGGTGTGATGCGTGCCTGTGAGCGGACCCGCGCAGCCCACGGGCGGAGAGCACGGTGCAGGCGGCCAAGGTGTGGTCAAGTTCGGCTGCGGTGTGGCTCCTCCGACGACCACGCTTCCCGTTCCACTGAAGCACGTCACGCTTGCGGCCCCAGTAAACGCCGGCCCGAAGGTGCCACCTCCACCTCCGCCACCGCTGCCGCCCGAACCACCCGATCCCGCGCTCGAAGCGGCCGCGGGACTACCGCCCCCGCCCCCGCCTCCGCAAGCGGACAGGGCCAGAACGGTACAAACGGCAAGCGTCGCAACGAACGCTTTTGCCCATCGTGGGGTTGAGTCTTTGATCATGAGGCGAGTACTCCCTTTTCCAAACGCAATATCTTGCGCAATCTCAGTGGACTTGAGGCAAGATTGACTGCGATGAGCTGAAACAATCCATCGCAAAAAATGGTATCACTGTCACCTGCGAATGACCGGCTTGATGGCTCGTCACAAATGAAACAAGGCATTACCACCGGCCATCGCATATCCTTATTCCATTATTCGCCCCGCTCCGATCACAGGTACGAGAAAGCCGAGTGTTCCAGCCCGATGGGACAGGCTTGTGACTGAACCAAAAGCCCTGCCGGATCAAATCAATGCACGTGGGCGATTTCGGTTCGCCGATGCGAAGGTTCCTCTCACATCTCGAAGTGGCCGGCCCCAGATCCAATAAAGGAGCCAGGCTCGCTCACCGCCCAGCGTGAATCAGTCTAACCACCCTACCTGTTTGAACTGGCCGGGCTCGCTTGGATATCCGATTCCGCCCGAGTGACCTGTGCGCGCCCTACAAACCAGCGCGCGCGTTCCGGAACTTCCCTTCGTGTTCCGGTCTGGACCAATCTTGCGCCTTCCCGTGCCTTCCGCAATGCGAGCCCGATGCCCAGAAACCTGCTAGGGAATCGGACTGAAATCACTAGGGCTTCGTACGGTCGGTACGCTCAGAAGCTTCCCACACAACTGAACTTTTGACGACCCAAGTTACGATTAACCCGTTGTTTCCGAGCCAAATTTTCACAGTTGCAACCGCATCGCGGATAGATTCGCCGCGGCGATGTGCGCTATTCTTCTGCCGTCCCCCAGATCCTTGGCGATCGACGCATCTTCGTAGTCAGGGATACTCCCCTGCGGGAAGTACCCCCTCTCTGGTGAGCCGCACCGCGCGGCCGTAGCCATCATTACTTGGCGAGAGGCACGAGCGGGAACGGGCTCCAGAACTTATCCGTGACACCGAGGTATCGGCATTGAGTTTTTTTCTCTATCTCCTCTACCTGGTGGCGACCTTCATTCGGATCGACATCATCCTTCCGGACTTGGTTCCCTACCGTCCCATGCTCTGGCTCATGCTCCTGTGCCTCGGGTCGGCGCTGATCGGCGTGTTGGGTAGCCGCGAGGTCTCAGCGCGCCCGCGGCACTTCCTGCTCTTGGGCTCGTTTGTAGCGGCGATCGGAGCCTCGCAGGTCGTCAACGGCTGGACAGGCGGCGCGGTGCAGGCGGTCGCCGACTTTTTGCCCTCGGCTGTCATCGCGATTCTGACCTGGCTTAACGTCACGACTTTGCGTCGCCTTAAACTCGCCTGCGGCGTGGTGGTGGTTAGCATGCTCTGTTTGTCGATCGCAGGCATTTTGTCGTTTCACACGGGCTTTATGGAGGACAAGTTCATCCTCCATCAGACCGGGGGCGACGATGAAAGTGCGTCGATGCCCGAGAAGATCGAGGCGGATTCCGAGGTGGATAACGACCCCGTCTCAGGCGGATTTCTGCGATTGCGCGGTATTGGCTTTCTCGCCGATCCCAATGATTTCGCCCAGGCGATTGTGCTCGTATTGCCGCTCTTGTGGGCCCGATACGTCCGCAAGCAGCCGGTGCGTACATTTCTGCTGCTCATGGTGCCGACCCTGGCCTTCCTCTATGCAATCTTCCTCACCCACTCTCGAGGTGCATTGGTGGGGCTTGCGGCGCTTTTGTTTTTCGGGGTCCGAAAACGACTCGGCACGGTCAAGACCGTCCTTCTGATCGCCATTCTCGTCGTGGGAGCCCAGGCCACCAACTTCAGCGGAGGCCGCGACATGTCGACCCAGGAGGAGTCCGCAGGGGATCGGATCGATTCGTGGGACAAGGGCATTCACCTCTTGGCGCAACGTCCGCTCTTGGGTGTGGGATATGGAAACTACACGAACTTCAACGAGCTCACTGCCCACAACTCCTTTGTTCTCTGTTTTACGGAATTGGGCCTGGTGGGTCTTTTCATCTGGATCGGAATCCTCGTACAGGCCTATAAGTCTGTGAACTATCTCGCGACCACGGCTCCTCCACAAAGCCCGGAACACATCTGGGGCTACAGCTTACGCTCGGCGCTCATCGGTTTTCTCGCGTGCGCCTGGTTTCTTTCGCGTACTTATGAGCCGCTACTGTATCTTTTGGCTGCGATGTGCATTGCGGCGGCGTACTGCAGGAAGGAAGCCGAGCCGAAAGCGGCGGCGGTTTCGCTCTTGCCTGCATTTCCCTGGGCCAAGACGACGGCGATGGCTTGTTTGGTGGCGATCATGGCCGTCTATGCGACCATCATCATGCAGCGCGTAATGGGTCACTGAGGCCGTGCCTCCCTCGTCAACTCCCAATACCGCCGGCTTGAATGGAAACCTTTCGATCTTTGTGACGCGAGCGACTTTATGACGGTAATCCTGATCATTCTCCTTCTGGCGGCAATCGGCGTCGTTGCTGTCGGTGTCCACGGCCTCCAGTCGCGCAATATGTTTGGCTGGCTTTCGAGCTACCTGAAACAAGACTGGCGTGCACCGGTCCCGAAGGGCACCACGCGCCATCTGCTGTTCTGCTTTGTGGACCACTATGAACCGGCCTGGCGCAAGCCGGATTACGCGACCGAGTGCGCCCGCGTCGCGCGCTGGCGGACCGACTATCCCAAGCTGTGCGAGAGCCATCGCGATGCGGACGGCAGATCCCCCATCCACTCGTTTTTCTTTCCCGGCGAAGAGTATCGACCCGAGCATCTGAATGCTCTTGTGGAACTGTGTCAGATGGGACTGGGCGAAATTGAGGTTCATCTGCACCACGACAACGATACCGAGGACACGTTGCGCGAGAAGTTTCGCAGTTTTGCGCGGCTCCTCGTCGATGCGCATGGGGCGCTTCCGGTCGATCCGAAGACGGGTCAGCCCCTGTGGGCATTCATTCATGGCAACTGGGCACTCGACAACGCGCGACCGGACGGAAAATGGTGCGGGGTGAACAATGAATTGATCCTCTTGCGCGAGGAGGGCTGCTACGCAGACTTCACGCTGCCTTGCGCGCCTGATCCCTGCCAGACCCACACAATCAATCAGATCTACTATGCAACCGATGACCCGGCTCGCCCCAAATCCCACGATCACGGGGTTCGCGTGCGCGTCGGTGCCAAGCCGGTCGGGGATCTGATGCTGATCCAAGGGCCGCTCGGCCTCATGTGGAGCCGCAGAAAGTTTGGCATCCTGCCCCGGATCGAAAACGCCGACGTTCGCACGAGCTCCCCTCCGACCGAAGCCCGGATCGACTCCTGGGTCAATACCGGAATCCATGTCGCCGATCGCCCCGAATGGATCTTTGTCAAAGTGCACACGCATGGAACACAAGAGCGCGACACGGATACCCTGCTTGGGGAACCCATGCACCGCGCGTTCAGCTATCTGGAATCGCGCTACAACGACGGAAAGGACTGGAAACTTCACTACGTCAGCGCGCGCGAGATGTACAACATTGCGAAGGCCGCCGAGTCCGGCAAGACGGGAGACCCCGGCGGGTATCGCGATTTCGTGATTCCGCGTCCGACGTACACGGTACGGGAAGCCGTGCCGACGTGACCAGCACCGACTCCAGCGTGCGCGCCGATGGCGTCATGGGCTTCGGCTGCGGGCTCGCGACCCTACTGCAAGGGCTTGTGTGATTCACTCTGGGCTCGCGTTGGTTGCGTTTTTGGCGATCGGTCTTGTCGCCTACTCCTACGCTGGTTATCCCATCGTTTTATCGATCATTGCGTCTTTGGTGCAGCTGATGGCTGACGTCCGATACGTCTTCGGCAAAAGCGATCGCCGCCGGCATGCGGAAAGCGAACTGCCGGAAATCGCGATCATCATCTCCGCCTATAACGAAGAGCGGCATATTCGTGAGAGAGTGGAAAATCTTCTCGATCTCGATTATCCGGCCGAGAAGTGGACCGCCTACATCGGTTCTGACGGCAGCAGCGATGCGACTGCGGCCATTCTCTCGGAGTATCAGGATGCGCGCATCCGTGCCCTGGCTTTCGAGGTCAACCGCGGCAAAGCGAATGTTCTAAACGATCTGGTGGAGCGCACGGCCGCGCCTATTCTGGTCTTCTCGGATGCCAACACCCAATTCGATCGGCAAGCGCTGCGCTTGCTTGTGGCGCCTTTCGGCAAGCCGGGTGTCGGTGGCGTCTCCGGAGAACTCCGGCTTCGCTCTTCCGGCGGTAATAATCAGGACAGCCTCTACTGGAAGGTCGAGCAATGCCTGAAGTACTTCGAGGCGCGTATCGGAGGCTTGCTCGGAGCCAATGGAGCCATCTATGCGATCCGAAAGGCCTTGTGGCAACCACTGCGACCCGACACGATCTGCGACGATTTTTGCGTGGCGATGAACGTGTCGGCCGCCGGATATCGCCTGGTATACGAGCCAGCCGCTTGGGCCGCCGAGGATACCCCGGAGGCCATCACGGAGGAGTATCAGCGGCGCGTGCGCATCGGCATTGGAAACTTTCAAGCGTTAATGCGCCATCCCGAGTACCTTTGGCGCGCTTCGCTGGCCACTTCCTTCGCGTATCTGTCTCATAAGGTGCTACGCTGGATCGCGCCGCACCTTTTGGCGGTGGGGCTTCTTGCTTCTCTCGCGCTTTCGGGGGACCCATTCTGGCTGACGTTTTCGGCGCTCCAGATTCTGGCCTATCTCGCTGCCGGCCTGTTCTACTGGGTGGACGTCAAGGGACGGCCCCTGCCGACGCTTCTGCGGATCGTCGCCTTTCTTTTCGCCTTGAATTGGGCGTTCCTCGTGGCCTCGTTCCGCTATGCGAGCGGGCGCTACAAGGGGTCGTGGCGGACCAGCGCCCGCTAGCTGCGGCCCGCAGCGAGTTGGCTGGCGAGTGCCTTCCTGTAGAACTCGTCGTAGGCCAGGCGCATCGCATTCAGTGAAGCATTCGCCTGGACCCAATCGCGCGCGGCTACGCCGAATCGGAGCCTGAGAGTCGAATCGTCGAGTAATCGCAAAAGCGCGTCACGCAACGCGACAGGATCGGCGGGCGCGACCAAGAGTCCGGTCGTGCCGTCCTGGATGATCTCAGGGTTTCCGCCCACTCGGGAGGCGACGATGGCAAGCCCGCTGGCCGCTGCTTCCAAAAGCGCAATCGAAAGTCCCTCGGTGAGGGAGGGCAGGACGAACACGTCGAACGCCGGCAGTAGGTCGGCGACATCCTTGCGTTCCCCCGCGAAGTGCACGCGCTCTGAGATCCTAAGCTCCGAGGCCTGCTTCTCGAGCGTCCCCCGAAGCACGCCATCGCCAATGAGGACGACGCGAAGCTCTGGATGCGACTGCGCAAGTCCCGGCAGGAGTTCGAGGATCAGGCGCTGATTCTTGAGCGCGACCTGACGACCCACCGTCCCTATGACCAAAGCCGATCGAGGAACGACCAGCGCGTCGCGCGCGCGCTCCCGGCGCTCATCGGAGACACCGAAGCGTTCGACGGGAATGCCGTTTAGAACGGTAATGGTGACCTCGGGCCGGACCATATTCATCTGCATGTACCGGTCGTACACCTGACCTCCCACCATCGCCACGCGCGCGGTATGCGACAGGGACCAGCGAAACATCCAGCGGAGTTTGCGCTGGTTCAACCGGGTTCCCATGTCGTGGCAAGTGGCCACGAGCGCAGGGCCCTTGCGGCGCAAGAAGAGGGAAGCCGCGCTGTAGTACGAGGGCATGAAATTGTGGGCGTGAACCACATCGACCGGGCCATCCAGGGCAGCGCTGCGCAGCCGGCGAATCGTGCGAAGACTGGGGCCGCGTTGCTTGCCGCCCCACGTCACGGGGACTCCCGCCGCTTCGAGCTCCCCGGCGAGTTCTCCGACGTCTTTGATGCTAAACACGCGGACATCGTCTCCCGCACCGCGCTGGCCGATGGCGAGGTCCGTGACCACGCGCTCCAAGCCGCCGTACTCGAGCGAATCCACTACGTGCAAGATACGCAGCCGAGAAGAGTCCGAGGAAGTAGCCATGCAAGACGGGCGGAAGAAAAGGGAGCGCGGAGCCGGGATAACGTTGCGAATTGTCATGCGTAGCGTGTTTACGACGCATGCGCTGAATCATGATACGTGAGTCGGTCTCGCGGCGCCCCGATGATACACTACGCGCGGCGGTCAATCGTGAGCCGCACGCGATCGGCAAAGACCGATCCCCTCTCTCACGCAATCAACTAATTGAGACGGACGGCAAGCCACTATGTCCCAGACTGTGCGGCGCGTTCTCTATCACCATCGCACTCAGGGAAAGGCGGTGGAGGGCGTGCATATTCGTGGAGTAACTGACGCCTTGCGCGCCGAAGGTGTCGCTGTTGACATCATTTCTTTACCCGGAGCGGATCCCTACGCGACCCCCAAGGCGATGTCACCAACGCAACAGGCCAAGCCGTGGATGAAGCTCGTCTCCGGACTGCCTGAACCGCTTTTCGAGCTCGTCGAAATCGCCTACAACCTGGTCGCAGGATGGCGCATTTGGAGATATGCCAAAGCGCATCCTGATCTGGGCTTCATCTACGAGCGCTATTCGCTTTTCATGTTTGCGCCCGTGTGGATCGCAAGACTGTTGGGCATTCCCATCATCCTCGAGGTCAACGACTCCGCCACGGTGTATCGCGTGCGTCCGCTGTCTCTGGCCGGGCTTGCGATGGCGATCGAGCGCTGGGTGTTTCGCAAGGCGAACGGCTTGGTGTTCGTCTCAAGCGTCTTTCGCGATCGAGTCCAGGCCAAGCATGGCGCGATCGCGCCGGCCATCGTGACGCCCAATGCGGCGAACATCTCCAAATTTAGCTTTACTCCTGAACAGCGCGCGTCCGCGAGGGCGCAATGGAAACTCGATGGCCATGTGGTGTGCGGCTATCTGGGGGCCTTCGTTCCATGGCATGCGATCGATCGATTTGTCTACGAGATCGCCGAGTATTTACCGAGCGCGCCGCACCTCAAACTGCTCCTGGTAGGGGATGGCGCCAATTTTTCTACGGTCGAATCGTTCGTTCAGGAGCGAAAACTCGAGGCGCAGGTGCTTCTGACCGGGCGCGTGCCGCACGATGAAGTCCCTGGACTTCTGGCTGCGATGGACATGGCGGTTTTGCCCAGCGCAGGCGACTACACGTCGCCGGTCAAGCTGTTCGAATTCATGGCCTGTAGTGTGCCCCCGGTGGCCCCCGATTTTGATCCGATTCGCGAGGTCTTGTCCGAGGGTCAGACGGGTTGGATGTTCAAGGCCAACGATCTGAAGGCGGCCGTCGCCGCAGTACTGGAGCGCAGCCGCGATCCGGAGACCCTCCGACGCGTCGGCTCGGCGGCGCGAACCTACATCGCCAACGAACGCCAGTGGCGCAATAATATTCTGCAGCTGCTTTCTTTCTACTATGAAGTGACGAGCCCTCGATCGCAATGAAACTCCTGGCTGCGGATTTGCGCGCAAAGCAGGCTCTTTACTCCCAATACGGGCCACCCTGCTCGCTCGTGAAGGCAGCCATTGCGGACGGCACTCTCGCCAATGCGCTCTATCGCGCGCAAGGGGCATTGGCGCGCTGGCGCCTGTCGCCCTTGGCCCTCATCGTCCATCTCGTTAACAAGTGGGTCAATGGCTGCGTGATCGGCGTGCGCGCATCCTTTGGTCCTGGTTTTATCCTCATTCATCCCATCGGCGTCGTGATCAACTCGGCCACCCGCGGCGGACGCAATGTCTGGGTCGAAAGCAGCGTGGTCATTGGGGACAACCGCGGTCGCTCGCCGGTCATAGGCGACGATGTCTTCATCGGCTCGGGCGCGAAAATCATTGGCGGAGTCCAAATCGGATCCGGCGCGCGCATTGGCGCTAATGCCGTCGTCCTCCATGACGTCGCGCCTGGCAGCACCGTGGTTGGAATCCCGGCGCGGCCTCTGGTACGGCGCGTCGACTCTCCAAGCGACTCGACCGCCGCGTAGGGGGTCTCGAGAAGTCGCCGTTCGCGCCTAGCGTCGAGCCCGATTTTCTTGCGCTAGGACCTGCTCGCACACCGCGAGCGTGTCGCGCGCGACGTCGGCCCAGGTGCGCCGCATCGCGGCGGCGATCGCCGCATGGTCCCAATGTGCATCCAGGGTCTGCTCGAGTGCGCTCGCCAGCAGTTGAGCATTGCGGGGCGCAATCAGGATCCCATTGGATGCGTTGACGATTTCACGAGTACCGCCAACGTCGGTCGCAACCACCGGTCGGCCGCAGGCGACGGCTTCTACGACGACGTTGGGGTAACCTTCCGACCAGCTCGGTAGGGTCAAGAGATTGGACGCGTTGATCCACGTGGCCACGCGTTCGGGCGGCAGTCCTCCTGGCAGAATCACTGTGTCGGTCAAGCCCGAGGCGGCGATCAATTCGAGCAGTTGAGTGCGCATGACTCCATCTCCGACCAGGACAAGCCGTAGTTTGGGACGGGACGGGACCAGGCTCTTTACGGCCTCGACGAGTTCGCCCAACCCTTTGGTCGCAACCAGGCGACCGACGTAGAGAATGAGTTCCTGATCCAGAGGGATGTTCAGGGCCACGCGCGCCTCGTTCTGCGATGCCGGATAGAAGATCGCTGTGTTGATGCCATTGATCACGGTATGGACCCGCTCCGGCTGCGCTCCGAACTGGGCGATGGTCTGGCGACGCATGTCCTCGCTCACGGTCAGAAGCGCATCGACGCCCGCGATGGTCTTGCGTGTCATTCGGATGTTGACTCCGGAGCGCACGTGGATGTCCGTGCCCAAAGCGCCGACGACGCAGGGTATCCGCAGCGCGCGCGCCACCTGTAGCGCCGCGAATCCGTCCGGATAGACCCAGTAGGCAAGCATCAGGTCGGGGCCGAAAGCGCGTGCGCGCGGTAACAGACTCCGGCTTGCGATCCAGCCGTTAATGCCGCGCGTCAATCCGGGAATGGCGGGGAATTCGTAGGCCTCGGCCGCTAGCCCCTCGATACGATAGTCGCTTCCGACACTGCCATAGATCTGGCTTCGAGGAGTCAGCCCCGGAATTCGCGGATAGCGCGCCTGTTGAAAGAACACGCGGACATCGGCGAGGGCCGCGAGTCCCTTGGCCGTCTCATAAATGAATCTTCCCCGGGTCGGATCGCCCGGGAAGGGAAGGATGGGGGTCACAAGAGCGATACGACGCATGCGCAAATGAGCTTCGAGAAAGAGGGAGTGTGAACGAATGTCAATACACGCGATTTCGTGTCCGGCCCGATTTCGCCAGGAACTTGCTAAAGGTATAGTGCGTTAGAACGTGGAACCAGTTTTGTCATGCATGTCTGTAGCGCGCGGGGTCGTTTGGACCCAGGCGTGAACACAGAAATTCGAACAAAGGTCGCCTCATGGGTGCACGCTCCCGCGCAATCGAAGTATTGAGTGGTTCGCCGCTCCAACCCGTCTTGCGCGGCGTGCATGATCGTCTGCGCCAGCCGCTCCTAATCCTCGCCTATCATCGGGTGATGCCATTGCCCGACCCGGCGACTTATCCCTTCGATCTGGAGCTGA
>JBEKVI010000054.1:0-43609 GCA_049514215.1 Burkholderiaceae bacterium
CAGCCGCGAGTGCGGAAAACCATGTCACCTCTCGTGCCAGCCACGCGTGAAACCAAAAAATCAAAGCAAATCCGGCGAGCGCACCGAGGCCGTTTTTGTGCGTCGCAAGCCCCCGCCACGCGCCCGCCAACTCTGGCGCCAACTCCTGATGGATCGCCAGGTTGGGTAGCATAAGACCAAACGCAATCGATCCCGCTAGCATGATGGTAAGCAAAGGACGGACCGTGTTCTGAAAGCGACGCGCGTGCCATCCTGTAAGCACAAACGCTGCGCAGACCAGAACGATGGTGCATAGCCTGATATTTCGCCGAAAAGTGAGAACCGGGTCAATCGACCAGACAATACTGGCTAACGCGAGCACCACGAAGAGCAATAGGAATGGATTTACCTGGAGGGCAAGCAGCCATGCGAGTCCTGCGCGGTGAACGATGAAGGTCAGACCCATGACCATCATCCCGAGCCAGAGTAAGCGGCTCGTGGTCCCGCCGGAACTCGGCGATCCGGTTGTGGTCAGGCTTTGGTAGTCAAAATTCTCTGGGGCGATCATCAAAAGGATCAATACCCATAAAAGTCCAGCCAGTAGAATGGAGTATTGATCGTCGCGGATCCACCGATGATTTTCAGGCCTGAGGATATGTGACTCACCGGCATACATAAGTTCTGCTTGTCATCCCGCGAGCTCGCCGAGTTAAAACTGGATTAGAGAACGAAATCGTCAGAAGTGATTGAGAACTGCTCCCAAGATTTGCGAACGCGTTGCCGCGAGTCGTCGCAGCATGTCTTGCATGTCTCTGTACGGTGTGTATTGGGCCCGACTGAGCGCGAGAACACGACCTGCCATGTGGGCGACCGCGAGCCCGTCCGAGAATTGTGTTGCCGGAGCCGTGTCGATTACGACGAACCTGAAATCCTTACGCCATTCTTCCATCATCGAAGCAAATGCTGTGCTGGTTAGCAACTCCAATGGATTTCCGGAGACAGTGCCGGCCGTGAGCACCGACATGCGAGGCAGCCCGCGAACGACCTGGAGACAGGGCCGTAATCCGTTTTCGATCGCGCGCGATAGCCCTAACCCGTTGTCGGCCCGAAAAAGGAGATGCTGATGTGGATTTCTCAAATCACCGTCAACGAGCAACGTAGGGCGGCCTGTTTCCGCGAACGAAATCGCAAGCTCTGCAGCCAACAAGGAGCGGCCTTCCCCCGAACGCGGACTGACCAGAGCGATGATGTCTGCGCGTTCACTTTCTCCGCAGCGCAAGAGGAGCTCAGTTCGGAGCATGCGGATTCGCTCGCAGCGTGGATCGTATGACTCGTGCGCCATCATCAACCTGCGGTCGGGTGCAAGGGCGTGCTTACGAGAGCCCCCGGAGTCCTGCAGTATTGGGATGGGTCCGTCCGTTTCACCCGGTGGAGAATGTAAGATGCGAGAGTCAAATCTGGCAGCCGTCATCGTCATGTTCGATTCCTCTCCGGAAGTCGGCCCAATTCCATGAGCACTGGAATCCCGTGATATCGTTCAAGGTCATCGCGGCATCTGACCCTGCGATTTGACAATTCAAGACCGACCGGTATGGACAGCGCGAATAGCCCCGCGAGGCCGCTACCAAGTATTAGTCCTGTTAGTAGCTTCGGTTTGCTTGGTTTCAGGGGAGGCCGAGCGCGACTGACCACGCTCACATTTGTGTACAAGCCCCCCGAGCTGAACATGATCTGATCGTATTCCTGCAGGGCACGCTTATACATCGTTTGCGCTGACTCAAGTTCGAGGGAATATTTCGCCGCTTCATCGCGGAGCCGACTAGTCGCCAGCATCGATGCGCGTTGTGCCGCGATGGCTTGTTGGAGACTCTGTTCCAGCCTGTGGTCCCCATCTAGATTGGCTGACGCGTTGTTCGAGTAACCTCCAATTGCGGCACTAAGCGCATGCTGAATCACCTCGATCTGAGATCTGGCGTCGCGAACCTCCGGATGGTCCGGGGTATAAACCCGTTCGAGTTGCGCCGCCCGTAGTTCTTGGGCGGTCAGCTGCGTCTTGAGCGCCTGGATCTGGAGGGAAGAGAGAACCTGATCACTTGAGGCCTGATCTGCGGATTTGCGGGACTGAGCGACGTGAACGGCGCCCTGCGCCTCGATCAGGCGGCCCTGGAGGTTCGCGAGTAGGACCGCATCCACATTGGTCTTGGTTTCATCATCGATCAATCCGTTTCGCTGATGAAAATCGGTCACATCTTTCTGGGCCTGCTCGACTCTCCGCTTAAGGTCGTTTAGTTGAACCGCGAACCGCTGGGCTCGTTCGGCAGGAGGTCCAGTTGATCGAAGATGATCCTGTTCTTTGTAGACGTCGACTACTGCATTGGCGACTTGTGCGGCTTCAACGGGCGTTTTCGCGGCGTAGGTTACATAGATCAGTTGACTGCCCATCTGGCCCTGATAGATCACCAAATTCGCGCTGACTTTCTTGGCGACCCATTCGCGTAGAGTTCCCCTGCCGGTGGGGTAGTCGTCCGCGTAATCGCCGTTCTGAGTCAAACTTAGGGCATCGACGACAGCAAGTAGGACCTCGGACGTTTGCATCAGCTCCATCTGAGTCGCGATATAGCTTTCAAGCTGACCCACGGGAAGCTGCTTGCCATTTAGTGGATCGTTGACCTCGTAGTTCACCATCATCGTCACTGCAGCCGTATAGGTCCGAGGCAAGAGTGTCATGACGAGCGCAGTCGCACATAGAAGCAAGAGGAAGATCAGGGCGCTGAGCCTCCGATGTGCCCAGAGGATCGATGCCATTTGCGCCGATGAAAGCCCGGGATGAACAAAGCTCATCGGAATGACGGGCGTGAATAGCGACGCCGGATTGTCTCGGATAACGGCGGGAAGATCGGTCATCGAAGGGCATCCGTCCTTCTTAGTGCGGTGACGCAGATAAAGTCAACGTCTAGCGCCAAATCGAGCACCTAATGCACTCTCGCCTGCGACTTCCAATGACGTCGGAGGCCGGCCGCGTACCCGGCGGGACGCCAAGACTGAATGTCTCTTTTATATTGCCGCGTGCCTTAGCGTCTGTGCGCTGGCGTACAAAGGTCCGTAAGGCGAATGACCCATGCCCTTCTTACTTTTGGCCATTCGCGGTTGCGATGATGCTAGTATCGAAGCGATCGTCGGCGATTCGATTCCTTACACCTGCATACTCGTTTTGCGATCTTTCCTGGAGCAGAACATTCGGCAGATGTCTCGGAATGACGCGAATCTCGGGCTCTCCGGTCAGATGCGGAACCCTCGAGTGCATCTGGGCGGGTATCAGGAAATCGAATGCGCTTTCCCACGGTCGACTTAGTCTCAGAGTGAACACGCTCCCGATGCGACCAGGTCTCAATCGTCCTGCAAGAAGGACAAGAGAGTGGACCCCTTTCCCGTTCGGCAAAGGCGCACATTTATTTGATCCGCAACTCGAAGTGAGTTCCAAATGGTGAATTGCTCGAGGACGTTAGGTGTCCGCGCAACAGGCGCTGGGCAGTTGATCCAATTGTTCGCATTCTGTTTCTGGCTTGGATGTACTACGTCTGCGTTAGGTGAAGGCTATTCCACGCAAGGTGGGAAAATCTATGACGAGTCCGGTCAAGAGCTCCAGATCCGAGGAATCAACCACTTTGGATTTAATGCGCCGATCCTTCAGCCGGAATTCCTCTGGTCGATGGGCTGGAAACAGCAAATAGCCCAAATGAAGCAACTGGGCTTTAACTCGATTCGATTGCCATTTGTTCCAGATACCCTGTACAACACAACTCCTGTCGACCAACTGAGCTACGTCGAGCCGAAACTCAATCCCGAGCTGATTGGGCGGAGTCCGTTGCAGGTGCTTGACCTTTGGATGGCTGAAGCAGACAGGCAGGGAATGTATGTCCTGTTGGATTTTCATAGCGTATCGATGCAGCGGCAGTATCCGACGTGGTTCGTGTCTAATCCGCTCGATTTTGGTCTGGTCTATAACAAGCAGGCCTATACAGCGGGCGACTGGGAACGGGACCTGGTGTTTGTCGCGAAGCGCTATGCGAGCCTGAAGCACTTCATCGGCATTGACATTTACAACGAGCCCAATGGGGTAGTCCGCTGGGGGAGCGGTGACAAGAACGCTGTCGACCCAAGGACATTTTGGAGAACTGCCGCCGAGTCGGCGTCGGCGGCGGTACTGTCAGCGAATCCTCGCCTGCTGGTGTTCGTGGAGGGAGTCAACGGAAATTTTGATGGCGTCGAAAATGCGAAAATCCCTATGAACTGGGGAGAGGATTTCCAGCCAGAGGCATACCAACCGCTCAAGATTCCACCGGACAAGCTTGTGCTATCTCCCCATACGTACGGGCCGGACGTCTACATGAAGAGCTCGTTTCTTTCGCCCGACTTTCCGGCGAATTTGCAGACCAACTGGGATACTCTTTTTGGTCAATTCTATCGCGACCACCCCGTTGTGGTAGGCGAGTGGGGTGGGCAGTACGGGCGGGGTCCCACTGGAACGATGGACATAGTCTGGCAAAACGCCTTCGTCGCTTACCTGCGTATGAGAAATATTTCCAACGGCTTTTATTGGTGCTACACCCCTAACAGCGGAGATTCAGGCGGAATCCTGGATGCCCAGCTGACGGTCCGGTGGGACAAGGTAGCGATGCTGCACAGGCTCTGGGGAACACCGAATGAAGTGGCGCCGTCTGCGGCGCCACAACGTCCCTAGGCGGCTGGGTGGGCATGGCCAGATGAGAGGCCTAATTCGCCGCTGGGTCGGCTCGGCTCCCCCACAGATGTTGAGAGGCATCCGCTTCTAGAAAACTGGGTTGCGTTGCCCGGTGGAATGACAGCTGCCCTGAACTCGCACTGAAGCCTTCTCAGGTGAGAGGATCAGACGCGGCGGGTGAGTTCCATGTTGCCGTCGGAAAAACTCAAGTCAGAAGGTTGCCTCAGCAAATCCTCGCTGAGGAATGATTTCACTTGGGGCGATCGCGGGAGGCGAGGCGGCGACCGTGAGTTCCATTAATGGAACAGGAAACGGGTGAGGCAAAGGCCCCAATTGAGGTCCCCGGAGCGCTTGGGTCGGGGTGGTGGGAAGTATCCGTGGCAGTGGTGCCGATGGGTTCATCCGAAGCGTAATCCTGGCCGTGCGAAGAATATTGAAAACCCTCGGGCCGCGGACCAAGTAGCGCTCCGACATTCGACGTGGATCTTGCGCCAGGCGGAAAAGCCACTCCATCCCCACACGCTGCATCCAAATTGGAGCTCGAAGCTCTAGTCCGGTCAGGAAGTTGATTGATGCACCGACGCAAATCGCCAGCCCGCGGGCCTCTTCTCTGACCTGCAGCCGCTGGGCGAGTATCTCCTGTTGGGGGGCGCCAACAGCCAGCAAGCAGAACCGAAAAGGACTATGAGATTCAATGAAGCGTAAGCAAGTCTCAATCGCGTCGGGGTCATTGACGAAACCCATGGGAGGATCGTAGTGAGCTAGATTCAGCAGGCCATAGCGCGCAACCAAGCGTCGTGCCTGTAAGTCAGTGCTGCCGATGAGCACCAGACCGTCCTCGGGCGTAATGATCTTTGCGAAAAGTGTCTCCGTCAAATCACTGCCAGTACAGACTGGAAGCCTGAGTCCCTTCGCAATGCGCAGGCAATGTGAGACAAAGCGACTATCAAGAAGGATAAAGTTTGCCGAGGCGTAGAGCGCGCGGAAGGAAGCGTCGCGATGCAGTCGGATCAAATGATCCGCGTTCGGCGTGACGACGTAGCCGTATTGAATGTGCCCGAAGGCGGCCGCCACGTGCGCGAATTCAGGTAGATCATAATTGTCGAACTGGATAGTCAAAGGGGTCGCAACCGTGGGGAGATGGCACCGGATCCACCCGGCGGCTCTGCCTACGATCGCATTGGCGGACTTCAGTACAAGAAGCGTTAAGGTTAGCATCCAGCTGGGAAGAAAATGCCTTCCGCGCTCGAACACGGCATCAGTCCGTCGAATGGGCCGATCGGCGAGGAGGCTGACAGGCAAGACACCTCCGACGTAGTCGATGGTGTGATGGGGGACCGCGAGGCCCACGTGCTGCGGGCACAGTCCAATGGGCACTGACAAAGCTGAGGCGCTTGACGATGGCTAGCAGTCGCTCCTCCGCGGTAGGGGGCAGCGTCAGCAGAATCCAATCGATTTTTTGGGTCTTGCCCAATTCAATCAGATCTGCAAGATTGCCTCTCGAGTGGACCATGCTGGGCTCGGCACCGATGACCTTGTCGTCGAATACGCCGATCAGTTCGACCGAAGCCGGGCAAGCCTTCAAAAGGGCGTGTACCAACCGATCTGCCACCTTGCCTGCCCCGACCACAGCGATGACCTCGGTCAATACACCCTTCCGTTGCAGGTGTCGTACGAATTGGTAAGCTACGATCCGCGTCAGCGATGTCAGCAGAAGACTCATACCGAGCCAGAGGAAAAGCCAGCGATAGGGAACGAGATCGAGTGCGTGGCTGATTGAACCGAGTGCTAGGATCATGCTGGTAAAGGCCGTGAAGCGGACCAAGTGCGAGCGCACCAAAGCAAAGAGCTTCCCGTTGCTGGCCAGGGATCCGAAGCGTCGGTCATAAAGAATGAAGGGCGCAAGTACGGCTGCGATCATCGCGCCGTGTTCGAAAGCGAGTGCCAGGTTAGAATCGATTCCGAGTCGTGCGAGCCAGTGGACCGCCAGCAACCGACTGAAGAATGCGATAAACACTACGCACACAAAATCCGACAAGGGCAACAGGTCACTAGTTACCGAGGTTAAATTACGCTCAAGCGCTCGGTGTAGCGGCTGGGTGGCGAAAGTGCCCAAGGTCTCATCCTCGAAATGCGTGCTACCAAAATATTCGATGAAGAGAATTCGGTCGGTGCGCTGACGCACTTAGATGAGGTTACAAAGGTATGTGCGCTAACGTACGGATAAGCAGCGCGTTCTGAGGCACGCTGCTGGAGCTTAGGGAACTCGCACTTTTGACGATTGCGATGAGTGCGTCAGCGTCAATTCATTTTGGGCATAGGCAGCGGATCGGAAGTCTCCTCGATGTATGCCAAACAGTTTTCAAGTACGAGAGTGGCTCGAGGCTGTGTCTCCGGACTCGGGTAATGGCCACGGCTCACTTGACGGCCCAATAAAAGCGCTACAGATTGTGCCCCCGCGCATCCTCCTCGCCGCAACTCTCCGCTGGCCGATCGCCGCAAGGCTCGCAATTACATTTGCGAGCCAAGGCTGTCATGTGGACGTCGTCTGTCCAACTCAGCATCCAGCCAGTAAAACGCGTGTCATAGCGCGAACCTATCCTTACGCAACCCTGAGTCCTGTCACGTCACTTCGGACTGCGATCCGATCTAGCTCACCCGATCTCATCATTCCCTGCGATGATTCGGCAGCCATTCATCTTCATCGGTTGTATGAAATTGCGGGTGAACCAAGGTCGTCTGACCCGGCGATGCGCCGCATTCTCGCGCGTTCACTCGGCGCACCGGCCGCTTGTAAGCTTGCCACCCAGAGAGGCGCATTTATTGCAATGGCAAAGCAGGATGCAAGAGTGCCCGATACCACCGTTGTCGGATGCGCCGAAGATTTGGAAACTTGGATGAAGATGCACAAACTGCCGGCCGTAATTAAGCTCGATTTCACATGGGGCGGGCAGGGGGTCTCGATCGTCTACCACGAAGAAGAAGCAAGACGCGTGGTCGGCTCGATGAGGACACGGCCGCCCGTATCAAAAACGCTGTTGCGTGCGCTTCTCGATCGCGATCCATCTTTCGTGCCGGACTATCTGAGGACTCCACCGCGTACCGTCATCGTTCAAGAATTCATTTCGGGTTTCCCGGCAAACCGGGCCGTTGCCTGCTGGCGGGGCAAAGTGCTTGCCGGAATCAGTGTTCTCGCACTCGAGACCCAGCATTCGACGGGTCCGGCTACTGTCGTGCAAGTGATCGAGAATGAGGAGATGTCGGCGGTCGCGGTGCGACTCGTGCGAAGGCTGGGGCTCTCCGGCCTTTGGGGGTTGGATTTCGTATTGGAGGCATCGAGCGGGGCGGCTTACCTCATCGAAATGAATCCACGGGCAACGCCAATTAGCCACCTGGCCCTCGAAGGTGGCTCGAGTCTCGCGGCGGCGATCTATGCGCAATTGGCGGGAATATCGGCAAGAGAACGCTCCGCGTCCCGGAGTCAGGAAATCATCGCGCTCTTTCCCGGCGAAATGAATCGTGATCCCAGTAGCCCCTATTTGCGATCGGAATACGAGGATATCCCGTGGGGCGAGCCTGAATTTGTGCGTGAGTGCTTGCGCAAACCCTGGTCGGAGCGGGGCGTCCTCGCGCAGATGTGGTCACGGATTCGGCGAACGGCTGCCTCTGATTCTGATCTCAGTTTCGTCGATACCGATCTCGGAACCATTGCGCCCAGTGATGGCTGATCAGATCCTTGAACGATGTTTTCTGATCGACTAGCGTGGGTTTGATCGGCCTGGACGGTTGCTGATATTGTTCTTTAGATTCGGCTCATCCGGGTTTCCTCAGAAAAGATGCGCATCCCATGGCCGGCTTGACGCTACTGGATGACCTTTCTCCTCCCCCTCTTGCAAGCCCGATACCTTTAGCCATAGCGATGGTCCCGACGGACATCGTCAGATCATCGTAGCGCTACCGAACGTGCCGCGCTTGAACAGCGCTGCATATTGCACGCTCGCCTTTTCGACGTGCTCGTCCCCGTTGCACATCCCGTGCGGCGAAGCGCCTCAGCCCTCCTTCGCTTGACTCGCTCAGGGCCCCGGCTAAGTGCCGGACGACGTCACCGGAAATCGCGATTCTGCGAGATTTTCCGTGGAATGCGGTCTTCAAACTCGTAGGCCGGGCTAGAAGAGTCTCCTAGACTGCCCAACCACCGCGCCGAAATATCCATTGACCTAGCGGCGAATAGTTCTCCGGCCCCTATTGGGCACCCGCGCTAAGCCGAACAATGTCAATCGCTGCACCGAGCGTGATTGTGCTGCACGCTTCCCGCCGAAACGAATGGCGCGCCCCGCCACAGCAGAACGCTAAATCAAGGGAAACCCATGTTTGTTTTACATCAGCATCGCCTTTGGGCCGGTGCGCGCATCGTTTTGTTGCTCGTCATCTCGACGCTCGCGTCCTGTGGTGGCGGCACGTCCGGAGGCACCGATGCTTCGACGAAGGAGAAGGCCACCGAGAATCAGAGTTCGCCCAACTATATGTTTAACATCTGGGTAACCGGGTCAGGCTCAGTGATCTCAAGCCCTAGCGGCGTCTCGTGCACTGGAACCAACCATTGCTCAGGCTACTTCAAGGTCGGCTCGACGGTCACTCTCACCGCAGTCGCGGTTACAGGCTCTGCCGTGTCGGCGTGGGGTGGTTCATGCTCAGGCAATAGCTCAGTCTGTACGATACTCATGAACGACCCACGCGATGTGAGCATTACCTTTACAGGAGGGGCTGCAAGTCCGGCGTTGTCGATCCGAACTTCCGGGAGTCACCTCATCGACGCTAGCGGCGCAACCGTACAATTGCGCGGCGTCGACGTTAGCGGCCTTGAGTCGGTCGCGATACAGGGATGGGATCCAGCCAACCCTTGGGGGGGCGGAACGGGTACCGCGACACCGAACTGGAACACCATCAAGACCTGGGGTGCAAACGCAGTGCGTTTGCCGCTCAATGAAGCGTCGTGGCTTGGGCTGACATGTATCGATGAGGGAGGGATCGGTTCTGTCGTCATCAATGGGGTAAAGACGCAGGATGTTGCTGGTGCGACGATCCAAGCCGATCCGGGAAAGAATTACCAGGCAACCGTGGCAGCAAGCGTGGCCGGCGCGACGGAAGCCGGGCTGTACGTGATTCTCGATTTGCACTGGACTGCGCCCGGTACGGCATGTCCGATGGCGCAGAATCCGATGGCTGACAGCGACCACTCGGTAGCGTTCTGGACTTCGCTCGCAACCGCATTCAAGGGCGATCCAAATGTCGTCTTTGAGCTTTTTAACGAGCCCTACCTATATTGGATAACAGCGCCGCAGACTGACTGGGGCGTGCTCTTGGCCGGCGGCACGGAGTCTCAGTACGTGACCGGAGGCACTCCCTATACGATTGCCGTGAACTGGCCCGCGGCGGGGATGCAGGAAATGGTCGACGCCGTACGTGCGACGAAGGCGACAAACGTCATTCTCACGTCGGGGGTTAACTGGGCACAGGATTTGAGCCAGTGGCTTGCAAACAAACCACAGGATCCCTTAAATCAGCTCGGCGCCGTATGGCACGCCTATCCGACCTATGGCACCACGTTCGGGACAGCAGCTTACATCCAGCCGAACTACTCTCCTCAAATTTGGGCCGAGGTGTCGGCGATCCTTGCAGCGGGCTATCCTGTCGTCATCACCGAATTCGGAGACCAAAACTCTGCGGGGACGACGACCGCGCCTTTCGCCTCGAACCTGCTGCCCTGGGCCGATGCGAACGGCGTGAGCTACCTAGGTTGGACTTGGGATGTTTGGCAGAATCCTAACAACGTCTTGATTACCGATGCGGCTGGCGACCCAACCCCCGGCTACGGTACCTATGTCAAGGCGCATTACCTGTGTCGGGCGGCCGGCACCACGAGCTGCCCATGAGCCCGAGCACGGCGCGCTCATCATCGCATTACTTGCGCCCGAGAGCTGATTCCATGTTCCGGTTCTGATTCGCACTCGACGACCGACGCCAAGTGTTGCATTGGCGCTCGGTCTGGCGCTGCTTCGCGCTGCGATCAGCTGATCGTAAAGATGCATCCAGTGCATCGCAAACCGCGACCGGTCCATGGAGTGACTCGTCACCGCGCTCGACGATCTGAGGCCACGAGCTGAGTTTTCACTGCTCTCTTGCATGAGTGGCTCAAACAGCCGGGCAATATGGTGCGACCGGCAAGAATCGAACTTGCGACTAGGCCTTCGGAGGGCCCAATGATATCCACTTCACCACGGTCGCGCGGCATTGGCTTAACCCCGCATTTTAGCATCGGGACCGAGGTTCTCGGGGCAGCGCCCAAGACTCGCCGCTTACATCAGAAGTAGGCTCCTTGCGGGGTATTCTTGTAGCCGGACTACGATGCCCGGTCGTCGATCCGCCAACGGATGCGCTTTGAAGCTATAATTTCGAGCTTTTGGGCAAGTTCGCGACCGTCTAACCGGATCTGCAACGGCCCCACGCTAAAGGCAACGGAGCAAGGACTCAACGATGAGTGACGCACAAAACGAACATCAATCTCCGATCCGCACCCCAAAGCAGCTGATCGTGGTCGTAGTTCTCGCGTTCGTGGTTCCTATTGCCATCATCATCCTGCTCGTGAGCTTCGTGCAGACCGCGCCCAAAACCGGTGCCGGCACGGACGCCATGACCCCTGAGGCAACTGCTGCGCGTATTGCGCCGGTGGCCAAATTCGAGCTTGCCGCGGCCGGGCCTGCCACGCTCAAGACCGGCGAAGAGACTTTCAAGGCTGTCTGCGCGACCTGCCACGCGGCAGGCATCGCAGGGGCCCCTAAATTTGGCGATCCTGCCGCCTGGTCGGAACGTATTTCGGAAGGTGTGAACACCCTCTGGGACCATGCATTGAAGGGCTACCAAGGCAAGAGTGGCGTCATGCCTGCCAAGGGTGGAAACAGCGCGCTCGACGACATCGAGGTTGAGCGTGCGGTGGACTACATGGCTAATGCCGCCGGTGCGAAGTTCACCGATCCTCCGGCTCCCGCCGGTGCCCCGGCCGCCTCCACATCGGCTCCAGCCGAGGCTGCGCCGGCAGCCCCTGTGGCCCCGCCGGCGGTCCTGCAGGCCGTGGCCGCCGCGAATGCATCGGCGGCCGCGGGAGCTTCCACCACGGGGGACCCGGGACAGAAGCTGTTCAATAATGTCTGTACGGCTTGCCATGGACAGGGCGTGGCCGGTGCACCGAAATTCGGTGATAAGGCGGCTTGGGCTCCGCGAATCGCCGAAGGCATGGATACGCTCTACACTCACGCGCTGCAAGGCTTTCAGGGCAAGAACGGTGTGATGCCAGCCAAAGGCGGGTCTAGCGCGAGCGACGATGACGTCAAGGCAGCGGTGCAATACATGGTGAAGGCTGGTAAGTAAGCCAGGGCCGAACGAGAAAAAGCGGCATCGGCCGCTTTTTTTTCGGAAGAGACGAAAAGGAGTCATGGCGATGAGCCTGCGAGAGTCCGAGCGCTTGCCTTGGCCGGGTCAATCGGAGGCCATGCTGCGTGAATACTACGAGCGCCGTGCGCCCGAGTACGAACGAATCTATGCGAAGCCCGAACGCCAGACCGACCTCGCGCGGCTAAGACGCGCCGTAGCCCACCAATTCGTGGGGAGAACCGTCCTGGACGTCGCCTGCGGCACGGGCTATTGGACCGCGTGCTTTGCGACAGAAGCGCGACAAACTGTCGGCGTGGATGTGAATCCCGGCGTATTGGATGTCGCCCGGGGCAAGGCTCTTGCGCGTACGCGGTTTACCTTGGGAGATGCCTACGGGCTTTCGGAGGAGCTGGGCAAATTCGATGCTGCGTTCATTGGATTCTGGTGGTCTCATGTCCCCAAACGGGAGCTTGCCCGCTTCTTGACCAGCGTGCATGCAAGGCTCGTCCCGGGCGCACGCGTGGTTCTCCTCGACAACGCATTCGTTAATGGAAGCAGCACGCCAATTGGTTCCCAAGACTCGTTTGGAGATACCTGGCAAGAGCGCGTACTCGACGATGGAACGCATCACCACATCCTGAAGAACTTTCCGAACTACGAAGAGCTTTTGGGTCTATTGGGGCCTTACGCGCGCGATACCCACTGGTGGAAGCTCGAATACTATTGGTGGTTTGACTACACGCTGCGCTGACTTTCCGATCGGATTTGAATTTGCGTCTTATCCAATGCCAATAAAGCGCACCACCTGGCCCCAGGGCAGCATCGTCGAACTCGAATTCAGTTCTGAAGCCCTCAAAGGCAACGCACTGGGAGACCCTCACGTGCGCAAGCTGCAGGTCTGGTTGCCCCCAGGCTACGGACGCAATACGGCTCATCAACGCTCAAAAAAGTCCGAACGGGGAGAGCGACTGCCCGTGCTCTTCGATCTCGTGGGCTTCACCGGAAGTGGTCAAGCGCACACCAACTGGAAGAACTTCGGCGAGAACGTGCCGGAGCGGGCCGCCCGTCTTCTACACGAGGGACGCATCGGTCCCATCATCATTGTTTTTCCAGACTGTTTCACTGCCCTTGGCGGCAACCAGTACATCAACTCGTCTGCGATCGGAAACTACGCAGATTATCTCGTCAAGGAACTGGTACCTCTCGTCGATCGGGAGTTTCCCACGTTGAATGCACGCGTGCACCGCGGCTGTTTCGGGAAGAGTTCCGGCGGATACGGGGCGATTGTTCACGCAATGCGTTATGCCAGTTCCTGGGGTGCGGTCGCCGATCACTCAGGCGACGCTTACTTTGATTTCGTCTATCGATCCGACTGGCCGCGTACGCTCGATGCCCTGGCAGCCTTCGCCGAACCCCGGCGCACAGCGGGACCCGTCGACGTGTTGAGCACCGACAAGCGTCTGCGAAGGGGGCTCGATGACGGGCGGGTCAAGCGGTTCTTGGAATCCTTCTGGCAGAAAACGAAGCCTTCAGGCAACGACATTCATGTGCTGATGATGCTGTGCATGGCGGCAACCTATGACCCCGATCCCGAAGCGCCCAATGGGTTTCGACTACCGTTCAATCTCGAGACCGGTGAGCTACTTACGAAACGTTGGGGGGCGTGGCTCGAACACGACCCGATTTATCTGGTCGAGATATACGCCAAGGAACTACGCTCGATGCGCGGCCTGTGGGTCGATTGCGGCTGGTCGGACCAGTATTTTATTCACTACGGATCGCGCATTCTCTCCAGGAACCTCTCCCTCGCTAAGGTCAAGCACGTCTACGAGGAGTTCGCCGACAATCATTCGGACATCGACTATCGTCTAGACAGCAGCCTGCCTTACCTCTATCGGGCACTCAAACCTTAACAGGGTTTCAGGCGGCCTTCGGTTTGACCAGCAGTGCCTTGAGTCCCGCCAGACGTGCTTCGGGTGTCATTTTCTCTGCCGGCGCAAAGGTCACCTTCTCTAGCGCAAGCTCGGCAAGAAAGCGCGAGGGTTCGCGGGCCTCGAAATCGCGCCCGCGTCGGCGCTTCTGACACCAAGTCAGATGCAAACTGCGTTGTGCCCGCGTGATCCCGACATACATGAGGCGCCTTTCTTCCTCGATCCGCACCGCACCGGGTATCTCCTCCTCGGCTGGATCGCCGCCATGAGGCAAGAGGCCCTCTTCGACTCCGACAAGAAAGACGTGGGGAAATTCGAGCCCCTTGGCCGCGTGCAGAGTCGACAGCCGAACCGCGTCGCCGTCATTCTCCCGGCCTTCTAACATCGAAAGTAACGCCACAGATTGCGTCATCTCAAGAAGCGTCTTGTTCTCGGAGGTGGCGCGTTCGCGAATCCACGCGAGAAAGTCGAGCACGTTTTGCCATCGGCTCTGGGCCGTACGGGAGTCGTGGTTGTCGAACAGATGGGCCTCGAATGCGATGGCGCCGACCAACTCGTGCAAAAGATCGCCGGCGGGCTCCCTGGTGGCCCGCCACTCCATGCGATTGATGAACCGGGTGAACTCGAGCAAGGGCTCCAAGCGTCGCGCCTCGAGTTTGAGCGCAAGGCTCGACTCGCACGCGGCGGCGAACAGGGAGACCTGACGGGAACCCGCGTAGGCGCCCAGTGTTTCGAGGGTTCCCGCACCGATGCCCCTCCTAGGCGTCGTCACTGCACGCACGAATGCCGGGTCATCGTCTTGATTGGCGATCAGTCTTAGCCATGCGCAGATATCCTTGATTTCCACGCGATCGAAGAAAGACTGGCCGCCCGAGACAACGTAGGGAATCTTCTCCTTTCGAAACGCCTGCTCCAGGACGCGTGCCTGGTGATTGCTTCGGTAGAGCACGGCGTAATCTGCATAGCGGGCGCGGCGTTCGAATCGGTGCGCCGAGATCTGGATCGCCACGGACTCCGCCTCTTGTTCCTCGTTGGGATAGGCCTGGATCACCAACGCGTCGCCGGGTCCATGCTCGGACCAGAGCTCCTTTGGGAACATCTTAGGATTGTGGCCGATCAGAGCATTCGCGGCCGCCAGAATGCGCCCGGTGGATCGGTAATTCTGCTCGAGCTTGATGACGCGCAGGTGAGGATAATCGTCTTTCAGACTTTGCAGGTTTTCCGCTGTGGCGCCGCGCCAGCCATAGATTGCTTGATCGTCGTCGCCGACCGCAGTGAACGCGGCGCGTGTTCCGACCAGCAGTCGAAGCAGGCGGTACTGGCACAAATTGGTGTCCTGTACCTCGTCGATGAGCAAATACCGAAGCCGTGACTGCCACCGATACAGTACTTCGGGATGTTCCACGAATACCTCGGTGGGCCGCTGGATGAGATCGTCGAAGTCAACAGCCTGATACGCCGCGAGAGTGGAGACGTAATTTCGGTAAATTTGTGCGGCGTTCACCTCGAAGCCGTCACACGCGAGGTCGGCCGCCATGGCCGGCGACACGAGCGCGTTTTTCCATAGCGAGATCCGGGACTGTACGCCACGTACAAGCGCCCGGTCGGTCGTCGCAGCAAGCTGCTGAAGAATTCCGAAAGCGTCATCGCCATCAAGGATCGAAAACTGCGGCTTTAGCCGCGCGTGCTCGGCTTCAGCGCGTAAGATGGAAACACCCAGGGCGTGAAATGTGCATACCGTCAGTCCCCGCGAGGCGCGAACCTCAAGCAGGTCGGCCAAGCGTTGTTGCATCTCCTTGGCGGCCTTGTTGGTAAAGGTCAGCGCCGCGATGTGCTGCGGCTCGTAGGCACTGGTGCTGATCAGGTGAGCGATCTTTTGCGTGATCACGCGGGTCTTGCCGCTCCCTGCGCCCGCCAGGACCAGGCAGGGGCTATCCAAATGGCGCACAGCCTCGCGCTGGGCCGGGTTCAGGATCTCTGGGTGCGTCATTAAGTAATGCCGAAAGGGCCGGATTCTATCATCAACGTCCCCCGGTCCCGAGAAGCGAAGCACACATCTTAGATCTCGAAGGGATCCACCTCGAGATGCCAGGAGACCGGCGTTTTTATCGACTGCAATTCCGCCATCCACGCCGGCAAGAACGCTTGAAGTGCCGATCTCGCCGTCGACTCGATCAAGAGTTGGGCCCGCTCGAGATTGGCCAGGCGGACCAGGGGCATGGGCACCGGATCGTAAAGGGCGATCCGCCACGGCCCCGCAGAGCGTTCGGCGAGACTGCGCGCGTGGTTTAAGAACTCGATCGCCTGCCCAAGTGAGCGCGCCTCTGCCCGCAACATCGCCTGATGGCTATAGGGAGGAAGGTTGGCCGCTTGCCGTTCGGCAAGTTGAGCATTGGCGAAGCTGGTGTAATCGTGGTTTCTGAGTGCGGCAAAAAGGGGGTGCTCGGGAAACCGGGTCTGAATGAAGACCTTGCCGGATTTATCCGATCGGCCGGCCCGTCCTGCGACTTGCATCAAGTTACTGAACAGGCGCTCGGGAGCCCTGAAATCGTGCGAGAAAAGTGCGCTGTCCGCATCGACGATTCCAACTAAGGTCAGATTCTGAAAATCGTGACCCTTAGCCACCATCTGCGTTCCAATCAGGATGTCGACATTGCCTCCATGGACATCCGCGAACATCGTTTCCGCGCTACCTTTTGTGCGTGTGCTATCTCGATCGATCCGGGCAACGCGTGATCCCGGATACCACTCTCGCAGCGTCTCTTCGATGCGTTGTGTGCCACGGCCCAAGGGCGCGAGATCGAGATTGCCGCACACAGGGCAGCCACGCGGCACGAGGCATTCCCAACCACAGTGATGACAGTGGAGGTGTCCGTCACTTTTGTGATAAACCATGTGCGCGCTGCACCTGCGGCAGTCACTGATCCAGCCGCATGCGCCACAGCACAGAACAGGGGCATACCCGCGCCGATTCAAGAAGATCAGCGACTGTTCCGAGCGATCGAGACGGTCCTGCAGTGCGTCTTTGAGCGTCTGGGAGAACCCGTGCGTGAGGGGTTCGCGCCGAACGTCGACGAGTTCAACCTGCGGCAATGAGGCCTGATGTACGGCACGCGTGGTGAGCGTCACCCGTTGATAGCGCCCACGCTCCGCCTGCAACCAGCTCTCAAGGGCCGGCGTGGCCGATCCGAGAATAATCGGGACCTCTTGTTGCCGGGCCCGCATCACGGCGAGATCCCGGGCCGAATAGCGTAGACCCTCTTGTTGCTTGAACGAGGGGTCGTGCTCCTCGTCCACCACGATGAGCCCCAGATTGGGAAGCGACGCCAGCACGGCCATTCGCGTCCCAAGCAGAATGTCCGCCACGCCCGCGTGGCTCGCAAGCCAGTGAACGGCCCGCTCGCCGTCCGACATGGCGCTATGAAGCATTGCCAACGACGCGTGGGGAAATCGGCTTCGAAAGACCCTTTCCAGTTGTGGCGTCAGATTGATTTCGGGAACGAGAACGAGGACCTGCCGGCCGAGCTCGAGTGCCGCCGCGACCACGTGTAAATAGACCTCGGTTTTGCCGCTACCGGTGATACCGTGGAGGAGATAGGGCAGCCGCGTTTGGCTTTCTTCGCCGGTGAGCCCTTCTAAAATCGTGTCGATCGCGAGCCGTTGCTCGGCACCGAGACCGAGCGCTTCAGGATGCGCCGTTATCCGGTTCTTGCCTGGAGATGGATTGCGGTCCTGGAATTTTTGCAGCTTTTTCTGCAGCCCAGCAAGGCTGCGGGACCGTGGTGGAGTGCCTTCTGCCACAGGAAGGTAACCACTCGCCTTACGCAGCAACGCGGGCAAGGCCGGAACAGCCACTTCGCCCAGGGACCTTTGATAGTAGCGCGCTGCAAAGCGCATCAGGTCGAACCAATGCGGCTCAAGCGGCGCAATATCGTCCAAGACGGCGTACGCGTTCCGCAAGCGGCCCTCATCGACCACACTTTCGTCGGCCGTCTCCACCACCAAACCGATGAGCCTCTGACGACCCCAAGGGACGATCGCGCGCTGCCCTGGGAAAGCTGCACCCTTATATCGATAGTCGAACAAGGCATCGCCTGCGACGGACGCGCCCCATCGAGCGTGGATGGAGAGGGGAACGTCCAAACTCACCCGTAAAATCGTGGTGCGATGCAGTGTATTGTTCACCAGGGGAGTCAGGAACCCGTACTAAGTTATTGTGCGGGCGGAGATTTTTAGCTGTGCACAGATGCTGTGGAAAACTTTGTGAAAAGAGCACCTAGATCAGCGCTAAATGCCCGTCCCGTAAGGACTTTTGTCAAAATGCCGAAACATTAAGCAAGTTTATTGTCCTTTTAATTCAGATACTTAGGCCATCCGGCCCGAATTCCGTGACAATTGTTCTGCCCCCAAATTCGCCTTCTGAATTTTGTGCATAAGTCAAGCCAAGGGGCGTTGTTGGCGGGGGTGGCACACACTCACCGCCAAACCCATAGCTGGCGCGGCTTTTCGGCAGGAAGGCGGGCGCGAAGCAGTTCTGTTTAGCACCGGCGCTGCGACCGACTGTAGGAATGAACGGTGTCCACCAGCGTTTCGACCGACTCTGGTGGTGTGAATTGCGCAATCCCGTGACCCAGATTGAACACGTGACCGACGCCATTGGAAGTGTGTGGGCCGTTGGGTTCGCCAAAGGAGTCGAGCACGCGCTTGGCCTCGGCGCGAATTTGCTCCTCTCCTGCAAAGAGCACGGCCGGGTCGAGGTTGCCCTGGAGGGCGCAGCGCTGTCCAACCAGCTCGCGCGCCGCTCCAAGGTTTGCGGTCCAATCGACCCCGATCGCGCTTGCGCCAATCTCGGCGATGGGTTCGAGCCATGGTGTTCCTCCCTTCGTGAAGACAATGGAGGGGACGACAACACCCTCCTTCTCGCCTTTGACGCGCTGGAGCACCTGTTGCATGGGCCCAAGAGAGAAACGTTGGTAGGCGCCGTCAGCGAGAACTCCGCCCCAGGTATCGAAAATCATCACCGCCTGTGCGCCGGCATCGATCTGGGCGTTCAGATAGCTCGAGACCGCCTCGACGTTTTCTAGCAAGATCCGCTCGATCAGGTCCGGCCGCTGGTAGAGCATGGTCTTGATCGTGCGAAAGTCGCTCGAGCCCCCGCCCTCCACCATATAACAGGCTAAGGTCCATGGACTGCCCGAGAATCCGATCAGTGGAACGCGGCCGGCCAATGCCCCTCTGATCTGCTTTACCGCATCAAACACGTAACGCAGTCGGCTTAAGTCGGGTGCGCGAAGCTTGGCAATCGCGGACTCGTCACGCAGCGGCTTTTGAAATTTCGGTCCTTCACCTTCTCCAAAGTAGAGACCGAGCCCCATGGCATCGGGGATCGTCAAAATATCTGAGAAGAGGATCGCGGCGTCCAGCGGGAAGCGCTCGAGCGGCTGAAGCGTCACTTCGGTCGCGAAATCGGGGCTCTGTGCCAGGCCCAGAAATGAGCCCGCCCGCTTGCGCGTTGCCATGTACTCGGGCAAGTAGCGCCCGGCTTGGCGCATAAGCCAGATGGGCGTGTACTCGGTCGGTTCGCGCGCAAGCGCGCGTAAGAGGGTGTCGTTCTGGGGCGCGGTCAAGGGATCGTCTCGTACCAAAACCCCCATTCTACCGGCCCCCAGCCCGCCGGACCGACGACCGGCTCGGGGCATGGCGCCGCCGAGCCGAAACCTCGTTACAGGGAGGGGTCGGTAGCGAGCATCCCGTCGGACGCATGGCTTGTGAGGCCTCGATAGAGGATTAGCGTGCGAATCAAGCGCCCGAGAAACAGGCCGGACAACAAGCCATAGAGCGCGCTCACGGCGGCGACGGCATCGGGTTCATGCATCCGCACGGGCTGCAGCGCGAAGACCACCTCGGTGCAGTACTTCGTGAAAAAGATGGCCAGGATCAGAACGAGCGGAAACCAGCTGCCCCTCACCAGAACGCCCCTTTGGCCGAGGGCTACGGCATCCTGGGCCAGCGTGCGCGAGCCGATGATCGCTCCGATCACGGCGGCGCCGGACCAGACCGCGTAGGGTAGCGGCGAGGTTCCGAAGTGACCGCGGATACCTTCGATCGCGAGCCCGAGCAAGACAACGGGCAAAACGGCCAGCCCCCAAAGAGGCAGTTCCCGATCGCGGCGTGCGGCGATTCCGCGATAAACGAGAAGGGCCAACACGGCCCAGATCCAAACCGGTGTGTGAGTCAGTATGTCCATAATCATCGCGGGTTCTCCTAGCGGTTACGAATGAGCCTAGTCTAGAGAGGCGCCCGGGCCAGTGGCCAATGTTGCGACGAAAGGTCGAAATCGCACCGCGAGCTTCCTGATTGAGCCGCGAATCGGTCACCCTCATTGGCATCGCCGGTGCAGCAGACACGCGGTTTCCTAGGCGGCGCCGTGTCCGTGTTCAGGATTTTGCCTAAATCCAAGGGACGTCCCCTTTGGGCGCTTGGAAATCGGGACGGTGGGCTCAGGAGCCGGCCGCTAGGGCTTGCGCCCGGCCCCGGACTAAGGGCGAACGGTGCATCTCGCACCGGCGCAGGAACTCAGCGCGTCCGCGGGGACGCGGACGCGCCATTCCATTGCGATGATTGGCGAGGCTAATCGGCGCGCGCCTGAACCTCGGCCAGGGAGCGAATCTGGAAACGCCCATCATCTCGAAACAACCAGGTCTCGACGAATTCGGCGGTGCCCTTGGGGGCGACGACCCGACTGGGCATCGGAAGCGTCGCCGTGCGGCGCACACTCCTGACTGCGATTTCCTCGAGATCCCGATAGCCGTTACTGCGAATGACATTCACACGTGACAGATGGCCGTTGGGGTCGATGCTCAGGGAGAGGACGACGACGGCGCGAAGTAGGGGAGGAGGCGCCCCATCGAAGAGGGATTCCGGATTGTTCCGATAGATAGCGCGCGCGACCTCGCGTTTGTATCCATCGACGCTGGAGGCGACCGATTGCAGAGGCGGTGTCGATTCTGCGGCGACGATCGAGTCAGTCGGAGGGCTTACGGGAACCGCTGGGGGCATGGGCGTTGAACAGCTGGCCGCCGCTAAGGCGCAAAGGAGAAGCGAAATCGCTGAAGCGAGTGATCGATGAGACGCGCTGCCGCATTGCGCCATGTGCGCTGTGGTTTCCATCAAAGCCCCCCTGTTTCGTTATATGACGCGCGAGCTCCCCGACAATCGCAACGCGGCCGAGGTACCCTGCGCTCCCTTCGGCCAAAAAAAAGACAGCCGAAGCTGTCTTAAGTTTAGGGATCCACGCCCGAATCAATGCGTGAACAAGTGTTGCTTTACCGTTTATTTCGTAACTTTTGAATAGCGGCCAACTGTGCTATGGCGACCGCCAGTTCGGCCTGAGCCTTAGCCAGATCTAGGTGGCCTTCCTTATTGGTGAGAGCCTCCTCGGCAAGGCGCTTCGCTTCGGCGGCCTTTGCCTCATCCAGATCCTGGCCACGGATCGCCGTGTCGGACAGCACTGTCACGACGTGGGGCTGAACCTCGAGGATTCCCCCGGCGACGAAGACAAATTCCTCTTCGCTCTGATTGGGGATGCGAATGCGCACAGCGCCCGGGCGGATGCGGGTTATCAAGGGCGTATGCCGCGGGAAAATGCCCAGCTCGCCCTCTTCTCCCGGCAGGGCGACAAACTCCGCCTCGCCCGAGAAAATCGATTGCTCTGCGCTCACTACATCAACATGAATGGTCGACATGGTCCTCTTTCTGAACGGCGGCTTCTAATCTTCCAACCTACTGCAGCTTTTGGGCCTTTTCGATCGCTTCGTCAATCGTCCCCACCATGTAGAAGGCCTGCTCGGGCAGATGATCAAGCTCGCCGCTGACGATCATCTTGAATCCGCGAATCGTCTCTTTCAGGGTGACATATTTACCGGGACTGCCAGTAAAGACCTCGGCGACGTGGAACGGTTGCGAAAGAAAGCGCTGGATCTTACGCGCACGGGCCACCACCAACTTGTCTTCCGGGGCCAATTCGTCCATTCCAAGGATCGCGATGATGTCGCGCAATTCCTTGTAGCGCTGTAACGTCCCCTGAACGGCGCGGGCCGTCTCGTAGTGTTCCGCGCCCACGACATTCGGATCCAGCTGGCGCGAGGTCGAATCGAGCGGATCGACGGCAGGATAGATCCCTAAGGCCGCGATATCGCGCGAAAGCACCACGGTGGAGTCAAGGTGGGCGAAGGTCGTCGCCGGCGAAGGGTCGGTCAAATCGTCGGCCGGAACGTAGACTGCCTGAATCGAGGTGATGGATCCGGTTTTGGTCGATGTGATCCGCTCCTGAAGCCGTCCCATCTCCTCAGCCAGTGTCGGCTGATATCCCACTGCCGAAGGCATGCGACCGAGCAACGCTGAGACCTCGGTACCCGCGAGCGTGTAGCGGTAGATGTTATCAACGAAGAAGAGGACATCCTTCCCTTCGTCGCGAAAGCCTTCTGCGATGGTGAGTCCTGTCAGCGCTACCCGCAGGCGATTTCCCGGCGGCTCGTTCATCTGACCGTAGACCATGGCGACCTTGTCCAAAACGTTGGACTCCTTCATCTCATGGTAGAAGTCATTACCCTCGCGGGTACGCTCGCCCACACCAGCGAACACGGAAAGTCCGGAGTGTTCCTTGGCGATGTTGTTGATCAGCTCCATCATGTTGACGGTCTTGCCCACACCCGCGCCGCCGAACAGTCCAACCTTCCCGCCCTTGGCGAAGGGGCAGACCAGGTCGATCACCTTGATCCCGGTCTCAAGTAGCTCCTGCGATGGTGAGAGCTCGTCGTAGGTCGGGGCGCGCCGATGAATCGGTGCGCGGTCTTCGGTTGCGACCGGACCCGCCTCGTCAATGGGGTTGCCGAGGACATCCATGATTCGGCCGAGCGTCGCAGGGCCGATGGGCACCGAAATCGGTTTTCCCGTGTTCTGGATCACCATGCCTCGCCGCAAGCCGTCGGAACTCCCCAAGGCAATGGTCCGCACGACGCCGTCGCCCAACTGCTGCTGAACCTCGAGAGTCAAAGCGGATCCTTCCATCTTGAGCGCGTGATACACGCCAGGCATGTGCTCGCGCGGGAATTCCACGTCGACCACCGCACCGATACACTGTACGATTTTTCCATCAGCCATCTTGTTTCCTTTTTGCCATCAACCAGCACTGGTCTTTGGCTCTAGCGAAGTTGATTGAATGTATTGGTTCAAACCGCCGCCGCACCGGCGACGATCTCGGAAAGCTCTTTGGTGATCGCGGCCTGGCGCGTTTTGTTGTAGATGAGGCGCAGCTCGCCGATGACGCTCCCGGCGTTGTCGGTCGCAGCCTTCATCGCCACCATTCGGGCTGATTGCTCCGAAGCCATGTTCTCCGTAAGCCCTTGATAAACGAGCGCTTCGATGTAGCGCGTCATGAGTTCGTCGATCACGCTCTTGGCGTCAGGCTCATAGATGTAGTCCCAGCTGTGCGCCTGTTTTTCCTCTTCGCTTTGGCTCAGGCGATCTGCCGTCAGGGGGAGAAGCTGCTCGACGACCGGCTCTTGCTTCATCGTGTTCAGAAAGCGCGTGTAGCAGAGGTAGACCGCTTTGAGTCGCCCCGCGGCGTATTCGTCCAGGAGCACCTTGACCGGGCCGATCAGTCTTTCGAGATGCGGCGTGTCACCGAGTTGCACGGCGTGCGCGACAAGCTTGATGCCTACGCGCTGAACGAAGCCAAAGCCCTTGTTTCCGATCGCGACCGCTTCAGGACGCACCCCTTCTGCGTCGAGTTCGCGCACCTTGTTCGTGAGAGCGCGAAGGATATTGGTATTTAAGCCCCCGCACAGTCCCTTATCGGTCGTAACAAGAATGAAGCCCGCAGCTTTGGACTCGGGGTGCTCGACCAAAAACGGATGCACGTACTCCGGGTTGGCCTGCGACAGGTGCGCGGCGATATTGCGGATCTTGTCGGCGTACGGCCGCGCGGCGCGCATCCGCTCCTGCGCCTTGCGCATCTTGGATGCCGCCACCATTTCCATCGCCTTGGTGATCTTCTTGGTGTTTTCGACGCTCTTGATCTTGCCGCGTATCTCTTTGCCGACTGCCATGATAATTACCCCGTGCCTCGCCCCGATCGCTTAGTAGGAACCGCTCTTTTTGAACTCGACGATGGCGGCAGTCAACTCGGCCTCAGCCTCCTTGTCGAGCTGCTTGGATTCGTCCATTTTCGTCAGAAGCGCTGCATGGCTGGCCTTTAGATGCGCATGCAGGCCGGCTTCGAACGGAAGCACCCGCTTGACTTCGACATCGTCCAGAAAGCCCTTGTTGACCGCAAACAAAGACGAAGCCATGAGCGAGATCGGAAGGGGCGAGTATTGGGGCTGCTTGAGCAATTCGGTGACCCGTGCGCCGCGATCGAGCTGCCTGCGAGTTGCCTCGTCCAGATCGGAGGCAAACTGGGCGAAGGCGGCCAGCTCCCGATACTGCGCCAAGTCCGTCCGGATGCCGCCGGAGAGACCCTTAATCAGTTTGGTCTGGGCTGCGCCCCCGACACGCGAAACCGAAATCCCCGCGTTGATCGCAGGGCGCACACCCGAATTAAAGAGGCTGGTTTCCAGGAAGATCTGGCCGTCCGTAATCGAGATGACGTTGGTCGGAACAAACGCGGAAACGTCGCCTGCCTGGGTCTCGATGATCGGCAAAGCAGTCAGGGAGCCGGTCTTGCCCTTCACGGCGCCTTTGGTGAACTTCTCCACATAGTCCGGATTCACCCGGGCCGCGCGCTCGAGCAGCCGCGAGTGCAAATAGAAAACGTCCCCAGGGTAAGCCTCACGGCCCGGGGGGCGGCGAAGCAAGAGCGAGACTTGCCGATACGCGACAGCCTGCTTCGAGAGGTCATCATAGATGATGAGGGCGTCTTGCCCGCGATCGCGGAAATACTCGCCCATCGTGCACCCGGCATAGGCCGAAACGAACTGCATGGCGGCCGATTCGGAAGCGGAGGCGGCCACAACGATCGTGTAGGCCATGGCACCGTGCTGCTCCAGCGACCGCACGACATTCTTGATCGAGGAAGCCTTTTGACCGATCGCGACATAGATACAGATCAGGTCCTGGCCCTTTTGGTTGATGATGGTATCAATGGCAACGGCCGTCTTGCCCGTCTGGCGGTCACCGATGATCAATTCACGCTGACCTCGACCGATGGGGACCATGGAGTCGATCGACTTGAGCCCCGTTTGCATCGGCTGCGAGACCGACTGGCGCGCGATCACACCCGGCGCGATTTTTTCGATGGCGTCGGTCATTTTCGCGTTCACCGGACCTTTGCCGTCGATCGGCTGACCCAATCCGTCGACCACTCGACCGATCAGTTCGGGGCCAACGGGTACTTCCAAGATGCGCCCGGTGCACTTGACGGTGTCTCCTTCGGAAATGTGCTCGTATTCACCAAGAATCACGGCACCCACCGAATCCCGCTCCAGGTTGAGCGCGAGCCCGAATGTATTTCCCGGGAACTCCAGCATTTCGCCCTGCATGGCATTCGACAGGCCATGGACCCGGACGATGCCGTCGGTAACCGATACCACGGTTCCTTCGTTACGAACTTCGGAAGTCGCGCCCAGACCTTCGATGCGAGTTTTAATCAGTTCGCTGATTTCGGAAGGATTCAGATGCATCTTGAACTCCAATTAATGTGCTGTTTCGGTTCGTATGCCGCATCGTGCGGCATACGCCTTTCAAGCGGTCAGTGCCGTGCGCATTTGCTCCAAGCGCGTGCGAATCGAGGTATCGAGCACTTCGTCGTTGACGACCACCCGCACCCCGCCAATCAAGGACGGGTCGACGGTCACCGTGGGTGTGAGCTTGACCTTGAACTTTTTCTCGAGCGTCGCCATGAGGCTAGCGATTTGGGCGTCCGACATCGGAAACGCGCTGTAGATGGTCGCGTCGGCCGTTCCTTGCCCTGCATTCTTTAGCGCGTGGAATTGCTCGGCGATCTCGGGAAGAAGCGCGAGCCGGCCATTGTCGATCAAGGTTCGAACGAAGTTTTGGCCGAAGGTATCCAGGGGCGCTTCCAGAACCCCGGTGAAGATGTCAAATACCTGATCGGGAGACAGCTTCGGATTGCCGATCACGGCCTGCATGTCGGGATTGCCCGCGACCGCCGCCAAGTCTCCCATCAGTTCGGCCCAGGCTTCCAGGTTCGATTCGGACGCCACCCGATAGACGGCTTCGGCATACGGCCTTGCGATGGTAGAGACCTCAGCCATGGCCGGACTATAGTTCGCTTGCCAAGCCGCTTAGCAGCTCGGCGTGGACTTTTGCGTCGACTTCGCGACGCAGGATTTTCTCTGCCCCCGCAACCGCCAGTGCGGCGACCTGATCACGCAGGCCGGCCTTTGCGCGCTCGACTTCCTGGTCGATTTCGCTTCGAGCCCCGGCAAGGATCCGATCGCCCTCCTGCTTGGCCACCTGGCGGGCCTCCTCGACAATCGCGGCTGCGCGCTGCTCACCTTTGGCAATCAGTTCGGCGGCCTCGCGACGAGCAACCGCCAATTCTTCTGCCGAGCGTTTCGAGGCTTGCTCGAGGTCGAGCTTGGCTCGGTCCGCTGCCGCAAGACCTTCGGCAATCTTTCCTGCTCTTTCGTCCATGGCCTTCTTCAATGGGGGCCACACGTACTTCATGGTGATCCAGACGAAAAGCAGGAACCAGCACGCCTGGCCTATTAGAGTCGCGCCAATATTCACGCTAACCTCCTAGTGAGTTAAGCCGAGGCGATTAGCCTTGAATGAGCGCAATAAACGGATTGGCGAAGAGCAGATAAAGAGCGATACCCACGCCGATCATGGTCACGGCATCCAAGAGGCCGGCGACGATGAACATCTTTACCTGTAGGGTCGGAATCATTTCTGGCTGACGCGCGGAGCCTTCCAGGAACCGGCCGCCCAAGATACCGAAGCCAATCGCGGTACCGAGGGCCCCTGCGCCGATCAGGATCGCAACCGCGATCGAAACGTTGCCCAACAACACCGATAAGGCTGCTTGCATTTTCTCTCTCCTTCTGAGCAGATATTAGTGAAATCGAAATTTTGGCGTCTACGCGCGACTAGCCGTGCGTCTCGCTGGCCATCGCCATGTAGACGATGGTTAGCATCATGAAGACGAAGGCCTGCAGCGTGATGATCAAGATATGAAAGAGCGCCCAAGGGAGCGCCAAGAATCCTTGGTAGTAGCCAAGTAAAGCGATCAGGATGAAGACCATTTCGCCCGCGTACATGTTGCCAAACAGCCGCAGCGCGAGGGAGATCGGCTTGGCGATGTCCTCGATCAACCGGAACAAGAGATTCAGCGGGAACAGCCAGGGGCCAAACGGAACCGTAAACACCTCGTGGAGCCAACCGCCCAGCCCCTTGTACTTGAGGTTGTAGAAGAGCATCAAGACGAATACGGACAGCGACATCCCAAAAGTGAGATTGGGATCCGTGGTGGGCACAAACTTGAAGTGTTCGGCCCCGATGCGGGACGACACCTGGGGCAGAAAATCGACGGGAATCAGATCAATGGCGTTCATCAGAAACACCCACACGAAAATCGTGATTGCCAAGGGAGTGATGAGTTTGCTTTCGCCGTGGAAGGTGTCCCGAACCTGGCTATCCACCAGGCCCGTGACCAGTTCGACCACGTTCTGCCAGGTCGAGGGCACCCCGTTGGTCGCTTTGCGCGCGACGGCGGCCATTCCCAAGAAGGCCACCAGCCCCACAAAGCCCGAAACCAGAAGGGTGTCGATATGCCAGGTCCAGAATCCATGACCAACGGTCCAGTTGGTCAGGTGGTGGGTAATGTACTCGCTAGTGGTCGGGACGCCTTCAGTTGCCATCGTGTTCAGTGCAAAGATTAGCGATCAATCAGAAGCGCCACCCAGTAGATGAGAAGCGCAGCAACATAGGTCAGAAAGAGCCAGGGCGCCGATACACTCCGATAGAGGATGAATGTGGCGGCGAACAGAGCCAGGGTGCCGGCGGTCTTGTACGCCTCGGCGCGATATTGCGCGCGCAGCAGACGCCTGGGGTCAGTTCCGGCAACGGCCACCATGCGAGAAGCGTAAAGGATTGCCGGGATAAACGCGATCGCCCCGCCGATGACAGCCGACAGTGCGGCCGTCCGTCCCTTCACTCCGTACAGTAGTGCCGCGATCACGAGGGATACGGCAATCTGCGCCCCAATTATTCTCGCCACCCGGGCAAACCGGCCCGTGGCAGACATTTGGCCGTTCACGGCCCAACCCCGACCGCAAAACCTTCGAAGTATAAGCCCTGAGAGGGTCCCGGGTCAAGAAATTGGTGCGCCGCAATAGGGTCGATCCCTCCTCCCATTTTCCGTCGTGGAGCGCCCCGGTTCAAACAGACGCGCCCTTCCCGCGGTGCTCGCGCGACATAGCCTTTTCCTAAAGAAATCGAGTCTCCTGCCGAAAATGCAGGGAGCGCCGGCGTTGCGGGATTCTTGTCCATCGAGACACTCAGGCACACGGGGACGCTTCGAAGACGAGAGTGCGGTTTGCCCCCTTTGGACGTAGGGCCCGGGCGGGGAGGCCGATGGTACAGCCGCGAGTTCGAGGCGTCAACGCAACACATGGTGGCAAATGGGCCGGTGCAGACGGACCGAGATGCTAGAGTTTCAGTTGGCAAACGATGATTTAGGGGTGAGGGTCATGGACCTCCCGAAGGTGACGCGCGAGGATTTTGCCATTCATTGGCCCGAACCACCCCACCTGAAGTTCAAGGACGCAAGGGTGGACGAAGAGCCTTGCGAAATTGAGCTTCGCAACGGAGCCAAGGAAACCGGGGCCCTGCTGCACTTCACCGGACGGGAGCCTTTTTTCGTTTTCCGGCCGAATCGCTCGCGCACGTCGCACAACGAAAAGATCATGGTCAAGATGGCCAACGTGAGGCAGATGCGCCTCACGCGTCCGGTTGCCATGACGCCCATCGACGACGCTGCACTTGGTCAATCCGATGCCATCTTCGCACCGGCCGAGATCCAGGTCTATAACGTCGAGTTTCATGATGGCGAGATCACCTCGGGGGAGACTGCGGGGTACGTGCGGCTCGCAACAGGCCTTTTCCTTTTCTTCCAATCCGACCCGGGTCATCTCACGCGGATCTTCATCCCCGAAACATCGCTTGCTTACTGCCAGATCGGCGACCCGATCGGAAAGCTGCTGGTCGAAGAAAACGTGGTGAGTGAAGAGCAGCTGAAGGTTGCCGTCGAGAAGCAGCAGGAAATGCGACGCCTGGTTCTGGGTGACTACCTCATCGAGCAGGGCTACATTTCCCCTGAAAATCTCGAAGAGGCCCTGGCCTATCAGAAGATCAAGCCGAGCTTAAGGCTCGGGGAGGCGCTCATCGAACTCGGACACCTATCGGCCGACGCACTGCAAGCCGCGTTGGCGCGCCAACGCGCCAATCGGGGACGGCCCCTTGGCCAGATCCTGGTCGACATGGGAGTTCTGGATTCGGACACGCTCAAGAAGGTGCATGCGAAAAAGCTCGGACTGCCTTTCGTTAGTCTTACCAATTTCAAGATCAATCCGGACGCTTTGGCCCTCGTCCCGGCTGCTGTCGCGCGCCGGCTCTCGGTGGTGCCCCTGGCCATCGAGGACGGTGCCCTTATCGTGGCAACCTCGGTCCAGCCCGATCCATCGGCCATCTCGGAACTCGGACTTTTGGTACGGATGCGCGTGGTTCCGGTGATCGCCTCCGGAGACCAAATTACGGCCAAACAGGCAGAGTTCTACGGCGGCGAGTCGCCCGCATCCCCGATCGATGATCCAAGCACGATCCGGTTCGCCACGCCCCATTCCTCGGGCGACGATTCTTCGCAATCGGCCTTTGAGCAGCTCGTCAATCAGGATCAGGCCATTGAACTCGTGGAAGACGTTCCCCTCGAATCGGAGCGACTCCTCCTCGATGTCGTCAATCGCATGATCGCGGGAGCGCTTTCGGGAGGCGAGTTGCACTTGCGCATCGAGTCCGAGGGAACGACGCGGCGCACACAGATCCGCTTTCGCAAAGATCGTGCGCATTGATCGCGCCTCGGGCCGCGGCGATCCTTATTAGATGAACATCCTCATCGTCGACGATTCCGCGACGATGCGAGTCGGACTCGCGCGCATGATCGTACGAATGGGCCATGATGCCCGTGTCGCCTTAAGCGGCAAGGATGCGCTTCGCATGTTCCAAAATGAACGTCCGGACATGATCCTTCTCGATGTGCTCATGGACGAGTTGGATGGCTATCATGTCGCGCGTGAAATCCGCGCCCTCGCTGGCGACGCCTGGGTACCCATCATCTTCCTTTCTTCGCGGGAAGAGGATCAGGACCTGGAGCGGGGAATCGAGGCCGGCGGCGATGACTATCTCGTCAAGCCCGTCAGCTTCGTCGTGCTGCACTCGAAGATCCGCGCGATGCAGCGCATTGATGAGATGCGCCGAAAATTGCTGCGGGTCACCGACGAACTGGAAGCGGCCAATCGCGAGCTCGCGCGCCTTTCACATCACGACGGACTAACCGGTATCCCGAATCGCCGGTTCTTGGACGAGCGCATGACCGCGGAGATGGACTCCGCTCAGCGCAACCACAAACCGCTGTCCGTTCTCTTGATCGATGTCGATCGGTTCAAGGCCTTCAACGACCACTATGGTCATCCGATGGGGGATGCCTGCCTCATCGATGTCGCCCACGCACTCAAAAGGGCGTGTCGCAGGGCGACTGACCTTGCGGCACGCTACGGTGGCGAAGAGTTCGTCGTGCTGCTACCCAATTGCGCTGAGTCCGGTGCGGAACGGGCCGCCATGATCATTTTGGATGCGGTCCGCACACTTTCCATTCCCCACGTGAAGTCCGAACACAGCCGGGTCACCGTCAGCGTGGGCGTCTATACGACGATTCCGGCGCGCCTGTCGTCAGCCGCCGAACTGCTCGCCAAGGCGGACCAGGCGCTTTATTCCGCCAAGCAGGCCGGGCGCGATCAACTGGCCGTCAGCCCCTAAGCGCGATCAATCCGCGGCGTGGCGAGTGGGCCGCGCCACACCGCTTACTTTCCTGATGTCGTATCCGCGCGTTCGCGAAGCCGCACGAGCAAGCCGTCGAGCTGGTCCAGACCGGCGAAATCGATGATGATCTGGCCCCGCCCCCGGGCTTTTTGCGCGATGGTCACTTTGGTTGCGAGGGCGTCGGAAAGCTCTTCCTCCAGCCGAGCCAAATCTCGCGACTTTGTGGGCGGCAAGCCGTTGCGGGGAGCCGAGGATTCCTTCTCCAGCCGCGCGACGAGGCGTTCGGTGTCGCGCACCGATAGGCGCTTGCCAACCACCTGGTTGGCCAGGTTGATCTGATGTGCGGAGTCCACGGCAAGAAGTGCCCGCGCATGACCCATATCCAAGTCGCCGGCCATGAGCATCGTTTGTACGGGCTTTGCAAGATTGAGCAGACGCAGCAGGTTCGAGGTGGCGCTTCGGGATCGGCCGATGGCCTCGGCCGCTTGCTCGTGGGTGAGCCCGAATTCATCCAATAAGCGCTGGACACCGTGGGCTTCCTCAAGCGGGTTCAGGTCCTCACGTTGAATATTTTCGATGAGCGCCATCACCGCAGCGGACTCATCGGGAACATCGCGTACGACTACCGGTACCTCGCTTAGCCCGGCAAGGGCAGCGGCGCGTAGACGCCGTTCTCCTGCAATGACCTCGTAGCGATTCTCGGCTAGGCAACGCACGAGTATCGGCTGCATGAGCCCATGAACGCGGATCGATGCCGCGAGCTCGGACAAAGCGCCCTCATCCATGCGCGTGCGTGGCTGGTACTTGCCCCGCTGCAGGAACGTCAGCGGCAAATGCGTGGGTACGCCAGCGTCGGTTACGGGCACTGCGGCGGAGGGGCTCTCGCCGAGGAGGGCCTCGAGTCCCCGTCCGAGTCCTTTTCTTTTGATCATAACGAAGGCATTCCCCAGCAAGGCATTAAGACAGGTTGGGCGCGGTGGCCGTATCCGCTACGACGGGGATCCTAGCTGCCGCGTCCCGCCGAAAGCGCTCGATCATCTCCGAGGCGAACGCAAGATACGCCTGCGCGCCTTTGCTGGCCCGATCGAACACGACGCCTGGCACTCCATAACTTGGAGCCTCGGCAAGCCGCACATTCCGCGGTACGAGCGTCTCGAACACCTTGTCCCCGAAATGGGATTCAAGTTGAGCAGACACCTGCTGCGCAAGCGTGGAGCGTGGATCGAACATGACGCGCAGAAGCCCGATGATTTCCAGGTCGCCGTTGAGGTTCCGATGGACTTGCTTGATTGTGTTCACCAAATCGGACAATCCCTCCAATGCATAGTACTCACACTGCATCGGAATGATCACACCATGGGCTGCACACAGCCCATTTAGCGTTAACAGGGACAATGCGGGCGGGCAGTCGATCAGGATGAAGTCGTAGTCCCCTTCGTGGGGTTTAAGGGCGCGCTTGAGGCGAACCTCTCGGCCCTCGATATTGACCAATTCCACTTCGGCACCCGCAAGTTCGCGATTTGCCGGGAGCACGTCGTAGGCCCCCGCATCGGAATGCTGGCGCGCCTGCGTCACCGAACACAGATCGAGAAGGACCTGATAGACGCTGTGAGAAAGACCCCGTTTATCCACCCCACTTCCCATCGTGGCATTGCCTTGGGGATCGAGATCAACCAGAAGAACACGCTGTCCGCTCGCGCCAAGCGCGGCCGCGAGATTGACCGTGGTCGTGGTTTTGCCCACACCGCCCTTCTGGTTTGCGATCGCAAAAATCTTTGCCATGAATCAATGCCTGTTCAATCTCTACCAACTACGGTTATGTTTCGAGGGGCAAAAAGGAGCCCGAACGCGTGTTATCTGCACTCATCACGACGGCGCAACGTGCGGCCTGCAGATAGGGGACCCTGAGTTCAACGACTTCGCGAACGGCCCAAGGCGGCAGAATCGCGCCTAGTTCCGCGTCGGTCGGGCTTGATTTCATAGCGACCAGAGCGCCCCTAGGACGGAGCAGCGGACCCGCGCTGACGATGAAATGCTCTAGACTGGAGAACGCCCGCGACACAATACAGTCATACTTCGGCCCAGAAGTGAGCGCTTCCACTCGAGCATGGATCACCTGTATGGGCAGGGCGAGTTCCGCCTTTGCCTGAAGCAAAAACGCCGTTTTTTTCTGGACCGCATCGACCAGTGTAAGGCATAGCCGGGGGAGGGCGATCCCGAGGACGACACCAGGCAGTCCCGCGCCCGTACCAACGTCTAACACGGTCTCGCAGCCGAGCCGCTCCACAAGGGGTACGATCGACAGGCAGTCGAGAATGTGATGGGTCAACATCCGGGACGGCTCCCGTACCGCTGTCAGGTTGTAGGTCCCGTTCCACTTCGCGAGGAGCTCAAGGAATCGTAGCAATTGCGCTTCCTGGATCGAAGACAGCGTGAGGCCGAGCTCCAGCGCTCCTTGATGAAGCAACTCATGCAATGGGGTTTCCAGACCAGCGTGCACTAGGCGGCCCGCGATTGGCCATTCGCCTTGGTGCGACCGAGCCCGCGCTTGAGGTGAACGAGGAGCAGCGAAATGGCGGCCGGGGTGATCCCGGAGATGCGCGCCGCCTGTCCGAGGGTCTGAGGCCGCTGAACCGCGAGCTTTTGTCGGACCTCCACTGAGAGGCCCCGCACCTGGGTGTAGTCAATGTCGTCAGGCAAGCCGAGGGACTCGTAGTGTAGGTGACGGCTCACCTCGATCTCTTGACGAGCGATGTAGCCGGCATACTTCACCTGAATCTCGACCTGTTCAGCAGCCGCGCGATCGGTTACGGGATCGGGCGAGACTAACGTGCTGTCCGCACCCCTTAGACCCATCAAGCTCTCGTAGCGGACTTCGGGACGGCGCAAAAGATCAGCAAGGCTGTAATCCCGGTCGATGGGCTGACCCAGAACACGCATCGCCTCATCTGGTGAAAGATCCCGGGGAGTCACGGTGCTGCGCTCGAGGCGTTGTGTTTCACGTGAAACCAGTTCCCGCTTACGCTCGAAAGACTCCCAACGGTGCGCGTCGACGAGGCCCAGATCATGTCCGATCTGGGTCAGGCGCCAGTCGGCGTTGTCTTCCCTAAGCGAAAGCCGATACTCGGCGCGGCTCGTAAACATTCGATACGGCTCCACCACGCCGCGGGTGACCAGGTCGTCCACCAGGACACCCATGTAGGCTTGGTCCCGCCGCGGATGCCAGGCCTCCCGCCCGAGGCACTGAAGGGCAGCGTTCAACCCGGCGAGCAGACCTTGGGCTGCCGCTTCCTCATAGCCCGTCGTGCCGTTGATCTGCCCGGCGAAAAATAGCCCAGAGATCGACTTGGTTTCTAACGAGAACTTGAGTGCACGTGGATCGAAGTAGTCGTACTCGATGGCGTATCCGGGTCGCAGAATATGGGCTGATTCGAGACCGGAAATGCTATGCACCAGGTCGACTTGGACGTCGAACGGCAAGCTGGTGGAAATCCCGTTTGGATAGAATTCGTGAGTCTGAAGACCCTCCGGCTCCAAAAAGATCTGATGGGAATCCTTGCCCGCAAATCGGTGGATCTTGTCCTCGATGCTCGGACAGTAGCGAGGCCCAACCCCTTCAATGACCCCCGTGTACAAGGGCGACCGGTCCAGCCCCTCGCGGATGATCGCGTGCGTGCGCGGATTGGTCTGCGTAATCCAGCAAGGCAGCTGCGCGGGATGCAGGTCAGCGTGACCAAGGTAGGAAAAGACCGGGACAGGATCGCTGTCACCCGGCTGCTCGACGAGCTTGGAGAAGTCGATGGTGCGGCCATCGATGCGCGGGGGTGTTCCCGTCTTCAGCCGCCCCTGGGGTAGCTTCATCTCGCGGAGGCGATCGGCAAGTGAAATCGAGGGCGCATCACCGGCGCGCCCTCCTGGATGGCTCGCGAGGCCAACGTGAATCTTCCCGTTTAGAAAGGTACCCGCAGTCAGAACGACCGCTCGGCCGCGAAAAGTCACGCCGAATTGGGTCACGGCACCCACAACGCGAGCGCCGGGTCCGTCCCCCACCAGGAGCAGGTCATCGACCGCTTGCTGGAAGAGCCAGAGATTGGGCTGGTTCTCCAGGCGACGACGAATAGCCTGGCGATACAGAACCCGATCCGCTTGGGCACGTGTCGCCCTCACGGCCGGTCCCTTGCTGCCGTTTAGGATTCGAAATTGGATTCCGGCTTCATCGGTCGCCAATGCCATCGCGCCGCCAAGGGCGTCAATCTCTTTGACCAAATGACCCTTGCCAATCCCACCAATCGAGGGATTGCAGGACATTTGTCCGAGGGTTTCGATGCTCTGAGTCAAAAGAAGGGTCTTTTGGCCCATGCGCGCTGAAGCGAGCGCAGCCTCGGTTCCGGCGTGACCGCCCCCGACCACAATGACGTCGAATTCTTTGGAAAATTGCATGTGAGCGGATTTCAGAGCAAACGCCCCGGGGCGGACGAGCGCCAGATTATGACGCAATCCGACCTTCGCGACCACCGTCCTCTCGAAGTTAGAGAGGCCGCCGAGGTTCTACGGATTAAGAGGGCGCAATCCCGACTGTTTCACGTGAAACATCGGATTCCCGGAATCAGCAGCCGACGTAGAAAACGCAGGCGGCGGAGCCTGCCGTCCGCCGCGCGCGCTGTTTCACGTGAAACATCAGGTTGAATTGGCTTGCTTGGAGACAGTCTTGTGGTGCGCACCCCGCCGCCCAAAGTAGGCCTGAATCTCACCCACGAACCCGCGGCGAAAGGAGAGAACACAGATCACGAAAATCGCGCCGATAATGACCGAAACCCAAGAGCCGACGCGCTCAGACAAGTACTGCTGCAGGGAGACCACCAGCGCCGCACCAAGGACGGGGCCTAAGAAAGTGCCCGTGCCGCCCAGGAGAGTCATGAGAATCACTTCGCCCGAGGTCGACTGCTGAACGCTGGAGAGCGTCGCGAAACCGAGGGTCAGTGCGCTCAGCGCCCCCGCGAGTCCACTGAGCGTCGCGGATAGCACAAAGGCAACCAGCTTGTATCGCGCGACCTTGTATCCGAGGGAAATCGCGCGCGGTTCGTTTTCGCGAATCGCCTTGAGAACCTGACCAAAGGGCGAGTGCACCACGCGCCAGATCAAGACAAACACCAAGACAAAGATGGCGAGTACCAGGTAATACATGACCAGGTCCGAGTCGAGCGGAAGTAAGCCGAAGAGCGACCCGCGGGGCACTCCCTGGATGCCGTTCTCGCCCCCCGTAAACGGGGCCTCCAGGCAGATGAAATAGACGAGCTGACCCAGAGCCAAAGTGATCATCGTGAAGTAAATGCCCTGACGGCGGATCGCGATAGCGCCGATAACCAGTCCAAGGACCGTCGCCGTCAACGCTCCGGCGACGATCGCTTCCACGGTGCCCCAGCTTCGCGCAGTCACGAGCCAGCTCGTGATGTAGGCTGCGGAGCCGAAGTAGGCCGCATGCCCAAAGGAGAGCATTTTGGTAAATCCCAAAAGGAGATTGAACGCGGCCGCAAACATGGCAAAACAGAGCAAGTTCATCATGAATACGGGATAGATCCCGATCCACGGAGCGACGAGGGCAAGCAAAGCCAAGGCGATATAGACGGTGGCGGTCCCGCGCATGCGCCTACTCCTTGCCAAACAATCCGGCCGGGCGCCAGATTAAAACGATCGCCATGATGACGAAGACGACGATGTTGGACGCTTCGGGATAGATAACCTTCGTTAGCCCCTCGATAAGACCAAGAACCAAACCGCTCACGATCGTGCCCAGAATCGAGCCCATTCCCCCGATAACGACGACCGCGAACACCACAATCACAAGTGACGAGCCCATCAGCGGGTTGACCTGGATCACCGGAGCGGAAAGTACCCCAGCCAGCGCCGCAAGCGCGACGCCGCCTCCATAGGTCAACATCACCATGAGGGGTACGTTAATTCCGAACGCCTGCACGAGCCGCGCATTCTCAGTCGCTGCCCGCAAGGTCGCGCCTAGGCGGGTGCGCTCGATGACGAACCAGGTTGTGAAGCAGACCACCAGGGATGCGCCGATGACCCAGCCGCGATAAATCGGCAGCACCATGAAACCCAGATTGACCGCACCGGCCAGCTGACTGGGAACCGGGTACGATTGTCCCGAGGAGCCAAATCGATAGCGCAGAACGCCTTCTGCGATGAGCGCGATCCCGAACGTGAGCAGGAGACCGTATAGCGGATCCAGCCGATAGAGGTGCCTCAGGAAAAGGCGCTCGATGACGATGCCAAGCAGGCCAACCGCAAGTGGAGCAAGAATCAAGGCCAGCCAGTAATTGATCCCGAAACTGTCGAGCGCAAACCACGCGGCATACGCCCCCAACATGTAGAAGGCACCGTGGGCGAAATTCACCACCCCCAGAAGACCGAAGATCACCGCAAGTCCGAGGCTAAGGAGTGCGTAGAAGGACCCGTTCACCAGCCCGAGCATCAACTGCCCAAGGATGACCGGAAGTGGGTAACCAAACACGTTCATCCCACACCCAGCCGGCGCGAAGCTTCAGGAAGGGCGGCGGAGACTGCACTACGCCACCCAGCCCTCGGCTTCGATTGGGACACGGGAGCCTCGCTCACTTCTTGACGAGCGGGCAGGACTCGTCGGCGTGCGGGCCGTAGGCTTCCTCCCCCGACATCGTTTTGATGAGCTTGTAATAGTCCCAGGGGTATTTGGATTCCGCGGGCGTTTTCACCTGCATGACGTACATTTCATGGACCATGAGCCCATCCTCGCGGATATAGCCGTTTTTGGCGAACATGTCGTTAATCTTGGCCTTTTTCAGTTCCGCCATGACTTTGTCGGAATCCGTGCTGCCAACCGCCTTGACCGCCTTCAGATAGGCCAGTGTGGCCGAGTAGTAGGCCGCCTGGTTCATGGTCGGCTCGCGCTTCATCTTTTCAAAGAAGCGCTTGCCGAAGGCGCGCGTTTCCTCGTTTAAGTCCCAGTACCACCCCGTGGTCAGATACAAGCCTTGCGCCGTGCTCAGCCCCAGACTGTGGATGTCGCTGATAAATGCAAGAAGGGCAGCGGGCTTCATGGTCTGGGTGATACCGAATTCGTTCGCGGCCTTAAGCGAGTTGGAGAAATCGTTTCCCGCATTCGCGAGTCCGAGGACCTGGGCTCCAGAGGCCCGCGCTTGAAGTAGAAACGAAGAGAAGTCTGCCGCGCCCAGCGGAACGCGCACCGCCCCAACCGACTTCCCGCCATTGGCTACGACCACCTTGGTCGCAGCCTCTTGGAGTTGCGTACCAAAGGCATAGTCCGCAGTGAGAAAGAACCAGCTTTTCCCACCGCTTTTCGCGATGGTGCTCGCGGTCCCGTTGGCGAGCGCCGTCGTGTCGTACGCGTAGTGCACGGTATAAGGAGTGCAATCAGCGCCGGTGAGGGAAGCACCCGCGGCGCCAATGGCGATGAAGGGAACCTTTTTAGCCGCCGCCACTTTGGCCATCGCGATGCTTACACCCGTGTTGGATCCGCCAAGGATCATCGTGACGCCATTTTGGTCGGCCCATTCGCGAAATTTCGAAGCACCGACATCCGGTTTGTTCTGGTGATCCGCGGTCATGAAAACGATCTTCTTACCGAGCACGCTTCCACCGAAGTCCGCGATGGCCATGTTCACGGCCTCGACCCCGCCCTGGCCGATCACATCGGCATACACGCCCGACAAATCATCGATGTTACCGATGATGACCTGGTTGTCGGCCGCAAGAGCGACGGACACGCCCATGGCGCCCATCACCAATCCGAGGGCCAGGACCATTGACTTGCGATTCATGCTTGTCTCCTAAATTAAAATTCGAACATCAAATACCCAAAAATTCGTGCAGCATGGCCATCCGCTCCGAAAGCTGGGACTGGGCGAATTGTTCCGCGATGCGGCCATGCTCCATGACGTAAAAGCGGTCCGCCAACGGCGCGGCAAACCGAAAATTCTGTTCGACTAGAACCACCGTGAATCCCTTTGCCTTGAGCATTCGAATGACTTCACCCAGCTTTTGTACGATCACCGGTGCTAAGCCCTCGGAAATCTCATCGAGCAGGAGAAGCTTCGCTCCGGTGCGAAGGATACGGGCCACGGCCAGCATCTGCTGCTCGCCGCCGGATAAGCGCGTTCCGGGACTGCCCGCACGTTCTTGCAGATTCGGAAACATCGCGTAGATCTCGTCGACCGACATCCCCCCGCCATTGAGCTTGGGCGGCAACAGGAGATTCTCGGCTGCGGAAAGAGAAGCGAAGATACCGCGCTCCTCGGGGCAGTAACCGATCCCGAGCTTGGCAATGTTGTGGGGGGCAAGCCCGATCGCCTCACTTCCCAGGACGCGTACCGAGCCTTTCCTTGCGCCGACGAGCCCCATGATGGCGCGTAAAGTGGTCGTGCGACCCGCCCCGTTCCGACCCAAGAGCGTGACAACTTCTCCCTCTTGCACCGTCAGATCAACACCGTGCAGGATATGCGATTCGCCGTACCAGGCCTGCAGGCCTTTAATCTCGAGCATGGCCTGCGCCATCAATGGGCTCCCTGCAAGACGGCATCACTCGTCCCCATATAGGCTTCTACGACGAGCGGGTTCTTGGAGACCTCCGCGTACGGGCCTGCAGCGATAATTTTGCCGCGCTGCAGGACGGAGATGGTCTGGGCGATCGACGACACCACGCTCATGTTGTGCTCGACCATCAGCACGGTGCGATTGGAGGAGACTTTCTTGATGAGTTGCGTGACTCGGGAGACATCTTCGTGCCCCATCCCCTGGGTCGGTTCATCGAGCAGCATTAACTCCGGCTCAAGGGCGAGAGTCGTTGCAAGTTCCAGTGCACGCTTGCGGCCATAGGACAGGTCCGCGGTGAGGGAGGATGCAAACTCTTCGAGACCGACTTCGGCAAGAAGCTGCATGGCGCGGTCATTGAGCTTGTCCAGTGACCGTTCTGAGCGCCAGAAATAAAATGAGGTCCCCAAATTACGCTGGAGGGCCACACGCACGTTTTCGAGCACCTTCAGGTGCGGAAAAACCGCGGAAATCTGGAACGAGCGAACCATGCCCAGGCGCGCAGTCTCGGCTGGCCCCAACGCGGTGATATCGGCGCCGTTGTAGATGATGGTTCCCGAGGTTGGCGGCAAGAACTTCGTGAGCAAATTGAAAAAAGTCGTCTTGCCCGCGCCGTTGGGGCCGATGAGGGCATGGATCTCGCCCCGCTTGACTTCGAGAGAGACCCCATCGACCGCAACGAAGCCCTTGAACTCCTTGATCAACCCTTGCGTGGCCAGGATGATGTCCGACGGCGTGTCGCTCATGCATCCTCTCCCATAAGAATCACCTGGCGAATGCTCTCGCCCCTCGCAAGGCGGTCAAAGCCCGCGTTGATGTCGTCAAGACCTAATCGTTCCGAGAGTAACGCATCGATCGGCAGTTGGCCCCTCTTAAAGAGCGAGACGTAACGGGGCACATCTCGTGTGGGGACGCAAGACCCGATGTAGCTTCCTTTGATCGTGCGCTCCTCCGCAATGAGGCTGACCGCTTGCAGGGGCCACGAACTCTTGGGATTGGGCAGGCCCGCAGTCACGGTCGTGCCGCCGCGACATGTAATTCGATAGGCCAGTTCAAGCGCGGAGATCGCACCGGCCATCTCAAATGCATAGTCGACCCCGCCCGCCGTGGCGGATTTGACCTTCTCAACCAGATCTGGGTCGGCGGCATTGAGCACGAGCGTCGCACCGAGAAACTTTGCGAGCTCCAGTTTGCTCTCGAGAAGATCGATCGCCACGATATCGCGCGCCCCTGACGCTCGCGCCGCCAAGAGCGATGAGAATCCAACGCCGCCCAATCCAACAACCGCAACCCGGCTTCCCGCCTCCACACGAGCGGTATTCACAACCGCCCCCACGCCCGTTAGGACCGCGCATCCGAACAATGCCGCGTGTTCGAACGATAGCTCTCGGTCAATAGGAACACAGGACCGACGTGAGACCACCGCGAACTCGGCAAAGGCCGAGCATCCAAGATGGTGGTAGATCGGTGCACCGGCCGACGTGAGTCGTCGCCCACCCGAAAGTAGACTACCCGCCGCATTCGCCAACGCCCCTGGCTCACACAAGGCCGGTCGTCCGCTCGCGCACGGGTCACAGTGCCCGCAACTGGGCATGAAAACCAGAACGACGTGGTCGCCAACTTTGAGATCGCTCACGCCTTCCCCGAGCGCCTCAACCACCCCTGCAGCTTCATGTCCGAGGGCCATGGGAGTGGGGCGGGGCCGGTCCCCGTTGACCACCGACAGGTCCGAATGACAAAGGCCCGCGGCACGCACTCGAATCAGAACCTCGCCAGGACCCGGTGGAGCGAGGTCCAACTCCTCGATGGAAAGCGGGCGGCTCTCGTGATAAGGCTGTGGCAATCCCATTTCGTGCAAGACCGCGGCACGAACTTTCATCAATCCTCCGCAAAGCGCACAGATCACCACGCCCAATCGGCGAGGAGCCGAGAGCGTAGCAGGATTCGCATGCGGACAGGATTCGCGGAAACCCTGATGCAGCGCGGTGAAATCACGCCGTCGGGATTCTCCCGCCCCCGTCCTGAGCTCTTTAGGCTGCGAGCTTTTCTTGAATCTTGTTCTTTACGTCGGCCAGTTGCGCAGGCAGATGGTATTGGAGGCGGTCGAACAATTCGGCATGCAGCTCGAGTTCCTTGTTCCAGGCGCTGCGGTCGATCGACGTTATTTTCTCGAAATCCCCCCTCGAGAAATCAAAGCCCGACCACGACAGGTCTTCATAGCGCGGCGACACGCCGAACAGATTCTCAAGGCCTTCCGACTTACCCGCTGTGCGCTCAAGCACCCACTTGAGAACGCGCATGTTTTCTCCGAATCCCGGCCAAAGGAACCGGCCGTTCTCGTCGGTCCGGAACCAATTAACGCAGAAAATCTGAGGCGGCTTGGTCCCCGACGCGGACAGTTTCTCACCGAGGCTTAGCCAGTGCTGAAAATAGTCCGACATGTTGTAGCCGCAAAACGGCAGCATCGCGAATGGATCGCGTCGCACGACTCCCTGTTGACCTGCCGCTGCGGCCGTCGTCTCGGAGCCCATCGTCGCGGCCATGTAGACGCCCTCGACCCAGTTGCGCGCCTGCGTGACGAGAGGCACCGTCGTCGATCGCCGCCCCCCGAAAATGAATGCAGAGATGGGCACCCCTCTCGGATTGTCCCAGTCGGGATCAAGAACGGGATTTTGCGTCGCAGCAACCGTAAAGCGTGCGTTCGGATGAGCCGCCTTGCGCCCAGTCTGCTTGCCGATCTCTGGGGTCCAATCCTTTCCTTGCCAGTCGATCAGATGCGAAGGAGCTTGTTCGGTCATGCCTTCCCACCACACATCGCCGTCGTCCGTTCGAGCCACATTCGTGAAAATGGTGTCGGACGCCAGCGATGCCATGCAGTTTGGATTGGTGCGCGTATTGGTTCCCGGCGCGACCCCGAAGTACCCGGCTTCCGGATTGATCGCGTAAAGCCGCCCGTCATCGCCCGGTTTAATCCAGGCGATGTCATCGCCGATCGTAGTCACCTTCCATTTCTCAAAGCCCTTAGGCGGGATGAGCATGGCGAAATTAGTCTTGCCACAGGCCGACGGAAACGCCGCGGCGACATAGTGTTTTTCTCCCGACGGGGTGGCTACTCCCAGAATCAGCATGTGCTCCGCGAGCCAGCCTTCCTCACGGCCCATCGTCGAGGCGATCCGCAAGGCAAAGCACTTCTTTCCTAAAAGTGCGTTGCCACCGTAGCCGGACCCAAAGCTCCAAATCTCGCGCGTCTCGGGAAAATGGACGATGTACTTCGTTTCATTGCAAGGCCAGGCGACGTCGGTCTCTCCCCGGCCCAGTGGTTTGCCCACCGTGTGCACACAAGGAACGAATTCGCCGTCGGTGCCGAGCACGTCGTAGACGGCGCGCCCCATGCGCGTCATTAGCCGCATATTCGCGACGACATAGGGCGAATCCGAAAGCTCGACCCCAACGTGGGCGATCGGGGATCCTAGCGGCCCCATCGAGAAGGGAATGACGAACAGCGTACGCCCCCGCATAGAGCCCTCGAAGAGCTCCGCCAGCGTCGCACGCATTTGCGCGGGCGGCTGCCAATTATTGGTCGGCCCCGCATCTTCGGCGTGCTCGGAACAGATAAAGGTGCGGTCCTCGACCCGCGCAACGTCACAAGGATCGGAAAGAGCCAGGTACGAATTGGGGCGCTTGGCCTCATTTAATTTTTGAAGTGTGCCGGCCGTCACCATCTCGGCACAGAGGCGCTCATATTCCTCAACAGATCCATCACACCAATGAATGCGGTCTGGTTTGGCGAGAGCCGCGATCTCGTCGACCCAGGCAATGAGTTTTGTGTGCTTGACCCAAGCCGGCGCGGACCCTTTAGCCGCGGGGGACAGTA
>JBEKVI010000055.1:0-61747 GCA_049514215.1 Burkholderiaceae bacterium
CCACCAAGTGCCTTGTAAAGCGCGATTAAGTCAAGTGATACCGCCGCTTCGCTCACCGCCAACTGGTCCTCTGCCTGGAACAGTGAGCGCCGCGCATCGAGTACATCGAGAAAATTCACGCGCCCTTCGTGATAAAGGCTGTCGGCCAACTCAAGCGAGCGGCGATTGGCATCGACCGTGTCGGACAGCGCGCGATCACGGTTACGCTCCTGCGCGTACGTGACCAGCGCACTCTCGGTTTCCTCGAGCGCGACCAGCGCCGCCTTCTGGTACGCTACCGAGGCCGCCTCTTGTGCGGCCGTCTGGGCGTGGATCGTCGCGCGCACTCTGCCAAAATCAAGAGCGTTCCAGCTGATGCTCGGCCCGATCGACCAAAAGCGGCTACCCGGTTCAAACCATTTGGAGACGCTCACACTCTCAACGCCGAAATCGCCCGTGAGCGAAATCTTGGGGAACCACTCCGCTTCGGCCACGCCGATGCGTGCCGTCTCGGCCGCGAGTTGCCGCTCGGCGCGGCGCACGTCGGGGCGGCGCCGCAGCAGCTCTGAGGGCAGGCCTACCGGGACTTCTGGCGGCAGGGGGGGAAGCGTGTGAGCGGGCGAGAGTTCATCGACCAGCGCACCCGGTTGCATCCCGAGCAGGACTGCGAGCGAATACATCGCGGTGCGCTCCGCCGACTCGAACGGTGGAATCAATGCCTCCAACCCGGAGAGCTGAGCCGCAGCGCGGGTCACGTCGAAGTCGGTGGCGACGCCGCCGTCGCGACGGGCGCTCGCCAATTTGAATAACTCCTTCTCCGCGGCCAGATCGCGCGCGTTGATCGCCAGACGCTGCTGGGCGCTGCGCAACTTGATGTAGTTGCGTGCGACCTCCGCAAGGAGGCTAACTAGAACGTCGTTGTGGCCTTCGATCGCTCCCTGCCAATCCGCCGTCGCGGCATCCAAGGCGCGCCGCTTACCGCCGAAGAGGTCGAGTTCCCAAGCGGCATCGAATCCCGTTTGGTAGACGTCGTATTCGAAGGGAAAGTTGGCAGGCAGTGGCAGCGCACCGATCAGCGGCTGGTTTTGACTCTGCCGTGCCCGGTCCGCTAAGGTCGAGCTGCTCACGATCGGCGCAAGATCGTCGGCGCGAAAGTCGCGCTGCGCGCGCGCTTGGCGCAGCCGGGCCTGGGCGACGCGCAAGTCGAGATTTGACTCTTTAGCACGCTCAATTAGGGAAGTCAGCCCATCATCGTGAAATTCACGCCACCAGGTCGTGACGGTCGCCGATTGGTTCAATAGGCCGCCTTCCAGAGGCGAGTTCCAACCGGCTGGCGACTCGGGGAGTCTCGCGTGATAGTCGGGGCCGACCACGCAGCCCGAGAGCATGACCACGATACTGGCCGTTAGAATGCCAAGAAACTTAGTGTTGGCCATAATATGCCGTGTCCTGCCTAGGACTCGGTACGGGCGATCGGCGGCAACTCCACGAGCACCGTGGCGGGCGTACCGAGGCGCAGTTCGTCTGCTGGATCTTCTACGAAAACGCGAACCTCGAACACCAGGCTCGGTCGCAAGTCGACGGTCTCGACCGATTTGGGAGTGAATTCCGCGACGGGGGAGATAAATCCGATCCAGCCGGAGATGGAGCGGTTAGGAAAACTGTCCGTGGTAATCGAAGCTCTCATGCCCGAGCGAATCTTGCCCAGATCAGACTCTGAGACGTAGGCCCTTACCCATTTCGGGTCGATCAGGGCGAGATCCAGTACTGGCCTTTGCGGGGAGGCCATCTCGCCGGGCTCAAGTAACCGCGATCGCACGATGGCGTCGGACGGGGCCGTTAGCTCGGAATCGGCTAGCTGCTGTAGCAAGAGGTCGAGTTGCGATTGGTTGGCGCGCAACTGTGCCTCTCCTTGTGCGATGTCTTCGCTACGCGGGCCGATTCTCGAGAGTTCAAGCGCTTTTTGCGCGACTTCGAGCTGCGCATGTCCGGAGTCCATGGCGGCCTTTGCCGCTTCGAGGTCCTGCTCGCTAATTGCGCGTCCGCTCGTCTCGTTGACCAGGGCCGCGAGGCGTGCCCACTGCTGGTGCGCGTTGATCTCGTTGGCTTGCGCGGCCGCCACGTTGGCTCCTGCCTGGGCGATCTCCTGTGGACGGCTGCCACGATGAAGTTTGTCAACGATGGCCTGCTGAGCGGCAACGAGGGCTCGAGCGGCGGCTACCTGCGGCATTAGGCGACTCGTGTCGGAGCGTGCGACGACCTGTCCGCGGGTCACCTTGCTTCCTTCCGCGACCAGAACCTCTAAGATGCGTTCACTATTGTTGAACGCCAGATCGACCTGACGGAGATCAACGTTGCCGTACAGTATTATTCGGTTCTGATTCTTTTCGGAGGTCTTGCTCCAGCGCTCCAGGAAGAATCCGCCAACAAGGACCACCAGGATCAATACGCCGGCGAGGGCCCAGGTTCTATGACTACTGAACCACGCGTGCGCCCGCGACACGGTGGCCGCAGGAGTCGTTTGTTTCTTGTCGTCGTCGCCTGGCACCGCGTCGTCCTCGTCGTTGACCTGGCCAGCGTGTGATGCCGGTCACGCGCGGGGCAATTGACTAGGTTGGGTGAAAAGCGCCGTACCGTCGGTACGCTAGCGAACGAAGGACGCCGGAAGACAAATGATAAACAAGACGTTAGGGTGGGCTAGCTATTCGGGTTGTGATTTCGTTTGGCGTTTATTCGGTCTGGCCTCGCTAACGTCACGGGATTTGGTACCTGAAATCGGCAATCAGCGCGGCTTTCCTCAGAGTCATGCTGTCCAGGTGGCCGCCGATATGCGTAGTTTTCACTTAGTGTCTTCCCTAGGAGCTTATGTCTCCGAGAGCACCGCGAGGATTTTTCGCGACAGAGCGTCCATCGTAAACGGCTTGGAGATTAGATCGACATCACGATCCAGCGTCCCGTTGTGAACGATGGCGTTTCGCGTGTAGCCGGTCGTGAATAACACTTTCAACTTCGGGCGCAGCTTTCTAGCGTCTTCGGCAAGCTGGCGTCCTGAAATTCCTCCCGGCAAGCCGACGTCTGTGAAAAGCAGATCGATTCGCTCATTTTGTTCGATGATCCGCAGGGCGGATGTTGCATCGCGGGCTTCTAGCGGCTCAAAACCCAGCTCGCGAAGAAGAAAGGTGCTGAAGTCACGTACGACCTCGTCGTCTTCAACCACCAAAATGATTTCGCTACGGTGACCTGGTGCGGCCAGCGACGGGGTAGACGTCGACCCCGATTCGCTAGTACCAGATGCGTCGTCAAAATAACGCGGCAAGTAAATCTTCACCACGGTGCCCTGTCCCAGTTCGCTGTAAATCTTGACGTGCCCGCCAGATTGTTTGACGAACCCGTAGACCATGCTTAGCCCTAGTCCTGTGCCATAGCCCATCTCCTTGGTCGTGAAGAAAGGTTCGAATGCCTTGGCGATGGTTTCCGATGACATTCCTAAGCCCGTGTCCGTGACCGCAACCAGGACGTACTGGCCGGGCGTCGCAAGATGTTCTGCAGCGTAGGTATCGTCTAGAGACGAATTGCCGGTCTCAATCGTCAGTCGTCCCCCCTGCGGCATCGCGTCACGCGAGTTGATGACGAGATTCAAGAGAGCGCTCTCCAGCTGATTCGGGTCCACGCGGGTGCGCCAAAGTCCTGCGGCCAAAACGACTTCGATTTGTACCGATTCACCCAAAAGCCGCCGCAACATGTCGGACATGCCTCCGATCAATTTGTTTGCATCGAGCGTGTCCGGGGCGAGAGGTTGTCGCCGTGAAAAAGCGAGCAGTCTGTGAATCAATGCGGCTGCTCTGTCGGCGGCGCGCATGCACGCCCCCGAAAGACGTGCGATCTCCTCCGCATTCAAAGGAGTTCCTACGCGCGTCGAGCGGCGAGAGATCGCGTCCGCGCTTACGACGATCACTTGAAGAAGATTGTTGAAGTCGTGGGCGATACCCCCGGTGAGTTGTCCCAATGCTTCCATCTTCTGAGACTGCCGCAACTGAAGTTCGAGATTGCGCTGCTCAGTCACGTCGCGGGCTGTGACCACGAGTCGTCGAGGCATGCCTGGAGTGCTCGGGGCAGGTGTCGCGATCGCCTCGATAATGCGCTTGCTCTGCGTCCGCTCGTAGCGATAGGATCCGTTCTTGGCCAGACAAGCCGATAAGTATTTGTTGAGTTCGACAGCTCCCTCAGGCCCGAATACCTCCTCTATCGTGCGACCAATGACCTCTTCTCTTGATTTTCCGTAGAGTTTGAGCGTGGCGGGATTCACCATATCGTATCGAAACTTTCCACCGCTAGATTCCGACATGACCGCGTGACACTCGGACGAATGGTTGTAAAAGGTTTCGATCAGAGGGTCCCATTGCTGAACCTGATCGGCCTCTTCGCCGGCCGTCCCGCGGCCTATATTTTTGTTTCCCAAATTTTCGTCCACGACCGGTCTCCAAATATCCCACTCGCCACCTTACGGTGCGATCTTCTCATGAGCGCCTCAACTCTGACACCCTATGTCGCCATTTCCTTTTCGGCATCGCGTTCCATTGTAGAAAGTGGGGGGGAAATGATCACGAATGTGGATGTTCGCACTGGCCCATTCTTGTCACTGAACGCCATGCGATGTGGCGGCCGCAGGAACATCTGGAGCCCCCAAGGTGCAGGATTGCGGCGGCGCGTTCGACTCCAACCATCACCCTTTTCCCGCGGGTCTGTCTGAAGCGCCTTAAGCGCCTATCGCGCTTCGATTTGGCGATTGCGCCTCGCTACATCCTGGTGGGAAGCCACGGGCTTAACGGTAGGGTTGGTGTTGTTGGCAGACCTCTAGCCACACTTTCGTAGATGCGAGAGAGTTCGGCATAGTATTCCGGGACTTCGTTCTGGATTGCGGCCGCGTAAGCCCGCTGAAGGTCGGCTGCGGCACGGAACGCCCCCTGCGCATACTTCAGGCGCGCGGCCAGCACGATGCCAGCCGGATGCTCGTCGAGCCACGGTCCAAGATCGCGCATGAGCTTACGAGCCCCGGGTATGTCATCGGCCTCGAGGCAAAGCCATGCTCCGTCGATGCAGGCGTTCGCCCGCCAGAGCCCAATGGGCGCAACGTCAGTCGCTTCGCGCAGAATTTCAAGTGCCCGGGCCGGTTGTCCTGCCCCGTGAAGCTGGAGCGCCTGACAGTGGAGAAGAGCAGCACGCAGCCGATCGGACTCATCAAACCTCGGGCTTGCTCGAACCTCTGCGAGTGTTGACTGCGCTTCTTCGTCCCTTCGAGAGAGCACGAGTGAGACGACGAGCCACGGAAGTGAAAGGTGCTCCGCAAGCATCGCATTCAACTCGCGGCACAAAGCGATGGCCGACTGCCAATATCGTATTGCGGCCTCATGGTCCTTCGAGCATGCGGCATTGTGGCCGCGCGCCATCATCGCTCCGGGCAAAGCCGTCACGGACCGCGCGCGCTCAAACTTGTCGAGCGTGGCGATTACACTACTCGATTCGCGAACCCTCCGCAGTTCGCGGCACAGCCAGGAAAGCGTCTCCACCACCGCCGGGATGAGGTCTTGTTCTGATAGCGTCAAGGTGGAGGCAAACACTTCCCTGCCATATTTGATTGCCTCCCCGAATAGTCCTTGTTCGCCACAATATACGGCCAAGCCAGATGTTGAACGAGACAGGTTGCTCCTCAGGTTGTACTTTGAGCTAAGGTCGCGAGCCTCACGCGCTAGCTGAGCGGCCCGCGTTAGATTTCCATCGAGCGAGCTCAGAAACGCGGCGTTTGTCATTCCGCTCAAACGCAGAATCTGATTTCCGGTCTGCTCGCAGAGTTCACGCACGCGTTGCACGTGCTCTGCGGCGCCGGCGAGATCGTACTCATGCAACGCGATCGCCGACATGATCAGGTGGGGCAGCACGAGAGGTTCCAACGCGGTCCCGGAACTGATTAGTCGCATCCCCTCATCGAGGTGCTGTCGAGCGCTGGCGAACAGACGCTTAGCGAGGAAGGCTCGACCCAAACAAAGGTGGACGTGGATCTCCTGCTGCGCGTCGCCTTCGGCCCGTGCCTGCTCCAGCAGCCGTTCACCAAGGGGAAAAGCGGTGTCGTGACCAAGGAGGGCGAGGGCGGAGAGATATTCAGATTCAACGATCCGGTTATCCGGCTCGATGTCGAGTATTGCTTCAAGGAGTGGTAACGCCACCTTCCAGTTCTGCTCGCCTATTGCCTGCAGGGCTCGCGCGAAGGCCAGGCTGGCAAGAGGGTCATCTGATTCGAACGGGATGGTCGCGACGGCGCTATTCGGGAACAGCGCGGCCTCAATGGTGAGCGCGAGCTGATGCGCCAGTGGCACAAGATCAGGGCCGACGAGGCGGTCGCACTTCGTTAGCGGCAGAACCCCCACGCTGCAGTCAAGGATGAAGTTGTCCTGCTCCTGATAGGCTCGAACGTGCGCAACGCAATGGGCGCCGAGCAGGTGCGTCGCAACATCCACTTTCTTTCCCAAGCCAGCATTTTTTGGTAAGCCTGCCAGAGCCGTCAGAAGCGACTCCATGGAGACGACGGCGAGCCGCGCGTCAATGGTCAATTCTCTGGCGACTAAGGCACTTAAGCCAAGTTCGATCCAGTCAAGTGTCGGATCGCCGGTCAGATTCTCGAAGGGCAGCAAAGCGAGCACCGTGGCCCGATGCGCTGTGGGTAGTACCGCGAGCTCTGCGGAGATGGGCGTGGCGGGCCGAGGAGGCACCTTCGTGACACCCACTGGAGTGGGGCCAGAAGTTGAGGCCTCTTCTGGCCGGTGCTCCGATACATTGGCGACGAAACGGAAGCCGACACGATGGATTGTTTTGACGTACCGCTGATCATCGGCAAGATCACCGATTGTGCGCCGAAGCTTTGTGACAGTCTGGGAGAGTACCCCGTCCGAAAGAGGCCGGCCGTCCCAGAGACGATCCAGAAGTTCGTCCTTAGTAACGACTCGGGACCTCTCCTTTATGAGTAGGAGCAACAGATCGAAGACTTTTGGCTCCACGGGCCGTGGCGAACCATCCACGAATACTTCGCGCCGGGCCACCTCTATGGCGACGTTGGCAAATTCATAGCGGACGGCTTCGCTCGTGCCAGGAGGGGAGCGACCCCCAGCAGTGACCGTCGAGCTAGCGTCTGATGAGCGTCCTCGTGAGATCATGAGACCCGAAGTGGACAATCTTCTCCAGCGCCGTTGGACTGGCATGCGGGTTACTCCCGTCCCGGTGGTGGCCGACGTCCAGTAAAGGCACACGAACCGAAGATTCGCCCTAACGCTTTCACGAGGGTCGATGCGATCAACGCCGACAATCTATTGCGCGGTGCCTCAATCGGAGCTGGTGCAGTGAAACTGCCTCCTCGCCCTGGTGGCCGCACAGCTCTGTCGAGTGTCGCCCGGGGCGCAATCTCAGCGACTAAGTCGAATGCTGGATCCATGGGCTTATGGCGCTGCTCGTATGTCCCCCCGAGAGAGATCTCCTGGGTCACCCAGATTGACCGGTGGCTACTGCTACGGCGGTCTTTTCACCTACGCCGCTTTCAAGCTTCGAATCTGCCTGAAGCACTTGTGCCGAACTTCAGTCTTGTCGCCCCAGGCTCTCATTCTAACGGCGATCTGTTTCATGCGAGCAGCTAATTCGGAGCCGAGCGGCGGAAGATCCGACGCCTGCCTAAGGCAAGCCCTTTCGCCCGAGAGAGACGGTCGCCGAAGTGTAGGACGTTCTGCGGCGCGATGCCCCAATCAATCGCCTTCGCGGTAACATTCGGCGCTGGTCCAAAAACTCGGGCCGCCCACCGAGTAACGCAGGGTTGCATTGTCCCGCAAACGACAGCTATGTTGAAAGTAACCGACGCTCTCCAGCCTCGACTGATCCCCTCTGTTGTGCGTTGACACTTATTTTGAGATACGCGCGATGGCGCTTCGGATGATCTGCTATACGATAGGAACAGCTGGCAGTGAAACAGATCGGGAATCCCTTCCGATCCCACCCCCTCCCCCGGCCAAGGAATCCGGTGAACTTCTCTGATGACACTGACCTCTGGGTCACGCTACTTGCCGTGAGCACGAACAAGATAATTTCCGATGGCGGGCGCTCCTTTTCGGGAATAACAAGCCGCCAGCCACCAGCACAGTTCCAGTTGATGGCGGCAACCCTCGTTAAGGCACACGAACGAGGGCTTACGACGCTGTGCCAGGTGGTAAAGGACCCAAGCGGTGACGTTCTGGAGGTCGTATTCGAGAGGGTGCTAACGGAGTCAGGGGTAAGTTTCTTGAATTACCCTGGCCCGAAAGTCAAACTATCTGACAAAAGCAGGGCATTGCTTCGTAGCTGTTTGGAAGGGACTCCACTTGCCAGCGCTGGACCAAGTGGCCATCAGGGAATCCACGCACCCGAGCGAAAAAAGTTGGCCAACTACACTCCGGCAGAGCAGCTCCGTGACTCGTTCCGCGATCAGTCCGAGCCGGCCCCAGAAAATCAAGGTGCCAGCCGGTGGCTAAGCGCGACGGCTTCGAAGTGAGCGACGCCGGCAACGTCATGAACAGTGCGTGGGATGTGAGTGCCTAAATAGTCGGCATATCATTCGATTCTCCCGTATTCAACCATTAGGTCTCGTACTGCCGCCAGCGCTATCAGCGCCAAACGGTCTTCGCTGCGGCTTACAGGATGGCGAACTCATCACCCATTGACCGTTGAGGCAGCGAGGTCGCTAATGTCAGCGGAGCCATACCAGAGTGGCGGCAATGCCACCCAAGAACGCTTGAACGATCGGGAAGGCCGTGAAAAGCCCGTCGAACCAGCGCGTCTGGCCAAATTCGAGCCATCCGCGAGGATAAAGCGGCGCTTCACCTAAAAATCGGCCCGGCTCGAATGCCCCAAGCACCGCATCAATCTGACGGATGATGCCGGCGACCGCGAGGAAGTCTTTCCAAAGCACTCTCGTGACGAAAATGCCGATGCCAGCCAGCGTCAGAGGCACAATTGCCAGGAGTACCTTTGCGAACCCGTGGGCGTTTGATGCAAGCGATATGAGCAAGCCTGCGAAGACGATGTTGCCTGTCGCAATGAAGGAATTAAGATTGATGACATAGCCATGCAGCGCCTGTGCTTCCATCCAGAGACGCGTATATATGGCGAGAATCGCCTTCTCGCGATCGACAAGCTCAAATCCTGCCTGTATCGACGTAAGGTCTTCGTTGCCGCCACCGGCAACAAGAGATGGCTCATCAGATGATGGTGCTGCCATAACACTATGCGCCCATGGGGAAAAAAGGAGGGGCAACCTCGTGCGCACAACGCTGCGCATCCAGATGGATGGGGTACGCGCTTGGAATTCTGCACTTGGCCGTGGTATCTCCTGCGATCCAGTTTAACCCAATCATCGTGTCCGAACGCGCATGCTCCGGGAGAGTTCCAGTGGCTTCCATTGCGCTCGAGGCGCGAGGGGAGCAGAATTCGCTTCATGACATCCCGAGACAAATCGTACGCCCCGGTCGAGCAGCGCGTGGTTGCCCTCGAGAATGCGTTCGAGACGCGTGGTATGAATCCCCGCGAGTTCGTTGATGACCATGTGCGCAGTGCCGAGGAAGATTGGGTACCCGAGAACGGCGCGCGGGTGGTGGCGAAGGCGTGGGTCGACCCCGACTTCCGGGAGCGGCTGCGTGTGAACGGACGTGCTGCGGTCGCGGAACTCGGACTGTCCATGCCGCCGCATCACCGTCACCTTGTGGTTCTGGAAAATACCTCCTCCGTGCACAACGTCATCGTCTGCACGCAGTGTTCGTGCACCGCCTACACGATCATCGGCCTGCCGCCCGGCTGGTACAAGGACTTTGAATATCGGGCCCGGGTCGTACGCCAGTCGCGAACGGTCTTACGTGAGATGGGTCTGGACCTTCCACCCGAGGTTGAGATCAGGGTTTGGGATACCTCGGCTGACACGCGTTACATGGTGCTGCCACTGCGACCTGACCGTACCGAAGGATGGAGCGAGGACAAACTCGCTTCGATCGTCACCAAAAACGCCATGATTGGCGTGGCAAGGCTATAGGGATGGATGGCGTTCACGACTTGGGCGGGATGCAGGGATTTGGACCGGTGCGGCACCCGGAGGATGACGACGTTTTTCATGCCGAATGGGAGAAGCGCGCCAACGCGCTCCTCGCGCTCGCAGTCAAGCAGGGCTTTCTCAATATGGATGAATACCGTCATGCGATCGAGCGGATGGAGCCACGCCAGTATCTTTCTGCGGGGTACTACGAACGCTCGCTCACTGGGCTGCTCACGCTCCTGGTTGAGAAGAATATTCTGTCGCGGGAGGAGCTCGAACGCCTCGCTGGCGGCTCGGTACCCCTCTCGCGCCCCAGTGCGCGGGGGCGGCCGAACGCGTCCCAACGTGAGCGCTTTAGTCCGGGCGATCGCGTGCATGTGAAGGAGGAGTTTGTCCCGGGCCACGTTCGGATGCCAGCCTACATCCGGGGCAAGACCGGCGTCGTCGTCAGCGAATCACCGGCGTATCCGTTTCCTGACGCGCATGCGCATGGCGTGGAGGCAACCGACGAGCCGACGTACGATGTTCAGTTTCGAGCGCAAGAACTGTGGCCAAACGACGCCGACCCCGCGCTGGTCCATGTCGGGGTGTTCCAGAGCTATCTGGAGCGTTCGGCATAGGATTTCGCCGGAGCAATACCCGGAAGCGCGGTCGAGAAAGTCCATTGCGCCCCGCCTCGATGCGCGAGTATCACTTTGCGTTTCCGAGACACGCACGCCGCGCGCCGACAATGGCTGGGGGGCAGCGTGCTTTGATCCCAACATCCACACCTTCAGTATCCCTCGATTGTTTTGTGCCTAAATGCCGTGCGACGTTTCGCGGATCAAGGCTGCCGTGGCACAGCGCATGCTGACATGTCCAAGCTCATCCTACTTGTCTCGGACGCAGTGAAATGCCCGTGAGCATGCGTGACTGAGGCGACTTCAGGAGTCTGAAAATGCGATTCTTAAAGGGCGACTTCATTTTTCTTGCGATATTCATTTTGATTTGCGGATTAGCGAAAGTGCATGCTGCTGAACCCGCGCATGACATGCACGGGGCGTCTGCCATGGACCACATCCGAAGGTAGAACCCATTCCATCCACCGAGCTGACCGCCCGCAAAAACCTGTCTAGAATCCGGACGTAACTTCTCCTATGGATGGAGGAGGCTCGGTGTGGACGAGCCTTCGAATACTCGAAAGACGGTCGTGGGTGTTGCCACCCCGAAACGCGGTGGAGTGTCTCGGGTCAAATTCCTGCTTTCCCCATACGTCCGAAATCCTGCCGCGTTGGCATGCGCAACCAGAAGCGCACCCGACGCGCTTGTGCGATCGATCGAGCTAGTGACGCGCAACCGGAACTCACGCCGAGCTAACCTTCAGAGGCAGGGCACCCGATCCCCATTGTTCTCCGGGGGCGATCTGATCAGCTATTCGGCCGCCGAGTGCGCGTGTTCGACCCGCCTTGGGATGCGCTTTGGTGAAGCACTGTGGGTGGCGAATCGACTCGACGCAGCCGCAAGTGCAGCTTCTGTGGGGATTCGCGCACCAATTCGCCTTGTCGAGCTCGGGGTGTCCAAAGGGAGCGGCATCGATCGCATCAGGGTTGATTGAACCGGGAGTGATCGCTAAAGTGGCCGCTGTAGCGCGGTGCACCGGCTGCCATTCTCTTGGCAACGTGTCGGGCGGTCCTACAAGTGCGTCGCCGCGTCAAGAACGGCCATTCACTGAAGAGAAAGGGGCGCTACAGGCGCCTCATCCGGATGTCATATGCGACAACTTCAAGGGCCACTTCACCAGGGAGATCCAAATGACTAACAAGATTGATCGTTATCGTCGCCGTTTGTTGGGTACGGCCCTTTTGACCGCCGCCGGCACTGATGCCGCGGTCCTGGACTCAGCAGTCGCTCAACCCAACAGGATCCACTCGGTGAAGCCGGGTACGAACACCTCGTTTACATCACTAAAGCAGATCGACGCTGGTAGTCTTAGTGTGGGATACGCTGAGGCGGGACCGGTTACCGGTCCACCCGTCATCCTTTTGCACGGTTGGCCCTACGACATCTACAGTTTTGTGGATGTCACGCCTTTGTTGGCTTCAGCAGGATATCGGGTGATCGTTCCGTTTCTGCGGGGCTATGGCACGACGCGCTTTCTCTCTGGGGACGCCTTACGAAACGGTCAACCGTCGGCGATTGCAGTCGATATCGTCGCCCTGATGGACGCCTTGAACATCGAGAAGGCGACGCTCGCCGGGTTCGACTGGGGTGCCCGGACGGCAAACATTGTCGCCGCGCTTTGGCCGGAGCGCTGCAAGGCCATGGTGTCGGTGAGTGGTTATCTGATCGGCAACCAGGAATCCGGGAAGGCCCCCTTGCCGCCGGCTGCAGAGTTGCAGTGGTGGTACCAGTTTTACTTTGCGACCGAGCGCGGCCGGGCGGGCTACGACCACTATCGGCACGACTTCGCGAAATTGATCTGGCAGCTCGCATCGCCGAAGTGGAAATTCGACGACGCCACTTACGATCGTAGTGCAGAGTCGTTCAATAATCCGGATCACGTCGCCATTACGATCCATAATTATCGGTGGCGACTCGGTCTTACTGAAGGCGAGACGAAGTACGACGAACTTGAGAGAAAACTAGCCGTGGCTCCCGTTATCGCGGTGCCTACCATGACTCTTGAGGGCGATGCCAATGGTGCGCCGCATCCCGAGCCCGCCTCGTACGCCAAGAAATTCACAGGCAAATATCTGCACCGTCTTATCAAGGGGGGCATTGGCCATAACCTTCCGCAGGAAGCTCCACAGGCGTTCGCCCAGGCCGTCGTCGACGCGGACAGTCTCTGATTCTGCTGCAAGGCAACCGACAGCGGATTCGGTAGCCTCGCTTCAGTCGAGAATCCCGGCGACGGAGAGGAGCTGGCTCTTAAAGTGGATGCCCAGCCTTTCGTAGGCTCGGGCCCGATAGGTCTTTACGGAAGCGAGCGACAATCCCAAGTCGGCACCGATCCCCTCGTAAGTGAGACCACGGATTAGCCGGACGCAGACCTGCAGTTCGCGTTCTGTCAGGGCGGGACAAGCATCCTTAAGGGCGGCACCGGGAGATCGGCGTCCTACGTGCATGGAGCAAATCTCGATGTGCTTGCGCACACATGCCATAAGTGTCTTGGCTTCCCGCTGGGTGCTTTCAATCTCCCGGCTGGCCAGATGACCCTTGGAGCGGAATCGATAGAGGTTCAGTGCAAGGTAGCCCCTGCCTTCTGTTTTTGCTTCGCTTGCGTTCTGCACGATCGACAGGCGCTCGAGAATCTCGTGTCTCGTGTAAATGGCCGTCCTGTGAGGCGCCGGAAATTCGGACTCATGCCAGTGCGTCACTGCGGCCAATGACCTTTGGGCGAGTTCTTTTGCCTCGTCAAAGGTCTGATCGGTCAAATACAGACCCGTCTGATAGGCACGAAAGCAATTTCCGCTGACATCGATCGGTCCGGTGCTTGCGGAGAAGTACATCCTGGGGACCCGACTTCGATCCAGATTGTAGGCAGACAGGAGTTCTATGCCCGCGCGGGCCTTGAGCACCGAGAGCAATGCTCCCGGAAAAGACCTCTGGCCGATGGCGTCCACGAGATCGGCGATATCCTCTTCCGCGCACATCGAGCTGATGCCGGGAAGGCTCTCCTCTATACCTCCAAGACCCCATGTCTCCATTGCCTGATGGTTTCTTCCTGTCGACTTCTTGGTGGACAAGCCTCGACTGGACAACGTAGCACAATAAGGAAAGCGGCAAAAGAGGGATCGGCTATTGACGGAGTAAGGATGGCCGAAGTCTGTGTTTCCATGGCCCTAAGCAAAATGTATGCACCGCAGCGCACAATCGATCGCGTCGTCTTTCGGGGTGAGATGCACTGATCGCTGCGCTAGAAGCTTTGGAGGGTTAGAAATGAGGCAGTCTGTGGCTGCATGGACTCGCGTCTGCGTTCTTGGGTTTTCTCTTCTGTCCGGCCGTCCGGCGTGCGCGCAGCTGAACATCGGCGTCATCCTCTCCACGACGGGGCCGGGGGCATCCCTGGGGCAGCCCGCGGAAAATACCGTCAAATTGTGGCCTGCCGAGATCGCGGGTCAGAAAGTCCAGCTCATGATTCTCAACGACAACAGCGACTCGACCGAGGCGTCCAAGGCCGCCGCGCGTCTTATCACTGAGGAGAAGGTCGATGTCATTGTCGGCCCGTCTCTGACACCCAACTCGGTGGCCGCGGTCGAGGTGGCGGGAAGAAATGAAACGCCCATCATTGCGCTGGGTGGGGGCGGCGTGATTGTCGAGCCTGTCGATGGACCCCGGAAATGGGCGTTCAAGATGCCGGCGCCGGAGGCCCTGTCCGTGAATGCCGTACTCGATCACATGCGCGCGCACGGGGTAAAGACCGTTGGGGTGATCGCGATCAGCACGAGTTACGGTGATGGATTCTTAAAAACGCTCAAGGCCTCGGCACCTGGGCGTGGCATCGATTTGGTCTCCGAGGAACGCTATAACCCGGCCGATCTGAGCGTCACTCCCCAGATTCTTAGGGTACTTGCGCATGCGCCTGACGCCGTCTATGTTCTAAGCTTCGGCACGCCGGGAGTGTTGCCCCAATTCGAACTCTTCAAACGCGGATTTCACGGGTTGGTCTATCAAACCCATGGTGTGGCCAATGCGGACTATCTGAAGCTTGGAGGTAAGGACGTCGAAGGGACGTACATGGCTGTCGCCCCGGTCTTGGTTGCCGAACAGCTGCCCGAGAACAACCCGACCAAGAGGGCCGGGGAAGACTATGTAAGGCGGTACGAAGGCCGATACGGTGCGGGTAGCCGGTCTTTGTTCGGCTCGACAGCGTGGACGGCCGAGCTCTGGTTGGAGGCAACGGTCGGCGTCGCGCTCAAGAAGGGAAAGCCCGGCACTTCCGAGTTTCGAGCGGCCTTGCGTGACGCGCTGGAGGGCATGAAAGAGGTCGTAACTCCCGAGGGGGTGTTCAACATGAGTCCAGAAAACCATAACGGACTCGACCCAAGAGCGCAGGTTCTCGTGCGTGTTGAAGGCGGCGAGTGGAAGCTCGTCAAATAGCACGAGCGCTCGCCTTTTCGCCGAGTCCCCGGATCCCTTTCTAGGATGGAGACGACCCGCCCGCGCGTAACCGGCAGCTTCGACATCGGTCGCATCGAAACGCTGGATTACGATCGCGCGGTCCCGGTTTGTAATACCTACGAGATCTTCGAGCGGGGCGCGCGCCTCTACGGGCAAAATCCGGCGATTGTGCAAGCGATCTCGGGCGACGTGGATGACGCCTGTCGCATCGTGACCTATTCGGAATTGCTCGCGGCGATTCGCCGCGCGGCCAATCTTTTCCACGAGTGGGGCATCGGAAGTGACGATGCGGTCGCGCTCCTTTTACCGAGCCTTCCCGAGACGCACTACGCACTTTGGGGTGCCGAGGTTGCGGGATGCGCCTGCCCCATCAACTTTATGCTCAGCGTCGAGCGGATTGCCGAGCTACTAGTGCAGGCCCGAGCCAAAGTCCTGGTCGCGTTGGGACCGCATCCGGATTTCGATATTTGGCGTAAGGCTGAAAGGCTCGCTGAAATGGTCGATGGGCTCGAGGTCTTTAGCGTCGGCGAGTCTCCTTCGTCTCGCTCGTTTGAGGCTGCTCTAAACGAGCAGCCGGCTGAGCTGCGGTTCGAACGTGTTCTGTCGCGCGAAACGGTTGCGGCTTACTATCACACGGGTGGAACCACCGGCGCACCGAAACTGGCCCGGCACACGCACGGCAATCAGGTCCACACCAGCTGGTTCGCAGGCATGTTCTATGACCTTGGCGAGGGGGACTGCATCCTTAACGGCTTTCCGCTGTTTCACGTCGCCGGGGCCTTCGTCTACGGTAGCGCGGCGTTTTGCGCGGGGAGCAGCATTTTGCTGGCGCCACCTTTGGGAATGCGCGATCCCGCATTCCTGCGTCACTATTGGCGGTTCGTCGATCGCTGTCGAGTCAGTCATCTGGCCGCGGTACCCACGGTCATCGGGACATTGCTCGATACGCCCGCCGGTGAGGCAGACCTCTCGAGCGTGAAGGCGCTCTACACGGGTGGATCGCCCCTCCCGACGGAACTCGCAAATTCCTTCGAGAGGTCCTATAGCATCCCCGTCCGCAATATTCTTGGCATGACGGAGTGTGCCGGCTTAGTCTCGATCGAACCGTTGGGAGCCCCCCGGACGGCCAATTCATGCGGGCTGCGCCTTCCGTTCACGGAGGTGTTCGCGGTGTCGCGCGCCGAGGGGAACTGCGATCCTTCGAGGACCTGCCTTCCGGACGAGCCGGGAGTGATCGTCGTGCGAGGTCCTCACGTCAGTCCCGGGTACACAAATCCACAGTTGAATGCGGGCATGTTCGAGGCAGACGGGTTGCTCCTTAGTGGCGACATCGGGCACGTCGACGCGCTAGGGCGGGTGTTCATTACGGGTCGCGCGAAAGACGTGATCATCCGGGGGGCGCACAATATCGACCCCAACATGATTGAAGAGGTGTTTAGCGCGCATGCAGATGTTCAGTCGTGCGCGGCCGTGGGAGCGCCGGACCGCCACTCCGGCGAGGTTCCCGTCATCTTTCTCGCGCTTCGCCCGAATGCGACCTCCAGCCCCGCGGATATTCTAAGCTTCGCCGCCTCGCGCATCTCAGAGCCGGCGGCGCTTCCCAAGCGGGTCACGATCCTGCCGGCGCTGCCGACAACGGCCATCGGCAAGATCTATCGTCCGGCGCTTCGGATTCTCGCCATTGAGCAGGTCTTCTCCGAGGCGCTCGCACTGCTGGATCCCGCCGAGTCGGGCACAAGCTTCCGCGTGAAGGCGATGGAGACACCCTCCGGATTGCGGGCGGAGATCGGGATTCCGCGAGCCCTTGATCCAAGGCCTGCGCAGGAGAAGGTCATCGAGGCCTTGGGTCGCTTTGCAATTCCCCTGGATTGGATCTCAATCTAAGCGAGCTGGAGTGCTTCCCATGAGTGCATGCGTGTTGACCGAGACCAGAGACCAGGTGCTAGTGATCACCTTAAACGCCCCGGAGCGGCGCAATGCGCTGACACCGGAGATGCTCTGTCGACTGGCTGACGCGATCGAGTTGCTCTCGACCGATCCCCATCTTCGAGTTGGCGTACTGACGGGTGAGGGCGAAAAGGCGTTTTGCGCCGGGGGTGATCTGGCGCGCACCATTCCCTTGATGACCGGAGCGCGGGTTCCAGAAGATGAGTGGGATCGACGCCTCCTGGAAGACCCGAAGGTCTTGGCTGCTTCGGGATTGCGGGATTACCCTCTGGAAAAACCGATGATCACCGCGATCAATGGGGCGTGCCTTGCTGCGGGATTCGAGATGATGCTCGGTACCGACTTAAGAGTTTGCGCTGACCATGCGATTTTCGGGCTGCCCGAGGTTCAGCGCGCGGTGATTCCTTTCGCCGGTTCCTTGGCGCGGCTTCCAAGGCAGATTTCGCTTGCTTGCGCCATGGAGATCTTGTTGACGGGTGATTCGCTGAGCGCCGCGACTGCGCTTCGATTGGGGCTCGTGAACCGAGTGGTTCCGGCCCCCCAATTGATGCAGACCGCGCTTGCGCTGGCCGGTCGGATTGCGCGCAATGGGCCGCTCGCCGTGCAGGCGATCAAGCGTACGGTCACTGCAGCCAGCGGACTTCCCCTGGCGCTGGCGTATGAACTGGAGGATGCAGCCAAGCGTGAAGTCTTGGCGTCCAGCGACGCGCGCGAGGGACCGCTCGCGTTCATGGAAAAACGGGAGCCGCGCTACCTCGGCAGCTAGGTCGTCTCGTGGTTGATGAGTTTGGAGACGTACAGCTCAGCGCTCGATCCTGACAAGGATGATCAAGCAGCGCGATCTTCATTGGGCGTTGCGCACTCCACCGAAGGAGGCGAGCACAGCCGCGACTTAACTGCGAATGTCGCGCAGAAACTCTTCGATAGCGGCGCCGATCTGGTGGGGTGAATCCTCCTGGATGAAGTGGATTCCGGGGACCGTGATTTCTCGCTGATGAGGCCAGCTCCGGCAAAAGTCGCGTACGCGTCCAACGATCTGTGCACCTGGTTCGGCGTTGACAAAGAGCTTTGGGAGATCGCTTTTGGCGAGCCATTGCCCGTAGGCTTCGACGATTCGCACAACCTCGGCCGGGGCGCCGTCGATGGGCAACTCGCGCGGCCAAACTAGCGTAGGAAGACGATCTTCCCGATCCCGAAAGGGCGCGCGGTAAGCGGCCATTTCCTCATCGCTAAGCGCTCTTAAGATACTCCTAGGCAACACGTCCTCGATAAAGAAATTCTCGTCCAATACGAGACGCTCGCCCTGGTCGGATCGCAAGGCTCTGAACAAGGCGTCTCTGCCTTTCGGAAAATCCTCCCATCTCCTCGGCTGTACGATGGCCTCCATATAGACCATCGCCTGGATCTGATCCTGATGACGAAATGCGCGGTAAAAGCCCAGCGCAGATCCCCAATCGTGCAAGACCAAAACGATATTGCGGTCGAGCTGAAGGCTTTCGAACCATGCATCGAGATAGCGCACGTGATCCAGGAAGCGGTAGGCCCGAGAAGGCGACTTTCCCGACTGCCCCATCCCCACCAGATCAGGCGCAAGGCAGCGTCCGCTCGTCTGCGCGTAGGGAATGATGTTGCGCCATAGGTAGGAGGAGGTGGGATTGCCGTGCAGGAAAACAATCGGGTCGCCCTGTCCTTGGTCTATGTAGCTGATCTCCGTGTCCAGAATGCGTACCCGTTTGCGCGGATACGGATCGATCGTGCTGGTGGCCTTTTTCAATGGAGTGTCCTGAAATGCGGATCAGCCTGGGTCCTTTTCGAACCTTTTGGTACCTTGGGGGAGCTGCACCCAGGGGTGTCTGCGAGAATCATAGACCGAGACGCTCGGCGCCGGAAAGTTGGAATCGCTAAATGTGCCTACGGCCACGGATACGAAACCCTCCACTCCCTCTTCGGTGTGAAAGACGTTCGTACCGCAGACGGGGCAGAACCGGAATCTGAATCGCGCACCCTGATCGCCTTGGCGGAGGAACTCGGTGGCCGTACCGAACACCTTGTACGGAGCAGCGAAACCGGCTAGCGCCGCGAATACGCTGCCCGTCCTCTGCTGACATGCGAAGCAGTTGCAGATGCCAACGGCCACCGGTTCAGCGCCCACTTGGATGCGCAATTGGCCACAGACACAGGAGCCTGTTCGGACGGAGGTTATAGCTGAAGTCATTGTAGGGTTCCTTCGCTCTTACCGAGTGGGACCTTGATGCGGCCAAACTCAAGCCCGCGGTTGCGACTGCGGGCATGGCCGCGCTTAATTTTCCCCCTCAATCCAACGTCTCTGACCGGCGGGGTTTCACGATTGGCATAAGCTCTCGCCCGCGACTTCGCCGCGTTGGGCTCATTGTTTCCGCCTTACGCAACTAAACGCCAGGGTCGGTAACCTGCTGATCGCGGTGGCGGGTGCGAGCGGCGCTAGTTGCTTGATGTGGGCAACGGGACGAGAAAGTACATGCTCGACAACGTGTAATGCCGTCACACCGGACCAACCCCCCTGTTTTTCTGACACGGGTCGGAGTACTCAGGAGCTCGGAACTCTCCAGCCCGATCATCCATTGTTATCCTATCAAAGAATCGTCTGCACAGATTCGGACCGAGTTGGCGATCTGGATGTCCGGAGAGCGACCCGAGTCAGTTTCCAACCGGCTCAATCTTGCGGAGAGAACTCGTCGAATCCGTCGAAAATGATGCGCATGGATCGTGACGCGTCGAATCTTGGTTTCAGATGCGCTTGGTCGGATCTCGGAGCGCAAGCAAGAAGTAGCATTCGCGATTCGGGTCAGCGACTTCGGGTCCGTGGACGTGCTTGCCCAAACAGATGCGAAACGGCTGACCGGGCCGGTCGGCATCGCTGATCAGTGTTGATCGCGCGCCGCATGGTCGGCGAAGGAGTAGGGCCCTCGGCCACTACAAATAGCCGATCGCCCATGTTCAAGTCCGATGAAACTTGCAGGAGTATCCATGGCCAGACTCTATTGAACCTATCGAACCAATCAATTACCCAAGAGCCCACCGAAGCACTATTGTATAAGTAGGAAACTACCGGAGACATCCATATGAATAAACCGACCGACAATTCTTCGAAAACAGCACCTCAACTGACGACCACCGGCGGAAATCCGGTGGCAGACAATCAGAATTCCCTCAGTGCCGGTCCCCGAGGGCCACTCCTGCTCCAGGATTACCAGCTCATTGAAAAGCTCGCGCACCAAAACCGCGAACGGATTCCCGAGCGACCGGTGCACGCCAAAGGCTGGGGGGCCCACGGAACGCTCACCATTACCGGGGATATCTCGAGGTTCACCAAAGCCAAAGCGCTTCAGCCAGGCGCGAAGACGGATTTGATCGCGCGGTTTTCGACCGTCGCCGGAGAGTTGGGTGCAGCGGATGCTGAGCGGGACGTGAGGGGTTTCGCGATCAAGTTCTATACCGAGGAAGGAAATTGGGACCTGGTAGGGAACAACACACCGGTCTTCTTCGTGCGCGACCCCTACAAATTTCCCGATTTCATTCATACCCAAAAGCGCCATCCGCGAACCAATCTGCGCTCACCGACTGCAATGTGGGATTTCTGGTCGCTCTCGCCCGAGAGCCTGCACCAGGTGACCATCCTGATGTCGGATCGGGGTCTGCCCGTGGGCGTGCGCAATGTCAACGGATATGGATCTCACACCTACAGCTTGATTAACGCGGTCGGTGAGCGTGTCTGGGTGAAGTTTCACTTCAAAACCCAGCAGGGACACAGGCACTGGACGAATTCCGAGGCGACCGCGGTGGTCGGACGCACCCGTGAATCGACCCAGGAAGACCTGTTTGAGGCGATCGAGAAACGCGACTACCCCAGGTGGAAGATGCAGGTCCAGATCATGACGGACGAGCAGGCCCAACAATGGTCCGAGAAGACCGGCTGGAATCCCTTTGACCTAACCAAGGTTTGGCCGCACGGTGATTTTCCGGTAGTAGATATCGGCATCTTGGAACTGAACCGCAATCCGGACAACTATTTTGCCGAGATCGAACAGGCCGCATTCGCTCCGTCGAATATCGTCCCCGGAATCAGTTTCTCGCCCGACAAGATGCTCCAGGCGCGCGTATTTAGCTACGCGGACGCACACCGTTACCGCCTGGGCACGCACTACGAGGCTTTGCCGATTAACGCACCGCGCTGTCCGGTTCATCACTACCATAAAGATGGATCGATGCGTTTTTTTGATAACAACATCGAAAACCCCGACGCGTACTACGAGCCCAACTCCTTTAACGGCCCGAAGGAAGACAGGCGCTATGCCGAGCCCCCGCTGCCGCTGCACGGAGACGCCGATCGGTACAATCACCGCGATGGGAACGATGACTACACGCAGCCGGGGAACCTTTTCCGCCTCTTCGATGCCGAGCAAAAGCAGCGCTTATTCAGTAACATCGCGGCGGCCATGCAAGGTGTGCCAGATGAGATCAAGCGAAGGCAGATAGCATTGTTCGCCAAATGCGACCCTGCTTATGGAGCGGGCGTTGCAAAGGCGTTGAATCTGGAATGGTCCGGTGACGACCGACTCAAGGGAACGAGCGCGACGGACCGGCCGAAGGAACGCTCCACCTCGACGTAGGGAAATTCGACCGCCGGCTGCGACTGCATCGAAGTTCTGGGGAAGATGCCCGGCCGCCGGCGGTCCCGACGCCCAGTTGTGTCACGAAATGCGACAAAGACACGGTCCGAACTACTTAATTTGTCTGCGGGACTCCATACTTCTCTACGTCCCCAAAACGGGAAGCAGCGTCACCCAATCTGGCTCGCCGCTGTCGGCGCACACCTCACTGGCGCTGGCCCAGTGCCTGCGAATGTCGTGGGCACAACGTAGCAGAGCGCGGACACATTGCGGATCAAAATGGCGATCCGCCTCGCTCTCGATATAGGCGAAGACATCCTCAAGCGGCCACGCGCGCTTGTAACTGCGTTCGGAGGCTAGCGCATCGAATACGTCGGCTACCGCGGTAATCCGTGCCGGAAACGGGATGGACGCGCCAGCGAGCCCACACGGGTACCCCAAGCCGTCCCAGCGTTCATGATGGGAGTGGGCGATGGAAATGTGAAGGTGCAACTCGACATCGAAGAGCTGACCTAAGGTACGCAGATACTGTGCACCGAGCTTTGCATGTCGCTGAATGGTCGCGCGTTCGGCCGCGCTCAGGGCACCAGGTTTTTCGAGAATCTGATTGGGCATGAAGCCCTTCCCGATATCATGAATTTGCGCTGCGTTCGCGATCAGCCGCGCGCGAGACGGTGTCATCCCCGAACTGATGCACAATCTCTCGGTGAGCCAACGCGTGCGCCGGGCATGATCGTCACAGCCGTGATCAAATGGATTTAGCCTTGCGAAACTGCGCAATTCGCCCGTTGAGGTTGTCTTCACCTCAAAGGAGCCGACGGGCAGTTCAAGCTTGCGAGGACTTCCTAATTGGAGCGGGACGTCGGTCGAAGCCGCGGAAAGATCCGCTGGTGCCGGGTGCGCAGGGTCGCGAAGCATCAGAGCGACCCGAATATGTCGAAGGTCTCACTGTCGACTCCAGATATCTCCGCTTTTCGAATCGGCACGACCCTGGAGGCGGAGACATCGGGCATGACCGAGGATTCAAGGCGCAGCAGGGCCAGCACTTCGGCGGCGCGCAATCGCGTCAGGGTCAGCTTGAAGTCATCCTCGCCAAAGTGGTCGGCGTAGGTGAGGCTCTTCCTTATCAGATTCAGTTCGTCAGCGATCACCGTTGCGCTCAGACTCGCAGCATCCAGACGATGACAAAGCGCGATCAATTCGCCGATCAGACGGCGCAAAGGATGCGATGCGTCCTGGATCACCCGCACGTCGATGGCGGCCAGGCGCAGGACCCGAAGCTGAAGGCGAGCCATATGGAGGTACGAGGCGGGCGACAATGGCGCGGCCAGAAGCGCTTCGGCAAAGAATCGATTCACCGATTCCATGACCGCGGCGTGATGCGCTGCTTCACTCCTGGCTGCTCGGTCGTGGGTTTGGGACACTAAGGATCTCCCGCAGGGCGTACCGGTCGCGTCCCCGGTGTGATGGAATCGACGTCCGAACGCGGCCGGACCATGAGCGCGTCGAGAAACCGGACCCACGCCGGAGCTTCAGTTCTCACGCAAGGAAGCCCCGCCTCGCCCCAGCTGGCGCGAATCTCGTCGGCGCACAGTCGCAGGGCACGAACACAGAGGGGGTCAAAATGAAGCGCGCGCTGGCTTTCGACGTGAGCCAGGGCGGATTCGATCGCCCAGATCGGATGGCTGATCCGCTCGGATGCCCAATGTGCAAAGGCATCCGCAACGGCGACGACTCGAGCCGCAAACGGGATGGACAACCCCGAGAGGCCCCGAGGGTAGCCCGATCCATCCCAGAACTCGTGATGCGCGGTCGCAATAGCAATGTGAAGACGTAAATCGATGTGAAAGATCTTCGCGATGACAGCGAGGTAGTCCGCTCCCATGCGCGTGTGACTCTCCATGACGAGGCGCTCGGAATTGGACAGCTTCAGCCCGGCATCCATCAGTCGATCCGCTACAAAGCGACGGCCGATATCGTGAAACTGGGCGGCATCGGCGATGCGTTCAGCCTCCACACGCGGCAAGCCGGAGCAGATACACAGCCGCTCGGTCAGCCAGCGCGTGCGATGGGCGTGAGCGTCGAAGCCGTGATCGACGGGACTGACCATCGCGAACGAACTCAATTCGCGCATCCAGAGGGGATTGCAAATACCTTCAGGAAACACGGCTCGACGAGTATTCACAGCCAGCGACCTCTCGAAAAACCTAACGGGTAGACTTAAAGGCGTCCAGATACTGGATCGTCTGACCGAGTCTATCGAGGCGGCGCCGTCCGATCTTTTGGAAACGTTGACGGAATCGTGATGATTTTCCTAAGGCTCTAAACCAGGGCGTGCGGGCAGGAGAATGGCGCTTGCGCGAGGGTGTTGCAGTCGTGCGACTTGGCGTGGTTCCCGCTCCCTGCAAGCCTAGCGAACGTGTTCAGCCTCCTCGTCATAGGCAAAAGTCACTCGCTGCTTACGGATCTCGCCCATAAAGACCATGCTCTGCTTGATCGCTTCGTGGTCAACATCCGTGAACGGGGAGGTATAGATCGCGATGGCGCCTGCGGTAACAGGTGATTTGAGATGGGTGAGCGCGCGCTGGATGCTCGGTCCATCGGTTGCGTTCGCCTGCGATATCGCCGCCGTCAGGATGTGGAGTGCGTCGTAGGTTTGGGCCGCGGCAATGGCCGAAGGGATTTCCTGGGTCTTGTTGACGGCCTTGTACTCGGCCGAAAACGTGTCGTGGCGGAGATTGTGGTCATCCTCGAGAAACGTGACCGGCATCCTGCTGCCCTCGGAGTTGATACCGGCTAGCTTTAGAAAGCTCTCCTGCGAGAGCCCCCAGGGTCCGGCGATGGCCACGTTCCATTTCAGGATGCGTGCATCGTTGACCACCATGGCCGCCTCGCGCGCCAGGCTGTAGCAGATGACGGCATCCGCATTGGCCGCCTGCGCGAGTCGGAGCTGATTGAACATTTCCTTGTCCCCAACCTTAAAGCTCTCAATGACGGCCGGCGCCAAGTTGTATTTTCGAAACTGGGCCAGTGTGGCGTCGCGCCCGGAGGTTCCGTAGGGACTGTCGTCATGAAGCAGCGCGATTCGCCGGAATTTTCGACGCTGGATCAGATCCTTGAGAATGATTTCGGGCTGGATCGAATCGCTGGCTGCAACGCGAAAGACATAGTTCTCAGGCTCTCTTTCGAACTGTTGGGTGATTGCTACGCCGGTCGCGGCCGAGACGATGAGCGGAATCTTGACGGATTGCAGATACTGGGACGCTGGCAGCGCGACGCCGGTATTGCCATAGCCGATGATGGCCACGACATGCTCCCGCTCGACCAACTCACGCGTCACTTCCAGACCGACTTTCGGGTCCGATTGGTCGTCTCGCTCGACGATTTCAAGGCGTCGTCCAAGGAGCAGACCAAACTGCTGAAACTGCGCGAGGAAAACGCGCGCTCCCCCAAGGATGCTAGCGCCCATACCGTTGGCCCCCAGTCCCGTCACCGGGCCGATGACCCCGATCTTGATCGGCGGCTCCTGCGCCTGGGCCAGGGGCGCGGACAAAACCAGCGCCAAGCTGAATCGAGACACGACAACCGAGGCCCGCTTGCCTCTTTTCGCGACCGCAAGATTGCCGGTGTGCCAGCGCGCCAGGAACGCCGAGACGATAGCGCCGACGGGGAAGAAAGCACCCCTCGGTACACGCCGCGCTAAGGCGAGCCGCGCTTTGAAGAAGAATTCAGGCCGATGTCCAGAAGGGACGGAAGGATCAAGGTCGTACCCCGCGTCTTGCACCATCGTTAAAGCTCTCACTGTGACCTGGGTCAAAACCTGACAGAACCCCTTGTTTTCACGAACCCGCCCAACACATTGTGCGGGACGTCGCCACGTGCCACGAGCTCGCCAAGCATCTACCGAACGGGTTGCATGACTCTAGCGAGGAGGGTAAGAGCAGTCTTGTGGAAACGATGACGAAATCATGACCTTATTTTGCCGCGACCCAAGCGCCGCTGGACCCCGCGACGATCCCCCTTTGCGTAACAACACGTCCAGGGAGTCGACCGGGGCAAGAGCAAGGAGCCGTGCCGCTGCGCGACGGCAAGAAGCGAGGCCTTACAGTCGTTCGAGCAGGAAGGCAAGCGTCTTGGCGCAGAGTCCTGGCGATGCCCAATTATCGGATCTCGCATTCGACGCGGCTTCCCGTTTTAGGGATGCTACGAAATGCGCGAGCTTACCGCCTAGCCGAGACCTCGCACCATCCGCGCCTTTTCGCGGCTACGAGGTCGCGGGCCGACGTGGGGCGAAGCGTCGCTGTCCGAGCGGTCCAATGGAAGAGCGCTTCGGCCCCCAAGATCCGTTTCTTTCGGGGCTGCGCAGACGAGGCAATAAGGGGGCCATCCACGGAACGACTTGGATCTAGTAGAAACCCTGTGCCGAAGCGATGGTTCGATGTGCCGTCCAGGTGGGTTTCATGCCCACGCCTGACATGATCGGAATACAATCGCATGCGCGAGTCATCAATCGCACTTTAACTAATTGAGGCTGCAACAGCAGCTCTTCGGGTAGGAGACAAGGTATGTTCGCTAAAATCACGGGCTTGGCGCAACGTTGCCCCATGGCATTGATCCGCAGTGCAGTCGTCGCACTGGCTTGCGCTTCGACAGCCTATGCCGCCGATCCGATCAAAATTGGAATGGTGGCGCCCTCGACAGGAGCGGTGGCCGAGTCCGGTAAGTTCCAGACTCAGGGCGCGAAGCTGGCCGTCGAGGAGATCAACAATGCCGGCGGCGTTCTGGGCGGCCGGCCTCTGGAATTGATCATCGAGGATGATCAAAGTTCGAATCCGGGCGTCATCCTGGCCTTTAGCAAGGTCGCCGGAGACAAGGACATCGCTGCCTTTCTCGGACCAATCCGTAGCACTCAGGTGCACGCCATCGCTCCGGACGTCCTCAAACTCGGCAAGCCCGTGCTCATTGGTGGGACCGATCCCGCACTCACGCATATGAGCAACCCCTGGCTGTTTCGCTTCCGTCCGAATGACAGCTATTCGGCGCGGGTGATCGCCGACTACGGCGTCAATACGCTCGGCAAGAAAAAGTGGGCGATCGTCCACTCGACTGACGCATTCGGGACTGCGGGAATGAAAACGCTGGTGGCCTCGCTCAAGGACCTGGGCGTCGAGCCGGTTCTCATTCAGGGATATACGAACAACTCCCAGGACTTCACGCCCGTCGTTCTGGCGGTCAAGCAGTCGGGCGCCGACATTCTTGGCACCTATATGACGAACGAACCGGACCAGGGCATATTTGCCAAGCAGCTGCAACAGCTGGGCGTGAAGGTCGCCTGGGTCGGCTCGCCGACGACGGTCACCACGACCGCGCTCAAACTCGCCGGCGCCGCCCTCTACGGCTCCTATGCTGTGGTCGATTTCAATCGGGATTCCAGCGCCGCAGCGAAGGATTTCGCTGCCAAATACGAGGCCAAGTACAAGACGGCTCCCGACATTTTCAGCTCTTGGGCCTACGACGCTGTCCATGTACTCGCTGCTGCGATCAACAATGCGAAGAGCCTTGATCCGGAAAAGCTGCGTCAGGCCATCCTCGCCGTGCAGGGATACCAGGGAGCTGAAGGAACCTACAACTTCGATGTCAATGGTGACGGCCTTCATGGCTACAACATTGTCAAGAACAACGACGGCTCCATCGTTTTTGAGAAGCACATCAACTTCAAGGACTGACGACCGATCGGAGTGCGGCGAGGGGCGTGCCGCGATGGGGGGGCGATGGGATTCAATGTTCAACTTCTCTTCACGGGAATCGGCGTCGGGAGTATCTATGCGCTCGTGGCGCTGGGCTTTGTACTGATCTACCGCGCCACCAACGTCGTGAACTTCGCGCAAGGTGACTTCGCGATGCTAGGCGCCTTCTCGATGGTGGTGTTATCGATCGATCTGGGTGTGCCTTATTGGCTTAGCATCGCGATCACGCTTGTGGTTTTGATGCTCTTTGGGGCATTGTTTAATCTCGCTGTCTACTATCCGCTGCGCAATCGCAGCTTTCTTCCCGTCGTCATCAGTACCATCGGTGCGTCCATTCTTCTTGAGAACGGTGTGCTCGCGGCGTACGGACCGCGCCCACAGAGCCTGCCGCCGGTCTTTGCAGGCGGCGGGATAAGTATTGGCGACGTGTTTCTGGATAGTCAGTACCTTCTGATCATCGCAGTCACGGTCGCGATGGTCACGTTTCAGTTTTTCTTCTTCGAGCGCACCTTCATCGGCAAGAAGCTGCAGGCAGTCTCCCAGGACAAGGAGATGGCCGCCTTGCTTGGTATCTCGGTCAGCCGGATGATCATGGTGACATTCATCTACAGCGCCACACTAGGTGGACTTGCCGGTGTTCTGGTGGCTCCCATCCTGTTCGTATCGGTCGGCATGGGTTCTTCGATCGCCTTAAAGGCGTTTGCGGCCAGCATCATCGGCGGCTTTGGTGATGTCACCGGGGCCATCGTCGGCGGACTGGCGCTTGGGGTGATCGAGACCTTTGGTGCGGCGTACATCTCGGTGCCCTACAAAGATGCCTTTGCGTTCCTGGCGCTGTTTGTCATCCTCTTGTTTAGGCCACAGGGCATCTTCGGCGAGCGCATCGCGGAGAAGGCATGAGCGGGGAGGGGCCGATGGCGGACACGTGGCTTGGCCAGATGCGCGAGACTGCACTGAAAGGCCACGCGCTCGGACTGGCCGTCTATATCGCCGTAGCGGCGGTAACCATCGGCTATGTCCTTGCTACTCCCTTTGCGGCTTACTCGCTTAACCTGCTCATGCAGGCTTCGACGTACGCCATCGCCGTGCTGGGCCTGACGGTCGTTCTGGGGTATGCCGGTCAGATCAATCTCGCCCAAGCCGGGTTCTTCGGTCTTGGAGCCTACAGTGTCGCCTTGGGCACAACCTCCCTTGGACTGTCGTTCTGGCTTGCGCTGCCCTTAGGCATTGCAATTGCCGCGGTCGCCGGCGCGATCCTTGGCCTGACTTCTCTTCGGCTGGGGGGCCATTACCTGGCGATGGTCACGATCAGTTTCCAGATGATCGTCACGCTCGTGCTGACCAATTGGATCGCCGTCACGCACGGTCCCGACGGCATTCCCGGAATCGCTCGACCTTCGTTCTTGGGGTTGTCCTTTGCCGAAGGCACGCGCTATCTTGCCCTTTGCCTGGGGACACTCTACGTTGTCGGGTATTTCGTGTGGCGCCTTGGGAGAACAAAGCTGGGGCGTGCCATGAAAGCCGTGCGCGACAACGAACTGGCTGCGGGTGTGGTGGGTGTGGGGACCTATCAAACCAAAGTCAAGGCGTTCACCCTGTCGGCCCTTTTGGGCGGACTTGGCGGAGGCTTGTTCGCCGGCGGTTTCACCTACATCAGCCCCGATCAGTTCAGCTTTAGCGAGTCGGTGGTCTTTCTCACGATGGCGTTGCTGGGCGGGGCTCGATCGCCCTTTGGCACCGCTTTTGGAACCGGGCTTCTCATTCTCTTGCCGGAATGGCTGCGCTTTCTGAAACTGATCTATCTCGCCGTCTATGGTGGGGCCGTCATTCTGATCATGGTCTTCATGCCCGAAGGCATCTGGGGTTTTGTAAACATGCTCTGGCGCAGGCGCCGTGCGGTGCTCCCCCCCGCGGATGCTTCCTTTGAGTTCCTGCCTTTGTCTGCCGCGCCAGAGGCGTCGGGCAACCGCGTCATTCTCGATGTCAGTGGACTGTCGAAGCACTTCGGCGGATTAAAGGCGGTCGATGAGGTTGACCTCCAGATTCTTCACAACTCGGTCCACGCGCTCATTGGTCCAAACGGCTCGGGCAAGAGTACGCTTCTTAACGTTCTCAGCGGGATCTATCGCCCAACGAAGGGGCGTATCGCTCTCGAGTCCAAGGATGTGAGTCGCATGGATCCCCACGAGCGAGCCGGCTGTGGCATGGGACGGACCTTTCAAAATATCCGGCTCTTCGGCGCGATGAGCGTCCTCGACAATGTGCGCGTGGGCGCTGAGCGACCCGGTAACATCGTGGAAGGGGGAGCCGCCGGACTGGAACGCAGCGCGCTGGCCGCTTTGGACTTCGTTGGTTTAAGGCACCGAATGAACGAGTCTGTCGCGAGCCTTTCCTATGGGCACCAGCGTCAAGTCGAAATCGCCCGCGCGCTCGCCGGAAACCCCAGGCTCCTGCTCTTAGACGAACCGGGCGCGGGCCTCAACCATCTCGAAAAAGAGGCGCTGGTGGGATTGCTTCAGCGACTGAAGGGGCGTGGTCTGACGATCCTCATCATCGATCACGACATGAACCTGGTCGAACAAGTCGCCGATCACATCACCGTGCTCAATTTTGGGCGACGCATCGCCGAAGGCGAGCCTGGCACCGTATTGCGCAATCCCGACGTCGTCGCAGCGTATTTGGGCAAGGTGGACGATCATGACGTTGCTTGACCTCGACTGTCTCGCCGTCTCCTACGGCCGCGTAGAGGCCCTAAAGGGCCTCACCTTGCAGGTTCGGCAAGGGGAGATCGTCACCCTACTGGGGGCGAACGGGGCGGGCAAAAGCACGACCTTGCGCGCCATCACCGGCCTCATCAAGCCTTCGGGTGGAAAGATTCATTTCGAGGGAAAACCGATCACAGGCTTTTCGGCCGAGGCGGTCGTGCGCATGGGGGTCGCACACGTTCCCGAGGGCCGGCGCGTCTTTCCGGGATTGACTGTCGTGGAAAACATTGCGTTGGGTTGCTGCAACCGCAAGACCACGCACTCCGAGCGTGCCCGGGATGTCGCTCGCATGCTGGGCGCATTTCCCGAACTCGAGCCCTTTGCGACGAAGCTCGGCTGGACGCTCTCCGGCGGACAGCAGCAGATGGTGGCGATCGCGCGCGGGCTCATGGCACGACCCAAACTTTTGCTGCTCGATGAGCCTTCGCTCGGATTGGCGCCGATGATGGTCCAGGAGGTGTACCGGTTGATCAGGGAGATTCGGCAGGACGGTACGACCGTGCTCCTCGTCGAGCAGAACGCCCATATGGCGCTCTCGGTGGCCGATCGGGGTTACGTCCTTGAGACCGGAAAGCTGGTCGTTGAGGGGCCACCGCAGGCCTTGTGGGGCAACGACGAAATCCGCGCCGCCTACTTGGGCGGCCGAAAGGCGGTTGTGTCGTGAACCGGCCTTGGCGCGCATGTCCCTCCCCGTCTTCTCTGCCCAGGCGGCTCGTCGCCTACGGCGCGTTTCATCTGCGCCATAGCCGCAATTCACGGACGAGCTACGCTCTGGCCGTTCTGATTACGGGTCTGGTCTCAGGTTGTGCGACCGAGACCTATGCTCCGCAAGTGATGGACGCGAGGGCTCTCATGGCCTCCTTTGAAGGGCGCTCGCTCGAATCCAGCGATCTCAATGCGTTCATGGCGGCGCAAACGGACTGGGATAACCGGAAGTGGTTGTCGGGGCGGTGGGACGCGGGCGCACTCGAACGCGCCGCCGCTTTCTACAGTCCACAAATCGCCGCCGCACGAGCCGACGCCGCGATCGCAAACGCTGCGCTTCAGTCCCAAATCCAGCGCGAGAACCCAAGGCTCGATTTTTCGGTGCAGCATTCCAGAGACCCGTTGTTCAGTGAGTCACCCTGGAGCGTGGGTTTCGCGCTCGACGTCCTCGTTGAGTTCGCAGACAAGCGCGGACTCCGCAAGCAAATCGCGCTCCAGGATGTGCAAGCGATCCAGCTTCACGAAGCCCAGGTGGCATGGGACGTGAAGGAACGGGTCGATCGCGCACATTTAGCGCTCTTCTTGTCCACAAGCCGCCTCGCCATCGTCCAGCGTCAGGTGGAAGCGGGCAAGCACATCCAGGAGATGATGCAATCCCGCCTTGCCTTGGGCGAGATCACGCGCGTCGAGCTGGAGGGCCAGCAGGCCGAGCAAGCGCGCGCCCGGATTGCGCTCATCGCCGCTCAAAAGGCGCAGGAGCACAGGCGGCATGAGCTCGCCGCGGCGATCGGCCTACCAGTAGCGGCACTGGATCGCGCGGCACTCGACTTTTCGGATCTCGAGGCGATTTCGACCGATCTTCCGGCCGCGGAGACATTGCGCCATGAGCTCGTCTTGAACCGGCTGGATGTTCGGGGAGCACTTATCGACTATGACCTCAGCGAGCTTCACCTGCAGCTGGAGGTCGCCAAGCAGTATCCGGACGTTCATCTGGGTCCGGGCTATCTCTTCGATCAGAGTCAGCACAAGTTGACCTTCGGCTTGGCCGGAATGGCTCTGCCTGTTCTGCAGCACAATGAGGGTCCCATTGCCGAAGCGAAGGCGCATCGTGCGGCCGTGCAGGCCCGGGTCGAAGCCGTGCAGGCTGAGGCCCTCGGAACGCTCGAAGTGGCCGAGCGTCTCGCGCAGGCGGCAGCCCATCAGCTTCCCGATGCCATTGCCGCGGAGGCCGCCCTGTCGCATCGGCTGGCGGCGAGCGAGAGCGCCTTTGCGCGGGGAGAGGAAGATCGCTTGGATGTGGAACTGATGCATCTTGAAGTCGCCACGGTGCAGCTGGAACGTCTGGAGGCGAGCGCGCAACTCGCACAAGCGCGCCTGGACTTGGAGTCGGCCATACAACGCCCTCTACCTTGATCGAGTGCCCAGAACATGCGCCTGCTCGCTTTGCCAAAGTCCTTGCGCTACGGGTTTCTTGTCTTCTGTGTTCTGGCCGTGGCCGCTTTGGCCGGCGTGGCTGGTTTCGTCACCGGACGGCATTCGACACCAACCAAGATCGAGTCCAAAGCGACGGTGGCCCCGAAGGGCGACGACGACAATTATCCGTTCTCGGTGGCGGTGACCAAGGAAGCCCGGGCGGTCGGGGGAATCGAGGTCGCCGCTTTGGCCCAGGCTGGACCTGACATGGGCGCGCCGACTGTGGGCACGGTGGTGGACCTCTCGCCGCTTTGGGATTTTGCCAGCCGTTATGCCAGCGCGGCCAGTGACGTCGCGTCCTCGCGCGCCGTGGCCGAAGCGGCCCGGTCCGAATTCAAGCGCGTCGGGCAGCTTTATGCGGACAACCAGAATGCCTCCGAGAAAGCGCTCGAGGCCGCGCATGCCGCCGCCGATTCGGCCCAGGCCAAAGCGGACGCGGCGGAGATCGCTCTGCGTAACCTGGAGGCCGCCGCACGCGAGCAGTTTGGCAAGGTCCTCACGGCCTGGGCCATCGAGCCGAGTTCGGCGCACCTGGAGAGCCTTCGCAAACAGCACGGGGCTCTGATTCGGGTGTCCCTGCCTGCCGCAAGCGACCAAAAACCCGCCGGGCGCGTGCACATACTCACCGGTGGCAACACCGAGACAGCCTCCTTGGTCTCGGCCGCGTCCCAGGTCGATGTCACGCTACAGCGCACCAGTTATTTTTACCTTCTCGGGCGCCCTTTACCAGTGAACGCGCGCGTGGATGTCGTTCTGCCGCAAGCCAAGGACGAAGGCCCCTACGTCGTCATTCCCGCCACCGCCGTCGTCTGGTATGGCGGCGAGCCCTGGGTCTACGTAGAGGCCGAGGGAAACCGTTTCGAGCGCCACCCGATCGCGACCGACAGGCCCGCAATCGACCACTATCTGGTCGCCTCGAATGCCTTCGAGGATGACGCCCGCATCGCCGTGCGCGGAGTGCAGCTCCTACTTTCCGAGGAGTTGCGCGGGATGCGCGAATCGGGAAACGCGGGGGGCGACAGTGACGACTAGGCGCGGACTTCGCCGAATCGAGGCGGCTCGCGCATGCTGACATTGCTGGTAAGGCGAGCCGTTCGCCATGCCGGCGTCACCACCGCACTGGCCGTCGTACTTCTGGCTGCGGGACTCTATTCGCTGACGCAGTCCAGGCTCGACGTGTTCCCCGAGTTTGCCCCGCCCCTTGTCGTGGTGCAGACCGAGGCTCCCGGATTGTCGGCCGAGCAGGTCGAATCATTGGTCACGCAGCGGGTGGAGACGGCGCTAAACGGGATCGTCGGGTTGGAGAGCCTGCGCTCGCAATCGATCCAGGGGATCTCCGCCGTGACGGCGACCTTCAAGGACGATGTTGACGTCTATCGCGCCCGTCAGCTCGTCAACGAACATCTCGGTGGCATCGCCGCTGCACTTCCAAACGGCGTAAAGACTCCGACCATGACGTCGCTCAGTTCGTCCACGAGTGTAGTGCTCGGACTCGGCGTGACCTCGAGATCGCGTAGCGCGCTCGATTTGGGCACGTTCGTCAATGGGACGCTGAGGCCGCGCCTTCTTGCTGTTCCCGGGGTTTCGGACGTGAGCGTCTATGGCGCAGACGTGCGCCAGTTCCAGGTCCAGGTCTCTCCGCAAAAGCTGATTCTGTACGATTTGGCGATCGCCGACGTGGCCAATGTGGTGGAGCGTGCGACCGCGGTGCGCGGCGCCGGATTCGTTGAAACTGCCAATCAGCGCCTGACGCTATCCACCCTCGGCCAGTCGCAAACGGTCGACGAGCTCGCCGGCGTGGTGCTGGCTCATCGTAACGGGACGAGTGTCTACCTTCGGGACATCGGAACCGTCAAGCTCGGGCGCGAGGCGCCCTTCGGGGGCGCCACGATCGGGCTCGATCCGGGTGTGTTCGTCATGGTCAACAACCAGTATGGGGCGGACATTACCTCGGTGACACGCACCATCGATGCGGTTCTGGCCGACATGGCGCCCGCAATGAAAAAAGACGGATTCGAGTTGCACAGAGATCTGTTTCGGCCTGCAGCCTTCGTTCAAACCTCGATCAACCACCTGGAACTGGCCCTGGCGATCGGAACGGTTCTCGTGGTCGCCGTGCTCTTTGCCGTCTTGGCCAACGCGCGTGTGACCATTGTCTCGGTGACGGCCATCCCATTGTCGCTGTTAGCCGCGGTGGTGGTGCTGCACGGATTCAATATGTCGCTCAATACCATGACCTTGGGTGGCCTCGCAGTCGCGCTCGGCGAGGTCGTGGATGATGCCATCCTCGATGTCGAGAACATCTTTCGAAGACTACGCGAAAACGCGCTTCTCTCCCTTCCACTAAATCCGCTACGTGTAGTCGTAACCGCGTCCCTCGAAGTGCGCAGCGCGGTCATCTATGCCACCTTGGTCGTGGCTCTGGTTTTTTTCCCCGTGATCACACTGTCCGGTGTGGCCGGTCGCCTGTTTGCTCCGATGGGCTATGCCTATGTTCTAGCCACCATGGCTTCTCTCGTTGTCGCGCTGACGGTGACCCCTGCGCTCTCGGCCTTGCTTCTGGCGCGGCCCGGCCTCAAGCCCGAAGAACCGAGGACCTATACCTGGCTTCGAGGACAGTACCGACGGATATTCGTGCGCGTGGAGCGCTCTTGGCGCTTCATCATCGCCGTGGTCACGGTCTCGTGCATTCTTACCTTGGCGATGATTCCGTTTTTCAAGACCGAGTTCCTGCCCGAATTGCGTGAAGGTCACTATATCGTGCACACCAGCACCCACCCCGGCACGGCGCTGAGCGCCACACTCGCCCTGGGCAAGCAGGTCAATACCGCCCTTCTGAGGATTTCCGGTGTGCGCGCCGTAGCCCAGCAAGCCGGTCGCGCCGTCGGCGGCATCGACGTCGATGGGACGCACTACAGCGAATTTCATGTCGACTTCAGCCCGGGGCTGAATGCCTCGGCTCAATCAGTGACTTACCGCCGGATGATCGAGTCCCTGAATCATTTCCCTGGCATGGACTATTCGGTGCAAACGTTCTTGACCGAGCGGGTCCAGGAGACGATTGCCGGAGCACCGGGGCAGTTCGTCGTCAGCATTTACGGACCTAACCTCGATGCGCTCGATGCGATCGCCCAAAACGTCGCTTCGACGTTGCGCGCGGTGCCCGGTGCCACCGGAGTGACCACGCTCGCGGGTGGCACCGCACCTTCGCTGACGATTCGCCTAAGGGCAGATCGTCTTGCGCACTGGGGACTGACGCCAGTCGATGTTCTGTCGGCGGTACAGACGGCATACCAAGGCACCCAAGTGGCGCAGGTCTACGACGAGAACCAGGTCATTAACGTGGCGGTCATGCTCGACGATGCGTCCCGTAGCGACGTCGCCAGCGTGGCAGCGCTTTCCATTCGCACGGTCGATGGCGCCATGCTGCGACTGGGCGATCTGGCGACGATTACCCAAGAGGAGGGCCGTTTCTCGATCCGGCACTACGGCGGGGCCAGGCTTCAGGTGGTCAGCACCAATGTCTCTGGTGTGGCGCTGGGCGACTTTGCCCCCGACGCCCGGGAAGCGGTCACGGACCACGTTGAACTTCCGGCGGGCTACTACTTTTCGTTTGGCGGGGAGCCGGCCGCGCAGGAACAGGCCCGCCATGACCTTCTGGTGCACGGCGCCATGACTTTCATCGGCATTGCCATTCTCTTGTCTTTGGCTCTTCCCAATCCCAGAGCCATCACGCTGTTGCTGGTAAACATCCCCTTTTCGCTCATTGGCGGAGTGCTGGCGGTCGCAGCGACGGGCTCGCTCATCTCATTGGGCTCGCTGGTGGGCTTTGTCACCTTGCTGGGGATTACCTTGCGCAATTCGATCATGCTGCTGTTCCACTTCGAACGTCTGACGGTAAAAGAGGGTCTCCCTTGGGACGCGAGCACGGCCCTCAAGGGTGCTTCGGAGCGCTTGGTGCCGATCGTCATGACTGCCTTGGCGACTGGACTGGCGTTACTTCCCTTGGCGGTGACCTCGGGGGAGCCTGGCAATGAAATTTGCGTCGCTCTTGACCGCCTTTAGCGGGGGGCAACCAGTTCGGCGATACTGGGTAGAACTTCGTCGTTGGTCAGATCAAGGAGCCGGTCACCGACGTAGAGCTCAGTCGAGGATCCCGTGCCGGTGACGGTCGGATCGACGTAGCTCAGAAGCCACAGGCCTGCGCGTGCCGCAATGTCGTCGCGGGAGTCGAGAACGCTCTCCGGCGCGGCGTCAAAATAAATGTGCATCATGTTCGACTGCGGTACCAGGGGCAATGTGCGAATGCCGGGAATCGTGTTGAGCCCTTCCGCAAGCGCAAGCGCGCGCTGATACAAGCGATCCATCATGGAAAGGCGCAGCTCGAGTTGCATCAGGGCCGACACCAGTACCGCGGTTTGGCAAACCAGCGTCCCTCCAAGGCGCCGCCTCCAGAGTTTTGCGGTGGCCACAAAATCGCGATCGCCCGCCAGGACGGCGCCCGAAATTGCCCCCAGACCCTTGTAGAGGGACACGTAGACCGAATCGAATCCTTCGCTGATGGCATCGTAGCCACGGCCATAGTAGGCACGGCTTTCCCAAAGACGTGCTCCGTCCATGTGAAGCCGAATTCCCCGTTGGCGCGTGGCCTGCTTGATTTCTTCTAGCTGCTCCCAAGTCGGCAATTGACCCCCGATCTCGCGCATCGGCAATTCGACGAGCGCACACGCCACGGGCTCACGCAGCGCCTCGATGTCTTTGGCCAGCACGATTCGGTGAGGCTCTCCAAGAAAAGCCGACTGCAGGCCGAACACGGCCTGGTAGGCTCGCTCCTCGTGCTGCTCGAGGTGGGAGCTTGTGTGCATCGCGAAGCGGGGAAGGCGTTTTTCTTCCGTCCAGATACGCAGCGCCGACAGTTGCGCCATGACCCCACTGGGGAAAAACGCGGCCGCCGGCTTTCCGACGAGCGCGGCCACCTTGGTCTCGAGTTCGGCGATAATCCTGCCTTCGCCATAGTTGTCGTTGCGGGTTTCATTCTGACGGCACCACAGCGCGATCGCCTCCATGGTCTCCGCCGGTTGCGTGTCATGAAAACCCCACAGCATCCGGCTGCATTGGCGGCGCAGTTCGGCCCGTTCTTCCAATGTATGCGCCATGCGAAACAGCTCCTAAAAGGGCGTAGTTTAGCGCTCGATTCGTTCGTGCACACCGGAAGACTCAAGCAAGTGCGCAGCTCTTGTGGTGCCTTTCGATGGCGTTCGAGCCTGCCGTGGCGCAAGCGCCGTGGAACACGGCCTCGACTTCCCTAGGGACGCGTGAAAAGCAGCGAGGCCAGTTCGACCACCCAGGCCTCGGACCCTCCTTTTCGGGCGCCGTCCTCGAAGGTTCGTAAGACCGCCTCGCCAATGACATTCACCGCGCCCGAGTCTTGGGCCAGGGTGGCGTAGTAGCTTAAGTCCTTACGCGCATTGGACATCGCGAAGCGCAACCCCGAGGTGTCACCTCCGATGAGATAGGGGCGAAGTCTCTCAAGCGCGACGCCACCGCCTCCGCCTTGGGCCAAGACGTCGATGAACGTCTCGAAGGGGATACCGCCCCGCTTTGCGCTGGCCGCAGCCTCGGACAGAAGCGCCACAAATCCGAGCGAGACATAGTTGTGCAGGAGTTTCATGGTGTGGCCTGAGCCTACGGGACCAATGTGGGTAATGTTCTCTGCAAAGCAGGCAAGTAATGGACGGCACTCGTTAAACAAGGTCTCGTCCCCTCCAACAAGGAGGTTTAGGCGACCCTCGGCGGCCTCCTTCGGGGTACGCGTCATGGGGGCATCGAGGAACCGGCCTCCCCGCGCTTGGACCGCTTTGGCGATTCGTAAGGTGGAGGACGGAATCGACGTCGAGCAATCGATTACCACCGTTTGCGGTCGCAGGCCCTCGAGGAGACCGCCCGGCTTAAGGACGACGGCCTCGACCTCGGGGGTTCCAGTCACGCAGACAATGATTACATCCGATCGCGCAGCCAGCTCGAGCGGGTCCCGGGTCGATTGCGCGCCGCCTCGCTTGATCTCATCGAGGGCTTGATTGCCCGCGTGCTCCAACACGCACAGCGGATAACCCTGCTTGACGATATTGCGGGCGATGCCTTGGCCCATGAGACCGACTCCGACCATGCCGATTTTTTTCATGACCTTGTCTCCTTTCTGTTGTGTTGCGTCCGAGGCGAATCGTTCGCGAAGCTCGTTCCCATCGAACTTCCGCTTGGCCGCGTCAAAAAACTGCGACGGGTCGGCCCGGGGCTTTCTGAGCCTTTCCCATGGAGCGCGATGGAGTTAAGCTTGGTAATCCCCCATAGTTTTTTCAACCCGGGATGAACATGGTCACAGCCTCATGCCATTGTGGCGCGATATCCCTTGAGATTGACACGCCCCCAAGCGAGATCACCGAATGTAATTGTTCCATCTGCCGGCGTTATGGAACCCTCTGGGCTTATTATTCTCCGGCGCAAGTCCAGCTTTCGGCATCCAGTGCGGCGACGGACCTCTACGCGTGGGGCGCTCGGTCGATTCGGTTTCACCGATGCCGAAACTGCGGATGTGTATCGCACTGGTCGCCTGTGGATGCAAGTCGGGACCGAATGGGGGTTAACGCACGGCTGATGAGTCTGGAAATCCAAGCCCAGGCGCGAGTCAGGCATCTCGACGGCGCCCATACTGAACTTTATCTGGACTGAGGCGAACGCCGGCCCGTCGACTGCGCCCTCAGCCGATCCGAGCGCGAGAAAAGACGCCCGGTCGCATGCCTGGGCTACGAGGGTGGAGTCGAAGCCGCCTCGAGCCTGCCGCGATCGGGCAGTCCCAGGGGATTTTCCTGAGTGATGTCGCTTCCCACCAGGTCATCGATGACGCATCCATCCTCGGGGGCTTCGGGCTTTTCTCGGACGTCTAGCACGCCATCGACAAAGTCCCCGACGCAGCGAATTCCCGTGCCTGAGACCGATACTCCCCTGCCGGTGAGTTTCTCCCCGACCAAGGTTCCCTCGAGGCGCGATCCGTTGGCCCGCGTGATCGAGACGTCGCCTGTGGGTCTGTCGGCGACCCAGTGCGCCAGCAAGCGTGACCCTGTCGCATAGATCATCGTCCCGCTGCCGACGCGCTGCCCGTTGACAAATTCGCCCTCGTACCGCGATTTGTCCGGCCAAGTCATCACGCCTTTGCCGGTCACCCGGCCCGCTACGAGCTCACCTTCGTAGCGCGCTCCATTGGGCCAAGAGACCGTGCCGCGCCCGTTGAGCTCATTGAGAAACCAGACGCCTTCAAAGCGCATCCCCGAGGCCGTCGTCATGAGACCTTGACCCGTTCGGCTGCCGGCATTCCACTCGCCCTCGTAGCGGTCTCCGTTGGGCCAGGTTTCGGTGCCCTTGCCAGCGAACCGGTCATTGACGATCTGCCCTTCATAGCGCGCGCCGCTGGCGAAGCGGTAGACACCGTGACCCGAGCGGTGGCTATCGATGAAGTCTCCGACATATTGATCCCCGTTCGGCCAGGTCATCGTGCCAACTCCGGTGATCGTGCCGGCGATGTAATCTCCCTCGTAATGCTTGCCGTCGGGCCAGTATTCGCTTCCGTGCCCGGCTTTCTTGCCGTTGACGAAGTCACCATCGTAGCGTCCGCCATTGGCGTAGACGGCCGCTCCCCAGCCCGTCTGGACGTCATGATCGAAGCGCCCTTCGAAGTGGCCCCCTTCGGGATAATTGATCGTCACGCGCCCATCCAGTTGGCCCTCGATAAAATTGCCGTGGTAGATTGCGCCCTGGGCTGACGTGAGCGTCCCTGGGCCGTGAAAGGCATCGTGAAGCCACTGACCTTCATAATGGACACCATTGGCAAAGGTCGCCACTCCGGTGCCCGTACGTTCGTTGTGGGACCAGCCGCCCTCGTAGCGAAATCCGTCCTTGAGCTCAAGAGTACCGTTTCCGCTTCGCTGGCCGTCTACGAAGTCCCCCTCGTAGCGATTTCCCGCGGCATCGATAAACAGGCCCTGGCCGGTTCGTTGACCGTTGCGCCAAGCGCCCTGGTAATGTGAACCGTCGGCCCAACGGATCTCCCCTTCCCCGAAATAGCGTCCCTCCACAAACTCGCCCTCGTAGCGCGTGCCGTCGCCAAGAATCAGAATGCCATGGCCTGAGTATCGATCCTCTTTGAATCCTCCTTCGTAGCGCGTACCGTTCGCGTCCTGCTGGATGGCCTGGCCGTTAGCTCTTCCGCCCCGAAACGCCCCTTCCATGCGCTGCTCTTCCTTGCCATCCTGGATCCAAACGAGCACGCCTTCCCCATCGGCCAGGCCATCTCGGCAAGCGCCGCTCCACGTGATGACTTCGCGTGGCTGAGGAGAAGGATTCCACACCCTGCATCCGTTGGCGTCGGTGATCCAGGCCGAGGACCTGCCGTCCGACGGCCCCGCCTTCTGGGGGAGAGAAAGATCGGCGCAGGCGACAAGCGATCCCGTCAAGCCCAGCAGAAAAATGACTCCGTAGGATTCCCATCGGCGTAGGGGATTTTTGCCATCCCGGCCGAAGTGGCTAGGAGCCACGGCTCGCGAGCCCTTGGTCATTCGGGGACCGCTGGACCACGCCGAGCGGGCGTGTAACGCATGAGGTGTCGTACGCCTGAATGGAACAAGGTCAATGAAGAAATCATCGCAAGAGATCGAGAGCGCCTTTTTCGATTCTTTCTATCACGCTCTGCTGACCTTGGGTACTGAATTTGCGCTCGTGCGCGCGTTCTGATGCTCCGAAAACACAGCCGCCGCGCGCGCCCTTGGGCCGTGCCGGAACTATCTGAGCCGCCAGGAGGGAAGCGGAACGAATTGCGCGCACAAAAGGAACAACGCGAGGGCAGCTGGTATCCAGGCGATATCGGAAGTGGTGGGATGGTGGTGCGCGAATCTCGGATCCTTCAAGGCCTCGGAAATCGAGTCTTCCGTATCCAGACGCCGATAATCCAAGCCGAGGTTCCGGGCGAGCGTTTGCAGATAGTTTTCGTGCAGTCCAGACAGATGTTCGTGCCCGGTCTCGACGCGACGATCGGTCGCGTCGCTGGCAAACTGGACGACTTCATCGGCTCGCCAGTAGCCCAGCGAATGACCGTCCTGGTCAGAATGGGGAATGGGCGCTGCGAACGAGTCACCCGTACCGATAAGCCAGCCCTTGATTTCGCCGGCTTTCAGATCGTCCCACAAGGCCATCTCTCCGACCGCAAGGGGCGGCGCTTCCTGTCCGTCGGTGAGGAAGATGAGCCTGGGATCATGACCGACCTCTTTTGCCGCGCGCACGGCCCAAAAGACACCCTTGGCGATCTCGCTCCGGTTAGCCCAGCGCATATGGTAGTCAATTCGATCCAGCTCGGCCACAAGTTCGCTGTAGTTACTGCACACTTCAATGGGTGCAAGCAGTAACAGGGTCTGATACTCGGTAAATGCGCCCCAACCGATTTGAGAGCCGCACGGCAGATTACGCAGGGCTTGGCGCGCCGCCTGCTTGGCGTAATTCAACCGGCTCACGGGCACGCCGTCGCGCGCGTAATCCTCAACGTCCATGCTCTGCGTGATATCGAAGACGATGATGAAGTCCGATGTCGCACTCGAGACGCTCAAGGTCGGGCCGGTTGCAGCAAAAAGAAGAAGGGCGAATGCGAGAAAGATCAGTCGCCCCTGGGGTTCGAGGACGACGCGCAGGCGGCTTCGCAGGCTCACGGCAGCTCCAGCGATTCAGCCTGCAGGGTGGTCACGGTACGTTCACGCGGGCCCGGAGGTTCGTTCTCGCCCGAGGTCGCCGAATTGGCCTCGGGTGACAGCCAAAGCGCCCGCTCCAGGTTATAGCGTGCGTCCCAATCGTTGGGCTGCGCGCGCAAGAGGTCGCGGTAGGATTGCTTGGCCAGTTCGACGAGAGGCAAGCTTCGAGTCGCCTCGTTTGGGCCATTCTTAAGCGCTTCGCGCAGGTAAAGATTGCCTAAGTCGTAAAGCGCGATCTGCCGGATGTCGCCCCGTCCAGCACTGGCGAGGGGCTTGTAAGCTTTGGCAGCCTCGTCGAAGCGTCCTTGCTGGGCCAGGCCCGCTGCGCGGGCCAGCTTTGCCTCGGGCGGTGCGCTGTCCCCCGTGCGTGCCGAGGCGGTCGCGATCTCGTCGTTGATTGCGACGGCCTCTCGCAGCGCCAGTCCGTAGTATCCGGCCACGGCGGCGCAAAGGAGGCTTGCGATCGCAAATGAACAATGGATGGGGCCGCGCCTCATGACCAGACTCGCAACTGGAGTGCGCGATAGCCCAGGAGCAGGGCGCAGGCGATGCCGGCCGCGATGAACAGATCGCCGGAGTAGGGTCGGTGAGGGATGCGCTCAAGGTATTCCACCGGCAGACGCTGCTGCTGGTCCACATCGGCGATGGCGCGAGCGAGTTCCTCGGGGCTTTCGACCTGATAGGCCTGGTAGGGTGTGCTTAGGCTCTGAAAGTACCGGTGCAAGGCCAGTTCCGGCTGGGTCGCGCTGGGCGCGTCGTTCGAGTGAAGGTCTGCACCATTGATCGAGCGCAGGTAAAACCAGTAGAGCGCGATTCGATTGCGAAGCAACGCGGCGCGTATCCGATCCCGCGTCGGGGCATCGAGTTGCGCGCCTCCGTCGGAGACCAGCAAGATGATGCGGCTTCCCGAATACGCGCGCCGATCGAACTCTGCCGCGGCCGCGATCAAGGCGCGCCCAACATCGGTGTCCGAAAGTCCACGACCGATTCCGCCGGCGGTGATGCCCGATTGAACGACCTCGGTGCGCTCTGTGAACGGGACCACCGGTATCGGATTCGCGCTAAAGAACAACAGGGCGTACCGGTCGTTGGGCCGCTTGGCGACAAATTCCGATAACAGTCGGCGCGCCCCGTCACTTTTTTTCTCGCCACGGGAGCGTGCCTGGGCCCGCAGATTCAGGGGGTCGATCGTGCGCCAATCCGGCGGCAACATACGTTCTTCCATGCTGCGGCTGCGATCGATGAGTAACAGAATCTCCGCGCCTTCTCCCGTGCGTTGGATCGCCGACTCGGGCCGCTCCAGGCCCGCGAGTCCAACGATGATGGCAAGAATCGCAAGACTCGCGAGCAAGCGGAAAGCGACACCCAGCCCTTGACCCAGGCGGTCTTTGGGAAGCCACGCGATATAGGAGAACATAAGCGCATCGCGGCGGTTGGGCCACCAGGGCAATGCGGCCAGCGGCAATAGAACGAGGAGCCAGGGATGCGTCATCGCAATTCCCGAGTTCATACTTCCGACCTTCTTTCGATACGGCACAAGGCGATGCACAGTTCGTGCAGCGGCTGCGGCGTCCAGTGGCTGCCCGGTTCAAAGAAACGTCGCGCCGATTCACTATAGAACGCTTCAATCTGGTTCCTCATCGAAGCCAGTGCGGGCGCGCGCTCGAACAGGACAGCCAGGTTGGCGGACTGGATTACTCTGCCACCGGTTTGGTCGAACGCGCGATGCAAAGCCTGCCATGCCCTGGGGTCCGTTGGCTCAATACGGCGTAGCACCCGGCGCGCATGGGCGAAGGGCAGGCGCGAACGCGCGCGCCAGTTGCGCGCGGCACACCACGTGATCCATGCAACTAGCGTGCAGGCGAAGGCGATCAGCCCGAGTTGGAAGCGTAGCCGACTTGCGTCCGTGGCCAACTGGGGGGCGGGGCGGTCGGGTCGCAGAGTTTGCAGGTCTCCCACGTCTAACGCCACGGGCAAGGTCAAGGGCGTGACCATGACGGGCCACTCCGGTATAGTCACGGCGCCCAGACCTGGCCGTGCTGGCAGCGACCAGGCGGGTAAGCGAACGGCAGTGAGCGTGCGGGGTGCGTTCATGAGCTGGTATTCAACAACCAACGTCTGGCGACCTAAGGCGCCTTGCTCGAGTCTTGCACTGCGTCTTTCCCACCAGACGTCAATCGGACCTGGCTTGGGTAAGGCCTGGGGGCCGAAGGCGGGAGCGCGGTCGTCGAACTCGATTCGCTGAACAAGGACGTCCCCGATCGAATAACCGAAGGCGCGCGGTTGCTCGACGCGCACGCTCGAAGCCGCAGGGGGGGTCCCGGCCGCGCTCGATTCGCCCCAGGCGCGCGACTGCGCACCGAGCACGACAGAGAAAATGCCAATCGAGACCCGCAGGGCTTTCATCGCAGGCATCGCTAGGTGTACTCGACGAAGTAGCGCGTCAGCGCATCGGGATCAAAGCGACCGCAGACGTAGAAGGGCCGAATCGCGCGTGCACGAAAAATCGTCTCCAATTCGATTCGGCGTCGCGCGACCGCCTGCAACCACTGTTCCCGCAGCTTTGGTCGAATCCAGAGGGTTCGGCTGGCGCCGGACTCCGCATCCCAAAGTAGCGCGACACCGTCGTGAACGGGAGCTTCGATTTCGGCAGGATCCCAGACGATCAGCGGGACGACCGTTGCGCGGGGCAGGCGATCCAAGGCTACCTCTAATGCTTCGAGATTCCAGTGGAAGTCCGAGACCAGAAAGACGAGACCATCGCGGTGAGCTAGACCGTCCAGGGTTTCGAGTAAACTCCGTGGAACCGCCCGCGGACCGCGGGACCGCGATCGACTCTGATAGGTTCGTAACCGGCGCGCCATCTCTTGCCCGATGCCCTTGGATCGGCTGGCCGGGATGAACAGATCAGCCTCCGCGTTCGCGCCAAATGCCATCATTGCGAGCGCATCGCCCGCGCGTGATGCGGCCTGACCCAGGGCCTCGACAAAGTGCGCCACCACGAGAAGCTTGGGCTGCTCCTGGCCAAAGTGCATCGAGGGCGAAACGTCGACGATCACGTGGACTGTGATCTCGGAGCGTTGTCTTGGCACACGAACGAGCCAGTCCCCCAACGGATTGCGAAGACTGGCCCTCAGATCGAGTCGGCGTGGATCAGGTCGATCCAATAGTGTCCCGTGTGTGACGAAGTCCTGCCCGAGGCCGAGGCTTCTCCCTGGATGAGAGCCCGGCCTAATTCCGCCGACCCGGTGAGGTAGCCGGTAATGGAATTGCGGTGGGGATGCTGTCATCGCCTGGGGATCGTGCTTAGGTTAGCGGTCCACGGTCACGACGCCTGGGCCGGCGCGCGCAAAGGCCGCCAGAGAGTGCCTTTGCGATTCTTCTGTAGGCCTTCGCGTCTGACATTTAGCGGGGCGTCGCGACCCGGTCGAGGATCTGTGCCGTGAGATGGGCCGCAATTTCGGCGCGACGCAGCTCATAGACTGGCGTGAAAAAGACCCTATGCCCGAGAACCGCGGGCACGAGCCTGCGCACATCGTCGGAATGCACGTAGCTTCGCCCCGAAAACCACGCCAAAACACGCGCGGCCCGCATGAGTGTCATCATGCCGCGCGGGCTCGCTCCCGCAAGCACCAGGCTCTCCATTACCACTCCATCGATGTCAATCCCGAACTTTTGCGGGAATCGGGTCGCCTCCCAGAGATCGAGAACGTAGCGCTCGAGCGACGCGCTGCATTGGATCGTCGCTTGAATGGCCTGCGCGATGCGATTCAGATCAGATCCGGCCACCACGTCCGTAGCGACTCCAAGGAGCAGACGATCGACGTCGTGAAAGCGGTTCTCGAAGACCAGGGCCCGCCGGATCGCCTCGTTCTCGGGCGTGGGCATACTGAGTTCGAACATGAAGCGGTCCCGCGCCGCCGAGGCGAGTTCGAATGTTTCTTCTTTCTCGACGCGATTGCGGTCGGCAAAAACGGTCATGTGCGGAAACGCGAATTCCTGATTGAAGGCTGTGACCGTGCGCTCGGCCATCGCCCGCAGTAGGAGCGATTGAACCTGGGGCCGTGCACGATTGATCTCGTTAAAGAAGAAGGTCGTCAGCTGCTCGCCATGACGCAAGAGCGGTCCACGTTCGATTCCAGGCTTGCCATCGGCACCAACGTAGGTGTGATACACGAGATCGCCCGGCATCATGTCGATGGTTCCTTCGACGCGCTCGAACTCCCCTCCCACGGCCCGCGCAAAGGCTCGCAAAAGCGTCGTCTTCCCCACGCCTACGTCACCCTCGAGCAACACGTGCCCGCGTGCAAAGAGGGCAACCGTGATCAGCTCGATCGTGCTGTCCTGACCGATGATGACCTTGCTGATTTCATCTCTAAGGAGGAGGGCGCTTTTCCGCCAGTCTTCGAGCTCGTGTTCGGTGGCCATCGTGGCGTCGGGCTGTCTCTTCGTTCGCTCGCAAGCGAGACTCGTGTTGCGCACAGCGCGGGCAGGTACGCCATCGCGCGGGCTATTCTGCGAGGTTCGAGCATAACCCAATTGGCGCCTGGCCTTCGCCATGCGCATCGAGAGGCATCCCGGTTTGCGACTTTAGGCGGACCGTCGCCGAAAGGGCCCGTCAATCTTGCATGGTGGACAACGCTGCTTTCGCCCGAACCCGACCGGTTGTGATTCGATGCCGCACAGGATGCGGTCCCACCTCGAACGAGCTCTGCGGTGCGCAATACTTAGAATTGCTGAGCTTGGTCGCGAAGAATTGCCTTGGCCGCCGTGCCGACGCTGCGGACCAGATCCGCCGCCCCCTGCGGCTTGATCATCCTTAGGCCTTGTCCGGCCCAAAGGGAAAGAAACTCGGAGCGTCCTTGCTTGGCCGCTTCAGAGCGCAGGGGCCGGGTCAGATTGTTCTGGAATGGAAACGGCAGGATCGGGGAATCGCCGGCCGCATGCGCGTCGACCTCCTCCATGAAGCGGTTCACGATCCCACGGGCCGGGCGGCCCGAGAATGCGCGTGTGATGCGGGTCTCGTCCTCGGTGGCGCTCGACAGGGCACGTCGATAGGGCGCCGAGACGCCTGACTCATCGCAGCACAAAAAAGCGGTTCCCATCTGGACTGCGCTTGCGCCCAGGCAAAACGCTGCCGCAACCCCTCTGCCGTCCATGATTCCTCCTGACGCGACCACGGGAATTTTCAGTGCATCCACCAGCTGGGGAACCAACGCCATGGTTCCAACCAATCCGGAGCCAGCATTGTCATCGAATGATCCACGGTGACCTCCCGCCTCGCTACCTTGCGCGATTACGGCATCCACGCCGTCCTGGGCGAGCGCGATTCCTTCTTCAACGGTGGTCGCAGTTCCCAAAACGATGATCCGCCGTTTTCTCAATTCTTCGACCGCTCCCGAGGGGAGGCGTCCGAAGGTGAAGCTAAAGCAGCTGGGGGCCACCTCGAGGACCGCTGCGAATTGTTCATCAAAGGTATAGGGAAACGGCTTCGGCGGGCCGGGATCGGGCAACCCGATTTCCCTGAAATAGGGGGTCACTGCCTTCAGTGCCTTGCTGGCGTCGATCTCGCGTGGGATGAGTGACGGTGCAAAAAGATTGATTCCAAACGGTCGAGCCGTGAGTTTTCGGACTGCCTTGGAGACCTCGAGGATCTCGGTGTGGGTTAGGTAGGCGCAACCGAGAAACCCCAACCCACCGCTGCTGGAGACGGCCGCAACCAGGCGGGGCGTGTCGCCGCCGCCGGCCATGGGGGCTTGAATGATGGGGTAGGTCAATTCCAACCGGGATGCAATCAAGGTGCTCATGCTGGCGCCCTCTTCGAATGATCAATGGATGCGGGTTGGCCGGACACCAACACAGGCCCAGTGTAGAGGGTCCAATGCATCACCACAAATGAATTATTATGATGATCGAGTTCTTATTTGGAGATGAATGATGGATCTCGTCGCGCTGAATATCTTTCGCGCCGTAGCAGAGGAAGGGGGGATCACCAAGGCGGCCGTGAAGCTCAATCGAGTCCAGTCCAATGTGACGACCCGGATTCAACAACTCGAAGCCGACCTGGGAGTCGCTCTTTTTGAGCGCAGTCGGCGAAAGCTCGTGTTATCGGAAGAAGGTAAGCGGTTGCTCCCCTACGCCGAGCGCCTCATGTCCCTGGCTTCCGAGGCGAATGCTTCGGTCAGGAACGCCGTGCCCGCAGGCGCACTTCGGGTCGGGACGCTTGAAAGTAGCGCGGCGAGCCGGCTGCCTCCCATCCTTTCGCGATTTCACCGCGCTTATCCCTCGGTACGCCTGGAGTTGACCACGGGTACTTCGGGAAATCTGATCGCCCGCTTGCGGCGTCACGAGATTGATGCCGCTCTCGTCGCCGAACCCTATAGCACCTTGGGCACGGATTCTGTGGCGGCGTTCGAGGAGCGACTGGTGCTGATCGCGCCGCAAGGAGTGTCCATCCGTCGTCCGGCAAAGGATCTCTCGCGCTGGACTGTGATCGCGTTTGCCGAAGGCTGTTCCTACCGGCGCCGTTTGGAGGAATGGCTTACGACATTGGGCGTCGTGCCGGCCCGGTTTCTCGAGCTGCAGTCCTACCACGCCATCGTCGCCTGCGTTGCAGCGGGCAGCGGCGTGGCGATCATCCCCAAGTCGGTTCTGGAGGTGGTTGGACACCGCGACGCGGGGCAGGTGCAGTCACTGCCTTCGAGTGTCGCGCGGACGTGGACTCGGATCGTCTGGCGCAGCGGCTATCGGTCGCTCGCCCTCGACGCGTTCTGCGGACAGTTTTCGCGCGCGTCCAGAATGGTGCAGACCCCCTGAGCTGTGCGATGGGCGTCACGCCTGGGAAGCGACAATGGCCCCGGTTGTCGCAAACGTTGTATCCTCGCGCCCATCAGTGTTGCGCGCCCATAGGATAATTTAGCGATGGCTTTTCGAACTTCATTTTCTCTGCAAAGAGAATAACTTGCAGCGCTGCATAGCCATCATCGGGGCCGGCTTTAGCGGTGCGGTCACCGCCGCGAATCTGCTGCGGCTGCAAGGAGGCTCGCCCCCCAAAGTGGTCCTCATCGATCGGAGCGACCACTTCGCCCGTGGACTGGCCTACGGCGTATGGGACGACAACCTGGTCCTTAACGTCCCGGCGGGCAACATGAGTGCTCTGTCCAGCGACTCCGGGCACTTTCTAGCCTATTGCCAGAGGATCGATCCGCATTTCAATTCGGGGTCTTTCTTGCCCCGTCGCATTTACGGCGACTATCTTGAAGACACCCTAAGCGAGGCGGAGCAAGGCGCAAACGCCCGCGTAGAACGTGTCCGCGGCGCAGTTTACTCTGTGCGCCCGAACTCGGGCGCGCCAGGCTTCACGATCGAATTGGCCGATGGTCGAGAGCTTGCGGCAGATCAGGTGGTCCTCGCTTTGGGTAACCACGCGCCACGCACGCCAAAGCCCTTTCAGGGATTGTGCGATCCGGATGGCTATCTCGGCGACCCCTGGAATCTGGTTGAGTTGGATCGCAGCCGCCACCGCGGGGTGGTAATGCTCTTAGGAACAGGGCATACCGCGATCGATACCTTGTTTCGTTTGCAAAGCCAAGGCAACGTCGAGAAGGTCCTGCTTCTGTCGCGCCGCGGCTTGCTGCCTCACGCGCATCGGCTCTTGCCCAAAGCGCCCGAGCCGGTGCCGCTCTTGTCGTACCTGGATGGACTGGACAAGCACGGTGTGCGTGCTTATACGCGGGCGATCCGCCTTGAGCTCGGGGCGCGGCGCAGGACAGGAGGGGACTGGCGCGACGTGCTCAATGAACTGCGGGCGCATGTGCCCCGCATCTGGCAAGGACTCGATTACGCGGAGCGCCGGCGCTTTTTGGAACACCTGCTGCCCTTTTGGGACGTGCATCGCCACCGTCTTGCGCCCTCGGCGCATCAGCGGCTGAGCCGCCTTTTGGCTTCAGGTCAGGCCGAAGTCGTGGCTGGCCGCGTGCTTGCGTGCGAGCCGTCTGTTGCGGGGCTCGGTTTGCGCGTTCGGGAGAGGGGAAGTCGCAACGAACGAACCCTGCGTGTCCAAGGCGTCGTCAACTGTACCGGTCCCAGTTACGATCTCTCCCAGACGTCTTCTTCTCTGATCCGACAACTGCGGCAAGAGGGTCTGATGGTCGAAGACGAATTTCGGCTTGGGCTAAAGATTGATTCGCGCTACCAGCTTCTCGGCCGTGAGGGTCGCGCCGTCCCCGGGTTGCATTATGTGGGCCCCATGCTTAAAGCCCAATTCTGGGAGGCTACGGCCGTTCCAGAGCTTCGGGTCCACAGCGCCCATCTCGCCGAAATCCTCTTGGCGACGGCGCTTCCGTAAGGCGCCTTGCGTGCCGTCTTTGGCAGCCTAGTCTGCCGCCACGGCGGCTGGCCCGGAACGCGGTCGACGCACGATCCAGCACAGCGGGATGAGAACGAGCGCAAGCCATCCCGAGAAGTAGAAGATGTCAAGACTCGAGAGCATGTAGGCTTGAACCACCACTTGGCGCATTACCACGGCGGGCGCCGACTGGTCCGTAAGTCCGTTTCCGTGCAAGGCAGCCAGGGTATGCACATACGATGGATCAAATGGCGTGAGAGCTTCAACGAGGCGAGACTGATGGAGAGCCTCGCGACGATCCCAGTAGGTTGTTGTCAATGAGGTGGCAAAGCTGCCCCCCGTGATGCGCAGAAAGTTGTTCAAACCGGAGGCGGCGGGCACGCTTTCGGGGGGAAGCCGGTCCAGGGAGATGGTCAGCAGCGAGACGAAGAACATCCCCATGGCCAGGCCCAAGACGAGCTGCGGGATGACGAGGACCCAGAAGCTCGCGTCCGGAGGGTAGGCCGATCGCATGAAGTAAGCGAGGGCGAACAGGATAAAAGAGGCGGTGGCGAACCAGCGCGCATCCACGCGCCCGATGTATCTGCCCACGAAAGGCGAAATGAGAACCGCCGTCAATCCGCTCGGCGCCGAGACCAGTCCGGCCCAGGTGGCGGTGTAGCCCAGTTGCGTTTGCAGCCACAAGGGCATAAGGACGACATTGCCGAAAAAGACCGCGTACCCTAGACAAAGAGCGAGGGTTCCGAGCGCGAAATTGGGCGACCGAAACAGCGAGAGGTTCACAATCGGATGTGCGTCGGTCAATTCCCATACAATCCAGACGCTAAGGCCGATAACAGTCGTAACGGCCAGAGTAACGACGGCCGAGGAGTCGAACCAGTCGAGGTCCTTGCCCTTGTCGAGCATAATCTGAAGCGCGCCCACCCAGACGAAAAGCAGAATGAGACCGACCCGGTCGATGCTGACATTTCGCGTAGGTGTTTCGCGGCTTTTGAGGCTCTTCCAGCACACCCACGCGCAGCCCAGTCCAACCGGAACATTGATCAAAAAGATCCACGACCAATGGTAGTTGTCCGAGATGTAGCCTCCGAGGATCGGGCCGCAAATGGGTGCAACGAGGGTGGTCATCGACCAGATCGCCAGCGCGGTTCCCTTCTTTTCGGCCGGAAAAAGCGAGAGCAAGAGAGCTTGGGAGCCCGGAATCATGGGACCTGAGACCGCCCCTTGGAGGACTCGAAAGACAATCAAGGAGGAAAGGCTAAAAGCGATTCCGCACAGAAACGATGCGATCGTGAAACACAGTACCGAGGCCACAAACACGCGTACCACGCCAAAGCGCTGCATGAGCCAGCCCGTCAACGGAACTGAAACTCCGTTGGCGACGGCAAAGGACGTGATGATCCAGGTGCCCTGGTCAGCCGAAACGCCGAGGTCGCCGGCAATTGTTGGGATCGACACATTGGCAATGGTCGTGTCGAGCACTTGCATGAACGTCGCGAGGGCAAGTGCGAGAAGCGTAATCGCCCGCCTTGCCCCTTCGAGGGCGGGAATGCTATCTGCACCCCTGGCATTCATTACCCTTTTTCCTTTCGGCTCTTCAGCGTGGGCGGTCCGGCAGCCAAAGCCACGGCGCTGTGCCGCCGAACGCAGATTCGTTTGCATTCACGGCGATATTTTTATCACGATTGGCACTCGGGCGGAGCGCTGCGAGCGGGATGTCCTATTGTCGCCGATGCGCAAGAACACGGCGCGACCGTGCTGGATACTGGGCCTTCGCTGCGAACGATTGGGGGGGTGAACCTAGTTCCATCCTGGGAAGGCGTCACCGAGTTCCAGTACCGATCCCGTCTGGTTGGGCCTATAGCCAGGCAGGATGCGGATCGCATCGTTGTAGGCTTCGCTGCGCATGACAGCCAGCATGCGCTGGACTTGAGAAAGCAGGAGCGCGTCTCGGCGGCACAACAGGAAGTAGCGCTCGGTATGCAATGGCATGAATTCCAGATCGAATTGGCGCGCGGGCGTCTCGACACCAAAGCCTGCGTCGGCTTTGCCGCTGGCAACAAAAGCGGCAACCGCAGCGTGTGTATATTCGCAGTTCTCGAAGCCCCGAATGCTCCGTGGAGCGACGCCCTCTCTTTCGAGAAGCAAATCGAGAAGCAGTCGCGTGCCTGACCCGAGCTGGCGGTTGATGAACTCGATGTCCGGGCGCGCCAGGTCTTTGAGTCCGTAGATCTTGCGGGGATTGCCGCGCGCGACCATCAAGCCCTGGCGCCGGGTCACGGCGTTGATGAGGACCATCTCCGCCGGGTTGAGCCAGGGTACGTAATGGGCTAGCGCTCGCTGTTCGAACTCGCCCGTCGGGACGTGGAAACCTGCGACGTCGCAGCTCAGGCTCGCAAGGGCCGCGACGGATTCCAGACTCGTCCGGTATTTGAGTTCGACCGGGATCTGGGCGCGAACTAGAAAATCGCGCAACGTCTCCACGGCAAAGCCGTGGCTCGCATGGACGTGAAGGATTGCGGTCTCGCCGAGGACCCGGCGCTCGATCTCGGCCTCGAGCTCGGTTGCCAGGCTGTCCAGCGAAGGGGACAGGCGGGCAGCGATGCGACGATCAGCCCAGACCAGCGTCTCGCCCAAGGGCGCCAGACGCGAGCCGCGCCCCTTCTCCTTCACGATCAAAGGCGCGCCGAAAATCTCCTGACCATGTCGCAAGAGGCCCCACGCATGACGGTACGACAACCCCTGATCCTTGCATGCTCCAGAAAGCGTGCCCGTGGCATCAATGCCCTTGAGCAGTCCAAGAAGCTTCGGCACGAGGATCTCCTCGCCTTGGCTCTGGATTGACCACACAGGGCGAATCGCAATTTTAAGCATGGGCTAAATAGGTTATGGAATACATATCTAGTATAGCGGCCGCATCCTATTTCTGCAGCGGAATGCTTGTGCTAACCTGATCGCCCTTGGAACGGTGTCGATCGAAATATGCAATGAGAAACATATTAAAGTATTTCCGCTTCAAGCCGAAAAGAGAGGTTTGGGCTATCCCAGGAAGTTGGTATCTCCATATCGGAAATTGAATGAATCCAGAAGCGATCGTCGATTCGGTCCTAGAGCGTCACCGTGGGATGCCGGGAGCGCTTTTGCCCATCTTGCACGCCATCCAGGACCAATTTGGATATATCCCCAAAGCGGCTGTGCCGCCTATCGCGCGCGAGCTGCACCTCTCGCGTGCCGAGGTGCATGGGGTGATCACGTTTTATCACCATTTCCGCGAAGAGCCCCAAGGACGCATGATTGTGCGCGTGTGCCGCGCCGAAGCCTGCCAGGCTGTGGGCGCCAATGAGCTTGTCGCGCACGCCCAAAAGCGCCTGGGTTGCAGCTTGCACGCAACCACTTCGGACGGAGCAGTGACGCTTGAGCCCGTCTATTGCCTAGGACAGTGCTCGGTCGGCCCGAGCATGATGATCGGAGAGCAGGTCTACGCGCGCGTTACGCCACAGCGCTTCGATGCATTGGTCTGTGAAGGCCGGGTCGAAATCTCATGAACTCCGCGACTCTGGTTTATGTGCCACGCGACTCGACTGCGCTCGCGCTGGGAGCCGACGACGTGGCTGCAGCCATTCAGGCACGAGCCACGGCTCAGGGATGCGCCATTCGGGTGATTCGCAATAGTTCGTGGGGACTTTTCTTTCTGGAGCCTCTGGTCGAGGTCGTGACCCCTGCGGGACGAATGGCCTATGGCCCGGTAACGCCCGACGACGTGGATTCACTTTTTGCAGCCAATTTTCTCGCGGGCGAAGCGCATCCGCTCTTTCACGGCGCCACGCAGGAAATCGAATATCTGAAACGCCAGCAACGCGTGACCTTCGCCCGCGCGGGTCTAGGGGATCCGCTTTCGATAGATGAATTCGAAAATCACGGCGGGTTCTCGGGATTGCGTCGCGCGCTTGCGATAAGCCCCGAGGAGATCGTCAAGAGCGTCTCCGATTCGGGGCTTCGCGGCCGAGGCGGGGCTGCCTTTCCGACGGGCATCAAATGGCGCACGGTGCTCGAGGCCGAAGCCTCGCAAAAATACGTCGTCTGCAATGCCGACGAAGGTGATTCGGGCACGTTCTCCGATCGCATGGTGATGGAGGGTGATCCCTACATGCTCATCGAGGGCATGGCCATCTGCGCGCTCGCGGTCGGGGCGACCAAGGGTTACATCTACGTGCGCTCGGAGTATCCCCACGCGATCGCGGTTCTCGCTGCTGCCCTCGAGAATGCGCAGACGAAGGGCTACCTTGGCGAGAGCATTTTGGGTTCCGGTCGCTCGTTTGCGATTGAGGTGCGAAAGGCAGCCGGCGCCTATATTTGCGGCGAAGAAACCGCGATGCTCGAAAGTCTGGAGGGCAAGCGCGGTGTGGTTCGAGCCAAGCCGCCGCTGCCGGCCGTGCGGGGGCTCTTCGGCCAACCGACGGCAATCAACAATGTGATCTCATTTGCGAGCGTCCCCTTCATCTTAGCCGAGGGATCGAAAGCCTACCAAGGCATGGGGGTCGGACGTTCGCGGGGCACCTTGCCGGTCCAACTCGCAGGCAACGTCAAGCGGGGTGGCCTGGTTGAAGTCCCGTTTGGCCTGTCCTTGCGCGAATTGCTGGAGGACTTTGGTCAGGGGACGGCGAGTGGACGGCCGATCCGCGCGGTCCAGGTGGGCGGACCTCTTGGGGCCTATCTGCATCCGAGCCAGTTCGACACGCCACTCGACTACGAAGCGTTCGCTCGAATCGGTGCGGTTCTCGGGCACGGGGGAATCGTCGTGTTTGACGATACTGTCGACATGGCCCAGCAGGCTCGCTACGCGATGGAATTCTGTTCCATCGAATCCTGTGGAAAATGTACTCCCTGCCGGATCGGATCCACGCGGGGAGTCGAACTCGTCGATCGCATCGTCGCAAACCAGAATCGCGAAGCGCAGGTGCAGGTGCTACGCGATCTTTGCGACACGATGACGCACGGTTCACTTTGCGCCATGGGCAGCATGACGCCCTATCCGGTGCTCTCAGCGCTCAATCATTTCTCCGAAGACTTCGGCGTTGCGGCGTCGATTCCCAAGGCGGCGTAAGCAAAAGGACTCTTCCATGAATGTTTTAAACGAAAAGGATTTTGGAACGCCCGCTGTCGCTTCGACCGTAGCGATCGAGCTCGAAATTGACGGTGTCACGGTGGTCGTGCCCGAAGGGACGTCGCTCATGCGGGCGGCGATCGAGGCCGGCATCAATGTGCCCAAGCTCTGCGCGACCGATTCACTGGAGGCGTTTGGATCCTGCCGTCTTTGTCTGGTCGAAATCGAAGGGCGCAAGGGCTATCCCGCCTCCTGCACCACGCCGGCTGCAACCGGGATGCGCGTGAGAACCCAGTCGGACCAGCTCGCCAAGATTCGGCGAGGTGTCATGGAGCTCTACATCTCCGATCATCCCTTGGATTGCCTGACCTGCCCAACCAATGGCAATTGTGAGCTCCAGGACATGGCCGGTGTTGTCGGCCTGCGCGAAGTTCGCTATGGCTATGAAGGAAAGAACCATCTCGAGCTAAAGAAGGACGAATCGAATCCCTATTTCACGTATGACGCGTCCAAGTGCATCGTGTGCAATCGCTGTGTTAGGGCATGCGAGGAAACCCAGGGCACCTTTGCCTTAACCATCAGCGGGCGCGGGTTCGAAGCCCGGGTCTCGCCGGGCGAGAGCCAGAGCTTCATGGAGTCAGACTGTGTTTCCTGTGGCGCCTGCGTTCAGGCTTGTCCCACGGCGACGTTGACCGAGAAAAGCCTGATCCAGATGGGGCAGGCCGATCACTCCGTGGTGACCACCTGTGCCTACTGCGGCGTCGGATGCGCGTTTCGCGCTGAGATGAAGGGCAACGAGGTGGTGCGCATGGTCCCCCACAAAGATGGCCAGGCCAACGAAGGTCATTCGTGCGTCAAGGGCCGATTCGCCTGGGGTTACGCGACCCACAAGGATCGCATTCTCAAGCCGATGATCCGCCAGAAGATCTCCGATCCATGGAAAGAAGTCTCGTGGGACGAGGCCATCGGCTATGCCGCCGGGGAGTTTCGCCGCATCCAGGACAAACATGGACGGGATTCGATTGGCGGCATTACGTCTTCAAGATGCACCAATGAGGAAACCTACCTCGTACAGAAGCTCGTGCGGGCCGCCTTTGGCAACAACAACGTCGACACGTGCGCGCGCGTGTGCCATTCACCGACCGGATATGGGCTTAAACAGACGTTGGGGGAATCGGCGGGGACGCAGACCTTTCGGTCCGTCGAGCAGTCCGACGTCATTGTCGTCATCGGCGCAAATCCGACGGATGGACACCCGGTTTTTGCCTCGCGCCTGAAAAAGCGCCTGCGGCAGGGCGCGCGACTGATCGTGGCTGATCCACGCCGCATCGATCTGGTCGAAGGTCCCCATGTCGCCGCGGATTTTCATTTGCAACTCAAGCCGGGGACGAATGTCGCGCTCATCAACGCGCTTGCGCATACGCTCGTGACCGAAGGCCTGGTCAAGAGGGATTTTGTGGTGGAACGCTGCGATGCAAAATCATTCAACCAATGGAGCGAGTTCGTCGCGCGGCCAGAGAATTCGCCGGAGTCCATGGAGTCAGTCACCGGCGTACTTGCCGAAGACGTGCGACGCGCTGCTCGCCTATATGCGGGCGCGGGAAACGGCGCGATCTATTACGGTCTTGGGGTAACCGAACACGCCCAGGGCTCGACCATGGTGATGGGCATCGCCAATCTGGCGATGGCGACCGGCAACGTCGGGCGCGAGGGAGTGGGCGTGAACCCGTTGCGTGGCCAGAACAATGTGCAAGGCTCATGCGACATGGGATCGTTTCCGCACGAACTGCCGGGCTACCGGCACGTATCGGACGGGACTGTGCGTCATCTGTTCGAAGAGGCCTGGGGCGTCACGCTTCAGCCGGAGCCGGGCCTTCGCATTCCCAACATGTTCGAGGCGGCACTCGACGGTAGTTTCAAGGGCCTCTACTGCCAGGGTGAGGATATCGTCCAGTCGGATCCGAACACACAACACGTCTCCGATGCGTTGTCCGCGATGGAATGCATCGTCGTTCAGGACATATTTCTGAATGAGACCGCCAAATTCGCCCACGTGTTTCTCCCTGGCTCGTCGTTCTTGGAAAAGGACGGAACCTTCACCAATGCCGAACGTCGGATCTCGCGCGTGCGCAAGGTGATGGCCCCAAAGGCGGGTTTGGCCGACTGGGAGGTCACGCTGGCATTGGCCCATGCCCTGGGCTACTCCATGCATTACAACCATCCTTCGGAGATCATGCAGGAGATCGCTGCCCTCACGCCGACATTTAGCGGCGTTAGCTACGGAAAACTAGACGAGCTCGGCAGCATCCAATGGCCCTGCAACGACGCGGCCCCGGAAGGGACGCCCATCATGCACGTCGACGCATTCGTGCGGGGTAAGGGTCGATTCATGTTGACGCAGTACGTCGCGACTGAAGAAAAGGTCAATCGCAAGTTTCCGCTGCTCTTGACTACGGGGCGCATCCTGTCGCAGTACAACGTGGGAGCCCAGACCCGACGCACCGCGAACGTGGCTTGGCACAGCGAAGATCGGATTGAAATCCATCCTCACGACGCCGAGGAACGCGGGATCCGACAAGATGACTGGTGCGGAATCCAGAGCCGGGCGGGCGAAACCGTGTTGCGCGCGACCATCACGAATCGTATGCAACCCGGAGTCGTGTATACGACATTTCATTTTCCTGAATCCGGGGCGAATGTGATCACGACCGAGAGTTCGGATTGGGCCACGAACTGTCCGGAATACAAAGTCACCGCCGTGCAGGTGCTGAAGGTTTCGCAGCCCTCGGAATGGCAGCGTCGCTATCGCCAGTTCTCAGACCAGCAGGCCGACCTGTTGGCCAAGCGGGAGCAGGCGAGCCCGGCCGCACCCTAGGAGAATCGATGAAGCCGGCCGAACCCTTTCAGGAGCGGGGCGATGTCGCGGCGGGAACCTACCCGGTGCGACGCGTGGAGGGAAATCGCGAACACGCCCTGACGGACAGCGTGGCAGAGGAAATTCCGGTCGCCCTGGAGTTCAACGGCATTTCCTATGCGGTGATGCTGGCCACTCCCACTGACTTGGATGACTTCGCGTTGGGTTTTGCCTTGTCTGAGGGCGTCATCGATCGCTCGGGCGAACTTTACGACGTGGAGATCCGGGAGAGTAGCGAAGGCATCACGCTACAGGCCCGCATCCCCAACGAGTGCTTTGTGCGGCTAAAGGAGCGCCGCCGCGCGCTCGCGGGCCGCACGGGCTGCGGCCTTTGTGGAGTCGAGAGTCTGACCGAAGTAGTGAAGCCGACGCGCAGGGTGAGCGCGAATGCCCACTTTGAGGCAGCAAGCCTTCTGGCCGGGTTTGATTCCTTGCGCGAGCGCCAGCCGCTCATGTCCAGCACGGGTGCAGTGCACGCAGCGGCGTGGCTTCCTGAAAACGGCACCCTTTTGCACGTGCGCGAAGATGTCGGCCGGCACAATGCCCTCGACAAGATGCTAGGCGCCTTGGCGCGCGAGGAAGTGCCGGCGTGCGGAGCCGCGCTCGTGACTAGTCGGGCCAGCTTTGAGATGGTCCAGAAGGCAGGGGCGCTAGGTGTTCCTATCCTCGCTGCGATTTCCGCTCCGACCGGCCTTGCCATCCGGATGGCGGATTCAATCGGCATGACCCTGGTCGGTTTTGCGCGTGGACAATCGCTCGTGTGCTACACGCATCCCGAGCGGATTCAACTGACTGAGTCCGCGCGCACATGAATGCCGAATACTTGGTCGAGATGGCCAATCGCATCGGGCAGTTCTTCGAGGCCTATCCCGATCAAGAAGAAGCCAAGCAGGAAATCGCGGGCCATCTGAAGCGCTTCTGGGAGCCGCGTATGCGCCGGACACTATTGGCCCATGTGGATACGGCGGCCGGCGCCGGTCTGAAAAGTCTGGTCAGCGCGGCCATTCGGGAGCACCGTGAAACCCTCGAACCCAAGTGAAGGCTCCACGTGACGCTAAGCGATAACGGCTGCTCCCCCGTCGAGGACGTGAGCGACGGGGTAGAAGTGCGCCTTTTCGAGTTCGAGCGGCATCTACGCACCTCATTGCGTCGCTTTCCGCTCGTTGTGCGCTACAAGCTCGATGCCTGCGGCGCCCAGATTGCTCTGGAAGACTGGCAAAGACTGAGCCTTGGTGAACGGGGTTTGCTAGTCGCGCATCCGATCGGAACCCCAGGGCAGCGCGCAACCTACCTTAAGACGCTCGATCAGATCGTCTCACAAAGATGCGGACGTCTTGCGACTCGGATTGCGCCTGCCCCGCTCGATCCGTTCGGAGACGCGATGGCTGTCCCCGAACAGATCGAAGCGCAATGTCGGCGCGACGGCGTCGTCCCGATTAGCCTTGCGCAGTGGCGGGGCTTATCGCCTTTGGCGCACTACAGTCTCCTGAAACTTTCTCGCCCAGAGCATCGCAACCGGGGATTTCGTGACCTCTTGATGGAGCTCACGCGCACCGCTCGTGCGGGCGCTCTTCTGGATTAGTCCGACGCCCGCGCAGCCCCGTTGGCCGCGGTTCAGATAGAGTGACGGCTTACACCAAACCAGCCAGTTCAGGGCGCGGCCCGAAGGGACAGCTAGTCTACGGCGATGAGGACATCGCTCGACTTGATGACCGCGTATGCTTTGCCGCCGACCTTTAGCCCGAGGTTCTCGACGGAATGCTTGGTAATAATCGAGACCACTTCAAGGCCCCCGGTCGTCTTAATGGTGACCTCGGAATTGACTGCCCCAGGCTCGATGTGGGTGATCACGCCCTCGATCGTATTGCGCGCGCTAATTCTCATGGACCTCTCCTTCGGTAAATGCCGCCACAGCCATCCTAAGTCGGGTCTATCTCGATGGCGGCGGACAGCCAACTGACCTGCCTTAACCCGATAACGAGTCCGGCGAAACTTGCGCTTCTGAGGGGCAAGAAAGGCCTTCCGGATTGAAGGCAGAGTCGCTTTAACAGCGTCGCCGCACTATGGGAAATGCAGTCGACGGGAAAGGCCACGGCGTCGCTGCGCCGGATCAAGCCGGCGAGCAAACCGTTGCGTTCTTCGATGCCGCCGTCATGGTGAAGAAATTGGCCTCCGCTTTCTTCAACGAAGCTGCGCAAGACGGGCATGGTATTGGCTCGTCCGCCCACATAAAGGACGGTCTTTCCTTCAAGATCAAGATCCGCCGCGCTGCCGTCTGAGAGTTCGAGGCGCTGCGTGCATTTCGCCTCGAGCACCGCGACCTCGCTGGATAGCGCTTGGTTCTCGCGGTTGGCCGACTCGAGCGTGGCCTGGGCCCGTGAAAGCGCCGTGCGTTGTTCAGAGAGCTGACGCTCGGCGCGTTCGCGGCGCTGAGACTCCAGCTCGTAGCGTGCACGCATTTCCAGGACCAGCGCCCGCAACGCGTCGCGCTCGTTGTCCTCTAGCGTCTCGATGCCTGTGGGACATGGAGCTAGGGCTCTGTCGAGGAGAATCTGACTCAGTTGCGATTGCAGCGCTTCGCGCTCCCGCACCAGGTCCCTGAGTCGGGACTGCTGACGTTCGATCTTGGATTCCAGCTCTGATTTATCCTGTTCGAGCTGGTTCAAGCGTCGAATATCGGCCCGATTTGCTGCTCCCACGAGATGAGAGAGCATGTGGACGTCGCCGAAGGCGGTGCTGACCAGTTCCGCTTTTGCGCCCGGATGCGTCATCAGCGCCCAATAGGCGCCCGGAATTTCTCCCGTCGATTTTGCTTCATCCCAGACCAGGTCCAAATCGGCCGATTCGACAATGGCCACAAATCGCTTCACGGTTGCCGCGTGGCGCGCATCCAAAGCCTTCTGAATCGCCTTGGCGCCCGGACCAGACTTCGAGGCGAGCTTGACCGCTTCGTTATGCACCAAAAGGTCGGACGCAAGCTTCAGATCCCGATCAACGGGCTTGGCCAGCACCCGTCGCAGCTCGGCCGTGCTAAGGCAGGTCCCGATAATCGAGCACAGGAAGCTGGCGGGAAGCTCCCAGATCCGAAGACGCGACGGACGCTGGTATTGAATATTGAAGGACGGCTTTCCGCTTCTGG